>JBGTSR010000008.1:0-213462 GCA_041940165.1 Acidobacteriota bacterium
GAGCACCGGCCGCAAGCGTCGATGTCGCCACCGTAGCCTGGCCCGCTCCGTTGACCGGCGAACTGCCGATCACAACGCCCGTCGCACAATCCGTCCCGCCATCGCGGAACGTGACCGTTCCCGTCGGAACTCCCGCCCCCGGAGCAACCGCCGTCACCGTCGCAGTAAAAGTCACCGACTGCCCGTAGACCGAAGGGTTCGGCGAACTCATCACCTCCGTCATCGTATCCGCCGCATTCACCGTGTGTGTCGTAGTTTGCGAACTTCCGTTGAAGTTCGTGTCGCCGGAGTAGGTTGCTGTCAGGGTCTTGACCCCGGGCGACGTGCTCGGCAGCTGACAACTCGTCGCCGGCAGAGTGATAAGGCAGTTGTTCGTGCCGTCAGACACGCTGATCGTTCCCGTCGGCACTCCCGCCCCTGGCGGCGTCGCTGCGACCGTCGCCACGACCGTGTAGTTCTGACCGAATACACTCGCGTCCGGGTCATCTGACACTATCGTCGTCGAAGTATTGGCTTTATTGACCGTCAACTGGAACGTCGCGTCCCTTATCGCACCGCAGTTGTCGGTCGCACGGATCTCGATCGTGTGCGTTCCGACCGGGGCCGCGTTCGAGATGGTCACGACACCCGCTGCATTGACGCCGACGCTGCCCGTGAACGTTCCCGTCGACTGCACCTGCACGCTCGTTACAGAACCGTTATCACTCGGCCCCGTCGCCGGATTCACGACGATACCGCCCTGCCCGAATACCACTGCTGCAGGATTTGTGTACGTAAGAACCGGCGGTGTATTTGCCGTCACCGTTACGGTCAGCACCGCGTCGGTGAAGAGCCCCCCGTCATCTGTTACGCGCAGCGTGAACGTCGCCGTCGTCGCTCCGCAGGCTGCGATAACGTCGGCGGATACCTGTCCCCCGGCGTTCGGATTGATACCCGGAGCACCTCCGTTCGAATCCGTCAGCGTTACCGTCACGCCGTTGACCGTTGCCGTCGCCCCGCCGTTCACCAACATCGTCAGACTGCCGACCGGTGTCTCGATGTCTCCGACCTCCGTGACCATCGAACTGGATCCCGGTGATCCGGCCTGTCGCGTGATCCCGACTACCGGCGTGTTTGTCGGAGGTGTGTTGTTGAGTTCGTAAGCTCCGATATCTGAACCGTCGCCGCCCGCTGCATCTGGGAACGTGCCATCGGGCAAGTCGAATGGACGTAGGAAGTTCGGTCCCGGACCGCGTTGGTCATAATTGGGCGGTGCTCCGCACGCAAAGCAAAAGCCTTTGTCGATCGCCGGGCTTACACCTGTACAACTCGCGTCCGGAACACCCATCGCAATGCACAAAGCATGCGTCCGCGTCGGCCCGCCGTTATCGTCGAGCGGGGCAAGGCCTGGATCGCCCGTGAGGTTGTTAGAATTCGTGCCGTTAGCGCAAAGCAGGCCATCCTCGATCAACGAATAGCTGGCATTAATGATACCGCCATTGAAGCAATCGCCCCCAGAAAGTGAATTGGCAATAATTGAGCTATTTAAGTTAACGATGCTCATCGCTATATTGACGATCCCGCCACCTGAGCCGCCCGAATTATTGCTGATGGTCGAACCATTCAGGGTTGCTACTGGACCGAAGTTTGAGAGCCCGCCGCCGCCAGGACCGCCGGCCGAATTACCGCTGACGGTCGAGTTATTCAGCGTTAACAAGCCGCCGTTTGCGATCCCGCCACCGGAAGCCGCTGAGTTATTGCTGACAGTTGAGTTATTGATCGTTAAGCTGCCACCGCTAAAGTTGTAAATCCCGCCGCCGTTCGAGCCCGCCGAAGAATTGCCAGTAAGTTCGACGCTTCGTAATTCCAGGGTACCGTTGTTAGAGATCCCGCCTCCGTTGGAGGAACTGCCCCCAGTTATGGTCATGCCCGAAATCACGGCATTTACCCCTCCATTTACACCAAAGACCCGGCTCGCAGCCAGAGTGTTCGCAACTGTTATTAGATCTGCACCCGGGCCTTGAATGATCACGTTTCTCCTTAGCGTGACCTGGCCGGTTGATAGCGAGATCGTGTCGGGCGAGGCATCGGTGAAGTCAGTCCCGCCGGGCAAACCGTTTCCGAACGTGATCGTCGAACCCGGGCACGCGATCGCGACCTGACGGCGCAGGCTGTCAGGGCCGTCGTTCGCATTGTTGAGAACGATCGGGTTCGTCACACAAGAGAGGACTGTATCGGTATCGGTGGCCGAATTGTTGCCGGCGTTCGCGTCGTTGGTACCGGCCGGGACCGAAACCGTTGCGGTATTGGCTAGCGAGCCCGTAGCTAGAATGTCCACCGTTCCGGTTGCGGTGTAGGTTACCGAGCCGCCGGCGGGAAGATTTACCGCGTCGTTGATGTTTCCGGAGCCGGCCCCAGAACAAGTTCCTCCGCCAGCACCGACGCAGGTCCACGTGACATTCTGAAGAGCTGCCGGGAACGTGTCAGACACAGTCGATCCGGGTGCGCTGCTCGGCCCGGAATTGCTTGCCGTGATCGTATAGGTCGTCGTGAGGCCGGCCTGGACCGTGGTAACACCGTCCGTCTTAGTTATTGCCAGATCGGCCACAGCCTGAACGGCCGTCGCTTCGGAGTCATCGTTATTGCCAGGCGAAGGATCGTTTGCCGCTGATGTTACCGAGGCCGTGTTTGTAACAGTACCGCCCTCATTCGGGGCAGTTACATTGATCGTTATCGTAGGCGCTGCCCCAACAGCAAGCGCCGCACGAGTACACGTGACTACGCTGAGGGATTGGCCACACGACCAGCCAGTACCGCTTGCACTAACGAAGTTCACGCCAGCCGGCAGCGTATCCGTTACCGTCAGTGAGGTCGCTGTGCTCGGACCCAAGTTGCTAACGTCCAGACTGTAACTAAATCCGGAGGCGGCGTTTACCGGGTCGGCGCTATCAGATTTGGTGATCGAGAGATTGGCGACCGGTGTGAGATTGGTCAGGTCGTTATCCGTATCGTCGGACGTATCCAACTGCCCACCGCCCGAGACGGTCACGGAGTTAGTCACACTAGGAGCATCGACGCCCACGGTAACCGTGAGAGTCAACGCCGGGAAGCTAGCTCCGCTAGCGATGGCATCAGTGCTCGTGCAGGTCAGGACCGCAGGGCCGGTAGCCGGGAACGGCCCCGGACATGTCCAACCTCCGCCGCTCAGAGCAGTAGCCGTGAGCCCGGCAGGTAGGTTCTCTGTCAGGGTCGTTGTCCCGGTCGTTGGCTCAGGGCCGTCATTCGAGACCGTGATCGTGTACGTGTTTCCAGTCGATGCCTGGGCAAAAGGATCGGTATGCGTTTTGTCGACGCGCAGATCGGAAGGCTTGCACTTACCCCCGCCGTCAGCGCTGAAGATCGCCTGGATCTCGGACTGCGCAAGAGCACGTGAGAATATCTCGACCTCATCGATCAGGCCGTCGAAGGAAGTGACCGGATCCGTAGCCCGATTTCCGATCGCCACCGGCAAGGTCGAACTTCGAAGATTGGTGCCGACAATGTTCGTCTGGAAAACCTGAACGCCGTTTGCAAACAGCTTGAGCTGGTTCGACCCCAGCGTTCCATCGTAGGTCATCGCAAGATGTGTCCACTGATTCAACGGAGTCGAATATCCCGTATTGAACTCCTGATTGTTCAACGAGGTTGTCGACACAATCAGGTGGATGTTCGTTCCAACGTTGTACATCACGTACGGGTGATCGGAAAGAGCACTCTTACCAACTATGAAGCCGCCATTTACGTACGTTCTCGGGTATACCCAAGCGTCAAGCGAGAGCTGATTTCCCGTTATGTTTAGCGGACCGTTCCCTGGAGCGGTAACGACATCATTCACCCCATCAAAATTGAAGGCGGTGTCGACTTTCCCGGATGCATAGGTCGTGCCGTTTACGAGCATTCCGTCGTTTCCTCCCGCAATATCGCGCGGAGTATTGTCGCCTGAGTACCACGCGACCATATTGGCAGGCGGAGCCACACAGGTCGTAAGGGTCGCAGTTGCCGGGATCGAATTGCCGCCGTTGGTCGAGGTGACGGTCACGCTATTAAGTCCGGTTTGCGTGGCTGCTACGGTTACAGTCAACTGACACGACGCTCCCGCAGCGATCGTCGCGCCCGAAAGCGAGACCGTATTCGCCGTCCCACCGGCGGTTCCGCCCGGGCAATTGGTCGATACAGTGCCGGCCTGATGGGTCATTCCGGCGGGAAGGTTATCCGTAAAGGAAACACCGGTCAGCGATCCCGGATTCGCTGCCGGATTCGAGATGGTTATCGTCATTGTCGACGTTCCGCCGGGATTGACGCTTGTTGGCGAAAACGCTTTGGTCACGACCGCCGGAGCAAAGGCAGTAACCGAATTGCTGCAGGTGTTATTAGCCTCATTACCTTCGATCACAACGCCGTTGGGCCCCAGCGGATCAACTTTACATATTCCACCGCCGCGCGGATTGCCGTAGACCCCGGGAGTCGTAGGAGTAGCACTGAGGACGACATTCACTGATCCTGTCGTTCCGGCAAACGTAACAGGACCACCGCTCGCGGTGCATGTCAGATCATTCGAGACGACCGAACACAAAATGGTGCCCGTAATTCCGGTCGCAGCGTTAGTCATTGGAGAGCCATAATTCAGCCCGCTGCTCGGAAGGTTGTCGGTAAAAATAGTCTGCCCATCCGAAAACATCGCTGTGCCCGTGCCCGTGTTGGCAAGAGTGACCGTCCACGTGAACGGGTTGTCGACGGTTGCAGATCCGCTTACGTTATTGGTCTTTGTTGCCGTCAGATCAGGTACATCAAGAACGGTACACGTCGCATCGGCCGGTGCTCCCGTGTCGGGATCGTCGGTAACGACGTTGATGCCGCCGGTGGCGGTGACGATACCCTGATTGCAGACCTGGGAGGCCGGCGAACCAAGCGGGTTGTCGATCGTCACGCGGAACTTGATCGTTACGGACCCGCCCGCTGGCAGCGTGAATCCTCCCCCACCGGCGTCTACCATAACTGTCTCTCCAGATAAAGGTGTCTCCCTCTTGCGGTTGATCCTAGTTGCAGGTTCCCGCGGCACACGCTCTTGAGCTACCACCGTCGGAACGAGTATTGTCGGAATCGCTTTTGCAAGGTCGATAAAGGCTGTAACAAAGCCCGAGGACGACAATACCGACGCGGTTTCGGGATCGATCGGTGCATCACCATGGCGTCCAAACCTGGCTCTTTGTGGTTCATCGAACGCGGTCGCGTCAGACGGTAAGGCATGTGAACGCCAAGGCACTTCGGCAGAGTTCGACGTTCGCCCCATCCCGATCGCGCGTATCCGCGAATTGAGATGATCAATAAGGCTCGTTGAAGATCCAAGCTGCAAAGGCGACTCGACATATGGAACGCCGTTCCTGTGCTCATATAGCCGTCGTGCAAGCGGCGTCATGTAGACAGGTCTCACAATCTCTTGTGTATCCAGTTCCTGAATAATGGCGCTGTACTGCCGCAGAAGATCATCAGCCGGTTCAGCTGCCGTGGATGGCAAGGTACAGGCGGCTCCACCGATAAAGTTCGCCGCTGTGGCCGGGGCGTCGACATAAGCCGTGACTACGGTCGTTCCAGGATTCAAATTGTTGCCTTGCACGAAGCTCTGAACACTTGCAAGCGACGCTCCCCCGTATCCTGGCAGTCGGATCGACGACGCTCCAGTGCTTACGCCCAGGATAATGTCGTTAGCATTTGTCGGGTCGCCCGCGCTGAAGTCATTGCCGGTAATGGACGCGCAAACGTCAATGTCATCAGCACTTGCAGGAGCTCCGGCCGCAAGAGCCAGGCCCGCAAAGGCACCGCCTCCAGGAGCGCTAGCGACATTGCCTGTAATAGTGGCGTTGACAGCGTAAGTGCCGCCGGTATTGTCGGCAAAGATAGCAGCATTGCCGTTATATCGGGTTATCGTATTATTCGTGATCGCCAACGTGATCACACCCCCCCCTGCAAATGACCAGAAGATGCCGTTGCCCGTAGCCGAACCGGAACCTGCCGTAGCCGCGTCGCCGATCAAATTATTCGCGAACGTACCACTAAGCGACGTGCCGGCAGATGCTTTTTGCAGAGTCACTGCGCTTCCATTGGCTCCGCGAATGCTGTTATTCGACGCGTTAAAAGTTAATGCTCCTTGCGTTGCGATCGTGATGCCACCGCCGCCGATGATATTGTTGGGGTGGTTGTTTGTGAGTGTGTTAGCCAGCCCTCCAGCCCCGCCAAAAACGAGATCCATTGTGGTGCCCGTCTGGCCGGTGAAATCGAGCTGATCGCCCGCGGATCCCGTAAAGGTGTTGCTCTGAATTGTCGCGTTTACGACCGTGCTTGCGTTGCGAGCCTCGATCGCAAGGTTGTCATTGTCGCTTGCGGCAAGTGGCTGTCCAAAGGTACTTCCCGTAACGGTTATTCGATTTAGCGTTCCGGAAGTGTTGACGACCGAGAAGTTACGCGAACGGCCCCCGCTGACGTTGATATTTGTAACGGTTGCCGACCCGGTGATCCCATTGATGCTCGCGCCGCCAAAATAAACGCTCCCCTCGCCGTAGCTTGCAATGCTCGGGCTCGTACCATTAGTGCCGCTTATCGTCGAATACTGAAGAGTAAAGTTATTCACCGCCTCGCCACGAATGCCGAAGTTCTCGTTCGTGCCGGTCACGGTCATTCGGCGAAGCTCGACGTTCGACGTGTTCCTCAAATAGATACCGATCCCCTGAGTGTTGTTGCCGTCCGCACCCGACTTATTCTGGATCGTGCCGCCGCTCGCATTACCGCCGACCGATGTATTCGTTCCGTCGCCGGTGACCGTCAGTCCGCCGCTCGATCCGGTGGTGTCAAGTACGATCCCATTACCGGTACCGCCATTGGAAGAGATACTTCGGAATGTCAGGCCGCTAGCGCCGATGGTTGTGTTCGCGACATTCAATGCCGTTCCGGTCGTCGTGCTCAGTGTGTTGACGATCGACGTATTGTTCTGCGTCACATTGACCGTGCCGCCGCCGGTCGCGGTGAACGCGGGGTTAACTGTAGTGCGCACGGTCATGCCGCCGCTAAAGGTCATCGTCGCTCCGGTATTTCCGGTCAACGAGATGCCCGTTTCGCCGCCGTCGCCATCACCGTTATCTGTGATATTCCCGGTGAATGAATGGGAGCTTCCCGCCGCCGTGACATTTTGGATCTGCACTAGCCTTCCGATATCAGCAGTTATAGTACCCCCGTACGTGACATTAACGTTTGCTGTGGCAACGCTTCCGCCGTCGATCAGAAATCCTGTTCCGGCTGCATTCGTACTGGTAATGCTGCTTCCTGACGGAGCGGAAAATGTCCCGCTCGTTCGATCAAGTGTTACGCCGGTGGTGGCCGTGGTTATCGAACTTGATAAACTGACCAACTGAAGATTTACATTAGCCTGAGAAATATTAGCGGCCGGACCGCCGGATGACGAGAGCGTGGACACACCTGCCGGCACGGTAACTCTCGTACCCGAAGATCCGGTGTAATTCGGAGTCGTTCCAAGTATCTGTAGCCCAGCGCCACCGTCGGCAAAGATGTCTAGATCGGTGAAGCTGAGATCTCCCCTTATATTGCTGAGTATGATTCCCGAAGCGCCGACTCCGTTGCCGGATTGGCCGATGACGGTAGTGCCACCCGAGACGGTCTGAAAAGAGCCACTGCTAGGATCTGCGTCAAACAGAACGGTAGCGCCCGTACCGACTACATTGATCCCCGTTCCTCCGGTGTCCCCCGAAATGGCGTTATTCGAAAAATTAGTGATCACGACCGACCCGCCGGTTCGCTGGATATCGATGCCGTTGCCTGTCGCCGTAACGGTATTGTCGTGAATGCTTAAGGTGGTAGTCCCGGTACCGCCGCCATTTACGTCGATACCCTCGGCTCCGGCGGCCCTTATTGTGTTGTTGCCGATCTCTACTACAACGCTAGAGGCATTTGCCGGCGTCAAAGTCATATCAATCGCATTAACAACGCCGGCAATATTTAGTCCCCGAACAAGAACTCCCGTAATGTCTGGCAACGTAACGCCGTTCCCGCCCGCGTTCGTGTTGTCGATCAATGGCTGCGCTCCCGCTGGTCTGAGGACCGTCGGGTTCGGACCGCCATTTACCGAAACCGGTACGTCAAGCTGAACACCATTACCGATAAGGCGCTGGTTGGCCTTCATCGTGATGCCGAGGCTCTGACCAGCTGTCGTACCGTCGCCCGTGAATACATAGATCGTGTGACCCGCGCTGGACGCGGCTTCTGCCTCGGTCAGCGTGTCGAATGGGTCGCCGGAGCGGCCTAAACCTCCGGCCGTGGCGTCGTTTTTTACGTACCAGACCATCTGAGTGACGTCGATCGTTACCCGCCCGGCGCCGGTCAAAGGGCCGCTGCCCAACGCTCCGTCGTCGGTTATCACATAGTCGAAATTGTCAGTCCCCGTAAAGCCTACTGGCGGAGTATAGGTGAACGTACCGTTCGCGTTGACCGTGACGCGGCCGTTCTGTTCCGTGGCAACATCTGTAAATGGAGCGGTAGTATCGGCCTCGACCGAAGCAAGCGTAAATGTGTCACCAAAAAACTCGGTATCGTTGGCGAAAAGGCCGTTTGCAACGGTCACCGCCGGGTTGCCGCTCGCCGGTACTCCCGCCTCAAGCAGCGTATTCCCTATCGTCGAGTACGTATCGTTGCCGGCAAGCGGAGCAACATTTGTGGAATTTGCGACCAGCGTCGTGTTAGCGTCGACCGTATCCGAGAAAATGACGCCGGTCGCCGGGTCGGCACCGGTGTTGCCTATTGTGACCGTATACTCGAGGGTATCTCCAGGATCGGCGCGCCCGTCTCCATCGACATCCGTGAACAAGGCATCGGTCTTCGTTGCACTCACATTGGGTGCGAATACTGCGGCAGCCGTCTCAGCAAGGCGAGCGGAGTCGAGCTTGGCAAATGCGAAGAATGCGCTGCCGATGAGGACGAAAGCCAAAACAAGGCGTCGACGGGTCGATCTCAACATACTATTTCTCCGTATCCGGCCGAGCCGGATCATCTGATTTTCTGTCGCGCGAAACGGTCGCCCCGAGTCAGAGTTCCGGGACTGCTTCAACTTTAGGTTCGCGGAGGGAATACTCCCTGCAACGCAATACAAAAATTTAGTGTCAGATACGGCATCATGTTGTTATGCGGCTGATCGCCGCCAGATGGCGCAAGCGTCTGGCTAGCCATTGGGGTCAGAGGCGCACTTCCTGATTTGAAGAGATTGCCGCTCGCCGGACGGTTCAGTGTCGTATTTGAACCGGGTGCTGCCACTCCCCCAAGCGGCACGTTCTGGGCCCCTGCTGTGTGGCTGTGGGACGGTATTTCACTCTCAAGCAGGGTTACGGTCTCGGATCCGCCCGTTTCTCCTAAATCATGAAGCGAAAGGCCCGGCCCTTGCCCGGGGTGCATGGGAGCCCGGCCTTGAAGATTCGGAAGGGCGAAGTTACTCTTGCCGTTACCTCCATATGTGGTGCCAAGCAATGAGAACAGAGCGGTATTCTGCGAAAGCGGAAGCAATTGTCCGTCGCAGAATGCCCAGCCGCGGGGCGCAAAATTAAAGGGAAAGATCCTTATCTCGGCGACAAAGGGATCGGCCATTAGTACTCCTTAAGTCGGACTCGGAAATATTCCGAACAATGAAATTATGAAATCAACACAAAGATACGGTTGAAAGTTCGTGTGGGGCTGACTTCCACCTACCGGGCCGATCATTTGAGGCCCAAGCGTGGTCGATGGAGTTCCAGCTCGATAAAACTTGGCGGCCGCCTGACCCGTAACGTTGTTTCCCGGATTTGCCAAAGTTGGAATGTCGAGCGAGGCCAGCATCGGGTGCGAGTGGGCCGGGATCTGGTTGACGGTGAGCGTGACCTCCTCGGCTCCTCCAGTTTCGGCCAGAATAAATCCATTGCCCTGATGCAGCGGCAGCCGCCCACGTAGATCGGGTATGGCGAAAGTGGATTGCCCATCTCCGCCATAAGTTGTTCCAATAAGCTGAAACAGGGTCTCGTTTTCCGAAATAGGCAAGAGTTGTCCTTCACAGAACATCCATCCCGCCGGGGCAAAATTCCCCGCAAACATCCTAATTTCACCTACATATGGTTGAGCCATGGCTTCCTCTAATTGGGGCTCGGGAAGATGCCCTGTAATGCAATGCAAAAACTTAGTGTGAGAAACGGCTGCATATTTATATGAGCCTGGCTTCCTCCGGTGTTTCCGATCTCTGACGCAGCAAGAGCAACGAGGTTTGACGGTGGAGCGTAGCCATTGTTGACGATGCCAAGAACCGTCGACGAAGAGGGGACATTCGTGTCCGCCGCTGCGTTTATCGCATTCACAACATGTGTATGCGTCGGCAACTCCGAGATCGAGAGCGTATGAGCTTGTTCACCGCCGCGTTCTCCGAGTGTATGACTACCGCCGACATGGATCGGCACGCGGCCGCGGAGGTCCGGGAGAGCGAAATTCACTTCGCCATCGCCGCCAAAGGTCGTCCCGAGGAGCGAGAAAAGCCCCTGATTCTGATTGATCGGCAGCAGTTGGCCATTACACAAGGCCCACCCCCGAGGTGCAAAAACAAAACTCATCAATCGGATCTCAGATAAAAATGGTTCTGCCATAACGAACTCCCTGGTTAGTCATCCATTCGATTGATTATCGCAACGTATCGATATTCGCCATCGACGAGTCCGCCGTTCGTGATGAATAGCTGGAAATCCTTAAGCGAAAAATGTGAAACGCTATATGTGTTTTGCGGAAGCGGGAAACGCCAATGGCCCGAAAACTTGAGCATGAAATTCTCTTTCCCTTTTCCCCATTTTTGACGGGCGAGCGGCCGCTGATCGACCACGGCTTCCAGCCGTAGCGGCACCAGCACTCGGTCCTTATTGAGAAACAGGAACTCAGTGCCGAGCATCTGGTGAAAACGCTGAAAGTCAAGGCTCCCTAGTACGCCGGGGTCGGCCAAGGGCGGCGGCACAAGGTCGACCTGGCCATTTGCCGAGCCCGACATCGAAACGATCATAACCCCGATCGCGGGAATGGCTGTTACGAAATCTCGCCGTGATACTTTCATTCCGCCTCCGGATCTGTCTAAGTCGATCGAACGTCGTGAAAATGATTGAAAATGGCCTCAAAGTGCAGACCGCTCTCGTCCAAACCAATTGGTACGATAAAAAGATCCATTGTGCCGAGTTCATCGTGTTTCAGATGAACAGTGCCTTGAGCCCTGGGAGCGTCGGGCGAAGCGAGGAATTTGAGCGAAAAGGCTTCCTGCAATTCATTCGAAACTAACTCGTCCACACTGGTCAGTTTGAGCGAGTGTGCCGGGCCATTGCCGAATTGCGCAACAAAGCCAGAGTTTAGAACCGCGGCAAACGCGGCTCTCGTTGGGAGGAGTTGCTGGGTGTCGGACATAGCCCCCTTGAACGACCGCTCTAAATCGTTGATGTTAAAAGATGCGCGAGGATTGTAACAGAGTCGCGAGCCTTTGGGAAGTTCAAATTTTATGCCGCGGGAGTTGCGTCCCAGTGTC
The DNA here is from genome assembly GCA_041940165.1 of Acidobacteriota bacterium. Taxonomy (GTDB): domain Bacteria; phylum Acidobacteriota; class Blastocatellia; order Pyrinomonadales; family Pyrinomonadaceae; genus OLB17. The sequence continues at coordinate 11,591 of JBGTSR010000008.1, forward strand.
TTCGCCACTCGTACCGAATGTTGATCTGTTCGTCGGGTACTTGCCGGAATCCCAGGCTAAGAAAAAGCCGCTGAGCCGGATTGAACGCCTCGAGATAGACCCTCACAGATCGCTCGGTTCGTTCGGCCTCGGCGACGAGTTCTTTGAGGATATTGGTGGCGATCCCGCGACGGCGAAAGCCAGGCAGGATGGTAAGATCCAGGATCGCGATCTGGCTTAGGCTCTTATCAAGATAAAGCCGACCGGCGGCGAGATCCTCGACCAGCAATATTTCGTGAGTCGCTTCGGGGTAGACCTCTTTGTAGTGTCTCGACTGAGCATCTAGCTGCATTTCACAGAATCGCCGTCTTAGCTCAGATCCCCAATCCGTAGCCGACAATTCGATCTCGCGCGAAGATTCGTAAATAGTCAAGAGTATCTCGCGATCTGCGTCGCGGACATTCCTTTTGGTAACCGATAAGCTCATGTTCCCGAACGCCACTCTAATAGCTCGTCAGAGTCTGAAATGTCGATCCGCTTGAAGCCAAGCCGCGAATAGAGGCGCGTCGCGGACGTATTCGCGAGGCCGACCCTTAGCCGCAGAGCTACGCCCAACTTCGCTGCTTCCATCTGCAGGTCACGCACGAGTTTTGTGCCGATGCCGCGTCCCTGGAAATGCGTCAAAAGAGCAATATCGACGATCGAAATGGATCCACGCCCACGCTTGACGAGCAGCCTCCCTGCCTCGACTTCGTCAGCCAGAACGATATCTCGGTCCAATTGTCCGAATTGGAGCCTGTAGGCCTTCTCGCGAAATGCGCACTGCATCGCCAGGAAGTTGGCCGCCGTGAGTTCATCCCAGCCGAATTGCTCGATCTCAGTTCGACGGCCGTCGGCATATAGCCGCGATACGAACTCAGCATCGGCATCAGATTCCGGCCTAAGGGCTATAATGGGCTCGGGCATTACGAGTGCGACGATCGCATAGAGTATTGCATTTGGAAACTTGCGGAAGAAACTATCGGAAATAGAAAAGGCTCCGCGGAGGCCGCGGAGCACTTATCTAACGGAGCGAGTTCTTAAGCTGCTTCGAGATCTCTGCTTCTTAACATCGCCATTTCGTATTCCGGTTTGTCCGGTTTCTTCGGCTTATCCTTGGGCTGCGGTTTTACGACCGGAGGTGTCGGCTTCGGCGGTGGATCTTTCTTTTCCTCCTTTTTCTGGGCGAAAGCTCCGATCGACAGACCGGTGACTATCACGCCAATTAAAAGGAATTTCTTTAATATCTTCATGGCTTTCATCTTCCTCTTTCTGTGATCACGCATCCTGGGGAAAGAGGGAAAGTGCGTCCGGTGTACAATTACGCAAGGGCAATGCCACACACGCATTTAGGACGCATTCGCAGCGAAATTAGTTGGAATAAAGCACTTACCATTCGAATACATCATTCCGCCGGTGACGATATGCGGTGCATCCATACGAAATAGTGGACACAAGTCAATATATTATTGGAAATGCGATAATAAGGGAATGACCGATCTGCCAAACGCCCAGGATCGCATGCGCTCGATATTGACGATGGTTGCGACGCTTGCAACGGTTGTCTTTAATGCGATCGCCGGTGCCGGTTATGTTAACGACGTCAGTCCCGCGGTCGTTTCCGACCGCTATCCGACGGTTATCACCCCAGCTGGCTACGCATTTTCGATCTGGTCGCTGATCTACGTCGGCCTGATCGCTTTCAGTGTGTATCAGCTCTTGCCCCGAAATCTTGTACGGTTTCGCAGAGTGCGTTCGCTCTATGTGATCAGCTGCGCGTTGAATTGTGCCTGGATCTATTCGTGGCATCACGATCAGATCGGTTACTGCCTAGGTATCATTGCAGCACTGCTGTTCGTTCTTATCGCAATGCTTGCACAGTTTGAGCCAGAAACGTCAGGAATAGGAAAAGTCGTGACGAGAGGCGTCTTCGGTATTTATGCGGGCTGGGTCACGGCGGCAACGCTTGTCAATGGCGCGATCTTTCTTCGCTCTGAAGATATTCAGCTCAGCATATTTGCCTGGAGCACTCTCGGCGTTACGGCGTTGTCGATCGCACTGATCGCAGGCGTAGCTGCCCGGATAACGCTGCGTAACTTCACCTTTCCGCTCGCGATCGCATGGGCTGCGACCGCGATCGCCGTCAAGCAAAGTGGGAATACAGCGATCGTCGTTGCCGCAGCGATCTGCGTGATTGTTTCGCTAGTAATGGCGATCAGTTTTGTCATGGACAAACAAGGAACCGAGACCTTATGAACGACGGAAGGACCTGCGTTTCGGTATGCGAAAAGACCGCCGAGGCCGTCGTCGCTCGCGCGGCGGAGGCGCTTGAGTCCGCCGATATCGTCGAGATCCGTTTCGATTGCAGTGAAGATGCGTCCCTAGCCACGGCAATGGCCCTGCAACGTCTAGATGCAAAGCGTCTGCTAGCGACATTTCGGTCGCCTGAACAGGGCGGAAATAGCGATTTTACCGTCGATTATAGGCTTGACTTCTGGAGCGAGAACTCGCGAGGTTTCGGATCGATCGACCTCGAGGAAGACATCATCGACAAAGTCGACGGCGGAACGTTCCGTATCGGCTCCTATCACGATTTTTCGGGCGTTCCTGACGATCTGGCCGCTATCTTTGACCGGATAGCGAATTCTCATTGCGATTGCGTCAAGATCGCCGTTACAGCCGGAGATGCTGTTGACGGCATCGCGGTTTGGAAGCTTCTTGGAAAAGCCGCCGAAGCCGGAAAGCCCCTTATCCCGATCGCAATGGGCGAAGCCGGAAAATGGACTCGCATCCTTGCACTCGCGTACGGCGCACATATGACCTACGCCGCGGCCAACGATGGAAAGACGACCGCACCGGGGCAGATAACTGTCTCTGAGTTGAATGAGATCTACGGAGTTAAGAGCATCTCGAAAAACACGCGCGTCTTCGGCATCATCGGCGATCCCGTTTCGCAGTCGTTCTCGCCTTACATGCAGAATCCGGCATTTGCGTCTGCCGGCTTTGACGGCGTCTTTTTGCCGTTGCTCGTTAAGGACCTGAGTGCCTTTTTCAGGCGAATGGTAAGGCCCAAAACTCGCGAGATCGAACTGCCATTTGGCGGTTTTTCGGTCACGATGCCGCACAAGCTCCCGATCATCGACCAACTGGATTCGATCGATCCCGAAGCAGCTGCGATCGGAGCCATAAATACGGTTAAGATCGATCCCGACGGAAGAATGACAGGGTATAACACTGATTCGAGGGGCTTTATCGCTCCGCTTGCGGCGAAACTCGGCGATCTCACGTCGGCCCGTGTCGCTCTCTGCGGGGGCGGCGGAGCGGCCCGGGCGTGTTTGTTCGCTTTGCAGAACGCCGGAGCTGAGGTGGAGCTTTTTGTGCGTGACCCTGGTAAAGCGGCCGTTCTCGGTGATGAGTTCGGAGTTCGCATTAGCGAATTGGCGGAGCTTAGAACGATGTTTGGCGGCACCCACGAGTTCGACATTCTGGTTGACGCGACGCCGATCGGTATGTCTGGTCCGTTGGAGAATGAAAGCCTTTTCACGGCGGAAGAACTCGCGGGGCTCAAAGTCGTTTACGACCTCGTCACGAAGCCCTACGACACGCCGATACTTCGCGAAGCAAAGGCGGCGGGTGTTGCGACACTCGGCGGCGTCGAGATGTTGATAGCTCAAGGGCTTTTGCAGTTCGAGATCTGGACCGGTCTTCCGGCCCCTGCGGAATTGATGCGTGAATGCGTTTTCAAACGATTCCAACAATAAAGCAATGAAAGTTGAATCATTGAACTGTCCAAACTGCGGTGCCGGCGTCGCGACCGACCATTCGCGATGCGATTTTTGCAAGACACGGCTCAAAACGGTCGGTTGCTCATCTTGTTTTGGCCTGATGTTCGCCGGGTCGAAGTTTTGTGGACATTGCGGGATACCGGGGACCGATATAGAGCTCGCTCTCAACGGCGGCAAATGCCCACGGTGCAAAAAGCCGCTCGAGGGCTTGGAGATCGGCGAAGCCAGCCTTTTCGCCTGTGCTACGTGCGATGGAATGTGGACCGATGCGGCCACTTTCGAAGATATCTGTGCCCAAGCCGAATTACAGTCGACTGTCCTGGGTTCGCTTGCGGGTCGAAAGACTAACGCTAAGGCGGCAACGATCAAGTACGTGCCCTGCCCGTCGTGCGAGGCTCTAATGAATCGCCACAATTTCGCAAAAGCCTCGGGCGTTATCGTCGATGTCTGCAAACCGCACGGTGTCTGGTTCGACGCGGGCGAGCTACCCGCGATCGTCGCTTTTATTCAAAAAGGCGGAATGGAGATCGCCCGGCAACGCGAACGCAACGAGATCGAACAGGAGCGCGAGCGTATCCGCGACGAACGGCGTCGAATCGCAACCGAACCTCGGTCCTCTCGCCTCGGGGCGATCGTTAACGACGAATTCAACTCCGATACTCGAAGCTTCGTCCGTAAACTTCTCGGGATATAACCATGGACGAGCGTTATAGCAGACAGATCCTCTTCGGCGAGATCGGCCGCGACGGGCAGCAAAAGTTGCTCGATTCGACCGTGCTGATCGTCGGCTGCGGTGCTCTAGGCGCGGCACAGGCTGAGATGCTCGCTCGTGCAGGCGTCGGTCGCTTGAAGATCGTCGATCGAGATTTCGTCGAGAGTACGAATCTGCAGCGGCAGACTCTTTTTAGTGAGGCGGACGCCGCCGAACGCATTCCGAAAGCGGTCGCGGCTAAGAATCGCATCGCTCAGATCAACTCGGGTACCGCGGTCGATGCGATCATCGCCGACGTAGATCATTCAAATGTCGAATCCCTGATCGCGGGCGTCGATCTCGTTATCGACGGCACCGATAATTTTCAGACGCGATACCTGCTCAACGATGCCTGCGTAAAGCTTGGCATGACGTGGATCTACGGTGCGGCTGTATCGAGTTACGGCGCGACGATGACGATCCGTCCCGGCGTGACGCCTTGTCTTCGTTGTATTTTCGCCGAGATGCCCGACGCGGGCTCCTCGCCGACCTGCGATACGGCCGGTGTGATCATGCCGATCATCCTGACCGTCGCTGCCACTCAGGTCGCTGAGGCTCTGAAGCTGCTCGTCGGTGACGTCGATGCGCTTCACGGCTCGCTGCTCCAGTTCGACGTTTGGGCCAATGATCGTCAGCGGATCAAACTCGGCGATCCTGATCCGGAGTGCAAAACGTGCCAGAAGAGGGAATTCGAATTCCTAGACGCCGAAGCAAAAGAATTCACCGCGGTTCTATGCGGCCGAAACGCCGTACAGATCGCTCCCGCGAACGCAGTTCGAATCGATCTCGAAGAACTCGTCGGCCGGATCGGCAAAATCGGGGACGTTAAACAGAACGAATATCTGATACGCCTTAATACCGACGGCCACGAGATCACCGTGTTCGCCGACGGCCGAGCGATCATCAAGGGGACGGACGATCCGACAGTCGCTCGTTCGCTTTATGCCCGGATCGTAGGAACTTAGAAAGCCATGTCTGACAGACCAAAAGTAGTGATCATCGGCGGTGGATTTGGCGGGCTTTGGGCCGCGAAAGCCCTTTCCAATAAGCCCGTAGATGTCACCGTCATCGACCGCAAGAATCATCACGTTTTTCAGCCGCTGCTTTATCAGGTGGCGACGGCCGTGCTGTCGCCGGGCGAGATCGCTCAGCCTATCCGGCGTATCCTTGCAAAGGCAAAGAACGTCGACGTGATCCTCGGCGAGGCGGTCGGATTCGACAAAGAGAATTCCGAAGTGATCCTCGGTGACGGTGCCCGCGTTGACTATGACTACCTGATCGTCGCGGGCGGAGCACGACACGCTTATTTCGGCCATGACGAATGGGAAACAGCGGCACCGGGCCTCAAGACGCTCGAAGACGCGGTCGAGATACGTAGCCGGGTGCTTCTGGCCTTCGAGCTTGCCGAGCGCGACGCATATCTCACAGGCCAGCAGCCTGAAATCAATTTCGTTGTCGTTGGCGGCGGCCCGACCGGCGTCGAACTAGCCGGTGCGATCGCCGACATTGCTCGTCAGGCGCTTGCCAACGATTTCAAAGTGATCGATACGCGGAAAACGCACGTTACGCTCTACGAGGGCTCCGACCGAGTGCTCGGCACATTTGCAAAAGATCTCTCAGAAAGTGCAAAACGCCAGCTCGAGTCGATCGGCGTCGATGTCAAACTTAACAGCTTTGTCACCGAGATCGAGCCCGGCCGCGTCAAGGTCGGCGAAGACTGGATCGATTGCGACGTCGTGCTCTGGGCGACGGGCGTTGCGGCGTCACCGCTTGGCAAAGCTCTCGGCGTCGAGACTGACAAGGCCGGCCGCGTTAGGGTCGAAAAAGACTGTTCGCTCAAAGGCTTTCCGAAGATATTCGTGATCGGCGATATGGCTTCGCTAATGCAGGAGAACGGCGAACCCGTACCGGGTGTAAGCCCTGCGGCGATGCAGATGGGCACGGCCACGGCTAAGAACATTCTCGCAGACATCGCTGGACGGCCGCGGACCGATTTCAAGTATCTGGACAAAGGCACGATGGCCACCATCGGCCGCAGCAAAGCGATCGCTGAACTTGCCGGGATGAAATTCCGCGGTTTTATCGCGTGGCTGATGTGGCTTGGGCTGCACGTCTTTTTTCTGATCGGGTTTAGAAACCGCTTCGCAGTCGTGTTCTCGTGGTTCTGGGCGTATCTGACCCGCGAGCGAAGCGCGAGGCTGATCACTGGTGATGCCGACGAGCTCCGCGATGCGATCGCTTTTATCCGGGCGACGCCGGTGCCTGACGAGCTGAAGCCAAAGTCCGGCACCGCGAGCCGCTAAATAATTCTTTCTGCAAGAATCTGCTATCATTTCGTGAATCGATAGTTCGCCCGTTTGCGTAATATTTCCAGCATGAAAAGCACTTTCTACGTCCTTTTTTCCATACTTGTTTTCGCGTCGATAACGTCTGCCTCCGAGCCTCGATATTGGTCGGTCAGTTCAAAGGCTGACGTGCTAAAAGGCGATTCCCGCGGTGTTTCGATCGGCCCGAACGGCACGATCTCGCTCGCTCCGCGGCTGACCGAAGTTTTCAAGACAGAGCAGCAGTTCGTCTGGTCGAGCGTCGCCGACGCCAGCGGTAACGTCTATCTCGGCACAGGCGGCGAGGGCAAAGTATATAAGGTCGATCCGTCCGGAAAGGGCACGCTCTACGCCGACCTCGATGAACTGAACGTCGCCGCCCTCGCCTTCGGCCGCAACGGTGAGCTTTTTGCGGGAACTGCACCCGACGGCAAGGTCTATCGCATCGACGCGACGGGCAGGGCCGAGCCGTATTTTTCGCCGGGCGAGAAGTACATCTGGTCGCTCGCTGTTCTTTCTGATGGTTCGCTCGCCGTTGCGACCGGTGATGCGGGCAAGATCTACAAGGTCCGCTCGGCAAACGCGACGCCGGAATCGTCGCTGCTTTTCGATACGAGCGAGACTCACGTCATCTCGCTCGCCGCCGACCGGCAGGGAAATCTCTACGTCGGGACGGATTCCAACGGCATCGTGATGCGGTTCGGAGCCGACGGAAAGCCGTTTGGCGTACTCGATTCGCCGCTTCGCGAGATCCACGAGATCGCCGTCGCTCCGGATGGCTCGCTTTATGTCCTTGCATTGGGCGAATCTGCATCGGCGCCAAAGGCCGACGCCGCAGCCGCCCCAACGGCAACGCCCGAAAACAAGACCGTTTCGGTCGAAGCTCCGAATCCTGCCGCGGTCGAGACGCCCGCCAAAAGCCGTTACGACCTTACCGGTGCCAAGAGCGCCGTTTATCACATTCGTAATGACGGTGCGAGCGACTTGATCTGGGCTTCGACTACCGTCACCGGATTCTCGCTCTACGCTCATCAGACGGGCCGCGGCGTTCTCGTCGGAACTTCGGATAAGGGCCGAATCTTCAACGTAACCAACGCCGGTGACGAGACGCTAGTGCTACAGACCGACGCCAGCCAGATCTCGACGATCGTCACCGACGGCCGCAGTTTGATCGCGACTTCGAGCAATCAGGGTTCGATGTTCCGTTTTGGGCCGGACACGTTTGCCGAGGGCAACTACGAATCCGCCGTGCTGGATGCCAAGGCCAACGCGGCGTGGGGCCGCATCTGGTGGCGTTCGAGTGGGAATGTTTCGATCCAGACACGTTCGGGCAACACCGAAAATCCCGACGAGACGTGGAATGCCTGGAGCACGCCGCTGACCGAACAGGCGGGCGGGCAGTCCGCAAGTCCAAGGGCACGTTACTTCCAGTGGCGTGCGGTTCTTCGTGGGGCGAACGCCACGCTCAGCGAAGTAACGCTCGCCTACATTGCCCGCAACATCGCTCCCGAAGTGCTCTCGATCAGCGTATTGCCGACGAATGTCGGGCTTGCACCGAATCCCGCGGTCCAGATCGACCCGAACATCGAACTCGCCGGTATGTCGCCGGCCGATTTCGGTATTCCGGTCGTTTCAGTCGCTCCGCGAAAGGTGTTTCAACGCGGAGCGACGTCGCTGCAATGGAACGCCGAAGACCGTAACGGCGACAAACTGACCTTCGACGTGATGTATCGCGAGGTCAGCGAAGCCAATTTCAAACCGCTTCGCACCGGCTTGACCGACAACTTCCTGACCATCGATGGGCAATCGCTCGCCGACGGGCGATACGTCTTCAGGATCGTCGCCAGCGACCAGCTTTCTAATCCTCTGTCGATCGCCATGACCGGTGACCGCAGCACCGACCCGATCGACATCGACAACACTCCGCCGGTCGTTACCCTCGGTGCAACGAACGGCAGCCGCGTCACGTTTACGGCGACCGACTCAGCGAGCTACATCATCCGTGCCGAATACAGCGTCAACGGCGGCGAGTGGAAAGCCGTCTTCCCCGACGACGGGATCGCCGATTCGCGGACTGAGACGTTCACGATCGATGTCGGAAACGCCGCGGGCGAGCAGGTCGTAACTATCCGTGCCTTCGACGTGAACCGAAATTCGGGCAATGCCAGGCAGATCGTTAGGCGGTAGCGCGATCGTTTTCTTTGACACGCCGTTGCATCTGTGATATTCTCGGAGCCGGTTTGGGTCTTTGAAAACTTAGATCAGTGGTATTTGGTCTTGGGTCTTAGGTCTTCGGTATTTGGGTGCAAAAGCCCGCGCGTCAGCAAGGGCGGAAGACGAACGCTCGCAAGATCGGAATTTCCAGCGCCGTGACAACCTATGCCAGGAATACGCGACGCCGAGTGTCAACTTTTTTATGACGACACAACACACGCCACATGGTGGCGCGTTTTTTTAAAAAGTGGTGGGACAGGGGCATTTTATCGGCGTAACCCCTTCATTTTCAATGGTTTCCCTGTCCCGCGAACCCCGTGGGACAGCCCTGGGACAAGCGGGACAGCTTTGACTGTAATATGACGTAACACACGCAGCGTCAACGGGTTACAGGAAGTTGCGGCATATGCGTTTTCCCACGGTTGAGGCCAATTTTTCGGGCACGCAGCCGTCACCAGACCGAGGGAACGACGGACTCGTCAAACTCGATCGATTCGCCGTTTGGCAGGATGTGGACGATACGCCCGACGCCTCTTGCACGCAGCATCGGGGCGAGCATGCCGACGCGGTGGCAATTGGCTCGCGGCACCTTGTGGTCGGATAGCGGCTTCGATTCGGAACACATCATCACCGTTCGCAGGTCTGATGCGATCTCGATGATCCGGCTCACGCCCCATTCGACATCGGCCAGGTCGGGCTTGTTCTTGCCGCCGGTCTCGGGCAAATGCTCGTAGCCGATGCCGTTCTCCTGGAGTAACTCCTGCAAAACGAGCCCATTGAACTGCGGCCAGCGGCTTCGAGCAAACGCTCGGACGTCACAAACGAACTCGATCTCGTATTTCTGCAATAGTTCGAGAAAGTACGGGAACGGATGACGGCCATGGCCGATGGAGTGAATGGACGTCATTTTGCCGCAGCTTTTATCGCGTCGACCGCCTTCGGATCCTCGAGCGCTGAAAGGTCGCCTGGGTCTTCACCTAAGTAGGCGGCTCGGATGACGCGTCGCATCACTTTTGCGTTGCGGGTCTTTGGCAGGGCCGAGACGAAGTGGATTCTGGACGGAGCGAGGGGCTTGCCCATGTCTTTTGCGACCAGAGCCTTTAGCTCGGCTTCGAGGGAAGAGGGAAGAGGGGCGAGGGCTGAGTCATCAGTATTGGCCCTCGCCCCTTGCCCCTCATCCCTTATCACTACAAACGCCACCATCGCGGTTCCCTTAACTTCATCCGGGACGCCGATGACGGCGGCTTCGGTGACTTGGTTATGGGCTACCAGGAGCGATTCGACCTCGGCTGGGCCTACGCGCTTGCCGGCGACCTTGAGCGTGTCGTCGCTGCGGCCGAGGATGAACCAATGGTCATCGGCATCACGCATCGCCCAGTCGCCATGGACCCAGATGTCTTTGAAACGCCGCCAATAGGTTTCGAGATAGCGTTCCCTCTCCTGCCAAAATCCGCGTGCCATGCCGATCCAAGGCTGTTTGATGACGAGTTCGCCGACTTTGCCGGGCTCGACTGGCTGGCCGTCTTCGTCGAGGATGTCGACGTCCATTCCGGGGCACGGAGCGGGGAACGAACACGGCTTTATCGGCAGCAGCGGATTGCCCATCAGGATGCCGCCCGCGATCTCGGTGCCGCCGGAGTAGTTGATTATTGGGAGTTTGCTGTTGCCCACCTTCTCGAACAGCCACCACCACGGCGCCGGATTCCAAGGCTCCCCCGTCGAGGCGAAAATGCGGAGCGAAGAGAGGTCGTGGCGTTCAAAGGGCGGAACGCGGACGCCCTCGTCCGCAATCGCCGGTTCCTCCGGCGAGGGGTCGGTTCGGCCTTCGGCCTCATTGCGGACGGGGGCGTCCGCGTTCCCTTCGGCGGCGGCCAATGATCTGATCAGCGTCGGTGAGATCCCCAGCACTTCGACCTTGTGTTTGGAGCAGAATTCCCACATACGGTCGGGCGTCGGGTAATCGGGAGCTCCGTCATAGATGCAGATCGTCGCGCCGTTGATAAGCGCTCCGTAAATAAGCCACGGGCCCATCATCCACCCGATGTCCGTGTACCAGCAGATCCGCGTGCCGCGTCCGACATCGGTGCCAAAGGCCATGTCCTGCGCCGCCTTGATCGGAAAACTCGCATGCGTGTGCGCAATGCCCTTCGGCTTGCCCGTCGTGCCGGAGGTGTAAAGGATGATCAGCGGGTCTTCGGCGGAGGTTGGTTCGGGTGGCGTGCCGCAGAATTTGGTCCACCCGCCGAGGTCTACCAGACACTCAAAATCGATAACCCTGTCGTGGAAGGAATATGAAACATCGCTCTCGGTCAACGTCCCGATCTTTTTTATGACAAAGATCTTTTCTACCGTCGGACAGCTAGCGGCCGCTTTTCGCGCAATTTCGAATGCGTCGACGTTCTTCCCGCGACGCCGAAAACCGTCACAGGTAAAGAGTGCCCGGGCTCCGACCGCATTCATTCGGGCCTCGATCGCGGAAACGCCATATCCGGAAAAAACCGGGACTGCAATAGCTCCGATGTGGGCGATGGATAGGAGAGCGATGATCGTTTCTGGAACCATTGGCAAATGAATTCCGATGGCATCACCAGGTCCGAACTCGAGTGCGCGCAGCGCTGCTGAGCAGCCCATAACTTCATGGGCCAGTTCTGCATACGTTAGCGTATTTGGGATCGGCCCTTTTCGCGACGAAAACGAAACATGAATATCTGGACCTTCATCTTCCCAGATCACCGCCGGCTGGTCTTTCATCTCGTCCGTCTGCCAGCGGTCGAGGCACATGGTGGTGATGTTGAGGCCGGCGGGCTCTGACCCAGTCGCGATCACTCCCGGTTCTGACTCCGCGTCTCCGCGTCTCTGCGGTGAAGTGAACCACCTCGGAAACTCAACGCCTTCCGACACGTCCATCAACTTCTCGTATGGCGGGTCGAACTTTATATCGAGAAACCTGAGAACCTCTTCGGTAAATCTCTCGACATTGCGGATCGAGAATTCGTAAAGCTCATCCCAGGTCGAGACTCCGACCTGCTTCATAAATCGGGTGAGTTGGGCGCGTTCGATGACATCAGGCGTGGGCGTCCAGGCGATGGGCTGGTCTTCGAGCAGGTTGGTTTCGTGCATTAGCTGATTTTAGCTCAGTTCGTGGCTAATTCTTACGCTGCCATATTTGGATCGGCCGGCCGTCGATGTCGTAGATCTCGCCGGTCGGCGAATAGTTTTGGCGGACGAATTCGGCGAGCGGTCCGGTGTTATCGCCTTCGGCCCGTGGGCGTCCTTCAGAGAAATAGTCGTTATCCCAGAGGATGTACCGCGGCTTTTTCGCGCTGAGGTCGGTTACGACCTCAGCGACGTGCTCAGGGCGAGTGTAGTCGCTCGGCCAGATCTGCCCAAACCGCGTCGGGTTCTTCAGCCCCAGCGGAAAATAGACGAAAGGCTCGTAAACCTCGAAGAAGTAGTCGCCCGGCTGCGTGTTCGCCAGCATCCACTCGTAGCGGCGTGAGAGCGGCGATTCGAGAGCCGCGAGCCGGCCCGACGGCGTGTCGAGATAGACCGTATTCCAGTACGTCTGCACGCGGATCGCCTGGGCGGCTCCGAGGAGAACTAGTAGTCCGCAGGTCAAGGCGAATATGGTGTTCTTGACCTTCGTCGAGTCCACGAAACGGTCAAAAAGCCACACAAGAGCGATCAAGGATGGTCCCGATATTTGGAAGAGGCGAAACTGGTTTGGGGCGGTCGTCGTCACGGTCAAGAATAAGCCAACGAGCGCGACAAGCACGGGCCCTCTCCACTTTATCCACTCGATCGAACGCCGTTTTACGAGAAAGATCAAAAGCAGGATCGGGCTTGCGAGCGGGACAATGAAATCATGGAACACGACGGGGCCGACCTCGATCAGATCAGGTAAGCCATTGATCGTAAACGCTTTTTGCAGGTCGACAAAGAAAACGGAAAAGCTGTTCGGGTGGCCGTATTGATAATATTTGTAAGGATAAACGAATGTGGCCGAGAAGAAAGTCTCCGCTCCCGCCGCGATCACAAATGGTGCGACCAGCACGACGAGCGAAATGCCGAAACTCGCTCCGACGATCGCCGAATGCGTGAAAAACTCTCTCCAATTTCCGCCTTCGGCGAGCCGTTCGATAAAAAAGAACGCGACTACTGCGCCGAACACGATGAACCCGCGTTGCTGCGTAAACGCGGAGCAAATACCGAGGCAGACGCCGGTTGCGATCAGACTGAGCATCGACCGCGACTTCAGCAGCAGCAGGATCGCCAGCAGAACGAATATCGGGCTGAACATTCGATGCGAACCGTCGATCCCGAACCAGCGAAAGCCGAAGAAAATGTAGAGCAGTGCCGGAAGATAAAACAGCGGCGAAGGCACAAAACGCTCGGAGATCTTTATCATCAGCCACGCCGTCACGAGGCCGATCACCAGCGTAACCACGGCAACGATCCAGAAGTCTGAGCCGAAAACGGCGAAAAGGGCTGCATAGAATGCCTGGGTGCCGGGAAACGTGAACTGGAAGAAATCGCGATACATCACATCGCCGTTCAGCATTCGCTGGCCTTCGTAGATGAAGATCGACTGATCAGCGTCGCGCAAGAACGGAGTCAGAGGAAACTTGAATAAGAATGTGTATAAAAACGCGCCGCAAGCGGAGAGAAAGGCCGCGGTTTGAAGCGTTCGGCCTCGATGAATTTTGTCGTTGATCTGCGAATCGGGCTGCATTCAGAATAGTAAAAAATAGCACGATGCAGACCGCTCAGATAAGTATTGCGAACGAAGTTGGCGAGCCTGTAAAATATTGTTTAGCGATGTCGCTGCTTCCACACAATGAAGAAAACCAAGTTAGACGAACGAATTGAGAACGCGATGAATGCGTTCTTCGACAACCTTGACACCGGACAGTTTGCCATGACCCCGACGGGCCCGGCCGCTCTAACAGCGACCGAGACGGCGTTCTCTGAGAAGGTAGACAAATGGTCGGGGCTACTGCGAGAAGTAATCCTGTTCGGTCCGGGCACGTTTATCCTTTACTTCTTTTCGATGGCTTTCGCTGCCTTTCTTCCAGACACCGCGGCCAGCCTTTACTCTTGGGCGATGCTTGTATCCGCTGCGTTTTTGACGTATGCAGGGGCTGGGAATCTGAAGCAAGTAAGAAACCTTGCGGTTCCAGGAATTGTGATCGTCTGGGGAATGGCCGTTGTTTTATATTCGAACTTTTACGACGGAGATGTGATCTATCTTTATCTTTGGGATTCGATGTATATATTCCCGTTCGTGCTCATCTCGGCCAAGCTGGTGCAGTCTTGGATGGCAACGAAAAGCTAGGTCCACATGAGACAGAGAAAGACTGCGGCTATTTAATGCCGCCGTTTTTGATTTTGGGCTGAAAGTGGGGCAATCTTATCATCACAAACTTTTTCCGAGGATCGAACGAACGTGAGTGAAAACGTAACTCAAATAGCTCTGCCATCGGTTCTGTTTGCCGGTAAGACGGCGATCGTGACCGGAGCTTCGCGTGGCGTTGGCCGGGCGACTGCTCTCAGGCTCGCGCAGGCCGGATCTAACGTCGTCGTCAATTATTTGAGCAATGACGCCGACGCGTTTGCGACGGTCGAGGAATGCCGGAATATGGGCGTTGGAGCGGTCGCGGTTAAAGCGGACGTCTCCGAGTATTCGGGTGCGAATCTCATCGCTCAGCAGGCTATTGAGAACTTCGGCTCTATCGATCTGCTCGTTTGCAACGCCGGCGTTTGGGATGGAGCTCCGATCGAGGACATGTCCGAAGAGCTTTGGAACAAGGTCATTAATACCAACCTCAAATCGGCGTGGGCAACGACTAAGGCGTGCGTTCCTTCGATGAAAAAGCAGCCTTCGGCGGCGATTGTAATGGTGTCGTCGACATCGGGCCAGCGTGGCGAAGCAAATTATTCGAACTACTCAGCGTCAAAAGGCGGAATGATCTCGTTCACCAAAGCGTTGGCGAGCGAACTGTGCCCAAAGATCCGCGTGAATGCAGTTGCGCCGGGCTGGATCGAGACGGCGATGGTCCGCGAGGTTTTCAAAGACGAAGACTACAAACAGAGCGTTCTCACTGCGATCCCGATGCAGCGAATGGCGTCGACCGATGACGTCGCGCTGTCGATCTGCTTTCTGCTTTCCGACTGGTCGAGGCACATTACCGGCGAGATCCTGAACGTGAATGGCGGCGCTGTTTTGTGCGGTTGAGATTAAGGTTGACACGATCCGACATCGTGTTGTAGCTTAGAAAAGTTCCTTAGCGGAACTTATGAAATGAGAAATATCATTATTCAGATCAACGCGAGCTGTCGCCATATGATTATGGGCGTCACGCTTGCGGTTTCTGAATGGGTTAGTTAGACTCAGTTCGTTGAAAACCAAAAGCGTGGCGATTTAAGGCAACTTGCTCCACGATAAAAACTGCTAAAGCGTCTGAGACGGCCACCTTAAAACGACCGTCCGACAAAACGAAGACTTCTGAGAAAGCTCTCGTGCAAACTTTAGCACGAGGGCTTTCTTGATTTTAAATTTTATGACTAAAAGATCGATCGAAACTGAATTTGTTCACGCGGGTGAGCGTGCGCCGCTGCCCAAAGGGCTGCCGAACTCGACGCCGATCTTCGCGAATTCGACTTACAGCTACGAGTCGATGGAAGAGGCTGATCGCGTCTTCACGGGCGATCTAAAGGACTACATCTACACGCGTTACGGCAATCCGACTGTGGACTCCCTGCAGGATGCGGTTCGGGTATTGGAGAATGGTGCGGTCGCACGGGCCTATGCCTCGGGCATGGCTGCGCTTCACGCGGCATTGCTCGCGAGCGACCTTACGCCCGGAGCAGTCGTACTTGCGTCACGTGACCTTTACGGTGCGACCTTTGACCTGCTGTTCAAGGTTTTTGGAGCGTTTGGTGTCAAAACGCAGCTTGCTGACTTTTCGGATCTCAACGAGGTCCGAACGAAGGTCGAGGAATTAAGCCCGCGCGTCTTGCTCGGCGAGACGATCTCAAATCCGTTGCTCAAAGTTCTCGACATCGCGGCGGTCGCCGAGGTCGCTCATTCCGTCGGGGCAAAATTCATCGTAGACAGTACGTTCGCGACGCCGTTTCTCGCGCGGCCGCTGGATCTCGGGGCCGACATCGTCGTGCATAGTGCGACTAAGTACCTAGGTGGAAGTGCGGATGCCATAGGCGGTGTCGCGGTCGCAAAAGACGCCGCGGACGAAGCCGCTCTGACCAGCGCGATGAAACTCGCGGGTGGCGTGTTGAGCGTCTGGGAAGCGCACTCGATATCTCGGGGTCTGCGAACCCTTGCGTTGAGAATGGAAAAACAGTGTTCGAATGCAGAAAAACTCGCTGTCGAACTCGCCAAGCGGCCGGATATCAAAACCGTCTACTACCCGAAGTTTACCGAGGGCGCACTAGCTGGCCGTGTCTTGAGACAGCCGTTCGGCGGAGCTCTGGTCTCGATCGTTCTGGCTGACGACACGCGAGAAGCGGCTTGGAAGTTCATGAATTCGCTCGAGCTTATCGTCCGGGCGACGACTCTTGGCGACGTCTTTACGACGGTGTCGCATTCGGCGTCTTCCTCGCATCGCGAATTGACGGAAAAACGGCGAGCGTCGCTCGGCATCACCGAAGGCCTCGTCCGCATTTCGGTCGGTATCGAAGCCGTGGACGATCTCCTCGCTGATATCGATCAGGCATTGGCGATGGCCGCTCGCAGATCTGCCGCTAGTGGAGATGCTAATGCTTAGGCTCAGCCAGGAACATCTCGACGCGATCACCGCTCATGCCGAGGCCGATTACCCACACGAATGCGGGGGGCTGTTGCTTGGGCACCTGGATGGCGAATTAAAGACCGTTGTCGACACGCTGCCGATGGAGAACACCGCGGCCGAAGAAACGCGTCATGACCGCGTACTGATCGATCCGCGGGCCTTGATGCTCGCTGAGCGAGATGCGAGGCGAAAAGGGCTCGATGTGATCGGCTACTACCATTCGCACCCGGATGATGAGGCGGAGCCATCGCAGTTCGATCTGGATCACGCGTTGCCCGTCTGGTCGTACATCATCGTTTCGGTCCGAGAGAGAAAGGCCGTCGATTGGAAGACCTGGGAGATGTTAGCCGACCGATCGCAATTTCTACCTGAGGAAGTATTTGTTGTGAAGGAAAAAGTACAGCTGACAGCTGTGAGCTAAAGCTAATGGCTGCATTCATCAATTCTTATGTCGATCAATATAATAATACCAACACCGTTGCGTCAGTTTACTGGAGGGAATTCGGAGGTCTCCGTCGAGGCCGCGAATGTTAGTGAGGCTCTGAATGCGCTTACTGCGGAGCATTCGGGGCTGCGAAAGCACTTGTATACCGAGCAGGATACGCTGCGAAATTTCATCAACCTTTATGTCGGTGATGAGGACGTTCGCTATCTCGACGGGGCTGATACGCAGCTTTCCGATGGCGATGAGCTTACGATCGTTCCGTCGATCGCAGGTGGAAGTGCTGCGGCTCCCGCCGCCGACTTACCGGAGCTGACCACTGAAGAATATCAGCGTTATTCACGCCACTTGATCCTGCCCGAGGTCGGCCTCGAAGGGCAGCGAAAGCTCAAGAATGCTCGTGTGCTGACGATCGGGACCGGCGGTTTGGGCTCACCATTGGGCTTGTATCTGGCTGCAGCCGGTGTCGGGACGCTTGGCGTCGTCGATTTTGACGTCGTTGACCGGTCGAATCTTCAGCGGCAGATCATTCACGGCACAAAAGACGTCGGTCGCTCCAAGATCTCGTCGGCGACAGACCGGCTTAAGGATGTGAATCCGAACGTGAACGTTGAGGCGTACGAAACACGTTTGACGAGCGAGAACGCCCTCGAGCTTTTCAAGGAATACGACGTCGTCGTCGACGGAACGGACAATTTTGCGACGCGATACCTGGTCAATGATGCGGCTGTGCTCACCGGCAAGCCGAACGTTTACGGCTCGATCTTCAGATTCGAGGGCCAGGCGAGCGTGTTCTGGGCCGCGCGCGGCGCATGTTACCGGTGCCTTTATCCCGAACCCCCGCCGCCGGGGCTCGTTCCGTCTTGCGCAGAAGGCGGCGTGCTCGGGGTGCTTCCGGGCATCGTCGGAACGATCCAGGCGAATGAAGTTCTTAAGGTGACACTCGGGGCGGAGGGAATTCTGCTCAACCGTCTGCTCTTGTTCGATGCGTGGAAAATGCGGTTTCGCGAGTTGAAGCTGCAGAAGAATCCTGCGTGCGAACTGTGCGGTGAGAACGCGACGATCCGCGAGTTAGTCGACTACGAGGAATTCTGCGGATTGAACGTCGTCGAACCCGAGCCTGAGTTCGAAGAGATCACCGCCACCGAACTTAACGACTGGATCAAGAGCGGCGTTGCACATCAGATCGTCGACGTGCGCGAGCCGCATGAGTACGAGATCGCTCGGCTGCCGAACGCGCAGTTGGTGCCGCTCGGACAGGTAGTTAACCGTATCTGTGAGATACCTAAGAACGCGACTGTCGTCGTCCAGTGCAAAGGCGGGGTTCGCAGTGCGAAAGCCATCGGCTTTCTCAAGGATGCAGGCTACTCAGGGCGGTTGGTTAACCTCAAAGGCGGCATCACGGCTTGGTCGGACGAGGTTGACCCGACCGTTCCGAAATACTAGCCACAGAGAACACTGAGTGAGCTGAGACGCTCTCTCAATGATCTCTCCGTGATCTCGGTGGCAGAGGAGAAGAAGAATGTTCGAGATAGATCTGACGCTAAAAGACCCGTTTACGCTCGAATCTGGCGAGGAGCTTGATGAGGTCAAGCTTAGGGCGACCGTCTACGGCCGGCTGAACGAAGACCGTTCGAATGCAGTGCTGGTGTTTCACGCACTCACCGGCAGTTCGCGTATCGGCGACTGGTGGAACGGAATGATGTGCAACGGGTGTGCTCTCGATACATCCGAGTACGCGTTCATTTGTGTGAACTATCTCGGCTCAAATTACGGCTCGACGAGTGCTAGTCAGCTCAAGAAAAAACGCGCCCGAAACGGCCGCGGCGAGCTTCCGATCGTGACTACACGCGACATTGTTCGTACAAACGTTCTTCTGCTCGAACATCTTGGGATCAGCCGGGTTCGAGCCGTGATCGGCGGCAGCGTGGGCGGAATGCTTGCGTTGCAGTTCGCGATCGATCAGCCCGAGATGACTGAGCGGTGCATCTCGATCGCCGCGACGCCGCTTTCGGCGATGGGCCTTGCATTAAATCATCTGCAGCGGCAGGCGATTGATCACCGCGATATCGAACTGGCTCGCAAGATCGCACTTGTTTCGTACAAGTCGCCGCGCAGGTTTGACGAGCGGTTTGGCCGAAATCCTAATCGCAACGGCGAAGATCCAAAGCGCCGACGCAAAGATCGCTTCGACGTTGGCGGGTATCTCGACTACCAGGGCAAGGTGTTTCAGGACCGTTTTGAGATCGAAAGCTACGACGTCATCACAAAGATGATGGACCTTTTCGAGATCACTGACGCAGAGATCGAGCGAGTGAAATGCGATGTGGCGTTCGTCGGCATCTCGAGCGACTGGCTGTTTCCGGCGGAAGATGTTCGAGCATTGAGCGATCGGTTCGCGCGACGAGGTGTCAGGGCACGGTATTTCGAGATCGAATCGGAGGACGGCCACGACGCGTTTTTGAGTGATGTCGGTGCAACATCGGATGTTTTGAGGCAGATCCTAAATGCCGATCGGCTTCAATTTATCGATCGCCGAGAATATTTGACCTATCGTCGTCCGTTAGTGCCGTCCGGCGGCTGTTACAAAGTGCTTTAGCGATCAACAGTTTTGCTTATGGCAGGTATATGTTCTAATTTTACAATCTGAAAGTGAACGAGAGTATTCAACCCGTCGTTATGAAATTTGGCGGCACGTCGGTAGGCGACGTTGCCGCTTTTGAACGTGTATTTCACATCGTTTCGTCGCAGGCAGACCGGTTTCCAGTCGTGGTCGTCTCGGCCATGACCAAGGTCACGGACGCACTGCTTGCCGCTTTTGAACTTGCTCGCAAGGGGAAGGACGAAGAGGGTGTTCGGTCGCTCGGGCCGCACTTTGAGCGACACATGGAGGTCACGCGACATTTTGACCTACCGGAAACAAGTCCTTTCTTTAGCGAACTTGCGTACGCGCGGGACGAGATCGCGGATCTGCTTAAACGGGTTTCACGGCGGAGTCTTCCGCTATCGATGCTGAAAGACGCTATCGTGTCCTACGGCGAACAGCTTTCGTCACGATTACTGGCTGACGTGCTCGCGTCGAAGGGGTTGAAGACCCGGCACGTGGATTCGCGGCGCGTGATCGTTACGGACGACGAATACGGCGCCGCACATCCGGCGATCGACGAGACGGAAAAGCTAGTAAAGCTCGAGGTCGGAGCGATCGTACGCGATGCTGAAGTTCCGATCATGGGCGGCTTTATCGCAGCGAGCCGAGGCGGTGAAACGACGACCCTCGGACGCGGCGGTTCGGACTATTCGGCGGCCATAGTTGCGGCAGCCCTGAACGCCTCCGAACTACAGATATGGACCGACGTCACCGGCGTGATGACGTGCGATCCGCGTATCTGTGGCGAGGCTCGCACGATACCTGTGCTTTCGTACGAGGAAGCCGCAGAGTTGGCTTATTTCGGAGCGAAGGTCCTGCATCCGAAGACGATCAAGCCGGCCGTTGACACGAATATTCCGGTGCGGGTTTGCAACACATTCGAACCGGACGAGGTCGGCACGATGGTGCTTGCCGACTCGGGCGAGGCGCCGAACAAGATCAAGTCGATCGCCCACAAAAAAAACATAACTATCGTTCGTGTGACGTCGGCCCGAATGCTCGGTGCGTACGGATTCATGAGCGCTCTGTTCCAGATATTTGAGCGGCATCGGACCGTGATCGATGTCGTTTCGACCTCAGAAGTTTCTGTCGCACTCACTCTCGACAACACTGCGTCGCTGGAACAGATCGTCGGTGAACTCGAACGGCTCGGCGATGTCGAGGTCGAACACGGCTATGCAGTTATTTGCGTCGTGGGCGAAGGGCTTCGAGCGTCTACCGGCCTCGCTTCGAAGGTATTTTCGACGATCGAGGACGTCAATATCGCACTTGTCTCCCATGGAGCTTCAAGCGTAAACCTGACTTTCGTCGTCAAAGAAGAGCAGGCCGTCGCGGCGATCGCGAAGCTTCACAACGCGTTTTTCTAAATGCATATTTTTGAACTCACGAAACACCTAATGTCGATCCCTTCCGTTTCCGGTGATGAGGAAGCGGTCGGGTTCTTTCTCCGCGATCACCTTGAAAGCCTCGGCTGGACGGTCGAACTGCAGGAAGTCGCTCTTGGGCAGAACAATGTCATCGCCTACCTGAACGACACGCCGCGCGTTTGGCTCTCGACGCATATGGACACCGTGCCGCCGTTTATCCCGCCGAGCGAGGACGACGAGAAGATCTATGGCCGCGGTGCATGCGATGCCAAGGGAATCATCGCTGCTCAGATCACAGCGGCTGAATCACTCCGGGCCCAGGGAATTGCCGACATCGGTCTGCTATATACGGTTGAAGAGGAACGTTCCTCCACCGGCGCAAAGGTCGCGAACGTCCATTCGCTTGCGGCGACGTGCGAATACCTGATCAACGGCGAACCGACAGATAACGATCTGGCTATCGGTTCCAAGGGAACGTTCCGCTTGAAGATCAAGACTCGAGGCCGCGCGGCACACTCCGCATATCCGGAAGAAGGCGAGTCGGCTATCGAGAAGCTTATCGATATTCTCAACGAGATCCGCCATACGCGTTTACCAAACGATGAGTTCTTTGGCGAAACGACTGTAAATATCGGTACGATCGAAGGCGGTGTCGCTCTCAACGTCATTCCGCCGACGGCCGAAGCTGCTCTCGCTATCAGGCTCACGACAAAGCGAACACCGATCGAGGAAGCCATCCGCAACATCGTTCGCGACCGCGGTGAGATCGAAGTACTTTCGTGCAGCGAACCCGTGCGAATGCTCGAGGTCGACGGCTTTCGTCAAAAGGTCGTCCGGTTCACGACGGACATCCCGCACTTACCTAATTGGGACATGCCTCTGCTTCTCGGCCCCGGCTCGATCCTTGTCGCGCATACCAAGGATGAGTTCGTGCGGAAGAGGGATCTCGAAGAAGCAGTAGGGCTGTATGTTGATCTCGTCAAGAGATTGCTCACCAAAAAGGACACTGAGAGCACCGCCTAAATTACTCTGTGGCCTCTACGCCCTCTGTGGTAAAACTTCCAATATGAAAATCGCACTTATCGGATACGGAAGGATGGGCCATCTCGTGCGCTCGATCGCCGAAGAACGCGGGCACGAGGTGCCGGTCATCATTGGCGAGGCACATGAGCATATGGCCGCCGAGCGTTTTCTCGAGTCGCTCCGAATGGCGGACGTGGCAATAGACTTTTCTTCGGCCGAGGCCGTTCGCCGCAATGTTGAGGCCTGCATGCGTTCCGGCATCCCGATCGTCGAAGGCACGACCGGCTGGGATGAAGAACTTTCCAGTGTCAAGTCTTTGGTCGACGAATCTAATGGTGCGATGGTCTTTGGCGCGAACTTCTCGATAGGCGTCAACCTTTTTTACAAAGTGGCAGAATATGCGGCGGAGCTATTTTCGAAGTTCGATGAGTATGAAGCCTTCATCGAGGAACAGCATCATTCTCGGAAAAAAGACGCCCCGAGCGGAACCGCGCTCAAACTCAAACAGGTCATCTCGCGACACGTCGAGATCGGCGATATCGCCGCAACGCGAGCGGGGAATATTCCGGGAACACATCGCGTTGGCTTTGACGGGCCTGCCGATCAGATCCTGCTCGAACACACGGCGCGATCAAGGGAAGGCTTTGCCTTGGGTGCGATTGTCGCCGCCGAGTGGATCGTCGGGAAGCAGGGATTTTACGAGTTTACGCAGGTCGTAGATGAAATAGGTCAGTACCACCTGCGGTAGCGGGTGGGGAATTCGTTGCCGCCCTCCATTTGACGTCGGCGTAGTCGAACCGAGACTTAAATAGCCCACCCGCTACCGCAGGTGGTACTGACGTTATGACACCGCGAATCAAGATCTGCTGCATCTCGAGCGAAGCGGAAGCCGCGACGGCTATTTCTTTTGGTGCGTCCGCGATCGGATTGGTCGGGAAGATGCCAAGCGGGCCCGGGCCGATCGAGGATGAGCTGATAAAGTCTATCGCAGCGACCGTTCCGCCGCCGGTTGCAACTTTTTTACTAACGAGCGAGCAGACGGCGGAAGGTATCGTTGCTCATCATCACCGCACGAAAACCAACACAATTCAGATCGTTGACGAACTGCTCGGACGTGAATATGCAGGGATACGTAACGCTTTGCCGAATGTGAAGCTCGTTCAGGTAGTTCATGTGGTCGGCGAAAATTCTGTTGACGAAGCGTGCGAGCTGGCGGAATTTGTTGACGCCATTTTGCTCGATAGCGGAAATCCGTCGCTCGCCGTCAAAGAACTAGGCGGCACGGGCCGCCGTCACGACTGGAAATTATCTCGAAAGATCGTTGAAACGTGCGGCAAGCCTGTATACCTTGCCGGTGGGCTGAACTCTGAAAACGTCCGAGAGGCTATCGAGACGGTGCAGCCTTTTGGCCTGGACATTTGTTCCGGCGTTCGTACGAATGGAGAGCTTGACGTTCGAAAACTTGAAGCCTTCTTCCGGCACACCGACCAACCGTAATCCAGCAAGGCACGCTCGCTACCGCTCGTGTTTCTGCCATTGTTTGTCGATAAAATCCGAAGGGTCGAGCCAGCCTTTCCTGTCCGAAGAATACCCGCCGCCGGCACGGTTCCAGTCGCGGGAATCCGGAGTTCTTAGTTCAAAATGTAGGTGACAGTTGTATTTGCCATTTGCGTTGCCGATCGTACCGATCTGTTCGCGTTTCTTTACTTCGCCCGAGCTTTTTGCGATCTCCTGCAGGTGCCCGTAGAGTGTCTGAACGCGTTCACCATTGGGCAATTTGTGTTCGATGATCACGACATTACCCCAACCCGGCCCGGCGTCGGAGGCAAAAGTGATCCGGCCGTTGGCTGCAGAGTAAACAGGCTCTCCGCAGTCCGTATTTCCGCCGGTGTCTTTGTTCCAGTCCTCGCCGAGGTGGTCATTGGCTCCAAAATCCAGTGCGTTGTACCAACCGTCCTTGTCACGAGCCTGAGTGACGCGTTCAGTTTTGCCGACAGGATAAGCAAAACCATCCGCGACCGGTAAATTCCCCTCTGGTGTTGGGATCGGCTCTGGCGCGCCGGTTTGGGGCGGTTGGGCTGAACATGCTATCCAAAATAGCGTCAGCGATAGTAAAGCGATCCTTATGATTGCCATAAACGATACATATCTCGTTTTGAAACTTCGATGCTGCATTGAATATACTTGATTGCGATTGCTATGACGATAAAACTCGACTGGCTGCGGGGCACCGCGACGGCGCTCGTAACTCCATTTCATAAGGACGGATCGATCGACGACAAGTGTTTCCAAAAGCTGGTACTCAGACAGATAAAAGGCGGCGTTAAATTGCTCGTGCCGTGCGGCACCACGGGGGAGAATGTGACGATGAGGTCTGACGAACAGGCTCACGTCATCAAACTCACCGTCGAGGTCGCTCATAAGAACGGCGCTAAAGTCATCGCCGGGACGGGTACGAACAATACTTCCCATGCGATCGAACTCACTCGTAAAGCCCGCGAACTCGGCGCTGACGCAGCATTGATCGTCGCTCCTTATTACAATCGTCCGACGCAGGCGGGGCTGTTCGCTCATTACGCCGAGATCGCCAAAAGCGTCCGGGAATTCCCGATCGTTCTTTATAATGTGCCTTCGCGCACCTCGTGCAATATCTCGGCCGAGACCACGCTGAAACTCGCCGAAGAGTTCGATAATATCGTCGCGACAAAGGAAGCTTCGGGTAACCTCGGACAGATCGCCGAGATTATCGAAAAGCGGCCGAAGAACTTCAAAGTGCTTTCGGGTGACGATGCGGCAACGATGCCGCTGGTCGCTCTCGGTGCGGACGGCCTTGTTTCTGTCGTTTCCAACGAAATGCCAAAAGAAACCGTGAAGATGGTCGATCACGCGCTCAACGGCTCGTTCCACTTTGCCCGCAAGCTGCACTACAAGCTGCGCCGATTGATGGACGCCAATTTTAACGAGGCGTCGCCGGCACCGTGCAAATTCGTGATGAAGGAAATGGGCTTGCTCGAAGAAAACCTCCGCCTGCCGCTCGCTCCGGTCACGGCGGAGACTCGCGCGATACTCAAAGAGATAATGCGTGAGTTGAAGATCGATTGAGGCGGCCATTATTTTCTCTAATTAACAGCCATTAGGTCCTAGTTAGAGTGCGAGGTCCGGATTCTTATGCAATTTGACGATCTTAAAAGGCCCGGCGGCACCTCTGGCGGCGTGATCGAGTTCGTGATCGGCCTTGTTATGACGCTTGCGGGCGGCTACATGCTCATCAGCCGTGTGATCGTAACGAGCGGCTTTTGGAACTGGGGCGGATACAATACTTTTGGCCTTTCGCTTGTTCCGATGATATTCGGAATTGCCCTCGTCTTTTTTAACGGACGGTCGATCATCGGCTGGATATTGATCGCAGCGAGCCTGATCTTTATCGGTGCCGGAATACTGATGAATCTGCATATCTATTTTCAGCCGACGAGCCTGTTCAATACGATAGTGATGCTCGTCCTTTTTGCCGGAGGCCTCGGACTGATCGGTCGCGGGGTGCTTCTCAGTTCTGAATAAGATCAACATGACCCAAAAGCTACGGGAAGAGATCGAGCGGCTTTCCGCAAATACCGAGTTCACTGCATCGGATCGCGAGATCTATGAGACATTCAAACTCGCCCTTCGCCGAGGCGAGATCCGTTCGGCCGAGAAGGGCGAAGGCTCTGTCTGGCGAGCGAATACGTGGGTAAAGCAGGGAATTCTGCTTGGCTTTCGTATGGGCAAAATGGTCGAGATGTCCAAGCCCACCGAGACCCTCCAATTCTTTGACAAAGACACTTTTCCGCTGCGGCCCATGACTCTCGAAGACGGCGTCCGCATTGTAATGGGTGGCTCCGCCATTCGTGATGGTTCGTACGTCGCTCCGAGCGTTGTGGTCGTCCCTCCTGCGTATATAAATGTCGGTTCTTATGTCGACGAAGGAACTATGGTCGACAGCCACGCCCTTGTAGGTTCGTGCGCTCAGATCGGCAAGCGGGTCCATCTTTCCGCTGCAGCTCAGATCGGCGGCGTGCTCGAGCCGGTCAATGCCACGCCCGTCATTATCGAAGATGATGTCCTCGTGGGCGGCAATACAGGCGTTTACGAAGGCACGATAGTTCGCGAACGGGCTGTTCTGGCGAGCGGCGTTATCCTCACACGTTCTACGCCTGTCTTCGACCTGCCCAATCAGCGTGTGATCAAAGCTGCCGAGGGAAATTCGCTCGAAATACCTGCGGGGGCGGTCGTTGTTCAGGGCTCGCGGGCTGTTTCTAACGAATTTGGCCGCGAGAATGGCCTTTCCATCTACTGTCCGATAATCGTCAAGTATCGCGACGAAAAAACCGACACCGCGACTAGACTCGAAGACTATTTGCGTTGATGTGAGTGCTAACATCGTTTTGTGGCACAGGTCGAGGTCATCGTGAACGCTGCGGGCGGGAGTTTTATCGAACTCCATACCGAAGATCTGCTTCGCGAGGCGTTTCAAAAGTACAGCGTTGACGCGGTGCTTCGTCTTGCGAAGTCCGGACGAGAGATCGCCGAACTGGCTCGTCAAGCTGCGAACGGTCCCGCAGATACGGTGATCGCGGCGGGGGGCGATGGAACATTGAGTACGGTCGCGGCCGCACTTGTTGGAACGAGCAAGATATTCGGGGTGCTTCCGCTCGGGACGCTCAACAATTTCTCAAAGGACCTCGGCATCCCGCAGGGGATCGACGGAGCCGTTGCTGTGATCGCGGCGGGCCGCACGATCAACATCGATGTGGCCGAGGTTAACGGCCGGACTTTTCTAAACAACTCAAGCATCGGTTTTTATCCCCGCATCGTAAAGAACCGCGACATACAGCGGCAAAAGCTAGGCTACGGCAAGTGGTACGCAGCATTCTGGGCGACGCTTAGGCTTTTTCGCTTCTCACCATTTATTAAGGTCGGGATTCGCGTGAACGGCAAGTTCTTTCTTCGAAAGACGCCGTTCGTGTTCGTTGGAAACAACAGCTATGAGATGGACCTCTACAAGATCGGCCGACGAGAATCGCTGAGCGAAGGGCAGTTGAGCGTCTATTTCCTGCATCGCGGCGGCCGGCTCGGCGTTCTGCAGATGCTTTTTCGGACGATTACCGGAACTATCCGTCAATGGCGCGATTTTGAACAGGTGATGACCGATTCGGTTGCGATCCAGACCCGGCGAAAGAAGCTGCCCGTCGCGTTTGACGGCGAGGTCGAGGCAGTGAAAACGCCCCTGCACTATCGGATTGTGCCAAACGCTTTAACGGTGCTCGTTCCGCCAGAGGAGGAAGCGGATGCGTAGGATCGTTCACCTCTCGGACGTTCACTTTGGAACGGCTGATCCTCAGATCGTGCCCCTCGTCATCGAGAAAGTGCGGGAGCTTGCTCCCGATCTCCTCGTCGTATCGGGCGATCTGACGCAGCGCGCTAAGAAGAAACAGTTCGCCGAGGCACGAGCATTTCTCGATCAGCTCCCCAAGCCTCAGATCGTCGTTCCGGGCAATCACGACGTTCCTCTTTACAACGTATTTGCGAGGATCTTTAGAAAGCTCGAGCGCTTCGAAAAGTACATCACACACGATCTGACGCCGACATATATCGACGACGAGATCGCAGTCATCGGCGTCAACACCGCTCGATCATTTACCATTAAAGGCGGCCGCATTACGAGCGAACAGGTCAGGTACATTCGATCGAGATTTGAAGATCTGGACGATTCGATGCTCAAGGTAGTCGTCACCCATCACCCGTTCGACTTGCCCGAGGGGTATGACCGACATGACGTCGTCGATAATGCTGAGGACGCGATGCCGATGATCGCCGATAGCGGCGGCGACCTTTTTCTCGCCGGTCACCTGCATGTGAGCAACATCGAGACGACTGCCAAACGCTACTCGCTGCCCAATGGCCGTGTCGCACTGATCGTGCAGGCCGGAACAGCGACTTCGGTACGCGTCCGGGGAGAATTGCATTCGTTCAATGTCATCGAGTTTGACCATCCCACACTGTCGGTGACCCGTCTCGAATGCGGATCGGCGGCAGACGGGTTCCTTCCAGCTGAGCAAGAGATCTATGCACATGCGGCTAATGGCTGGGAGAAGGTCGTTCGTTAGTTTCTGGTTCCGGGTTTCTGGTTTCGAGTTCATTTGCGGGCAGGTGAGGCTCGAAAGTGAATTTTTGAGGCCCGCGGAGAGACCGGCCGGAGCGACGGACGGCCGGTCAGCGAAAGTCTTTAAGGAAGTTTTCGGCGGTGTTCAAATGCTTTTCGCGTTTATCGGCATCCATTTTTTCGAGCATCCGCGGCATCATTGCCATGCGAGGATTTTCAAGAAAAAAGTCCTTGTGCTTTGCGATAAATCGCCAGTAAAGCCCATCCCAGATATCACACCAATCGCCGGGCGGAAAGTCAGACATTTTTCTGATGTAGTTCGAACCTGAAATATATGGTTTCGTTGTGATCGCTCCGCCATCTGACTGCAGGCTCATGCCGTAGACGTTCGGCACCATGACCCAGTCGTATGCGTCGATGTACATCTCCATAAACCATCGATAGGCTTCGTCGGGGTCGATCTCACTTAGCATCATGAAGTTACCAACGACCATGAGTCGCTCGATGTGATGCGAATAAGCGTTTTTCAGGACCTTTTCGATCACATTGTCTAACGGAGGAATTCCCGTCTTAGCAGTCCAGAAGGTTTCCGGCAGCTTACGCTTGTGCTTCCAGAAGTTTTCTGTTCGCTGTCGGCGACCGATGGCGACGTACACGCCGCGCATGAACTCTCGCCAGCCTAGGATCTGCCGCACGAAGCCTTCAAGTGAGTTGAGCGGCACATCGTTCTCGTCGCCAATTGAGAGCGTTCTGTCGAGTATTTGCTGCGGGGTCAAGAGGCCGATATTCAGCATCGGGGTTAGAACACTGTGGAAGATGAAGGCTTCGTCTCTTGAGATCGCGTCTTCATAGTCACCGAAAAGCTCGAGCCGTTCTTTCAGAAACTGTTCGAGCCATTCGACAGCCGACGCGTGATCGATGGGGTAAGCGAAATCAGATGCCCGGCCGTAATTGTCGGCAAAGCTGGATTCGACGTACTCGACAGCCTCCTCGACGAATTTGTTCGGTTTGGGCCGTGAGATATCTGGGATCTCTATCTTCTTGGGAAGTTTCTTGCGGTTATCGGCGTCGAATGAGAATTTTCCGCCGATGGGCCCGTCGTCGTCCATGAGTATGTTGAGACGCTTTCGTTCGCGCTGGTAGAAGCTCGCCATCGAAAAAGATCGCCGGTCTGAGAAGTAGTCATCGATCTCTTTCGTCGAGTTGATGAACATCGGCGAGTCCAGGCGTTCAAATGCGATCTTTTTCTTGTTCAGAGCGTTGGTCAGGCGGCTTTCGACCCAGTCATCCACCGGATCGACAAATAGTGCCTTATCTACGCCGTCTTTGCTGAGCACCGGGGCTATGGCACCTATATTTTCCAACTCGGCTATTTCAACGTAGCGAACACTCATCCCCCTATCTTTTAGCGATTCTTCGTACGCCTTCATCGAAGCACGGTGGAGTACGAGTTTTTGCTTGTGGAATCTGAACTGACTAAAAAACAGCGGCTCTTCGACGAGATAGACCCGATCTACCCCTTGCCCGATGAGATCTTGCTTAAAGAGTTGGTGCGGGAAAACTATAGCGGCATTCATATAAAGAGGATAGCATTCGGCCGATGTGCCAGGATGGGCGGCCGTCTTCATTTTGCTTCAGTTAACAACGACGTGGAAATCGCCTAAAATAGAGGCTTTGTTATGCAAGAAACAGAACCAGAAGAACTTCCTGAAGACGGGAAAGAACGCACGATCTCAGGGCTCGGTCAAAAGATCATCGGCGGCCTCGAGGAGATCGGCGGAATACTGACGGGCGACCCGATGACCGAGGCAGAAGGCTCATTCAACGTGGGCGTCGGCGAGATCCGCGAGGAACTCGAAGAGGACATCGAGGACGAGCCTGAAATGCTCGATAGCTAACGAAATGGACGCCGCAAAGACCATCAAAACCTTTGAACTTCCGGCACGAATGCGCGGGCTGCAGCCGACCCTGATCCGGCAGTTTTTTGAGCGGGCATTGCCGGATTCGATCAACTTCGGCCTTGGGGAGCCCGACCTGCCTACGCCGAAGTTCCTGCGTGACGAAGCTGCCAGGATCGCCCGCGACGAGCAGAATGGCTACACTTCGCATCCAGGGCTTCCGGCCCTTCGCGACAAGATCGCCGAGCAATATCCCCATCTGGATCTGCCAAGGACCGGCGTCGTCGTCACATGCGGCTCGCAGGAGGCGATGACCGACGCATTTCTGTGCACGGTGGATGCGGGCGACGAAGTGCTGCTGCCCGATCCGAGTTTTCCGGCGTACGATGCCTGTACGCGGATAGCACAGGGAGTGCCAGTCTATTACCGGCTGCCGGCGGACAAGGAATTTGGGTTCGATATTGAGGAGTTCCGTTCAAAGATCACTGATCGGACCAAGGTTGCCGTCGTCATTTCGCCGTCGAACCCGACGGGCAAGATATTGACGCCCGATGACTTCAGGCAGATCGCCGAGGCACTCGACGGCACAGGCATTTGGCTGATCTCGGACGAGATATACAGCGACCTGTATTTCGGCGATCGGCCGCATTCGGCGTCTGAATTCTACGAGCGGACGATCATAGTCAGCGGTCTTTCGAAATCGCTTTCGATGACCGGTTGGCGGCTCGGCTGGGCCGCGTGCAAGGATGCCGCGATCATGGAAGCGATCCAGGTGCTCCACGGTTACGCGACGGTCTGTACATCGACGATCACACAAAAGGCCTCGCTAATCGCCTGGAGCGACGAGGCCGAAGCCGCAAAGGAATACGCCCGCGACATTTACAAGAAGCGCGGCGAGTTTCTCGTTGGTCTTTTTGATAAGGAGCTTGGGCTGAAAGCGACCTCGCCCGAGGGAGCGTTCTACACCATGCTCGATGTACGTTCGATCGGAGACGATATCGAGGTAGCTGAGAAGTGTCTGCATAATCGCGTTGTGACTGTGCCCGGCGTAGCCTTTGGCCAGGAGGCGAAGGGTTTCTTGCGTATTTCTTTTTGTAATACGGAAGAGCGAATGGCTGAGGGCGTCAAACGGATGAAGGTTGCACTTTCGCTTTAAGAAGCAGGATATTTTTGTCTCTTTCAACGCGGTCGCGATTGGGGCCGCGTTCTTAGCATTAGTCCGTTGTATGAAATACAATCAAGTTTTGATCGTCGTTCATTAATATGCCAAGTAAATTTCGTGTAGGGATCTTGGGTGCGACAGGCACCGTCGGACAGCGGTTTTGTCAGCTTCTCGAGAATCATCCGCAGTTTGAGATAACGGCCCTGGCGGCATCGGACCGGTCGGCGGGCAAGCCGTTCGCCGAGGCTTGTGCGTGGAAGCTGACGGGCAAGATCCCTGAGGCTATTCGCGACATTGTGGTCACGCCGATCGAACCGCCGCTCGACTGCGACATTGTGTTTTCGAGCCTGCCGTCTTCTGTCGCGCGCGAGACCGAGGAGGCTTTCGCCCGTGCCGGATATCCGGTGATCTCCAATTCGTCCAGCTATCGAATGGACGAGGACGTGCCGCTGCTGATCGCCGAGATCAATCATGAACACGTCGGCCTGATCGAGCAGCAGAGGGAAAAGCGCGGGTTTGGCAAAGGTTTTATCGTCACGAACCCGAATTGTGCCGTAGTCAGCTTTGCACCGCCGCTGGCGGCACTGCACCGAAAGTTCGGCGTTCAAGCAGTTTTCGTGACGACCATGCAGGCGATCTCGGGTGCGGGCTATCCGGGCGTTGCATCGCTGGATATCACTGACAACGTCTTTCCTTACATTGCCGGCGAGGAGCCCAAGGTTGAGATCGAGGCACAGAAGATACTCGGAAAACTGACCGAAAACGGCATTGAAAAGGCCGATTTCACTGTTTCCGCTCAATGCTTTCGTGTCAACGTCGTCGATGGCCATATGGCCTCGGTTCGGGTGAAGCTCAATAGTACGGCCACGCTCGAGGAGGTCATTGCCGAGATGCGGCAGTTCCCGTCGCTCCACCTGCCGTCTTCTCCGAAGCATTTTATCGAAGTCACGGACGAGCCTTCTCGGCCGCAGCCCAAGCTCGATCGCGACAATGGCAAGGGAATGACGATCACTGTGGGCCGCATTTTTCCAGACAATATCTTTGATTATCGTTTCGTCGCACTTAGCCATAACACTGTGCGCGGGGCGGCTGGTTCGGCAGTCTTGAATGCTGAGCTTCTTGCCTCAAAGAACTTGATCTAAATGCCAGAGATCGAAGGTGACCAGATCAGCTTCACGCGGCGCGTACTTCTCGTCGTCGGCATTTTGGCGTTGTCTTTTCTAGGGCTGACGCTGATCTATTTCACGTTCGATATTCTGCTGCTGATCTTCGCGGCGGCCCTGCTCGCGATCTTTCTCAAAGGCCTCGCCGATATACTTCGTCGCTGGATACCGATCAGCGAAGGTTGGCTCGTGCTGATAGTAAGCGCTCTGTTGCTGCTGATAATCGCTGGGGCCGTCGCGTTGCTCGCTCCGAGCGTCGCCGAACAGGTCCGCCTACTCAGGACCGAGATACCGCGTTCGGCCCAGCAGACGGGGGAATTCATGGCTCGCTATTCCGCGGGGCAATGGATCTTGCAGCATCTGCCTAGCGCCGACGAAGTCATGGCTTCGATCGACGCGGGAGCGATGCTGTCGCGGGTCGGCGGCTTTTTCTCGTCGACGGTCGGCTCGGTGGGAAATGTCCTGATCACGATCCTTCTTGCGATCTACCTCGCCAGCGAACCGAAGTTCTACTCAGCGGGAATGACACGGCTTTTTCCGCTGAGCATCCGCGGCCGGGCACAGCAGGTTATCCACGCGATCTACGAAACATTGCGATGGTGGTTGATCGGAAAGGCCCTGTCGATGATCTTTATCGGCATCGTCACTTGGATTGGGCTTTCGCTCATGGGTGTTCCGCTGGCGCTGACGCTTGGTTTGATAGCCGGGCTGCTGTCGTTCATTCCGAATTTTGGCCCGATCATCGCGGCCGTGCCGGCACTTCTGCTGGCATTTATCGCGAATCCGATCTCGGCGATCTACGTTCTCGCATTGTATGTCGGGATCCAGGTGGTCGAAGGGAATGTCGTAACGCCATTCATCGAGCGAAAGACGGTCGAACTCGCCCCCGCTCTCACGATCGTCTTCCAGGTAGTTCTTGCTTCGCTGATCGGCGGGCTGGGCATTGTTCTCGCAACGCCGTTGCTCGCGGTACTGGTCGTCATCGTGAGAATGGTCTATTTTGAGGACGTACTTGGCGACAAGCCTGGCAGCGAGACTGTCCGAGAGGTCGAGGACTCGTTGTCGGACAATGATCAGGCCGCGAAAGTCCCGGCCGAATAGCTTATGATCGAGAGATATACCCTGCCCGAAATGGGAGCGATCTGGTCGCTCCAGAACAAATTCCAGAAGTGGCTCGACGTCGAGATCGCGGTCTGCGAGGTGCACGCCGAAGACGGCACGATCCCGGCCGACGCGCTCGCGGAGATCAAGGAAAAGGCCGCCTTTACCGTCGAACGCATCAACGAGATCGAGAAAACGACGGACCATGACGTCATCGCATTTACGACGAATCTGGCCGAGAATATCGGGCCTTCGTCGCGTTTCGTCCATTACGGACTGACGTCGAGCGATGTCGTCGACACGGCAAACGCACTCCTGCTCAAGGAATCATGTGATGTTCTGTTGTCAAAGATCGATGACCTCATGGAGGTGCTCAAACGCAGGGCGTTCGAATTCAAAGACACGCCGCAGATCGGCCGCACCCATGGTATTCATGCCGAACCGACGTCGTTCGGACTGACTTGGGCACTCTGGTACGAGGACTTGAAAGGCGATCGTCAGCGTCTCGTCGCCGCACAGAAGGCCGTTTCAAAGGGCAAGATCTCCGGGGCCGTCGGTGCGTTTGCCCATCTTTCGCCCGACGTCGAGCGTCGCGTTTGTGAGCGGCTCGGCCTCGAAGCCGCCAAGGCGTCCACTCAAGTCATTCAACGAGAGTCGTACGCCGAATACCTGTGTACGCTGGCTATCATCGCCTCGACGCTCGAGAAGATCGCTCTGCAGGTGCGTCATTGGCAGCGGACCGAGGTTCGCGAGGCTCAGGAAGCGTTCAAGAAGGGCCAGAAAGGATCTTCGGCGATGCCGCACAAGCGGAATCCGATCCTTTCCGAACGCATTTGCGGGATGGCCCGTACCGTCCGCGCAAACGCGGTCGTTGGGCTTGAGAATGTCGCTCTCTGGCACGAACGCGACATCTCGCATTCGTCCGCCGAACGCATCGTCCTGCCCGATTCCTCGGCGACACTCGATTACCTGTTGTCAAAGACCAAAGGTCTGCTCGACACCCTCGTCGTTTACCCCGAGAACATGCTGAAGAACCTCGAACTGACTCGTGGGCTCGTTTTCAGCGGGCAGTTGATGCTTGCGTTGACTCAGAAAGGCGTAACTCGCGAAGACGCCTATTCGTGGACTCAAAGGAACGCGATGCGTGTCTGGGATGAAGGCGGCGAGTACAAGTCGCTCGTCCTGGGCGACCGCGACATTGCAGAGAATCTTGCCACCGAAGAGATCGAGCAAGTTTTCGATCTCAAGCACTATTTGCGGAATGTCAGCGAGGTTTTTGACCGCGTATTCGCGTAGCTGGTAGGTCGGACTTGAATGAGAATGCGGGCCGCTCGCGAGGAGCCGGCCCGCATTCGATCGCTTACAAACTAATTAGCTGTTAGCCCATTTTTCGGCCATATCCCCAATTATTGGTAACTTAAACATTTGCCCTTGGAAGGCCTTGACCATGCAAAGAATGAGGGCGCCAAGGATGGCGAGTCCAAAGGCCAATTGAACTAGAAATACTAACAGGGCAAGAATTGTCGACTGCATAACACCCGCAATTCCGCCTAGAATTCCTATCCCAATTCCGATAACGACACACGCGCCAAGCAAAAGCAATGATTGGAACGCGTGAAATCGAACATCCTTATTTTCCTTATCTTGAACAATTACTAAAATGCTGTAAATCAAATTGACGGCACAGACCGGGAGGTAGCATAGAAGCGAGCCAACATTCTTGTCGAGCCCCAGAGCGGTTTTACCATTCATATAGACAGTATCTCTCCTTTAGAGGTTTCAGAATTAATTGCTTTTACTGCGGAAATTACCGTGCAATTTATCATAAGGCTTTGATAAATACAAGAAATTACGCTAGATTCTACAGTTTATTTTGGAGCCTCCGATGAAAGCCAAAGTCTTCGTAACACTCAAACCAAGCGTCCTTGACCCGCAGGGCAAAGCCATTCATCACTCGGTCGAATCCCTCGGCTATCGCACAATAAACGATGTGCGCCAGGGCAAATATTTCGAGATCGCCATCGACCCAAGTGCCGATGCCGATGAGGCCCGTTCCTCGATAGAACGCATCGCACGCGAAGTACTTGCAAACCCAGTGATCGAGGATTATCGAGTGGAGGTCGAAGCGTGAAGTTTGGCGTCGTCGTATTCCCCGGCTCCAATTGCGATCACGATGCTTACCACGTCGTGTCGAAGCACGTCGGGCAGCCGGTCGATTTTATCTGGCACCAACAGACCGACCTTAGCGAATACGACGCGGTGATCGTGCCCGGCGGGTTTTCGTATGGCGACTACCTGCGTGCCGGAGCGTTGGCCCGTTTTTCACCGGTGATGCGTTCGATAAAGGAATTCGCCGCTGAGGGGAAGTTCGTTTTCGGCATCTGCAACGGCTTTCAGATCCTGTGTGAAGCCGGCCTTTTGCCCGGTGCCCTGATGCGGAACGCCGGACTCCATTTCATCTGCAGGCACGTCAATCTGCGTGTTGAGAACACCGATACGCCTTACACCACCGAGGTCGCTCCCGGAAGCGTCCTGTCCATCCCGATCGCTCACGCCGAGGGCAATTACTCGTGCGACGACGCTACATTTCAGCAGCTCGAGGAGAACGGCCAGATCGTATTTCGCTACTGCGACGAACAAGGCGAGACAACAGCTGAGTCGAATCCCAACGGTGCCCGTTCGAATATCGCCGGCATATGCAATCTCGACCGCAACGTGCTCGGTATGATGCCGCATCCGGAACGCGCCTGCGAAGAGCCGCTCGGCTCGAACGACGGCCGCGACATCTTTCGCTCGTTAGCCAAAAGCATGGCCGCCGTCGAAGCGGGGCTCTAGTTTGTCGTTTCGAGTTTCTGGTTTCTTGTTTCAAGTTCGCCCAAACACGCTGTCTTTGCCCCGCTTTCGTCGCCACGGCTGTGCGTTAGCGGCAAAACCCGCAGCAGGCGGACGAGGGCGTCCGCGGTCCGAGATGCCAAAAAGGCCGGCTCGAAACAAACTGCGTTCCGGGGCCGGCCTTTTCGGTAAAACCCAAGAAGGTTTTCGAGGAAAGTTGTTACTGGTCTAGCGAATTGATCTTGACTCCGCCGTTGGTGGTGACGACGCGAACCGGTGGGCCGCCGCCGTTTAGGGCCATCTGGACACGCTTGTTGCGCGAACGGTGCCACGAATCGCCTTTGTTGTCTTCGGTCGTGACGTTCAGAGCCGGGATGTCGCTCTTGAAGCCGCCGTTGACCGTGCCGGCCTCAATATTCGCCGCGAAGTTTGCGGGGACGGTCAGGTTAACACCGCCGTTCTTGGTCTCGACATCGATGCCCGAACCGCGCCAGGTCGTTCCGACGAGCGTGACATTGACGCCGCCGTTGGTGGTGCGGCCCTTGACGCTGCCCGAGGCATCTTTCACGTTGACACCGCCGTTGAGCGTTTCAAATTCGGCATTTCCGTCGACTCCGCTTATCGAAATTCCGCCGTTGTGAGCCTTTAGCTTAGTGTTGCTGTTGCGCGGAGCGATGATCTGGAACGAGACGGACCAGCCGTAATCATTGCCCGTCGGGCCGTCGGCCTTAATCTGCGAACCGGTATCGATGCGGACGTTGCCGAGATTTGCTCTCGCAGCCGCTTCGTCGGCTCCCCAAGCCTGGACGCACGCGCGGATGAGCACGTCGCTGCGGTCTTCACCTTTGACGGTGATGCCGCCGTTGCGGCCTGCGTCGACGTTGATCGTGCCGGTTGAGGCGACGGTGACCTCGCGAAGATTGCTTACCGAGACCTTATCGCCGTTTGACCAGTTGTTGTTTTGGCAGAAGCCTTTCGACTTTTCATATTCGGCATAGGCCTTGATCTTTTCTTTGTCGAGCTTTACTTTTTCCTTTTCCTGCCCGAGTGCGGAGACGGCCGAGATGCCGATCATGGCGGCGATCGCCGCGATCCCGAGACGACGTAGATTCTTTATCATTGAGTTCATAGATGGTATATCCCTCCGAAATTTTTGGCTTTAGAAGTGAGTTTCTAATGGCAAAAACCCCGGAGAGCGATACCTTGTGACAAATTTTTTCGTGGATCAGAAGACGTTGACCGTGAGGCCGGCCGAGCTCAGCGTCCAGTCGAGTACCTGTGCGCCTTTTTCGGCAGCGAGAGCCTTTTCGACATCGGACCGCCGGCCGTCTTCGCAATAGAACGCGATGCAGCCGCCGCCTCCGGCACCGCAGATCTTCGGCGCGATCGCTCCGTTGGCGAGAGCGACGTCGATCAGATGGTCCATCTGTGCGGTCGTAATGTTCGGCGAAAGCAGCTTGCGCCGCTCATAGGCTTCTTCGAGAATAGGCCCGACGGCGTCCCAGTCCTCCGCGACGAGAGCTTCGCGCAACTCAACCGCCGTATCGCGGATCCCCTCGAATATCTCGAAGATCTGTTCGTCGCCGTCGATGTGGCGTTTGGTGATCTCCCAGTTGTTGATCCCGGAGTTTCGCGGCTCGCCGGTGTAGCAGACGACGATGCGACGTTCGAGGGCTTCAAAATCGAACGCCAATTCCTCGCGATGCATTCCCGCGACGCCAAAATGTATCTGCGAAACGCCGCCGTACTGGGCCGAATAATAGTCCTGAAAACCCGTCGGCACGCGGATCACCTGACACTCGACATTTGCGGCGATCGGGATAAAACGGTCGGGCGTGTAGCGGTCGCCGACGAGTCTATTGAGCGCGCCGATGCATGCAATGTTCAGAGTCGAGGAACCCGCAAGTCCGGCCCCTGCCGGAGCTTCCGACTCGGTCGTCATGTGAAAACCGGTCTCCGGCCTGAAGAAATATACGAGCTTCGAGAGCAGTTCGAGTTGGCGGTCGCTGCGGAGTTCGTCGATCTCACCGAGCGTGGTCTTGACCATCTTTCGCTGGTCGACCGATTCGAGAATGATCACATCGTCGTCGCGCGTTTCGATGCGGCAGCGAGCCATCAGACTGACGGCAAAATTAACGGTCGCGGCTCCCTCGTGAAAAAGAAAAAGCGGCGGAATATCGATTGTGCCTCCGGCGAGGTCGACCCTCGTCGGGGCTGAAGACTCGATGATCATGTATTAAATAAAAAGCCTATCGGACGGGCAGTGCGGCTCAGGCGTCCAACGATGTCTTTGCCGCTTCAGGCGGTTTTTTTTCAACCTCGCCGTTCCTGGATGTCTTGGCGCGTTCCTCTTCGCGATTCGGCTCGCGGGTCAGATGCAGCCGTTCGCTCAGATCCTGCAGCGTCGATTTACCGGCTTCTTCGACCGCGTGCAGTTTCTCCTCGATCTTATGCAGCGTCTCGGGATCGGCATCCTCGACCTTTTCAGAAAGCCAATATCGCTCGATCACGTAAAACGTAATGATAGCGAACATTACGAGAAAGAAAAGTACAAAACCGACCTGTTGGAAATTGCCGATCATCGATGTGATCGCACCACTGAAAAAGTAGCCTAGGCCCGCGAGGATGAAAGTCCACAAAAAACAACTGATGGCACTCAGGCCGACGAAGCGGTGGAATGGCATTTTGGCGACACCGTAAAAGATACAGACCGCCGCTCGGATGCCATAAATGTATTTCGAAATGATGATTGCAGAACCGCCGAATTTGGCGATGAGCTTTTCGACGCGAGGCTGTGCGACCTGATAAAAGCGGTAGCTCTTTGCGTTCTGGTGGAAGACACGGCCGATGCCGTAGCCGACCGAATCGCCTACCACGCCGCCAAGCGTTCCGGCCATCAGCACCTTGAAAAATCCCCAGTTGCCGAAGAACCCTCCATGTGCCATCGTGCCCGAGACGAGCAGCGTAATGTCGCCTTCGACCGTGCAAAGAGCAAAAACAGCGTAGATGCCGTATTGTGCTATCAGGTCTTGAAACTGATGATCCATAAATACCGGAACCTACAGCCAAGGGGAAAGACCGCCTTCCGCCTATGAGAGAGTAGCTTTCAAATGCCTGTCCAGTCAAAACGTCTGACGGCCGCAAAAAGATTGACACCGCTCCGGCCAGTGTCTAAAATTCACCCAAATCGAGGGCTAACTATTCATGAGCGACACCGCCGACACAGGCGTAAAAAGTCTCGGGATCGAAATATCAACCTCCGGTATCCGTG
The DNA here is from genome assembly GCA_041940165.1 of Acidobacteriota bacterium. GTDB lineage: Bacteria > Acidobacteriota > Blastocatellia > Pyrinomonadales > Pyrinomonadaceae > OLB17. The sequence continues at coordinate 51,536 of JBGTSR010000008.1, forward strand.
CCGTCGTGATCGACGCTGAGGGCCGCATCATCGCTGCCGCCTCATCGCAGCTCGACGATCCAGCGTCTGCGATCGGCCAGGCTGCCGAATTGATCAGACAGATCGGCGGCGAACACGGCCCGTTCGAACGCGTCGGCGTTGCCGTGCCCGGCCTTGTGGATCGAAAGTCGGGCCTCGTTGCGCATTCCGAATCGCTGCCGCAGCTTACAACCGGTAATCTCGCTGCCCAACTAAGTGAAGCGGCTGGGACCGCCATCGTTCTCGAGAATGATGCCAATGCCGCTGCTTACGGTGAATACAAGTGCGGTGCCGGGCGTGGGGCGAAGGATATGTTCTACGCGACGCTCGGCGTTGGAGTCGGCGGGGCGTTCATTTTCGATGGCGATATCTGGCACGGCGAGGCTGGCTTTGCCGGGGAATTCGGATATGTTCCTATCAATTCTGACGGAATGCAGCTCGAAGACGTAGCTTCGGATACGAATATCGTCAGAAGGACAAAGAGTCGCTTTCGACAGGACAGCACTTCGTCGCTGGGCAAGCTCAGAGCCGAGGACCTGACGCTCGACGACATCATGCGCGCCGCACGCAGCGAAGATGATTTTGCCCAGATGATGCTCGGTCGTACAGGCACGTACGTTGGAATGGCGATCGCGTCGGTAATTAATCTTCTTAATATTGAACGGATCGTGATCGGCGGACGCGTCGTTGAGAAAAAGGGCCCGGTCATGAGCGCGATAAAGGCCCGTGCGAGCGAATTGTCGTTTGCTCCCTCATATAATTCGACGCAGATACTGGCCGGAGAACTCGGTGAGGACGCGGCTGCGATCGGAGCGGCGTTCGTCGCGATCGAATCGCACTGATCGCTGTGTGATGGAAATAGGTTATCCCGCGTATTAATCTAACTTATTTTCGCGATGATTGTGCCGCCGTGCAGGTTGCCTTACGCTAGTAGCGTGCAACTTGCGGTTTTTCTAACTTTTAGTAGAATCGTAGGCAGTTTTACTGTAAGCAACAAAAGCTACACTGCGGCCTTCGGCCCCGATCTCCGCTTAGCTGGACGAGCGAGAATAGGCCGAGGCCTAGCCGTAATGAGTGGTGAATAATGGCTCAATTCTTTAATAAGAGTGCAAATAACATTGCGCGCATCAGCATGGTGGCCGGCGTTGCTCTTGCAGCGCTGGGAGGATTTGCTTTTACCCAGCTCGCGCGTTCCTCGTATCTGACGGGTCAGTACGTAGAAAAGCAGCAGCCGGTTCAGTTCAGCCATAAACACCACGTCGGCGATGACGGTATCGATTGCCGCTATTGCCACACGACGGTCGAGACGACCGCATCGGCGGGAATGCCTTCGACCCAGACGTGTATGAACTGCCACAGCCAGATCTGGTCTGACAGCCCGTACCTCGAGGTCGTTCGCGAGAGCTTCCGTGAGAACAAGCCGATCGAGTGGGAAAGGGTTCACGACCTCCCCGAGTACACCTATTTCAATCACAGCATTCACGTGGCAAAAGGCGTCGGATGTTCGACGTGCCACGGCAGGATCGATGAGATGCCCGCCGTCTATCAGGAAAATACGCTCCAGATGGAATGGTGCCTCGCGTGTCACCGCGAGCCTGAGAAGTTCATCCGGCCGAAATCCGAGATCTTCAATATGAACTGGCAGCCCGGCGACCTCGATCAGAAGGAACGCATCAGCCTGAAGGGCGATCTGAAGATACGCAGTAAAGAATTGTTGACGAGTTGCTCGACCTGCCACAGATAGAGCAAAGATCGAGAGAGGAACGCATATAGAAATGTCGAGCCCCGCAAGCAAAACGAACTTCGCCTCGCTCCGCGACCGAATTCTGGCCGAAAGCGGCAAAAAATACTGGCGCAGCCTGGAAGAACAGGCCGATTCGCCGGAGTTTCGCCGCCTCGTCGCCGAAGAGTATCCGCACGAGATCGAAGAGTGGGACAACGGCCTGAGCCGCCGAAACTTCGTCAAGGTCATGGGCGCATCGCTCGCGCTCGCCGGCCTGAGCGGCTGCGTCATTCAGCCGGCCGAAAAGATCGTGCCCTATGTCACGCCAGTCGAAGGCATGTTGCCGGGTAAGGCGAACTTTTTCGCGACGTCGATGACCCTTTCCGGCGTTGCCGTCGGGCTTCTCGCCAAATCCTATGATGGTCGTCCGATCAAGATCGAGGGAAATCCGGAGCATCCGGGCAGCCGCGGAGCGACGGATGCACTCGCTCAGGCGTCTTTGCTCGGCATGTACGATCCAGACCGCTCGCAGGCGATCACGTTTCGAGGCAATCCGCGGAGTTGGGAATCGTTCCTTCCGGAATTGCGTTCGCAGATCGAATTAAACCGGGCTGACGGCGGTGCGGGCATCCGTTTTCTGACCGAAACGATTACTTCGCCGACGCTTATCGACCAGTTCACACGGCTCAAGACCGAGCTGCCGAATTCCAAGTGGATCCAGTACGAACCCATCAATCAGGACAACGCTCTCGCCGGATCGAAACTCGCTTTTGGTTCGCCGGCCCAGCCCGTTTACAAGTTTGCCAAGGCTGAGAGGATCCTTTCGCTCGATGCGGATATTTTCTCGGCGTTTAACGTTGCGTACGCGAAGGATTTTGCCGAAGGACGACGCTACGGCCACGGCAAAGAGACGATGAATCGCCTCTACGCGATCGAGACTACGGTCACGCTAATGGGAGCCAAAGCCGAGCACCGCATCGCGGTCAAGCCGAGCCAGTTTGTCGAAGTGGCTAAGGCAGTTGCCAAGGCCCTTGGCGTCGCGGGTGCGGAGTCGACTTACACGGAGAACGTTCAGTGGATCTCCGCAATGGCGAAAGATCTCGCCGCGAACCGCGGCAAATCGCTGGTCGTTGCGGGTGATAACCAGCCGCCGGCCGTGCACGCACTGGCTTACGCGATGAATTCGACGCTCGGAAACATCGGCCAGACGGTGGATTTCATCGAGCCGCTTTCGCCGAATTCCGACCGTACGCAGGTCGAACAGCTTCGCGAACTCATCGGCGATATCGACGCCGGACGCGTCAAGATGCTCGTCATCCTCGGCGGAAATCCGGTTTACAACACACCTGCGGACCTGAAACTCACGCCCGAGCGGATGCGAAAGGCCGGTTCGACCGTCCACGTTGGGCAGTATTTCGATGAGACGGCCGAGCAGAGCTTCTGGCACGTCGCCGAGAAGCACTACCTCGAAGCGTGGTCTGACAGTCGTGCCTACGACGGCACCGTTTCGCTAGTTCAGCCGCTGATCGAGCCTCTCTACGACGGAAAGAGCATTCATCAGGTCGTCCAGCTTTTCTTCAAGGAAAATTTCGACAAACGCGATTACGACATCCTTCGCGAGTATTGGCAAAAGACCGAGATCAAGGCCGCTACGGCCGCGGCACCGACTGCCGCGAAAACGGCTGAGCCGAAAACAGAATCGACGCTGGCGACTGGAGATACGCATTCTACAGGCGATTCGCACTCGACGGAGGCTCCGAAAACGGCGCCCGAGCCCACAACGGCGGCTTCCCCGACGCCGACGCCTGCACCCGCGGCTACGCCCGCCGCAACGGCTCCGGCTGCCGCACCAACTGGTGCGAGAACGTTTGAAGATAACTGGCGAAAGGCTGTTCATGATGGTGTTGTGCCGAACACGGCCGCTCCGGCTAAGACCGTTACGGCGTCGACAGCGTTCCTTAGCCAGCCGATCCCGCGGCCGGCATCATCAGGGTCGATCGAGATCGCGATCCTGCCGGATCCGTGTGTTTACGACGGACGCTTTACGAATAATGGATGGCTGCAGGAATTGCCGAATCCGATCAACAAGATCACCTGGGAAAATGTTGGCCTTATCAGCCCCAGAACAGCGAAAAAGCTTGGCATCAACACCGGAAACGATGATCGCGAGTACGCGGGCGGCGCTCAGGGCGAAAGTTTTATCAACACCAAGGGCGGCAACCAGAATTCGGACCTCGTCACCCTCAAGTATCAGGGAGTTGAGATGACGGCCCCGGTTCCGATGTGGGTCACGCCGGGGCAACCCGATGACGTGATCACGATCCATATGGGCTATGGCCGCAGCCGAGCAGGCAAGGTCGGTACAGGCCTCGGGTATAACGCCTTTGAAGTGATGCGTTCTGATGCGATGAACTCGGGCTTCGGCGAGATCACGAAACGCGGCGAACTGCACAACGTCGCCTCGACGCAGATCCACTTCAACATGGAAGGCCGCGATCTGCTTCGCGTCTGGGATCTCGAAGATTACAAAGCACATCCCGACATGGGGCATCAGCACGATGAATATCCCAAGTCGATGTACCCGTACGAGCAGCATCAAGAAGTCTACGCACAGAATTATAAATGGGCGATGTCGATCGACCTGAATTCGTGTGTCGGCTGTAACGCCTGCGTTGTCGCCTGCCAAGCCGAGAACAATATTCCGGTCGTCGGCAAGGAACAGGTCGAGCGCAGCCGCGAAATGCACTGGCTCAGGATCGATGCGTACTACGAAGGCGGTATCGACGATCCCGAAGGACCGCATTTTCAGCCTATCCTCTGTCAGCAGTGCGAACAGGCCCCGTGCGAGGTCGTGTGTCCGGTACACGCGACTGTCCACAGTGCCGAAGGCCTCAACGACATGGTCTACAACCGCTGTGTCGGAACGCGTTACTGCTCGAACAACTGCCCCTACAAGGTCAGACGTTTCAACTTCCTGCTGTATCAGGATTGGAATACGCCGCAGTACAAGCTGATGCGAAACCCTGATGTTTCGATCCGCAGCCGCGGTGTGATGGAAAAATGTACGTTCTGCACGCAGCGTATCTCGCAGGCGCGTATCGAGGCTGAGAAAGACGGCCGCAAGGTGCGCGATGGCGAGATCCTGACGGCGTGTCAGTCCGCGTGTCCGACCGGTGCCATCGTTTTCGGCGATATGCACGATGCGAGCAGCGAGATCGCCAAGGCCAAGAAGGATCACCGTAACTATATTCTGCTCAATGAGTTGAATACTCAGCCGCGAACGACATTCCTGGCCGCGCTAAAGAATCAGAACAAGGAAATGCCCGATTACAAGGCCCCGAAGCCGCACAAGAAAGCGGCTCCAAAGGCTGACGACAAGAAAGCGGGAGGTGAAGCCCACTAGGCAGTGGCGGTACCTATGAAAAAGGACAAGGAACTGCAGACAAAACTTCACCCGGCGATGGTCGAGGGCACTCACGATTACGCGAGCGTCACCGACAAGATCAGCGACATTACGCTGAAGAAAAAGACGCCGTTTCACTGGTTCATCGGCTTTGGTATCTCGTTCATGGTCGCCCAGCTGCTGCTTTTCAGCGTCATCTGGCTGCTGGCCAACGGTATCGGCATTTGGGGCAACAACCAGCCCGTCGGCTGGGCCTTTGACATCATCAACTTCGTCTGGTGGATCGGTATTGGCCACGCCGGAACGCTCATTTCCGCGATCCTTCTGCTTTTGAATCAGAAGTGGCGAACATCGATCAACCGTTTCGCTGAGGCGATGACGCTGTTTGCCGTGGCCTGCGCCGCGATGTTCCCGCTGCTCCACACCGGTCGTCCGTGGCTCGCGGCGTATTGGCTGTTCCCGTATCCGAACACGATGGGCATCTGGCCGAACTTCCGTTCGCCGCTCATCTGGGACGTTTTTGCGGTTTCAACGTATGCGACCGTCTCGCTTTTGTTCTGGTATGTCGGTCTGATCCCCGATTTCGCAACGCTTCGCGACCGGGCAAAGAATCCTTTCTTCAAGTTCATCTACGGCATCCTTTCGTGGGGATGGCGCGGCTCGGCACGGCACTGGCATCGCTATGAGATCACGTATCTCATCCTGGCCGGGCTTTCGACGCCGCTCGTGCTTTCGGTGCACTCGATCGTGTCATTCGACTTCTCGGTGTCGCAGCTGCCGGGCTGGCACGCCACTATCTTCCCGCCGTATTTCGTTGCGGGAGCCGTGTTTGCCGGATTTGCGATGGTGCTCATCCTGTGTATCCCGCTCAGGCGTTGGTACAGGATGCAGGATTTCATTACGCATCAGCATCTCGTCTACATGGCCAAGGTCATGCTCGCAACGGGGCTGATCGTGGTTTACGGCTACGCGATGGAAGCCTTTTTCGGCTGGTACAGTGCGTCGCAGTACGAAGTTTTCATGGTGAAGAACCGCATCTGGGAAGGGCCATATTGGTGGTCTTACTGGCTGCTGATCTTCTGTAACGGAGCTTCGATCCAACTGCTCTGGTTCGAGCGATTTAGGAACAGCGAATTCTGGCTTTTCCTGATCTCGATCATCGTTTCGGTGGGTATGTGGCTCGAGCGGTTTGTGATCATCGTCACAAGTCTGCATCGCGACTTCCTGCCATCATCGTGGGCGATGTACAGCCCGACGGTATTCGACTGGTCGATGTTTATCGGCACGATCGGATTGTTCTTTACGCTGCTGTTTCTGTTTGTAAGGTTTGTCCCGATCATCTCGATATTTGAGGTGAGAACGCTGCTGCCCGAGGCTCACGTGCACGGGCACCAACAGGATTTTGAAGAACTGGTGAACGAGGCCGCGGATACTTACGATAAAACCGATCCGCCAAATAATTAGGGGCCGGTTGCCGGTGGTCAGTGGCCAGTTTAGGCCGAGTCTGATCACTGGTTGCTGATCACAGAAAACTGTTTATGGCTACCAAACTTCACGGCATAATGGCTGAATTCGACACGGCGACCGAGCTCGTCGATGCGGCCCGCGAGGTCCGCGATGCCGGCTATACGAAGACCGACGCGTTTTCGCCCTTTCCGCTGCACGAGATCGACGAAGCTCTCGGTATCAAGCGGAGCATTCTGCCGTATCTGATATTTACCGGCGGCATCACGGGATTGTGTGCGGGCATCGGGCTGCAAACATTCGTTCACGTGATCGATTGGCCGATCATCGTCGGCGGCCGCCCGCATTTCAGCCTGCCGGCATTTATTCCGCCGGCATATGAGCTGACGATCCTTTTTTCGGCGTTCGTAGCTGTCTTTGGAATGCTGTTCCTGAACGGCCTGCCGTCGCCCTATCATCCGGTATTTAACGTGCCGCGTTTTGCCCTGGCGACGAGAGAGAAGTTTTTCCTGCTGATCGAAGCGAAAGATCCCAAGTACGATTACGACGAGACCCGCACCTTTATGGAAGGCTTGAACGCACAGGAGGTATTCGATGTTGAAGAATAACCGCCTGGCGGAATTAAAAATGGTTGATTCAAAATTCAAAAGCCGTTTTGTTTTTGCGTTTTGCATTTTGAGTTTTGCATTTCTATCTGCTTGCGGTCTGCGTGCGGACATGCAGGACCAGCCGCGTTACAAGACGTACAAGAAGAGCGATTTCTTCAGTGACGGACGCGGATCGCGCGACCGAGTTGAAGGAACCGTTCCCCGCGGCCAGTTGAACGACAATAAGGGCTTCTACACAGGCAAGATCGATAACCCGAACCCGAACGCCCAGGCGGAGACGACGACCGATGCCGCCGGCAACACGATCATCACGAGCTTTCCGAATGCCATCGACGAATTTCCGGTCCCGGTGACCAAAGAACTGATCGATCGCGGCCAGGATCGATACAACATCTACTGCATCGTCTGCCACGGCCCGCTCGGCAACGGCGACGGCATGATCGTTCGCCGCGGATTCTCGAAACCGCCGACATACAACGACGACCGGCTGCGGAACGCCCCCGTCGGGCACTTTTTTGATGTGATCTCGAATGGCTGGGGCAAGATGAATGGCTACGCGCACGCGATACAGCCGGCGGACCGCTGGGCGATCGTTGCGTACATCCGTGCGTTGCAGGTTGGCCAGAGCCCTGACGTAGCACTGAAGAATACTAGCGGCACCGGGCCGACCCCGGCTCCTGCCGCACCTCCGAAAACGGCTGAACCGACTAGCGGAGGTACACGCTAAATGGCGAATCCTGAAAATTACAAGGCACCCGCCGAACTGAATGGCCTTCGTACCATCGCTCTTGGAGCGGGCGGCATCGCTCTGCTCGCGATGATGGTCGGTGCGTATTTCAATACCGAACAGGCGATCCGTTCGTGGCTCCTCGGCTTTATTTTCTGGGGCGGGCTGTGTTTTGGCTCGCTCGGCGTCCTCATGCTCCAGTACCTGACCGGCGGAGCGTGGGGCATCGCCCTTAGGCGCATCGTCGAGGCTGCAACGCGAACTCTGCCGCTCGTGATCATACTTTTTGTGCCGATCGCCGTTGGAGTTTATTTCGGCAAGGCATACGAATGGACGCATCTGCCGCCGGATGATTACGCGATGGCGCATCGCGGGGCGTTCATGACCTCGTGGGCGTGGATCCTGCGATCTGTCGCCTATTTCGCGATATTCGGGCTGATCATTCATCTGCTGAATAAATGGAGCCTGCAGCAGGATTCTGCACCGACGGTCGAAGACTCGAGGCTGATACTCGAGCGTGCGTCGCGATTCTCGGGCCCGATCATGGTCGTCTATGCGATCGTCGTGACGTTTGCAGTCGTGGATTGGATCATGACACTCGATCCGCACTGGTTCTCGACGATCTGGGGGCTGCTGTTCGTTGCGGGTTGGGGACTGAGTACGCTTTGCTTCTCGGTCGTGATGCTCAACTTCCTGATGGATAAGACGCCGATGGACCGGTTCCTCGGCAAGAAGCATTTTCACGACATCGGTAAGCTGATGCTCGCACTGACGATGGTCTGGGCGTACTTCAATTTCTCGCAGTTCCTGATCATCTGGTCAGGCAACCTGCCGGAAGAGACGGGCTGGTATCTGACGCGAATGAAAGGCGGTTGGGCATACATCGGGGTTGGCTTGATCCTGTTCCACTTCGCTTTCCCGTACCTTTTGCTTCTCAAGCGCGATCTGAAACGTCAGGGATCGCTGCTCGCGATGATCGCACTCTTCATCCTGTTCATGCGGCTGATCGACATGTTCTATCAGATCGGGCCGACGCCGCGTGTCGATCCGCAGGGCTTGGCGAAAGGAGCTTTCCACATTAGCTGGATGGACCTAGTAGCCCCAATCGCTTTTGGCGGGATCTGGCTGTGGTATTTCTTCGGCGAACTTATGAAACGCCCGATCCTGCCGGCGAACGACCCGTATTTTGAGGAGGCGATCCAGCACGGACAAGGACACTGATATGGCGTCAAAGAAACATACAGACACGGCGGTCGATCTGAACAAGCCGTACGAGGAAAATGACATAAAGCTCAACGGTATTCTCGGCTTTGGCGTCGGGCTTACGTTGCTCATTGTTATCACCTTTGGGCTCATGTGGGGATTGCTTTATCAGGTTTTGCCTGGAATGGGGATGAATGCAGGTGCGACCCCGAATCCTATGTCGATGACCGAGATCGAAAGGCTGCCGCCGGAGCCGAGGCTTCAGGGTGCACCGGGGTTTGGTGTTGATTCTGATAACGGCCGGGTAAATATGGAGCTTGGAGCTCCGCAGGCTGAATACTGGGAACTCGAGCGGCAGTGGAAGGAAGTCTGGCAGAACGGCCGAAAGGACGCCGCTACCGGCACCGTAACCGTTATGCCGATCGAGGAGGCGAAGCAGAAACTGCTGACGCAGAACGTAAAGGCAAAGTCCGGGCCCGAAGCTGAAAAGCTGCTCAAGGCTTCGAAACAGGTCATCTCGGACGCGAGTTCAGGCCGGATGGCGTCGATGACCATTAGATAGATAAGTGAATTTGGTCCTGAAAAAATTAGGCGGATCGTCGCGTGCCCTGGCCGCGTTGTTCGTGCTGTGCATGGTTTCGGCGATCGGGCTCGCGCAAAAGAACGAGCATTACAATTCGCCCCTGTATTCGCCGCGTAAATACGATCCGACGGTAACTGCCGCGAATGGCTTGCCCGAACCGCTCAAGAACACCGGCATTGAGCAAAAACTCGGGGCTCAGTTGCCGCTCGAGACCGCATTCAAGGACGAGAACGGTGAGCTTGTGAAGCTCGGCAAGTATTTCAATTCGGGCAAGCCGGTGATCGTCGCTTTCGTCTATTACGACTGCCCGATGCTGTGCAATCAGGTCCTCAACGGGCTGACCGGTTCGCTAAAGGGCATCAGTTTTGACGCGGGGAAAGAGTTTGAGGTCGTTGCGATCAGCTTCGACGCGAATGAGTTCGATAAGCTGGATCTCGCGAAAAACAAGAAAGCGAGCTACATGGAACGCTACGGCCGTCCCGGTACCGAGAAAGGATGGCATTTCCTGACGGGAACTAAGGAATCGATCGCAGCGGCGACGTCGGCAGCCGGTTTTGGGTTCGAGTGGGATGCAAAGTCGAATCAGTTCGCCCACGCGGCGGCGATCATGGTAGCGACGCCCGGCGGTCAGCTTTCCAAGTATTTTTACGGGATCGATTACTCGCCGCGGGACCTGAAACTCGGAATCATGGAATCGGCTGAGAGTAAGGTCGGAAGTCCGGCCGACCAGCTTTTGCTCTATTGTTTTCACTACGACCCGTCAACGGGGAAGTATGGCCTCGCGGTCCTCAATATTGTCAGGGCGGGAGGCATCGCAACACTCCTGGGGCTCGGGGCGATGGGATTTGTTTTTTGGCGACGTGGCAAGAAAAGTGTTCGAGAATAGTTAATTGTTATTGGTTGATTGTGGCGAAAGCAATTAACAACTAACGATTTACGATTAACTAAATGTTTATGCAGACACAATCGTGGGTACCGTTATTTCCTGAGCAGGCATCGACATTCGCCTGGCAGGTCGACGCATTATATTTCTATCTGATCGCGGTCAGTGTTGCATTCACGATCCCGATCGTCGCGGCGATATTCTTTTTTGCTGTCAAATACCGTGAGACCGAGAAATTTGCCACGCCGGAAGAAATGCACGGTTCGATGGTGCTCGAGACGGTCTGGTCGATCATTCCATTCGTCATATCGATGACGATCTTTCTCGGCGGAGCGATCGTCTTCTTTAATCAATACACTCCGCCGGATGACGCGATGGAGGTCTATGTCGTCGGCAAGCAGTGGATGTGGAAGATACAGCACCAGACGGGCCAGCGTGAGATCAACGAACTCCACGTTCCGGTCGGCCGCAAGGTCAAGCTGACGATGACGACCGAGGATGTGATCCACGACTTCGATATTCCTGCCTTTCGAACGAAAGCCGACGTTGTTCCGGGCCGCTACACTTACATGTGGTTCGAGGCGACGAAGCCGGGCAAGTATCGTCTTTTCTGTGCAGAGTACTGCGGTCTGAATCACTCCGGCATGGGCGGTTGGGTATACGTGATGGAACAGCGCGAGTTCGATAACTGGCTGAGCGGCAATGTCGCGGGCCAGACGCCGGTCGAGCAGGGCCGCGATCTATTCGAGAACAAGCTGGGATGTGCTTCGTGTCACGCCGGCGGCCCGGCACAGCGAGGTGCGAAACTTGAAGGAATATTTGGCAAGGACGCTAAACTCGTCGGCGGAGCATCCGTCAAGGTAGACGATCAGTATCTCCGCAACTCGATCCTGAACCCATCTGCACAGGTGGTCGAAGGATTTCAGCCGATCATGCCGACGTTTAAGGGCCAGGTTACTGAAGAACAGCTTAATTCACTTGTCGCCTATATCAAGTCGCTAACGCCGAACGCGGCGGGTACTTCGGCCGCGACGACTTCGGCATCGCCGGCGGCGAGTCCTGCCGCGGCAAACACGGCGAACAAAGCCCCGGCATCGTCAGCTAACAGCAACAAGTAGGTTTTTAAGATAGTATGCACACGCAAGACGCAATTTCAGAAGGTTACGGTTCCGACGCCAAGCCAAACTATTTGACCAATGGCTCGACGCTCAAGTCATGGCTGTTGACCAAAGACCATAAGCGCATCGCGATAATGTACCTGATCTCGGTGTCGGCGTTCTTTATGGCGGGCGGTATGTATGCGGCTGCTATCCGGCTCGAACTCTTAACGCCGGCCAGCGATCTGCTCGAATCTGCGACCTACAACAAGGTGTTCACGCAGCACGGTATCCTGATGATCTTTTTCTTCCTGATACCGTCGATCCCTGCAATATTAGGTAACTTCCTATTGCCATTGATGATCGGGGCCAAGGACCTTGCTCTGCCGCGAATTAACCTTCTAAGCCTTTATATTTACTGGATCGCAGGGATCTTGGTGATCGTGGCCCTGATGCAAGGCGGCGTCGATACGGGCTGGACGTTTTACGCACCGTACAGCACGACGTTCTCCAATTCGTATGTGATGCTCGTCGGACTGGGCATCTTCATCAACGGATTCTCGTCGATCCTGACCGGTCTGAATTTCATCGTGACGATCCACACGATGCGTGCTCCGGGCATGACGTGGTTCCGCATGCCGCTCTTTGTCTGGGCACACTATGCGACGAGCCTTGTGATGATCCTTGGAACGCCTGTCGTAGCGATCACGGTTCTTCTGCTTGCGGTAGAGCGTGTCGCACGCGTCGGCATCTTTGACCCGACTATCGGCGGCGATCCGATCCTATTCCAGCACTTATTCTGGTTCTACTCGCACCCGGCCGTTTACATCATGATCCTGCCGGGCATGGGCGTGGTGTCGGAGCTGATCTCGAATTTCTCTCGAAAGAAGATCTTCGGCTACGAATTCATCGCGTTCTCGTCGATCGCGATCGCGGTGTTCGGTTTTCTCGTTTGGGGCCATCACCTTTTCGTCAGCGGCCAGTCGATGTACGCCGGAATGGTGTTCTCGTTCCTGACGATGGTCGTCGCCGTACCCTCGGCGATCAAGATGTTCAACTGGACCGCTACGCTCTATAAGGGGTCGATCTCGTACGACACGCCGATGCTTTATGCGATCGGCTTTATGGGATTGTTCCTGATCGGCGGTTTAACGGGGCTTTTCCTCGGTGCGATGGGACTGACGGTGCACCTGACGGATACGTATTTTGTCGTGGCGCACTTCCACTACGTCATGGTCGGCGGACAGGTGATCGCGTATCTCGGTGGAATTCACTACTGGTGGCCCAAGATAACAGGCCGGATGTACTCGGAGTTCTGGGGCAAGATCTCGGCGATGCTCGTTTTTGTCGGATTTAATCTGACGTTCTTCCCGCAGTTCATTCTCGGTTATCAGGGAATGCCGCGACGGTACGCCTCGTATCCCGAGGAATTGCAAGTACTTAACATCTTCTCGACCGCAGGCGCCTCAGTCCTCGGCATCGGCTTGGTCATGCCGGTCGTTTATCTGACGGCATCGCTCATCACGGGCAAGAAAGCGGCCGACAATCCCTGGATGCATCCGGGACTCGAATGGCGTACGAGTTCGCCGCCACCGACCGAGAATTTTGAGAAAATGCCTCACGTTACGTGGGAAGCCTACGAGTTTGGCGAGGAAAGCGGCCTCGATCTTGAAGGTGCACGGCGCCGCGAGACGGTTGCAGTATAGACGATGCGAGTCGCTGGCAGGCTTTACAGCCGCCGCGAGTCCAAATATTGAATAATGTCGACACACGAAGATAGCCACGAACACCATCAGCCAGGTCTTCAACACCAGTTCGAAGACATGGGCCAGCAGGAAGAGAGCGTCACAATTGCGATGTGGATGTTCCTCGTCCAGGAGATCATGTTCTTCGGCGGGCTGTTCACTGCGTATCTCGTTTTTCGCTCGCGTTACCCGCTTGCCTTTGCCGAGGCTAGCAACCACCTCGATGCTTTCTGGGGCGGCCTGAATACTCTGGTCCTGATCGTCAGTTCGCTGACCATGGCACTAACGGTCTACTACGCCCAGCGTGGTAACCGCAATCTGCAGGTCATCATGATCGTGCTGACGATGTTCTTTGGCAGCGTGTTCCTCGGGGTCAAGGTCATTGAGTATACCGACAAATACAACTCCGGCCTGGTGCCAGTAACGGGGCTGAATAAAAAGACCCCGAAGAAAGCGGCACCTGAAAAGCACGCATTTTTGCCGTCGGACGCTGAAGGCCGGCCTGAATACCCCAAGAACGATAAGTTCGTATTGCCGTTCGAGACACGGACGTACGCTGCCGATCCTGCCCACGCAAAGGCGTATGTAAATCCGAACGGCGAGTTCCAATGGAATTACGGCTCGCACGTACTAGATTACGGGCTTAAGAAAGAAAAAGAGACAGGAAAGGCGTATCTGACCGAGGCCGAGAAGATAGGGTATTTCTCTAACGGCACGTTCGACCCGAATAAGTATCGCGACAAGATACGCATCTTCTATTACATCTATTTCGTAATGACAGGCCTGCACGCCCTGCACATGATCGTCGGCCTCGGGTTGATGGCGTGGCTCGGGTGGATGGCGTGGCGCGGAACATACAACGCCGAATATTATATGCCGGTCGAAATGTCCGGCCTGTACTGGCACTTCGTCGATATCGTCTGGATCTTTCTATTCCCGCTGCTATATCTGCTGGGACGACACTTTTTGCACTAGTTAGAGGCTTATAGAATGGCTGATAAACATAACGAACACCACGACCACGAACACATGAATATTCCGAAGTATATCGGGGTATTTATGGTGCTCGTCGTTGGTACGATCGTGACGTATTTTACGTCTTTTTGGGATCTCGATTCGGTATTTGCGGGTGGGAACACGCTTCTTGCACTGGCGATCGCCTTCACAAAAATGACGTTCGTCATGCTCTTTTTTATGCACGTTTACTGGAGCAAGCGAATGATCTGGCTCGCGGCTGTAGCCAGCTTTTTCTGGCTCGCGATCATGTTCGCGTATACGATGCAGGACTACGTAACGCGCGGATCGGGCGTATTCTCGGGCTGATCGCCCGGTCATTGAGAAGATCTAATGAGCGGGGCGAGGATGAATTTCGATCTTCGCTCCGTTTTATGTTGGTTGGATAACATAATTTCACGTGCTATTATCTTGCGTTTAAGGCTTTGCGCCGGGGGTGGGCGGTCGTTGACTGCAACGCGGCACCACGTGCCTGACATCTGAGACGAATGGGGTTCTTTACGTCACGGACATTTCGAGCTACCGCCGTATTCATCGCGGCGTCTTTCCTTTTTGGCTGCAATATCGTCAAGAAGGAGAGCAAGACGCCGACGCTTCTGCGTACCGAGAAAGCCACGCAAGCCGATCTGATGCGCGAGGTGAATCGATTTGCCAGCGTCGCGTCGCTTCGGGCGAAGATGGACCTCAAGTTCGAAGATAATTCGTTTGCCGAATTCGGTATGAAGGAAGCCTATCGGGCAGCCGACAGCGAATTGGTCGTTCAGCGGCCGGGACAGATATTGCTCAAGGTGCAGGCTCCATTCATTCGAAGCGACATCGCACAGATGACCTCCGACGGAAAGAATTTCCGGGTGGCCATTCTCAACGACGGAGGCTCGGGTAAATATAAAAAGTTTGTAAAAGGGACGAACGATGCGGATTACTCGGCCCTGCAACGCAATCTCGAGGTCGATCCCGTCAAGAACGGTGATGCCAAGGCTGCCAGAGAGAATGTAAGCGCCCTTTCGAACCTTCGGCCCCAGCACTTTACCGATGCAATGCTCGTCAGGCCTACTGATGTCACGCATCAGTACGCGATGAGCACGATATTCGAGACCGAGGACGATCAAACGGTGAATTCCAAATCGCCGATCCGGCGAGTGGTGCGCGGTTATTATCTGCTCGACGAATTCACGCGTTCGGACGATGGAAATTCCAAGATCGTCAGGCGTTTTTGGTTTGATCGTGTAGGTGGGATTCGCCTGGCACGTCAGCAGATATTTGGAGCAGACGGCGAGATAGATTCCGATATCGTTTACGGACGTGAAGGGAAGCTTTCGCAGGGAGAAAGTCTGGTCAGCCTGCCGCTCGAGATCCAAGTCACGCGGCCTAAGGAAAAGTACGCGATCAAGCTGAGTTATCAGAGCCCGGAGTCGGTGATGATAGGAAATAAGTTTCCCGAAGCAGCTTTCGTCCTGCCCAACTCATGGAATTTAGAAGAGGTCGATCTCGACAAACGCCTGAGCGAGGCCAAGATCGACGGTTCTCCGATCGCAAGTCCGCGAGCCGTCAACCAGCGTGATCAGTAGATGTCGATGAAGCCGATCCTCGAGACGATCGATCTGAAAAAATCGTACAAGGTCGGGAAGATGAGCGTTCCGGTGCTCAAGGGCCTGTCTATGTCGGTGGGCGAGGGCGAATTCGTCGCCATAATGGGCCCGTCCGGCTGCGGCACGTCGACCTTGCTTCATCTGCTCGGAGGATTGTTGAGCCCGACCAGCGGCAGTATATTGATAGACGGTGAGGATCTCGCGACAGTCTCTGACGCTAAGCGTACTGAAATACGACGAAGAAAGATCGGCTTCGTTTTTCAGCGGTTCAACCTTTTTCCTACGCTTTCAGCGGAAGGGAATTTGAAGCTCGCCGAGCGCATCCATACCGGAAACGGTGCCATGAATAACGAGAAACGTCGCGAAGTGCTTCGTTTGCTCAAGCTGCAGGATAAGATGCATCATAAGCCTCTTGAGCTTTCAGGCGGGGAGCAGCAGCGAGTCGCTCTTGCGAGGGCGGTCGTGAACAGCCCGGCGATAATACTTGCCGACGAGCCGACCGGGAATCTCGATACCGAGAATTCTAAGATCGTGCTCGATATGTTCAAGGAATTGAATGAGAAGTTTCGCCAGACGATCATTATGATCACGCACAATCCCGAGGCGGCCGAGGCCTGTTCGCGGACGATAAATATGCGTGACGGAAATATCGTAAATTGAAACAAATCGGGATGAAGAACGTGATCAATTGGAGTTACGAGCGTGCGTCCTGGCAGTGGGACGTACTTTGCGTTCTGATCCTGATATTCATCTTCGCGACGCCGAAGGAGTGGTTCAATAAAGACCGCCCGACGGCAAACCAGACGCTGCCCGCGGCCGTCAAAGTGGAGACCCGTTAATTTTATCAGGACGGGAGATACTGTTTATGAAAGTTCTTATAAATGCAGTTTTGATAGCAGTTTTTGTATTTGCGGCTGGTGCGTCGGAATTGATTGCACAGGGGCCGCTGAGCGAGATCTTGAAGCGGATGGACGTTCACAATAAGTCGCTTACTTCGGTGCAGGCGAGCGTGACCATGAAGAAGCATAATCCGCAGCTGAACGTCACCGATACGTACCTTGGAAGCACCAGCTACATTCCGAGATCAGCAAAGGAGTCGAAGGGCAAGCTCTACATGCGGCTCGATTGGACCAAGCCGACTGTCGAACAGATCTCGATCATCGGCGACGACTATAGGCTTTATAAGCCAAGCATTAATCAGGTCTACGAGGGCAAGGTAAATAAGGCCAAGACGTCGGCCGGTGCGGGAAATGCACTCGGATTCATGACTATGTCGCGTGAACAGCTTCGGACCAATTACGATGTTCAGTATATCTCGCAGGTCACGCTTGAAGGCGGAACGGCCGTGTTTCATCTTCAGCTAACACCCAAATCTCAAACGAGCTACAAACTCGCCGAGCTTTGGGTCGACGGCAACGGGATGCCACTGCAGGGCCGCGTTGTCGAACACAACAACGACACGACGACGGTACTTCTTTCGAACGTCCGTAAGAACGTAAAGATAAACACCGAGATATTCAGGCTCAACGTTCCCAAAGGAGCGAACAAGGTCGCGGCATAACGATGGCAAAGGCCAGCAGTTTCAGCAGATTCACGCGAGGCGTAAAGCATACGGTAAAGGCTTTTGCCTCGACGCGTCATCCCGTATTGGTGCACATTGTGCCGATGCGGCGGTGCAATCTGGCGTGTACCTATTGCAACGAATTCGACAAGACGAGCGACCCGGTGCCGATCGCGGTGATGCTGCAGCGGATCGATAAGCTTGCGGAATTTGGCACTTCTGTTGTAACGATCTCGGGCGGCGAACCGATGATGCACCCGGAGATCTACGACATCATCGCTCGTATCCGGCATCACGGAATGATCGCAGGCTTGATCTCGAACGGCTACTATTTTCAGGTCGACAAGATCAAGAAGCTGAATGAAGCCGGCCTCGATTATCTCCAGATATCGATCGACAACGTCACGCCGGATGATGTTTCCAAGAAGAGCCTTAAGGTGCTCGACGCAAAGCTCGTCAACTTGAGCGAGCATGCGAAATTCAAGGTAAATATCAACTCGGTCGTCGGTGGCGGTGTTGCCAACCCCGAAGAAGCTCTTATAATCGCGAGTCGTGCTCGCGAACTCGGGTTTTCCTCGACCGTAGGCGTCATTCACGACGAAATGGGCCTCAACAAAGGACTTACGGATAGGGAAAAGGAAGTTTATCGTGAGATCAAGTCTAAGGGCACCCGGTCGTACGCCCGTTGGAACTGGTTCCAGGACAAACTCGTCGACGGCGAGGAATACGAGTGGCGGTGCCGTGCCGGTGCGAGATATCTCTACATCGACGAGTTCGGGCTGGTGAACTGGTGTTCGCAGCAGCGAGGCACGCCCGGAATTCCGCTGCTCGAATACACGCATGCCGACATGGAGCGCGAATACATCACCGAAAAGTGGTGCGCTCCGACGTGCACCATCCAGTGCGTTCACCAGGTCGGACATCTCGACGCTTGGCGTGACCCACAGATCTCGCTTTCGGACTATAATAACCGCAAGGGCAAAGGACTCAAGAAGGAGACCGTTGCACAGGTGGTCGGCGTCGATTAGCGAAACGAACCTCGTTGACATATGGGAGGCCGGCGGAATAACTTCGTCGGCTTTTTGAATTTAGGAGCAATGGGAAAACTAAAGATACCGCTTCTATTGGGAACTAACCGCAAGGATCGCGAGAGCGAGAACGTCGCGAAATGGGTGCATTCTCGGCTGAATGCGAGAGAAGATATCGAGTCGGAATTGTTTGATGTGCGTGATTTTGACTTGCCTCAGGATCACTATGGTACTGAGATCGCGGGCGATTTTCCCGACTGGCGTGACGCAATAATCGCGGCCGATGGCCTCGTTATCGTTACGCCCGAGTACAACCACGGCTATCCGGGTGTGCTCAAGAGTGTCCTAGATCTGATGCTTCGCGAATATGTCCACAAAGCGGTCGGGTTCGTCGGCGTTTCAGCCGGGCCATGGGGCGGAACGCGTGTGATCGAACAGATGGTTCCGATGGTCCGCGAACTCGGGCTCGTTCCAACATTTACAGATCTGAATTTTCCAAAGGTCAAAGACAAATTCGATGCTGACGGTAATCTGGTAGACACGGCCTACGAGAAACGGGTGCAAGGCTTTCTAGATGAACTCGTTTGGATGGCGACTACGCTCAGTTGGGGCCGCCAGAATGTGCCATCTCGATTTCATTGATACAATCAACTCATAGCAAAGCACCATCACTACAACGAGATGCATCGCTCACACCGGGTCGGATGGCTCCGTGCGGCGGTCTTGGGCGCAAATGACGGGATCGTCTCGACGGCGAGCCTCGTGATCGGCGTGGCCTCAGCTTCTGCCACCCGGGAATCGGTTATTCTGGCCGGAGTCGCGGGGCTTTTCGCTGGGGCGTTGTCGATGGCGGCAGGCGAGTACGTTTCGGTCAGTTCGCAGGCCGACACTGAGAAGGCTGATCTCGAGATGGAGAAAGCACATCTCGAACTCGACCCGGAATATGAACTACGAGAGCTTGCCGAGATCTACGAAGAGCGTGGAGTAGAGCCGCAGCTCGCCCTTGAAGTTGCGAAGCAAATGATGGCTCACGATGCTCTGAGCGCGCATGCCCGCGACGAACTTGGGATCTCCGACCTTACGGCCGCACGGCCGCTGCAGGCTGCAGGATTCTCCGCGGTCAGCTTCGCGGTCGGGGCGGCTCTGCCATTGGCGGTCGCGTGGCTCGCGCCCGAGCGTTTTCTGATCTGGGCGATAGCGGGCTGCTCGCTTTGCTTTCTAGCAGGATTAGGTGCGTTAGCAGCCCAGGCGGGCGGGGCATCGTACACGCGCGGTGCGGCCCGCGTACTGTTCTGGGGAGCTGTCGCGATGGTCGTTACTGCTATCGTCGGGAGCCTCTTTGGGGCCGTCGTATGATCAGCGTTTAGGCACCGCGTGCCCAATAGTCCATACCACGACCGAACTGGAAAGACCGAGGCCCGATAAGCGTCCTGCAAGCATAATGATCGTCTCACCATCCTCGACCTGCTCTGCATTTTTAAGCGTCCGCTCGCCCGTCTTGAGCATGTGATCGGTCGCGTCGGATTCGGATGCCATTAGGTCAAGCGCGGTTGAGCCGCCCGCAAGCGTATCGACCGAATCTCCCGACATCAGCTTGCGATCAAAGAACGGTACCACACCCCAAACGAGCGAAAGCTGATTATATGCATCCTCGGACGTCGTCAGTGCAAAAGTCAGTAACCCTGAGCGGAAACTCGAAAGTCTGCGAGCCATCAGGCCGGATTCGGTAAAGACGGCCACTTTATCCGTCTGTGCTTCCTTTGCGGCGTAGGCCGCAGCCTTGCACAAGGCCTGGCTGGTTCGGCCCGAGGGAGGCTGAGAGAACTTGACCGGCTTTCTGAGCTGCTCAGGCCCGAGCGACTCGGCCGAATCGATGATCCGGCACATTGTCGTCACCGCTTCTAGCGGATACTTGCCCGATGCAGTTTCGGCTGAAAGCATGACCGCGTCGGTGCCATCCCACACAGCGTTCGCTACATCCGAAGCCTCGGCGCGGGTGGGAAACGGGCTGTCGATCATCGACTGCAGCATCTGCGTAGCCGTAATGACAAATTTGTCGTTCGCGACCGCGCTCGAGATGATCCGTTTTTGGTAAACGGGAACGAGTTCGACGCTCGTTTCAACGCCGAGATCGCCGCGGGCGACCATGACGCCGTCTGTAGCCTCGATGATCGCATCGAGATTCTCGATCGCCTCAGCCTTCTCGATCTTTGCGACAAGCAGAGCACGGCCGAGTTCGCGTTTATTGAGGTCCTTGATCAGGCCTTTTACTTTGATACAATCCTCGGCCTTTCTTACGAACGAAAGAGCGATGTAATCGACGTTCTGCGACATTGCCCAGATCAAGTCGGTATGATCTTTCTCGGTCATCGACGGGATCGGGAGCGGCGTATTCGGCAGGTTGATGCCTTTGCGTTCGGCGAGGATGCCGCCGGTTACGACGCGGCAGACAACGTCGGTGTCGGTTTTGGATTCTACTCTTAGATCGATCGCACCGTCGTCGAGCAATATCCGTGTGCCGGGCTCGACAGACAGAGGTAGCTGATCGAAATTGGTCGAAACCTCACGCGAATTGCCTACGATCTCGCGGGTCGTGATCACGAAGGCCTGTCCTTCAACCAGTTCAACCGGCTCGCCATTCTCAAGGGTTCTGGTTCTTATTTTCGGCCCCGAAAGGTCGACGAGCACTGCGAGAGGCTGACCCAGTTCGCCGGCGACCTCACGCGCGAGGGCGATCGTCTCGGCATGTTGTTCCTGCGTGCCGTGAGACATGTTTATTCGCACGGCGTTGAGCCCGGCGGATATCATCGCCCTGATCGTGTGTCGTTGGTTTGAAGATGGGCCGAGCGTTGCGAGGATCTTGGCTTTTCGCATTAGATTGATTCTATCCTACTCCGCCGGAGTCGCAAGGTTAGGCTCGCTGCGGCGGAGTTTTCCGATCTTTTTAAGGTATGACAGCACTGTCGCAACGTACGTCGAGTGCGACCAGGTTAGCGGCGAAACCGAACGCGGAGCGCTGGTATGTGGATCGACCTGCTCGGCGAGGACACCTGACGGAAGAGCGTGACGGACTGTCCATTCGATCAATTCGCGGGCTTTCTCCATATCGGCGAGCGATGTTGCGGACGCGATGAAGTATTCGGCAAGCCATAACGTGGTGATGATCCAGGGATTCGGCGGAGAGCCTTCGCGACGCATGTAGCCGTCATCCTCAAACCTGACCACACCGCCGACCGAGCCGGTGTTGCCTAGTCGCTCTTCGAGATGATCCATTGTCGAGACAACGATCGGATCGTCCACATCGAAGCAGCCAAAATAGAAGATCCCGAAGATCGACGCGTCCAGGGTCGCGTCGGGATAAAGTTTGCCGTCATGCCCGGCCGACAAAGCACGTAGGAAATGCCCGCGCTCTTCGTCGAAGAGGTGCGTTCGCATCCCGACGACGATCTCTTGTGCGGCAATGCGGTAACTGGCCTCTCTTTCTGTGTCGCCGCGGTCGTGTGCGAACGCCGCCGCGGCTCGCAAGCCCGCGACAACCGTCGAGCAGGTAAAGGTATGGACGCCGAGATGATCTTCCCACAGATTCCAGCTCGGCTTAGGAAGGCCGGTACCCTCGTCGCGAAAGGCCTCCAGGAAGTCCGCGCATTTGACGATAAGCTTTTGATAACTGTCACCGACAAGGACTGGATCGGGATACATCTCGTGATGCTGTCTGAGTGCCCAAAGGACTAATGCCGTTTCGTCTTCCTGGATCGGAACGAGCCGTTCCTTTCTGTGCTTATCCCAATGAGCATGCCAGCCTGAGCCGACGGTGCCGTCGGGGTTGTATTTCTGAAGAAAGTAGCCTCGATCGTGAACGATCTCACCGCACAGTTCGAAAAAGCGTCGCGACACTTCGCGGTAGCCGGCGGAGTCGAGCGCGTTGGCGACGAAAGCACCATCGCGAGGCCACAGATAGCTGTAATGATCTGTGGCTCGTTCGGCCACGTCGTGGTCATTTGCCGCGATGATAGCGCCGCCCCGGTCGACCTGCGTCCGAATGATCAGCAAGCTGCGTTTATACAGAACGATCGCAGCCTCGGAAAGCTCACTTTCCATACCCGGTACTTCTTTTACCCAACGGCTCCAATAACCTGTCGATTCCAGCAGATAAGTCTCGGCGCCGCGGGTCTCGACGTGGGCGTTGAGTGCGGAGACCTCGTGCCGCGATGAACCCGCGGCTATCCAGTAGTGGAACGTGAACGAGGCTTCAGGCTCGACCGACGAAAAGATCCCGATCGTCGAATCGACCGAGCCTTCCGTGATCGCCCCTCCGTAAAGATGCCCGTCCTGAGCATCACGCCACGTTCCTTCGCTTTGTTGGAAGTCCTTTCTTCCGGTGGCAAATTCGTCAAAATGCGGTTCGGTATTGATCAGGAAGTAGCGGTGCTTTTTGTAGTGGACCAGGGCGAGCGAGTCAGGGTCGTAAAACGCAGTGTCGCCGACCTTATTCTCATAGATGCGAAAATCCTGGTGCAGGAAGATCCGCAGTTCTCTCTGCAGCGGCCGTTTGTTTGTCGCAACTACACGTCGAAGGAAGATATTCTCGCGGCCGGCGACCGTGTCATTGCAGCGAAGTTCGATGCCGAGCTTTTCGTTGGTAAGAACGACGTCGGTGACGAGCGTGTCGGGTAGATATTTGAGGCTGTAATCCCAGCCGTCGAGATACGTCCACGAGAATTCGCCATCGATCCAAACGCCGAATCTGAACGGGAAACCGACCGTGTGATTCTCTTGTCCGACGTGCGGAAAGTAGATATCACGGATCTGATATTTTTCGTCGAAATTCACGAGCAGGCTGCCGTTTCCGACGGGAATGTCTCTCATGTCTGCTCTGGCTACTGGGAATTGACCGCTTGCTCGACGGCTTGATCGAGTTCTTTTTGGATCTTGTCGTTGAATCCAATGATCTTTGTCACGAGCCTTCCCTTGCGGTCAAAAACGGCCGTCTGCGGAATATCACTGCGTTCGGCAAAGATGTAGTTTACGAGGGCATCTTCGGGATAGGCAATGTCGTAATCGATCTTGGTAGTCGCCAGAAACGCCGGTATCTGCGGACGGTCTTCCTCGCCGCCGACGTTAAGGCCTACGATGTGAAGGTTTTCACTGCCGTATTTTGCAAGCAGGGCATTCAGATGGGGTATCTCGCGGCGGCAAGGCTCGCAGTACGTCGCCCAGAAATCGAGGATCACCGCTTTGCCTTCAAGGTCCTTGAGCTTGCTCACCCGATCGTCGGCATTCGTCCAGCTCATCTCCGCGAAAGGCTTTGTCGGGGGCAGTTGCGCGGTGTTCGTTCGGCGGTCGTTGATCGAAACCGGTTTATTCGAAACCGCGACCGGTGCAGCCGCCGGAGTGCAGCCAAGAGCCATAATAGCGAACAAGAAAGACAACGTGTACAGTGACAAACGCATGAAACTATCGTAATTCGGAATGCGGCCATTGTAAAAACGGCTATCTCTCGCGTGCTAACTGATTTACGTCCGGCAGCGGATCGGACTAAGATCGACATTGTGATATACCCACCGGAGATCGGGGCGATCCTTGCCGACCTGAGACATGCGGGCTCGCGAGAGAGCAATTGCCGCGGGAGCGAGGCGAATTTTGCCTGTGGCTGTGTCGTAAGATTTTCAGCTTTGATCCCTACAATTTCGAATGTCGTTGAAGACGCCGGATATGTCACGAACGGGTGTGGACATATGGTCGCCGCGGCTGAAGTGCTTTCCGAGCATATCTCTGGGCGAAGTCTAGATGAACTGGGCGGTCTGGACGTCGAGAGCCTGAGTGTGTTGGTCAGTGAGAGCCTGGGCAGCAATGATCGGCCGGAATGCGTTTCCGCATCAATATCGGCATTACGCTCCGCGTTTGCCGACCTTAGATCGCGTCGCGTCGAGGAATTTTTAGGTGAGAAGGCGTTGGTATGTACGTGCTTCGGCGTTTCGGAGGATAGGATCGAAGCCTTGATCGAGAGCCAGGCAGTTGTGTCGGTCGAGGCGGTCGGAGACGCCTGTAACGCGGGCCGCGGATGTGGTTCGTGTCGGATGATCATACAAGAAATGCTCGATGCTGTCCGATGATCTTGCTGCGTGTGCGAAAAGATGTTTGTGCTATACTTTTCGCGTCGCCCCCTTGTGTTGGGGCTAAGTTTATTTTGGGAGTGATTTGGTTTATTTTCTGAGCGTCCCACCGCTCATCTGATCCGTAATGGACGACCCTGCTAGTTTGTTCCTTTTCTTGTTCTTTGCCGGTGAAACAGGTATCCCCGCTGCCGCACCGACGGTCTTCACAGCGACTCTTAACATCCTGCTGGTGATCTTTCTCGTGCTCGCGAACGGCTTTTTCGTTGCAAGCGAGTTCGCGCTCGTTGCGGTTCGAAAATCTCGCATTGAAACCGCCGCGGCTGAAGGCAGTGTGGCGGCCCAGCGTTTGCTGGTCATGCTGAACAACCTCAAGGGGTATATATCGGCTACCCAGCTCGGGATAACTATTTTCTCATTGGCACTGGGATGGATTGGAGAGCCGGCGGTGGCTTCGCTGCTGCAACCTGTCTTCCTTTGGTTCGCGGAAACTGTTGGGCTCGCGATCCTTGCTTCGGGGGCGGTCTTGAATACAGTTTCGTTCGTGATCTCTTTTTCGCTGGTGACGTTCTTTCTGATCGTCTTTGGCGAGCTTGCTCCCAAGACGATCGCGTTGGAAATGACGGAACGAATTGCGTATATTACCGCGCCGGTTCTGCGGGTTTTCTACGCGATCTTTTATTACCCGATCCGACTGCTCGAATGGAGCGGCGGAAAGACGGTGCGGCTTTTGGGCTTTGAGGCGGGCGGAGAGACCCTTTCGAGTTATACCGAAGAAGAGATCAGAAATCTCGTCAGGATGTCCCAAGAAAGTGGTCATCTGAACGAGGAAGAGCGGCGGTTGATCGACAAGGTTTTTGAGTTTTCCGAAACGACCGTTAAGGAAGCGATGATACCGCGGACCGAGGTCGTCGGCGTGCCCGTTACGAGCAGTCTCGAAGAAATCGCGAGAATGTTTGGCGAGAGCGGCTTCTCGCGGCTGCCGGTCTATCGCGAGTCGCTCGATGACATCGCCGGCGTGATCCACAGTAAAGATCTGGTCACGTACATCAACAAGACGAAGCGGTTTAATATCGCCTCGATCCTGATCAAGCCTAACTACGTCGTTGATACGGCGCGGCTCGAGGATGTCTTGCGGCAGATGCAGCGGGAGAAGTTCCACTTTGGCTTCGTCGTCGATGAGCACGGCGGTATCGAGGGAATCATCACGATCGAAGACCTGCTCGAAGAGATCGTCGGCGACATATCTGACGAGCACGACGAAGAGGTCAACGAGCAGATCACACCGCAACCTGACGGCAGCTGCCTGCTCGACGGCGGCCTTGCCGTTCGCGATCTCAACAAGCGGCTGAGCATTAACGTTCCAGTATCTGAGGGTTACACTACTATCGCTGGCTTCCTTATGTCCGAGGCGGGTCAAGTGCTCTCGGAAGGCGAGGTCGTGCCGTTTAACGGCCATGTGTTCAAGGTCGAAAAGGTCGACAAGCACCGTGTCATTCAAGTTCGGATGGAACGTAAGCCGGAGCCCGAGAGCGTCGCGGCATAAGATG
The DNA here is from genome assembly GCA_041940165.1 of Acidobacteriota bacterium. Taxonomy (GTDB): domain Bacteria; phylum Acidobacteriota; class Blastocatellia; order Pyrinomonadales; family Pyrinomonadaceae; genus OLB17. The sequence continues at coordinate 77,845 of JBGTSR010000008.1, forward strand.
CTAGAGTTTCTTACAAAGCCCCGGAGCGGACATGCCCGGGGCTTTTTGCATTTGTCACGACGACTTTTGCGGCACGGCGGATGGTCGGTTAGGATATTCCTTTTAACAAAGGAGCACTATATCAAATGAGCTATATTGAGCAGGTTTGGGCTCGCGAGATCATGGATTCTCGCGGCAATCCGACGATCGAGGCCGAGGTCATTCTCGAAGACGGTACGCAGGGCCGTGCCGCTGTGCCCAGCGGTGCGTCGACCGGCGAGAACGAGGCCGTCGAACTGCGTGACGGAGATAAACTTCGCTACCTCGGCAAAGGCGTTCTCACGGCCGTCAAGAATGTTAATGAGATCATCGGCCGTGAACTCGAAGGGCTCGATTGTCTCGACCAAACGCTGATCGACCAGACGATGATCGATCTTGACGGTACCGAGAATAAATCGAAGCTTGGGGCCAACGCACTTCTTGCAGTTTCTCTAGCCAATGCACGTGCTGCGGCCGCGATCCAGGAAATGCCGCTTTATCGGTATATCGGCGGAACGAACACCAAGACACTGCCGGTTCCGATGATGAACATCTTGAATGGCGGTGCTCACGCCGACAATAATGTTGATTTTCAGGAGTTTATGGTGATGCCTGTCGGTGCCGAGAGCTTTAGCGAGGCTTTGCGGTGTGGAGCTGAGATCTTTCACAACCTGAAAGGAGTGCTTAAGTCTCGCGGCTATTCCACAAGCGTCGGCGACGAAGGCGGTTTTGCTCCTAACCTCAAATCGAACGAAGAAGCCGTCGAGACCATACTCGAAGCGATCGACAACGCCGGTTACACGGCTGGCGAGAACGTGATGATCGCCCTCGACCCGGCGTCGAGCGAGTTTTACAAGGACGGCAAGTACATCTTTAAGAAGAGTGACAAACGCGAACTCTCTTCTACGGAGATGGCTGACTATTGGACCGATTGGTGTGAGAAATACCCGATCATCTCGATCGAAGACGGCATGGCAGAGAACGACTGGGAAGGCTGGAAATATCTTACCGGCAAGGTCGGCGACCGCGTTCAGCTTGTCGGTGACGACCTGTTTGTCACGAACGTCAAGTTCCTGCAAAAGGGCATCGATGAGAACGCCGCCAACTCGATCCTCATCAAGGTCAATCAGATCGGAACGCTGACCGAGACGCTCGATGCAATTGAACTTGCCCGAACGAACAACATGACGGCGGTCATCTCGCACCGCAGCGGTGAGACGGAGGATAGCTTCATCGCCGACCTCGCCGTCGCCACCAACGCCGGCCAGATCAAGACCGGAAGCCTCTGCCGTTCTGATCGAATCGCCAAGTATAATCAGCTGCTGAGGATCGAGGAAGACCTGGGCGAAAGCGCTAAATATCCCGGCCGACGAGCGTTCTATCAGATCGGCTAGCGTTGGCCAATGAACATCCGCGACGCACTGCTCGAAGTTCATTCGAAGGCCCAGGCCGAGAAGATCTACACGTACGTCGACGACGATCCTGAACGTTTTGCCGAGCTGATGGCGTACATGCTCGGGCCGAATTACCGGCTATCGCAGCGGGCGGCGTGGCCCGTGAGTTATTGTATCGAGCGGCATCCTGAGCTGATCGTGCCGTACTGGGGCAGGCTTGCCGAACAGCTCGAACGCGACGATGCTCATGTCGCAGTTCGGCGTAATGTCGTACGTTTGCTGCAGTTTGTTGAAATCCCAAAGCGTCACGAAGGGCGTGTTTTTGACGCATCCTACACATTGTTTGCCGAGACGTCTGAGCCGGTCGCCGTCCGTGTGTTTGCGATGACCGTCGCGGCGAATATCGCGAAAGGGAAGCCGGAACTTCTCGATGAGCTTCGGGCCGTCGCCCGCCAGCATCCCGAGAAGGCAACAGCGGGTTTTAAGGCACGAGCACGCCGTGTGCTTGGCGTCGAGTTATGAAACGCGTTGTTGTGATCGGTTCGGGGGGTTCGGGTAAGTCCACTTTTTCGCGGCTGCTCGGCGAAGCCACAGGGCTCCCAGTAGTTCACCTCGACAAGCTCCACTGGCGGCCGGGCTGGGTCGGAACACCCGCAGATGAATGGCGTGAGGTCGTCAAAGGTGAACTAATGAAGCCCGAGTGGATCATGGACGGCAACTTCGGCGGGACGCGCGAGATGCGAATGCAGGCGGCGGATACGATCATCATGCTCGATCTGCCGCGATGGCTCTGCGTCTGGCGAATCCTAAAACGCTCGGTCCGACATTACGGTCGGACGCGGCCCGATATGGCCGAAGGGTGCCGCGAGCGGTTCGATCCTGAATTTATCGCTTGGGTCTGGAACTATCGGAATCGTTCGAGAAAACGAGCATTTGCCGAACTCGACCGATTGGATGGGCAACACGTCGTTATTCTTAAGAACGGCACGGAAGTACAACGATTTCTCAACGAGGCGAAAGCGAATTAATGAAGAAGAGGCGTGAGAGTTTCGAGATCGATACCGACAAGCGCAGGCTCGACATCGCGGCGATCCACGCGTTCTTATCCAAGGAGTCTTACTGGGCCCAAAACCGCCCGCTCGAGCAGACGCTTACGGCCATCGAGAACTCGCTTTGTTTTGGCGTGTATGAAGGCAAACGACTGATCGGCTTTGCCCGCGTCGTGAGCGACTATGCGACGTTTGCATATATCGGCGATGTTTTCATCGTCGACGGGTATCGCGGCCGGGGCCTGAGCAAATGGCTGATGAACGAGATCGTCAGTTACCCGACCTTGCAGGGTTTGCGGCGTTGGGTGCTGGCCACGCGTGATGCTCACGGACTGTATGAACAGTTCGAGTTCGCGTCGCTTCGACATCCGGAACGCTGGATGGAGAAGACGGCTCCTGACGCCTACTGACGCCTCAAAAGAAAATCTTGCATTCGCACCGACCATTCGGTTTATAATTGTTTTGACGCTTTGTAACGGGCGCATTCGTCCAGAATGGGGATGTGCACTCGTTTCTCGCTTTCGAGCGTCCTTCTTGTCCTCCAATAAATGGCTTCTAAATCGAACATTCGGCGTCCGGTCGCACTCGTTTTGCTTGATGGTTGGGGCTATGCCCCGCGAACCGACGGCAACGCGATCGCCCTGGCTCACACACCGTATTACGACGAGATCTGCAAGACATTTCCGATGACGACGCTGTGGGCGGCCGGCGAGAAGGTCGGGCAGGCTGCGGACGAAGCTGGAAACGCGGAGGTCGGCCATTTGAATGTCGGCACAGGCCGTGTCGCTCAGACCGAGGTCGCGAGGATCTCGCGTGCGATCAGATCGGGCGAATTCATGGACAATCCCGTGCTCGAGCGGGCGTACAAACGCGCCGCCGAGGCTGGTAGAGCGGTCCATCTTATCGGGCTTTTGAGCGATGGCGGCGTACATTCGTCGACCGAGAGTCTTTTTGCCTGTCTGCGGCTCGCAAAGAAGCACGGCCTCGAAGACGTTTTTATCCACTGTATTCTCGACGGCCGCGATGTTCCGGAACGCACCGCGGACATCTACGTCGAGGCGCTCGAGATAAAGCTCGCCGATATTGGCGTCGGAAAGGTAGCTACGCTCTGCGGACGGTTCTTTGCGATGGACGCCGAGGAGCGTTGGGAGCGGACGGCCCGTGCGTTCACGATGCTCGTCCATGCCGAAGGCGAACGCACCCACGACGCGACAACGGCTATACGGAATTCTTTTCTTCGAGGCATATCGGACGAATTTATTTCGCCGATCGTGGTCGAGAAAGCTCCGGAAGTGCCGGTCGCGACCGTCAGGAATGGCGATCTCGTTATCTTCTTTAATCACCGCGGCGATGCGATCAGGCAGTTGGTCAGATCGCTTTGCGTTCCCGAAGGCGCTAGTGGCTCCAAGCCCGCGGTCGATACTGTTTGCTTGACCGAATACGACCGGGCGTTCAATTTGCCGGCAGCTTTTGCCGATGACCCTGAGGCGAACACGCTGACCAGCGTACTTTCGGGCCGAAACGTTCCGAGCATCAAGATCACCGAGGCCAGCCGCAGCCTGCATCTGGCACATTTCTTCGACGGCGGTGACGATTCGACACAGGCAGCCGAGCAGCAGCTTATCCTCGGAAATCTCTCGGCTGCGGCCGAAGTCTGGCCCGAATCGCAGAGTTTCAAGATCGCTGACAGATTCATTCAGGCTGTCGACTCGGCTCCTACGGGTTTTTTCGTGCTCAACCTGCCTGCGGCCGGAATGATGGCCGAAACTGGCGACCTCGGCCGCACGGTCTCGGCGATCCAATACATCGACACGTGCCTCGGCGGCATCTGCGAGAAGATGGCGATGCGCGACGGAGTCGTGCTCATCTCGGCGACCTACGGCCACTGCGAACAGATGGTGCACGCCGAGAGCGGCGAGCCCAACCCGCTGCCGACGGCGAATCCGGTCCCGTTTCACCTCGTCGATCCGCGAGCAAGACAGGTGCGTCTGAAAGAGGGCCGTTCGCTTGAGGATATCGCGCCGACCATTCTCTCGATGATGAATTTCGAGATCCCCGCCGAAATGACCGGATCCGATCTCAGAGTTTTCTAGCTTTAGCCCTTCTTTTACTCTCAACTTTTTATCGGCCGTTCCATTCACTATAATTGTGTTTCCGCTCGCGTAGCTCGCACGATTATGGTCGAAGAATTTGCCTTTGATAATGCTGACGAACGCCGCAAGGTTCGTCAGAACGGTACCGGTTGGATCGAGGTGATCGCCGGGTCGATGTTTTCCGGAAAGTCCGAAGAGCTGATACGCCGCCTCAAGCGGGCCCGTATCGCTCGCCAGTATGTTCAGGTATTTAAGCCTGCGATCGACGACCGCTATTCGGTCGAGGAGATCGCCTCGCACTCGGGCCACAAACACGATTCGCTGCCGGTAAGAAATACGTCCGAGATGCTCGAACTCGTACGGGAAGAGACTGAGGTGATCGGCATCGACGAAGGCCAGTTCTTTGACATGGCCATCATCGAGGCGGTCAACGGCCTGGCCGCTCAGGGTAAACGCGTGATCATCGCAGGGCTCGATCAGGACTACACTGGGAGGCCTTTTGAGCCGATGCCTCAGCTCCTTTCGATTGCCGAATTCATCACAAAGACTCACGCGATCTGCGTGAAATGCGGGTCGACCGCCAACTATTCGCAGCGGACGGTAGAGTCTGAAGCAAGGGTCGAGGTCGGAGCCGCCGACAAGTACGAGGCTCGCTGCAGGCAATGCTTCGTACCTCACGCCGACGCTCCGACGCTAATGCACAGCTAGGTCATTTGACCGCCTTCATCGAATAAAGCACCGCCGGGAAGTTGTCCGAGTGCTTGTCAAAATTCGATGCCTTGGTCGACGTCATTACGTTCAGCATCTGGGTCTGGCCCAGATATTTACGGTACGCGATCCACTGGTGCCGCCGCGGATCGTCTTTGCCCTCGGGTGGAGCCTCGACGAATTCGACGCCCGGAATGCCATCGATCTCGGTCATCTTCACGGACTGATACTTCCCGTTCTTGAGCTGCTGCATCGCCTGGTCGTGATAGGCCTTGAGGCTGATGTCAACAGGGAAGTTGTCGTTCATCGTCGATATGTTGACGAGCAGGAACGCATTGTCCGGCGAACCGTAATTCAGGCTCTCCTTGCTCACGGACATCTTCTTCCAGCTTGCGGGAAGCTTCCACGACAGCCCCTGATCATCCCACGACATTTCGGTTCCGGCGTCGATGATCGACTGCTGGGCCGAGGTCGGTTTGGCTGGCTCGGCGGCCGGTGCTGAGCCGGTCGAGGGGCTTGACGGGGTAGAATTAGACGCCGAATTCGACGAGTTTCCCGAACTTCCGCTCAAGCCTTTTAGCCTCTCCTGCAGCCCGCAAAACGTGAGCGCGAATGAAAGAATGCCGAGCGTTAATAGCGATCTCATAAAGTACTTCTCCTTAGGTCTTCGTGGATCTAAAGACCCACACGAAAACGGTCAGCAGCAGACACAGTGCGACAAGTGCTTCGGCCCAGAAGAACGAGACGAAGTCGCTGAACACGCCGATCGGCGGCACGTTCGGCTGGCTGTTGCGGACCGCGTAAAATGCGAATAATAAAGCGGCCATGAATGAGAACATCCCGAGTTCCGGCTTGCGTCCGCGTAGCAGAACGCTGAGGAAGAGGAACAGGACCGCGATCGAGAGGCCCCACATCAGGGCTACGACGAACATCGAGAATCCAACGATCGTATTGGAGCGGGCGATCTCGATGTCGAATGCTACGAGGCCTTCCTCGAGATCTTTACTCTTCGCCGCTCCGATCTTATAGCCCGGTATCGAGCCAAAGAAACTGACATCGAGCGGAACGTATCCCAATTCCGGCTCGGCCGGTTTTGGTGTAGCGGCGGGAGTTTCACCTTCTTCTTCAACTGCGGGTGTTGCGGCAGGTTTTGGCGCGGATGGTACCTCGAGCTTTTCCATAAGGGCGTAAAAGCCGGCCTTATGGCTGTCGAAAGGATAGTCAGCAGCATTGCCGCCGTACATGCTCAGCACCGCCTCGACAGGTGCGAGGCTTTGGCCTTTCTTGAACTCGATCTCGGTCTTTCCGTTAGCCGAGGGAATGTAGAACCGCAGGCCGCTCGAGAGGCCGCCGTCCTCGTCGATCACGTTGCCATGCGGGATCAACTCCATTCGTACCGTTGCGTCGCCCTTGATGGTGTCGATGGTCAGAAGCTTCACGTAGACCTCGACGTGATTTTCCACTTTGCTCGCGTCTGCGATCACCACTTCTTTTTGCTCGGATTCGCTTGCGAATATGCCGAGGCTGAAATAAACGCCGGCCCCGATCAGTATCAGGATCAGCAGGGCCGCGACGATCTCTTTTGCAGAGACCTTGTCAGTCGTAGAAGACATGGGGATAGTTTTCTCCTCGTAAGTTGGTAGTTTTATTTCGGATTGCCACCATCATACCCGAATTCTCGCGGCGTAACACAATTGCTTAGAGCATTTAAATATTTCTGCAAGTATTTGCTGCTTTCCCGTTCAGTAGTCATAACAGCGACGCTCTCTCGATAAAAAGTACAGGAGCATTTTTATGAAGATCACCATCAATCGCGTCGCCGTTGCACTCGCGGTCACCGCCCTAATGGCCATAGCTGCCGCCGCCCAGACATATCGCATCTCACAGCCTTATTCGCACAAGAATCTGACAATTTTCCTAATCCACGGCAAGGACGAACGCTCGAAAAGCAACGTCATCACGCTGCAGGAGGCTATGGAACGGAAGCTTTTCGTCGTGTACGAGACGTCCGACGTCAACCAGCTCGAAGTTGAGAACCTCTCGAAAGAACTCGACGTTTTTATCCAGTCTGGCGACATCGTTAAAGGCGGTAAGCAGGACCGTGTTCTCGCCGTCAGCATCATCGTCCCGGCGCGTTCGGGCCGCGTGAAGATCGAGGCTTTGTGCGTCGAATCCGGCCGGTGGGAGAAACGCGGCGGCGAGGATTCGACCAAGTTCACGAGTTCGAACGAGCGAATCGTCTCGAAGGACCTCAAGATCGCCGCCAACTCGACCCGATCGCAGCAGGAGGTCTGGGACGAGGTTAGCAAAGCTCAGCAGAATCTGGCCAGGAACGTCGGCTCGGGTGTCGCGGACGAGCGTTCCCGCACAAGCCTGCAGCTCAGCCTCGAGAACAGGAAGGTCGTTGCGAACATCGACGATTACGTCAGAGCCCTGAGTACGGCCCCGAACGGCAAGTCTGACGTGATCGGCTACGCATTCGCAATAAACGGCCAGATCAACAGCGCCGACGTCTACGTTTCAAACGCCCTGTTCCGAAAGGTCTGGCTCAAGAACCTCAAGGCGACCGCGACCGAGGCTGTCTCTGCCGCCCGCGGAGTTCGCCTCGCTGAACCGGTCAAGGCAGCAGCCGTTTCCGACTTCATGGACGATGCCGAGAAGGCAAGGCCAAAAGCCGGCCCGGCCGCCAAGGGCACCAAACTCGTGACCCGCGAAGACAAGGACAACGTGATGTTCGAGGCCCGCGACGCGAAGTCGGACGCGATCGTCCATCGCAGCTACGTTCGGAAGCACTGAGCCTTGGCCAGCTTCCACGACATTTCGGGCTCGGCAGTGGTGCGAACGGCTTCGTCGCTGTGCCGTAGCACCGCTGCCGGGCCCGAAATCTATCGAAAAACGCCTAACAAGCCTCTGAGTCTTTTTGCGTGCCGAGAGATCTTTGCCTTTCAAAATGAGCGACGATCTCGGCGGCAGCTTTTTTGCCGACGAAGGGTGAGAGGGCTTCGATGTCGGCGGCGGCGATGCGTTCGATCGATCCGAGATTCTTCAGGAGCTTTCGTTTTCTGATCTCGCCGATGCCGGGGATTTCGCTGAGTTCGGACGAGAAATCGCGTTTTTCGCGGCGTTTGCGGTGAAATTCGACGGCGGTTTTGTGCGTTTCCTCGCGGATCTGGAGGATCAGGCGAAATGCGAGCGAATTGCGGTCGAACGGGATCGGGGCGTCTTCGCGGCCGTGGATGAGCAGGTGCGAGATCTGGCTGTGCTGTTTGGGCGGTTTGACGAGGCCGACGAGCATTATCTGTTCGAGATCGAGAGCCTGCATCGCGGCGGCGGCGGCCGAAAGCTGGCCCTTGCCGCCATCGATAAAGATCAGCTGCGGCAGCGGCTTTTCCTCTTCCTTAAGCCGCTTGTACCGGCGAAAAACCGCCTCGTTCATCGAGGCAAAATCGTTCGAGCCCTCGACCGATCTGATGATGAATCGGCGATAGCCCGAGCGTGCCGGTTTGCCGTTCTCAAAAGTGACGATGCCGGCGACGTTCTCAGAGCCCGAGATATTTGAGATGTCGAACGACTCGATACGCTCGGGAAAATAGGCGAGTTCGAGCAGTTCCTGCAGCTCTTCGAGCACTTTCTGCGAATCCGGCTTGAGCACGCGGAAACGCTGTTCGAAAGCGATCTTGGCGTTGGTCTCGACGAGTTCGACCATGCTGCGTTTGGTGCCGCGTTTCGGGTCGAGGATGCGAACCTTGCGGCCGCGGCGTTCGGTCAGGAGCTGTTCGAGAACCTCGCGATCGGCGAAATCCTGCGGCACGTGGATCTCGAGCGGCACGTAATCGGTCGAGTAATACTGCACGAGCACGTCGCCGAGGAACTCAGACGCGTCGAACGCGTCGTCATCGACGAGGTCTTCCCAAAAGAACTCGCGGCGTCCGACGATGCGGCCTTCGCGCATGGTGAAAAGCTGCAGGGCGAGCCGCGGGCCTTCGCGATAAAAGCCGATGATGTCGACGTCGCGTTCGGCGGTGGTCGCCATTTTCTGCTGCTCGCTCAGGGCAAGGACCGTTCGGCTCAGATCGCGATATTTCGCCGCAAGCTCGTATTTGCCTTGCTCGGAGTATTGCCACATTCGCTCTTCGAGTGTTTTGGCGAGTTCCTTGTTGCGGCCTTCGAGCAGCACCTTGACGTCGGCGGCGGCCTCCTGATATTCGTCCTGCGTACAGAGGCCTTTGACGCAAGGGCCGAGGCAGCGTTTTAGGTGAAATTCGAGGCATGGCCGAGCGAGCTTGCCATCGATCTCGATGTCGCAGGTTCGAAGCTGAAACGCCCGATTGACCAGATTTAGCGTGTTGCGCGCCAGGACCGCGGGCAGGAACGGACCGTAGTAATTCGACCCGTCGCGGACGATCTTTCGCGTAATTACTACCTTTGGAAAAGGCTCGTTCGTGAGCTTGAGATGCGGGTATGACTTGTCGTCTTTGAGAAAGACATTGAATCGCGGCTTGTGCTTTTTGATCAGGTTGGATTCAAGCACCAACGCCTCAACCTCATTATCCACAACAATAAACTCAAAATCGGCGATCGATTTTACGAGCTGACGCGTCTTGGGATCGTGATTGCGGCTCGACTGGAAGTACGACCGTACGCGATTGCGCAGATTCTTCGCCTTGCCGACGTAGATGATCTTGCCCGCGGCATTTTTGTGTATATAAATGCCCGCGTCGGTCGGCAGAGTTTTGAGCTTTTCGGCTATCGTCACTGGCTCTATTATGTTAGGCGACCAGACTGGACCGCAAGCGTCCCGCTTGCCTACGCCGTGCCCAGTCGCGGCGTTGTGCTTCCGCTGATCAGCGGTCGGTCGACCGCTTGGCAAGCGGGACGCTTGCGGTCCAGTCGGGTTTGCGTAAAACTGCCAAGGGTGAAGACAGTTATCACGAATGAGCCCGCGAAGGCGGCCGGTTTCTTGCGAAAAGGCGGCATCGTCGCCTTTCCGACCGAGACGGTGTACGGACTAGGGGCGAATGCCTTCGACCCCGAGGCCGTCAGCAGAATTTTCGAAGCTAAGGGCCGTCCCGGCGATAATCCGCTGATCGTCCACATCGCAGAGCTCGCACAGATCGATGAACTTGCGTCGTCGGTGAGCGATGACGCTCGAAGGCTGATACATGCGTTCTTTCCGGGGCCGCTGACTCTGGTATTTCAGCGTTCTGAGAAAGTGCCGCCGAGCGTGACCGCAGAACTCGATACGGTCGGAGTGAGGATGCCCGATCATCCGATGGCCACTGAATTTTTGCGTGAATGCGGCGTTCCGGTGGCGGCTCCTTCGGCAAATCTCTCGGGCAGGCCGAGCCCGACGACCTGGCAGGCTGTGCTTGAGGATCTCGACGGCAGGATCGACTGCATTCTTGAGGGCGAAGCGACCGATATCGGGCTCGAATCGACCGTTGTCGATTGCTCTGAGGATGTGCCGCGACTCCTGCGACAAGGCGCGATCTCGATCGAACGGCTCCGCGAGGTTGTACCCGAGATCGTCGATCGCGCCGGCGCCGAGGATGCAGCCCCGCGAAGTCCGGGTTTGAAACATCGCCATTATTCGCCGCACGCAAAGGTCGTGATCATCGAGAACGGCCTGGTTGAAAATACTGAGAATGCAGGGTTTATCGGATTGCGGATGCCGCTCGATCTGGATGGATTTGGGTATTTGCGGATCTGCTCGTCGGTTGAGGATTACGCGAAGTCGCTGTTTGAGTTCTTTCGCGAATGCGACCGCCGCGGCCTTGCGACGATCTACTGCGAACCAGTAGCGGAAACCGGGATCGGCGCGGCTCTCGCCGATCGGCTTCGGCGGGCTGCTCAAGGTTAAACTTGGCATCCTGAGGGAATCTCAACGCAAAGCCGCAAAGCCCGCAAAGAAAGAACGCAAAACAGAAAGGGAGACTACTTGGCCGCGACCGAGACGATCGCGAGTTCGGTGTTGTCGCGTATCACCTCGATTTTCAGTCGAGGGTCGCCCGTTAGTTTTGACAGGTGTTCGAGAGGGGCGATTACCAATGCAGTGCGTCCGGCTTCGCCCTCGATAGCGGCGGCGAGCTCTTCGGGGCGATAAAAGACTCGTTGCTCCTCGCCGTCGCTCCTTAACAGCCGTCCCGTCGCGTAAAACTCAGCATTGTGCGAGCGATGATAGAACATTAGCACCTTTTCGCGTGCGTGCCCGGCGGAGTTTGCAGCCATGATAAGCGAGCGTACCGAATCTCGTTCGGCAAACTGCGGCAGGACGAATGCTACGAGGCCGATCACGAGTGCCAACATCGCGGTTCCGGTCGCGATCACTCCGACGCGCCATTTCCCGCTCATCTCGATCCGCCTGATCAGAAATATCGACGCGATGACGATCGCCGGGGGTGTTGCGGGAAGAATGTAGCCGGGGAGTTTCGAGCCCGAAAATGAGAAGAAAACCAGCGGCACGAGCATCCACGCGATAGCGAAGCGGAACAGCGGCTGAGTGCCGACGCCCGTCTCAGCCGGCTTCATTATCTCGCGAACGCCTTTCCATAGTCCGGCAAATAAAAACGGGAACCACGGAAACACGGTGAGCGGCAGCACCCACAGGAAGAAATGAAAGGGCTGCGGGTGCAGGTATTTGTTCGATGTGTAGCGCTGAAAATGGTGCTGGATGAAGAATTCGTCGATGAACGCCCAGCCGTTCGTCAGGTACATCGGCAGATACCATGTCGCTGCGACAAGGATCGCCAGGATCGGGCCCCAAACGAGACTAACGAGCAGCTTTAGCGATGGCACTCGCCATGAGAGAAGGAAATAGAGCGTTACGATCGCCGCGGGAAATACAAAGCCGATCAGGCCTTTTGCCAGAACGGCGAGGCCGATAAAGAAGTAGAAAGAGACTAGTGCAAGCGTCGGGTTTCTTGTAGCTTCGCGTTCCGCCAGAAAGAAGCTGACCATCGCTGCCGTTAGCGGGAAGGTGACGATGATGTCAAAACTGGCCCCGCGGGCGAAAACGATCAATCCGAGCGAAGTCGCCGCGATCAATCCGGCGTAGTTCGCGGCCGTGAGCGATACGGTGCGACGAAAGAGTATCCAGATCGACGCGATAGTTCCAAGCCCAAAAAGAGCCGAACCGAAACGCGCCGAGAATTCCGAGACGCCGAATATCGAATACGTCGCGATCTGCAGCCAATAAAGCAGTGCGGGCTTTTCGAACCAGTGAAAGCCGCCGAGCGTCGGCGTTACCAGATCGCCGCGAAGGAACATCTCGCGGGCGACCTGGCTATATCGCGGTTCGTCGGGGCCGACGAGCGGCACGGTCAGACCGAAAGAATATACAAAAACGATAGCTGCCGCAAACAGGATCCAGAGCCAGGGCGTTTTCGTTTCGGATGCGTTCATAACTTGTCACTAGCCACGTTTCATTATCCACTGCGTCGGTCCTTACGTCGTATTCAGTGGATAGTGACGAGTGGTTAGTGGTTAGTTTTTCCGCGGGCGGCGGAGCATAATGATATTAGAATCATTAGTTGCGGGAACATCAAGGATGAGCGAAACGAAACTGAGAGCGGCCGCGATAGGTGTCGGAAGCCTGGGCCGGCATCACGCCAGGAATTATGCGGAGCTGGCCGCCGAAGGCCGTATCGAACTCCTCGGAATATGCGATTCGAATGCTGAAACGGCGGCGACGATCGCCGGGACTCACGGAGCGGCGAGCTTCACGGATTGGCGAGAATTGCTCGGGAAAGTCGATGTGGTCTCAATAGCGACTCCGACCGAAACGCATTGCGAGATCGCGTGTGCTTTCCTGAAAGCCGGAGCTCACGTGCTTGTCGAAAAGCCGATCGCCCCGACGATCGCCGAAGCTGACGAGATGATCGCAGCGGCGGAGCGTTCGGGTCGAAAGCTGATGGTCGGGCAGCTCGAGCGTTTCAACCCGGCGATGGTCGCACTGCGGCCGCACGTGACCAAACCCCTTTATTTTGAGATACATCGCGTGTCGCCGTTTCCCAATCGCTCCCTCGACGTCGATGTCGTGCTCGACGTTATGATCCACGATCTCGACGCGATCCAGTGGCTTGTGGGCGAAGACGTCGAGGTTGCCGAAATACGTGCGGTTGGTATCCCGATCATTTCGGATAAGGTCGATGCCGCTAACGCTAGGATCGAATTTGCCAACGGCGCCGTCGCGAATATCACGGCATCGCGCGTCGGTACAGAAAAGGTTCGAAAGACCCGCTTTTATCAGACGAATTCGTACGTGGTGCTGGATTACGCGACCAAATTTGCTTCGGTGACATCGTTAAATCCGGAAGCCGCGCACCCGCTGCTTGGTATTTCGATCAATCGCCTTGAGATAAACGATGTCGAACCGCTGCGGGCAGAGATAACGGCTTTTCTCGACAGTATCGAGAATGACGAAACGCCGCCCGTTTCTGGTGAAGACGGACGGCGTGCGTTGAAACTAGCTGTCGGCGTGCTCGATAAGATCGAGGCCCACCGCAGCATGGTGAACTTGTAGGTTAACCGGCGGCTGCGGCCATTTGTTCCTGGATCGACTTGAGCCATTCCTGCGTCTGTTTAACGCGTTCGGCGCCATTCGGGCGATCCATGATGACCTTCTCGAGGCTCGAAAGAGCGTCGGGAGCCTGCCACATTTCACGCAGTTGAGCGAGGAAGGGCTCGAGCTTTGCGAACACCATGATGTGCTCGCCGTTGGTCTTGTCGAACATGTCTGCGTCGATCGCGCCTTCGACGACGAACGTCGCGGCCATATCCCAGTACGATACGACCATACGAAGATAGCCGCCGACCTGCGGATCCATCATCGTCTGCATATATTCCTCGGCGCTCGTCGGGTTGAAGCCGAAGATCCAGTTTCGGGCCTTTCGCATCGTTTCCTCGCGGCGGAGGTCGTACAATTTAAGAATTAGATCTGCTGATTCTACTTTGCTCATAGTTTATGTACCTCGTTGGGTAGGATTAGGTTTTAAGTCTATTTCGCGTCGAAAGGCGAAGTCAACGATGCGAAAAGGAAACTTATTACAAAGATAATGTCTGACGCAATCTCGTCATTTTTGTCGGAACGCATCGCTGCGGGCGACTTCCCGTCGGCCGTGTATCTCGTTGCGGAAAAAGGCGAGATCGTACTCCACGACGCTCTCGGAAACGCCGTCGTCGTGCCGGAAGTCATACCGGCGAAGAGGGATACGATCTATGATCTGGCGAGTCTGACGAAGGTTTTGGTGACTGGGCTTTTGTGCGCGAAGTACATTGATGACGAGGATCTGACCCTCGATAGCCGAATCTCAATGCACCTACCCGAGTTTGAAGCAGGCGAACAAAACGACGTTTCGATCCGTGAACTGGTGACACATACGAGCCGTTTTAAGGCTTGGCTTCCGATGTACCTAATTTCTCCAAACCTCCTGCGGGTTGTAGACACGATCGTCAGTCAGCCGTTGCTTGAGAGTAAGAATGCAGACGTCGTTTACAGTGATTTAAATTTCATCTTACTTGGGAAGATTGCCGAGAGTTTCTATAAGCATCGCATTGATATCGCTATTTCCGATCTATTTCAGGACGGTTTAGGTCTTCAAAACACGACATATAATCCGCTTGTTAATCCAGTTACGTGGAGAATGACAAAAGAAGACATCGCAGCCGCTGAGAACGGCAATGGGTATGAGAAGCGAATGTGCGTCGAGCTTGGGTTTCTGCCGGATGTGGCAGGCGACCCAGTCGCTATCGCTCCCGGTTCTGACCCGCGGTTTCGGGACTATCAGATCTGGGGCGAGGTGCATGACGGGAACGCATATTTCATGGGCGGAGTGGCCGGGCATGCGGGGCTTTTTTCTACTGCGGAAGAAGTATTTAAGATCGCTCTACAGTTTTTGCCAAACTACACGACGCTGCTGAAGCCCGAGACCTGCGAGCTTTTTCGCACGAATTTTACTCCGGGGATGAACGAGCATCGTTCGTTCGCATTTCAGTTGGCAACGACGCCGGATTCGACGGCGAGCAGTGCGTTGTCGCCGGAAAGCTTTGGCCATCTTGGGTTTACGGGTACGAGCCTGTGGATCGATCCGGTTTACGAGCGGATCTTCATCCTGTTGACCAATCGAACCCATGCCCGAAAGCTGCCATTTGCGAATATTAACGCGGTACGGCGGCGGTTTCACGAACTTGCGGTACAATATCTAAACGAAAAATAAAGCAACGAAATCGCGTTCGGCGCTAATCATAAGGTCGCTTTCCCCAGCAGTTGTAATCACACGTCCGGAGACAGTTGATAAGATGAAAAAGCTTACCCTTTTTGCCGTTTTTGCGGGAATGCTAGGCATTAGCGCGTTTGGTCAGGGGGATTCGTCGACTCGCCCCCGAGTCGCACCGACCGCGACGCCCCCGCGAATTCTGAATTCGGAAAGCGCGCCGACCCAGGATGGCCGTCCGCCTGTACTTATCGGCGGTACGCGGCCCGCTCCCGCTCCGACGGCGACGCCGGCCGAGGATGACGAGGTGATTAAGGTCGAGACGAATCTCGTCACGATGCCGGTTTCTGTGCTTGATCGCGATGGGCGCTTTATTTCCGGCCTCAGGCAGAAGGATTTCAAGATCTTTGAGGATGGCGTTGAGCAAAAGCTGGATTATTTTCAATCGGTCGAGCAGCCTTTTTCGGTGATCCTGCTGATCGATGTCAGCCCCTCGACCCAGTTCAAGATCGACGAGATACATGATGCGGCGACCACATTTGTCGATCAGCTGCGGCCTTCGGACCGGGTCATGGTCGTGGCATTTGATCAGCGTGTCAACGTGATGTGCCCGATGACGAGCAATCGCGCGATCATTCGCGGAGCGATCCGCCAGGCACAGTTCGGCGACGGCACGAGCCTGTACGAAGCTGTGGATTTCGTCGTAAACAGGGAGCTCAGGCGAATTCAAGGCCGCAAGGCTGTCGTGCTGTTCACTGATGGTGTGGATACGACGTCGCGCCGGGCGACGTTTGACAGTTCGCTCGCCGATACGGAAGAGGTCGACGCGCTCTTCTACACGATCCGATATGATACGTCGGCCGATATGTACGGCGGTGGAATGGGTTGGCCGGGTGGCGGCGGACGGACCGGAGGTGGAACGATCGGCGATATTCTCGGAGCGATCCTGAGCGGCGGAAATGTGCAGATAGGCGGAGGACGTGGCCGCGGACGTGGCCGCGGGGGTTCGAATTCGCCGGAATATGTCAGAGGCAAGGAATATCTCGAACGGCTCTCGACCAACAGCGGCGGCAGAACGTTTGAGGCGACCGGCATCTACAATCTCGAGGCGGCCTTCGCAGGCATCGCGGAAGAACTTCGCCGTCAGTACTCGCTCGGCTACTATCCTGAGGCCGTCGGAAAACCCGGCGATCGGCGGCAGATAAAGATCCGTGTAATGCGACCCGGCGTGGTCGTGCGTGCGAAGACGAGCTATGTCGTCGGCCAGACCGACCGTAACCTCGCCGGAAAATAGGCGGTTCTTACTGTTAACGAAAGGGAAGTTTTGCGGCTGCAGGACTTCCTTTTTTCACGTATTGCATCTTTAATTAAGAGTCGTAGCATCGAAGCTCAAGATCAATATGTACCGCGGTGCGATCACTCTCATTACTATCGTCCTTCTCGCGATAACTGCGGCATCGGCCCAGATGCGCCGTACTGACGGTTCGACCGACGGCAAACGCAATGTGCGCAGTGCCGAAGCAACGCCAACGCCGCCAGTGAGTCCGAAAGATGCCGCAAGCCTCGATGACGGCGATGTTATAAAGGTCGCGACTCAACTTGTATCGCTTCCGGTGCGGGTAATGGACCGTAAAGGCAGATTTATCGGCGGACTCAGTAAAGAGAACTTCAAGATATTTGAGAACGGTATAGAACAGGAGATCGCAATGTTCTCGACCGAGAACGAGCCATTCACCGTGACGCTCGTACTCGATATGAGCTATTCGACGAAGTTCAAGCTTGCCGAGATACAATCGGCTGCGATCGCATTCATCGAACAGCTCAGGCCGCAAGATAGGGTAATGGTCGTCTCGTTCGCGCAGGACGTCCACGTGCTGTGCGAGCCGACAAGCGACCGCCGTGAGATCTATAGGGCGATCCGTTCGACCAAGATCGCGACGGGAACGAGCCTCTATGAAGCCGTTGAACTCGTAATGAACAGCAATCTCCGCTACATCGACGGGCGAAAGGCAATAATCCTTTTCAGCGACGGCGTCGACACGACAAGCCGGCGGTCGAACGACATGCGCAATCTTCATGACGCGATGGAGCTCGATTCGCTGGTCTACACGATCCGATACGATACTTTTGCCGATGTCCAGAGCATGAAAAGCGGGACGATCGTCGAGCGGCCAAAGATCTCGATCCCGACGGCGAACGGTTCGCCGGTTCCCGTTATGGTTCCGGCGATCGGCACACCCAGTTCGCAGGGTACTACTCCCGAAGAATATGCGAAAGCACGGGAATATCTAGATCAGCTCGCAATGCGTACGGGCGGACGGCTCTACGAAGCTGACACTTTGCTCAACCTGAATGAGGCGTATTCGGGGATCGCGAGTGAATTGCGTGAGTTCTACAGCGTCGGATATTATCCGAGCGAGGAGCGCGAACCTGGAAAAACATCCTCGGTCAAGATAAAGGTGGATCGCACGGGCCTCGTCGTGCGTGCACGCGAGAACATAATCCGCCGTAAAAGCCCGAGAGACAAATGATTTCGGTCAGATCTCGGTGCCGTCGGGGATAACAGCGTTCTTCGGGATTATGATCAGACCTTCACGTATGTAATACGAGCGGTCGGGAGCGTCGTAGGTCTCGACGTTGGCACGGTTGAGGAGCTTAACGTTGCGACCGATCCGGACGTTCTTGTCGAGGATGCATCGACGGATCACGCTGCCCTCGCCGATGCCTATGTGCGGCTTGTTGCCCGCAACGTTCGAATGGATCTCGCCGATCGTCTCAAAAACATCTGAGCCCATCACGATCGAATCCTCGATCGTCACATTCGAATCGATACGGCTGCGAAGCCCGATTATCGAGCGTCGGATCTTGACGCCGTTGAGAATGCAGCCCTCGGAGACCATCGAACTGTCGATGTCACAGCCGAGAAGTTTTGATGGCGGCAGGTAGCGGCTGCGGGTGTAGATCGGGGCGGACGCGTCAAAGAAATTGAATTTTGGCAGCGGCGCCGCAAGGTCGAGATTTGCCTCGTAAAATGCGCGGATCGTTCCGATATCTTCCCAATAATCTTTGAATAGGTGGGCCTGGACCGTATACTTCTCGATCGCCGCAGGGATTATCTCGCGGCCGAAGTCTACCCATTTTGTATCGGTTTCGAGGAGTTCGACGAGTTTCGCGTAGTTGAAAACATAAATTCCCATCGACGCCAGGAACGGCCGGCTGGTCGCTTCTTCCGCGGTCAATCCAAAATTGGTCGTATCGACACGCATCTCTTCGAGAGCGTCTCCCGTTGGTTTCTCGCGAAACTCGACGATGGAGCCCTTTTCGTCCGCCTTAAGAAGGCCAAACTCGGGTGCTTCGTCCGGGCGGCAGGGAATAACAGAGACCGTCAGGTCGGCACCGGTCGAGAAATGCCGTTCGAGGAATTTGCGATAATCCATTCGATACAGATGATCGCCCGATAGGATCAAAAGCGTGTCGACGCGCCAGCCGCGAAGGTGCGGCAGCATCTGCCTGACCGCATCCGCAGTGCCCTGGAACCATTCGGGGTTATCACGCGTCTGCTCGGCGGCAAGGACCTCGACAAAGCCCGATGAAAAGCTCGTAAAACGGTATGTTCGCGAGATGTGACGATTGAGCGAAGCAGAGTTGTACTGGGTCAGTACAAAGATCTGAGTTATCTCGGAATTTATGCAATTAGAAACAGGAACGTCGATCAGTCGGTAGTTTCCGGCGAGCGGAACGGCCGGTTTCGAACGTTCGCCCGTAAGCGGAAATAGCCTCGAGCCCGCACCACCGCCAAGGATGACCGAAACGACGTTATCGTACTGTCCCATATGTAGGCATTGTAATTAAGATAGCTGCGCGAAGTAAATTGGTATGCCCAACTTTCGCAGATCGACGAAGCATCGAACTTGTGAGCGATCGAAGCGTATTTACTTACAGCATCGATTAAAACTACTATTTGTACCTATGTGGTATTGGATCAAAGTTCTTACCCTCGTATTTTTCGGAGCCATCGCGGTCTGGCTGGCGTATGAACTGATAACGTTTCCGTCGATTTCGCGGCTCCGGGCCGAAAATCCGTCGACGAGTTCGATGATCGAGTTTCGGTTGTCCGAGGCGCAGGCCGAAGGCCGCGAGCCGAGGAAGTTCATGATCTGGATGCCGATCGAGCAGATCTCGCCACATCTACAGCGGGCTGTGTTGGCAGGAGAGGATTCGAGATTCTTTAGCCACGATGGGTTTGACTGGGAAGCGATCCAGGCTGCATGGGATGAGGCCGTGAAAGAAGGCGAAAAAGAAGCTCGTGAGGAATGCGAGGCTGAGGCGAAGGTCGCCGGAACGCCCAAGAAGGACTGTAAGCCCAGCGAAGACGACTGGATACCGCCGATGCCCAGTTTCAAACGGGGTGCGTCCACCGTGAGCCAGCAACTTGCCAAGAACCTGTTCCTTTCAGAAGAACGCAATTTCCTTCGTAAGGGCCGTGAGGCCGTTTATACCTATTTTCTTGAAAGAGAGCTGAGTAAGAAACGTATTCTCGAGATCTATCTCAACGTCATCGAATGGGGCGACGGCATCTATGGGGCCGAGGCCGCGGCACGGACGTATTTTAAGAAATCTGCCTCGGATCTCAGCCGCGACGAGGCTGCGTTCCTGGCCGCGATGATCCCGTCGCCGCTCAATATCTTCAATCCTGCTAAAAACCGCAAACGAGTTGTCCGACGACAAAAGGTGATAATGCGAGGGATGAACTCGATCAAGCTCGACTATTCCGGCAAGTGATCTACGGTCAATTTCGCCGGCGATCTCGTCGCCACGGAGCCTTGCCGCGGAGCACGTTCGCAAAGCTCGTGGTGGGCGTTAGAACGCTACGAAGTATCTTAACGATCACGCGATTCTCGATCTTCCGCTCTAGCCATTTCCTTAGTACGAACTTGTCCATTGCATCCTCGCCGACCGTCCACGCGAGCCCTGCCGCCGGAGTGACGACCATGTCGCCGTAGGTGATCTTGCTCTTATGACGGTCATAGAGCTTTTGGCCGACGTTGCCCAAAGACGCTTCGCTGAGCGGGCCGATCTCGAACTGTGTGCTCCACGCCGTCGCCCAAACGAACGCTTTGACGCGGGTCTTCCAGTATCGTGTGTTCCAGCCGTATTCTACGGCCCTGGCGTTAGCACTATTGTTGATAAATATTCTCGCGGTGACGGCTCCCTGCATCGGATGGGCGACGTAATCTGTGAATAGTCGGCCTCCATCGTACCAGCCGTGCAGATTGTTGATGGACCCTTTCCAGTCCTTGAAGAACGGGCCCTTAAGTTCGCGGCGAGTCTTTTCTTCGGTCATCCGATAGCCGTGCTGGATCGCAAGGAAAAGCCCGGATTGGACCAGGGCACCGCGCCATCGAAAACGAGTATCCAACCGCTCCTTCTGATCGCGGGCCTCGTGCGCCGCGTCGTCCTTAACGATCTCGAGTTCGTTGGATCCGTCGATCGTGCCTAATTTGTCGGCCTGTGCGACCGGAAGCGGAACAAATCTTGCGAACTGCGCTCTTATCTCAGTATCAGCTTTCAGAAGAGTTCCCGATAGTTTCAGTTTGAAGGTCCTGACTTCCTGTATCGCTGGCGTCGGATCGGGTGCCGGAGTCGCGACCGGCGTCGGGTCTTGGCCCATTGCGGGCATAGATAACATCAAGACAGCGGGGATAAGGGTTGGGAACTTCATCATTACCTCCCGGGATCGCCGTAAAAGCGGACGGCCCCACACCCGATTCCAATACAATCTCTGTGCCGCTCGACAGCCTTAACAAACCGCCCCGAACCCCTATAAATACTGTATGCCGTGGTATGACGATGGCATTGACGGCTCGACGTGGGGCAACCCTCGCACTCGCGTGCGGGAAAAGTCGCGATCGAACAAAGCCCTCGCAATGATAGTTTTCGCGAGTTTCATCCGCATTCTTAAATGAGCGGCGAGGATGGCCGCACAATTTATACCTAAAGGATGATCTTAATAATGAAACTCAGGAACTTTCTTACATCGTTTGCAGCTATCGCAATTTTGGCCAGTATCGCGACCGCCCAGATCGGCAGACCGGCCGGCGGTATTACGACGCCTCCGATCACGTTCAACAAACAGGCATTTGATCAGAGCATAGTCGATGGCCTCGACGGCAACGTAATGGGCTGGCAGTACGTTCTCATCAAAAAAGGCCAGGTCGTTACGGAAGACGCCGGGGGACTAGCTCAGAACGCGGCTGACGGCAACATTCCAATGACGGTCAATACACCGACCAATATCGGCAGCGTCTCTAAGTTCCTCTCGGGAACGGCGATGCTCGGTTTAATGCAGAAACCGCAAACGATCTCGCAATACGATCAGGGACTGTCTCTGGATCAAAAGCTCGACCGACAGATCTGGACCGTTATGCCGAATGCATGGGTTAGCGGCATGAAGACAGGCGTTGGTAACCTCCCCGGCGTTGAGGACATCACGTTCCGCCAGATGCTCCAGCACCGCACGGGCTTTGACACCGACAAGGTAGGCAATCGCACCGTTCTCGGCTATCTGAAGGATGCTAACGGCTTCCTGCCGGGGCAGTACGACGTTCGGGAGTATGCCAACATCAACTACGTGCTCAACGGATACTTGCTTAACGCTTATTCTAATGCGAGTTTCAAACAATCATGGAACAACGCGCAGGCAATGTACGGTTGGAGCAACGAACAGACCGATGCGATGTTTCGCCAGGCGATGGGAACGGGCATGCACAACCTGATGAAGACCCGTATCTGGGACAAGATGATACCCAAGATCTCGCCGAACTGCGATGCCGCAAACACGCTGCAGAATGTCGCTGCATACGGCTACGATTCAGCAACGGACAACGGCGCGGGACAGATCACCAGTTCGATCGATACTCAGGGACACTGCGGCGGTCACGGCGGCTACTATCTCTCGGGTCGCGGACTTGCCAACTATCTCGCCCACTTCGCGGCGACCGATCTGATCGTCGATCAGGAAGCTCGCGACCTGATGCACACCGACGCGATGGCCCCGGCCGACCGCCTTGTGTGGAGCTTTAATCAGTCAAGCAACTACTTCGGCACCAACTTCAACATGCCGAACGTTGCATGGACCAACGGCGTTGCCGGCGGCTGGAGAACGGTCGTGATCAAATTCCCGTTGGACTATTACCTCGTGATGATCACCAATTCGCCCGACATCTCGGCGAACGGACTCAGAGCTATCGGATTTCAGGCGTTTCGCGACGCGACCGAGCATAACTTTTAGGCATTAGCCTGAGCCGAAGAATGAGAAAGGCTGTCTGAATAGACAGCCTTCTTCGTTATATATTCGTCGGACTCCGAGCTACCTTCCAACGACCTTCATCTCGTCGACTACCCACTTAGCACCGCCGAATTTCTCGGTGACGAAGAGTACGTACCGAATATCGACCGATATCGTGCGGTTCTTGTCGGGATCGTAGTAGAAATCATTGCCGAGTCCCTCGTAATTGCCGTCGAAGCATAGGCCGACCTGTTCGCCTTTCCCATTCAGGATCGGCGAGCCCGAGTTGCCGCCGATGATGTCTGTGGACGACAGGAAGTTCACAACAACGCTGTCGCCTTCGCCATAACGGCCGAAGTCGCGAGCTTTCTGTAGATCGATCAGCTTTTGCGGAGCGTCGAAGGGCTTGATGCCCGTGTCTTTCTCGATCATTCCCTTGATCGTCGTGAACGGCTGGCGATATTCGGCTTCGCGTGACTGGTAGCCCTTGATCTGGCCGTACGAGAACCGCAGACTGCTGTTGGCGTCGGGATAGACCGTCGCGATGCCTTTCATCTCGGTCAGGGCCTGTGTGTAGAGCAGGCGAAGCCGGTCGATGTTGGCTGCAAATTTGGCCGTGCGTGCAGCCAGGGCGTTGCGTTCCTCGACCAGCCCGCGGGCGAAGCTCAGGATCTTTTCACGCTCCTCGATGTATTCCATCGTTCGCGGGCCGTAGAGGCCGACGACCTTTTCTGGCGATGTATATTCGCCCTTGGCGATCGTCTCGGCGAATTTCGCCTCGGCATCGCGGCGAGCCTGGCCTTTGAGGGAACCGAAAAGCTTCTCGGCCGGTTCGAATTTTTGTCCTGCCGGCAGCTCGTCTAGTTCCTTGAGGAAAAACTTGAGCAGTGTGAGTTCGTGCTCGGCCTCGCGGCCTTCGTACGCGGCCTGGACCTCTTTGAGCTTTGCGGCACGCTGGGCATCCGTCAGCGGCGTCGAACCGGGCCCGGTCGCTGCCATAGCCGAAACTATCTGCACAAAGACCGGCATCGAATTTGGATCAGGGAACCGCCGAATGATCACATCACGCATCTGTGCCGCGTTGGATTCCTCAGAAAGGGCTTTCAGCTCGCTCAGCAAGTTGCCGTATTTCTGCTGCCGTTTGGGGTTTGCGGCGATCCAAGTTGCCATTTTGGCTTCGTCGGCCCGGCGTTGTTCGACAGCGTTGGCCCGGCTCAGACGGAGATGACCGCCGCCGAAAGCTTTGCGCGAATTATCAAAATTGGCTATGTCCGACTGGAATGCGATCCGTTTTTCTTCGTCTGTCGAACCGATCGCACGCAGGCTGTTGCCGAGGGCGTCGAGCCAGCGTTCGAGGAAAGGGAAGTTGGCCGAACGTGCATAATCGACCGACCAGCTTTCGCGATAGCGCGTCGTGCTTCCTGGATAGCCGAGCACGAAGACCGGATCGTTCTCTTTGACACCGGCGATGCTCATCGTGAGGTATTTCTTTGGCTTGTACGGCACGTTGTTTGGCGAATACTTGGCGGTCGAGCCGTCCGGCGCCACGTAAGCCCGCAGGAATGTAAAATCACCCGTGTGACGCGTCCATTCGAAGTTGTCGGGGTCGCCGCCGAAAACACCGATGTTACGCGGCGGTGCGTAAACTATGCGCACGTCGCTGATCTGCTGGAGCTCATACAGATAATAGAAAAAACCGTTGTTCAGCATCTGGATCCGGACCGTGGCGCCCGGCTTGGCCTTGGCCTGCTCGGCCGCGGTGACGCTTTCTGTATTCTTCGTGATCGCAGCAGCGAGGGCTTCGCCCGAGAGGCCTTCCGTGCCGGCCTTGATCCGCGAGGTAACGTCCTCAGAACGATTCGTGATGAATATCGAATAGTCTTTCGCCGATATCTCGCCGGCACGGCTGTCGGTCTTAAATCCGTCCTCGATCAGATCACGCTCGGGCGTCGAGGCCGATACAAGGCCGTCGAAAGCACAGTGATGATTGGTCAGTATCAGGCCCTCAGGCGAGACGAACTCGGCCGTACAGCCGATCGAGAGCCGAATGACGGCATCGGTGAGCCCGCCGCCATTGGGATTATAGATCTCGTTTGCCTTGATCTTGAGGCCCCATTTATCCAACGGCAGCCGCGAAAGCTGATCCGCGGCGTACATGCCCTCGTCAAATGCGAGCGTGAACGAGGATGCCGACAAGAGCATCACTACAGCAAAGATGAGCGAGAAAAAGCGACGTTCGATCGATTTCATAATATTCCTTTAGTTGGTCGTAGTTTCGGTTTAAGTCTTTTGTCTAAAAGTATATCCGACAGGGAAGAAAAGCCGTAATTTTGTCGCTCTGGGGGCCGTTTCCGTTGTCCGAAATATGGAGGAAGAATGGAACACAGATGAACACGATCTCGGGTTCTGGTTTGAGGTTTCAGGTTTCTAGTTTCTGTTGACCAACTGCGATCTGAGATCTGAAATTTCAAATCTGAGAACGCTCCCAATCCGATTCGCAAATCGCAAATCCCAAGGTGTCCCATTTTCACCTACCTCCACGCGCGCACACTGTTTCGAGATCGATGAAACACCAGATAGTGTCGGCATTTCCGCCAATTTCGTCTTGATACGTAATTATCTTGAAAGATCGCTCATGCATGCGCTCACCCTGCCTTCCGAAGGCCGCTATGAGCGTAACATGCCGCATTGATGCGAGCAAGAAAAATCGTGCCGTCTATAGAACGCACACCATCCAAAAGGATCTATTAACGCGAAGACGCTAAGGGATCTGAGATCGACAGGTTCGGATCCTAGGCCTCAAGAAAAAGGCTGCCGTTGCGGGCAGCCTCTTCCTTTAAACAAATTAACTTTAACTATTTCTTAACGATCTTCGTCAAATCGGTTGGTTCCGTAGGGAGGAAGTAACGCGGGTTGATCGCTTTGTCGTTGAGAAGTAGTTCGTAGTGAAGGTGCGGGCCTGTGGAGCGTCCCGTCGAGCCGACCTGGCCGATCATTTGGCCGCGGGTGACGACGGCGCCTGATTCGATCTCGATCTTCGACAGGTGGCCGTAACGCGTGGTCAGGCCGTTGCCGTGGTCGATCTCGATCATATTGCCGTAGCCGCCTTTGTAGCCAGCCGCGACGACGGTACCCGTGGCGGGCGAGACGACGATGTCGCCGCGTTCGCCGTCGATGTCCATGCCGGCGTGAAACTCATAGGTCCTACCGCCGAAGGGATTGCGCCTGAATCCGAACTCGTTATTGATCTTGCCCAGATGAGCCCACATCGTCGGAAGGCTCGCCGGATCCGAAGTCTTTCGGATCGCCATCAACTGTTCCTCGAGCGAAGCCGCTTCGTCAAAGCCATCGGCATCTTCCGGGCCGCCGCTGTTAAAAGCGAGCTCGGCGGGCTTCTGAGGCCGTGAGTAATCGATCTGTTCGGGCTGTTTTGTGGTCTGGGCGAGTGGGGCGGTGATCTGTGCTGCGGGGGGCAGGTTATCAACTGTCTTAGCAAATACAGGTGTTTTAATAGTTCCGCTGACCCCAAGCAGGATCGCGGAAACTCCAATAGATAGTACTAATGCAACTGCTCCAAGATGCAGATAGCTCTTTCTGAGGGCTACCCGCTTAATGTAAATTCGATTTTTTGATGAATGCGATAAGAGAAAAGTATACGACTTATCGTTTTTCAGCATTATGCTTTAAAGCTCCTTTTAATGATCTTTCGCACTAACGAGATCCAGCGCTCGAATAGTACTTGGAATCACGCAAGAATAGCCGCGAGCGACTAACGCGAAACCTTAGTCAGACATTTGCCTCAGCAAGGTCAACGTCCGCTGTCGTGGGTGAACAAATTTAATGCTTCCTTATAAAAACGCTTATCAGGAATTAACATAAAAACATAAGCCGCTCGAAAAGGCAAGGACAAATGCCCTACTGATCGCAGCGGCTTATCGCCGGAATAAGCGTCTTCGATGGGTCAATCCCGTTTTCGGCTGCCTTGCCAAGTGCGAAAAACCAAAAAGGCGACGCTGGCAAATACGAAAACGAATGCGAGAACGATCAATACCTTGATCGCAAAAGAAATAAAGCCGACAAAGCCGACGAGGGCTTTGAGCAGGACGACGAGCAGTGCGAGGATCGCCACGATGCTGCCGCCGATAGATGCCGCTTTTAACATAAAACCTTAAAACTCCTAGGCGTCTCGCCAACTGCCGCTTCGTGAGCGGTCGGTAAAATCATTCTGAGCGACACGATAGTCGCCATCATTATAGCGCGGATTCGAGAGTGCAAAGCTCGTCGTGCCGCCCGCGTTCTCCCAACGGCTCACCTCGACCTTCGGCTTAAAGATGTAACCCTTGAGCAGATAGATGCCAAGCCCGATCAGCAGAAGCGGTAGAATGCCGCGCATCAGACCACGGATGGGGACGATATTCTGAACCACAAAGGTAAATCCGAGTACGAGCAGAACAACGCCCCAGAGTTTCGGATTGCCCGAAAATCGCCGTACAAGTACGTCGTCCGCGACATCGGGCGTTACGCCGGAGCGTATGATCTGAGCGGTTCGGAACGAATCTAACGCAGCAAATCCCCACATTCCGAGCATTCCAAAGGCGAATAGCGGCGTTCCGGTCAGGATCGCCATCTGAAACAGCCCGATGAATATGCCGAAATAGACGAGCGCCTTAACCGTCTGGCCGTTGTACGCGGCCCCGAGTCCCGGGCAGAAAAGCGACAGGATCGTCGCGATCCACGGCGAGGTTCGTTTCTTAACAAAAGTTACATTGTTGGGCTGCGTTCGCTGCTGCCTGAGCAGGTCGATGCCCGAAACGATGCAGTCCTGGCAGAAAGGAAATCCCTTGATGCGGTGATCACATCCCGGACAGAGCGGTTTCCCACAGCCGTTGCAGCTTACCGTCGCGGCGTTTTGACTGTGGTATGAACAGTTCATTATTTATTATCCTCACTGCTCGTGACAGTCGTGCCTGAGATCGGTTCCTGGGCGTTCGGCTCGGCCGCGGGTGTGCCGTTAAAGGCATTCGCTCCCTGCTGATACGTCTGCTTAGCGAGCGATACGCTCTCCTGATAGACGCCCGAAAGCGAACCGTCGGCCGAAACCGTCTGGCTGAACATAAAGAACGCAACGACCATCATCATCGCCACCGGAGCGAGCTGTGGAACGCCGATCGGGAGGTTGAGACTGCGTACCCATTCGGTCGCACGGGCTCCCCACGAGGCTCGAACTTCATCCACTTTTGCTGTACCGATCGTCAGATTGAGGATCCTTTCGTGAAGACCGGACGGAACGGCGAGTTCGTCCATCTTGTACGTATAAAGCGAAGCGATCGAACGCACCACCATGCCCGGCAGGTCTTCGCATCCGGTGCACAAAGCGGCGTGGCGCTCCCAGCGATGGAAAGCGGCAGCCGGCAAAAATCCGTCCAGATAATCGGTGAGGTGCGATTCGAAATCTTCGCAGCTCATTGCCGTTTCCGGCGTCGTCATTGTCAAAACGCGGGCTTCAAGACGCGTGAGCGAAGCTTTAGGTGCCGCCATCGCGTGGCAGACCTCGAGCGATTCTTTGACCTGGTTGAGCAGCGAATGACACAGCGGACAGCTGAGAGCGTGAGCAGCGACCGAGCGGTGCGCCGTGCCATCGAGCGTCCGATCGAGATAATCGGTAAGCAGCTCTTCGAAAGTAGAGCAACCTATTATGTTTTCGTGCTCGTTCAACATTTTGATCAACCCCTTGTAATAAATGCTTTAGATCCCGTCGGCAATTCCCCCGAGAACATCTCCCGCAAGGCCCAACGCCGATTCTCCAACGCCGGCCGCTATATCGAATGCACCTTCCACGATCGCGTCGAAAGCAAGTTCTCCGCCAATTTCGGCGGCATCGGCGGCGATGGATTCACGTTGTTCTTCTTTAGGGTCTATCATCACTTATTCTCGAAAAACTGATATCAAATCTGGCCCTTACTTACGTGCGGGCAACTGACACTAGATCGTCACCACCCTCATTCTTCTCAATATCTTCGCCAACTCGATCCGTCCGCGATTAATTCGCGATTTCACCGTTCCCTCGGGAATTCTTAATACCTCGACGATCTCCTGATACGTCAATTCCTCGATATCCCGAAGTATCACGCAGGTTCGCAGGTCATCGGGAAGTTTGTCGATCCCTTCCTGCACCTGAGCGGCGAGTTCCTTTCGCTCGATCTCGCGATGAGCCGAAGTCCCGGCGGCACGCAGATGATATTGGTGGTCATCGACCGCGTCGGCCATCGTATTCTGCGGATTTCGCTGGCGATGGCGGTAATCGTCAATTATCAAATTTCGGGCGAGACGCATTAGCCAATTTGCCAGATCGCCCTGTTTCGCGTCGTATTGATCAAGGCTGCGATAGACGCGAATAAAAACGTCCTGGGTTAGGTCTTCCGCAGCATCGGGGTTCGACGTGAAGCGGTAGGCGAGATTGAATATCCGCCGCGAGAACGCCGTGACGATCTCTTCCCATGCCGCGCCGTCGCCGGCACGTGCACGCCTGACGAGTTCGGCACCGTCAAATTCGGTCACTGCTTTTAATGCTTCCAATGCGATCTCTAGAAACCACCTCGCCCATTGTGGGCCAAAAAGCTACAAAGCACGAACCCTCGCCTTGTCGAAAGGGTTTACGAAGTCCCGAAAATAAAAGTTCCGGGAAATACGGCGCTCGATCAGCCTCGTGTACGTCCTGCGATCGCAACGAACTTCGGCTGACAGCATACATCATTCATCTGTTCCAGGTCCGCCCGCATCTCCGGGTCACGCGACAGGGATTCGAGCAGCGCATTAAATATAGGGGCCGTCGGCCCGTTGCTCGGCGGCGTGAGTCGATAATGCATCCACTTGCCGTCACGCCGTGCCGCTACGAGCTGAGCGCGTTTTAGATAAGAAAGATGCCGCGAGATCTTGGGATTGTTTGTGTTTAGCGTCTCGGCGAAGAAGCACACGCATACCTCGCCGTTGCGCATGAGGTTGATCAGCCGCAGCCTTGTTTTATCGGCCAATGCGGCAAAAAAATCGGTCAGATCCGTGGACAAACTCTTACTCACAAAAAAATTATAGCATAGAACAATTATGTGTTGACATAAATGAAAACCGGTGATAGTGTGGGAATACAATTATGGCAAAACGTAATTGATATTTTGGTTGGAGGGACTAATAATGAACGAGGTAAAAACCATCAAAGCGCACATCGGACTTAACGTCAGAAACGTCGAGACAAGCATCGATTTTTATAAGAAACTGCTCGGTATCGAACCGAGCAAGGTCAGGACAGGCTACGCTAAATTCGATTCGGTGAATCCGCAGCTCAATTTGACGCTCAATCAGGCGAACGTCGTCGAACCGGGAGCACTCTCGCACATGGGAATTCAGGTTAGCAGCACCGAGGACGTGCTCGCTCTGCGTGACATTTGGAAAGAACGAGGCCTCGTGCCACGCGAGGAAATGCAGACGACATGCTGCTACGCTCTGCAGGACAAGGCTTGGGTCAATGATCCGGATGGAAACGAATGGGAAGTTTTTACCGTGATCGAGGACAATCTGGCTGAGGCAAAGAGCAATGACGCGACGTGCTGCGTGCCTGCCGGCGATACCGCTACGTCCGTGTCGTGTTGTGGATAGAAAATCGGGCGGTGAGGCGATGAAAGCGGTTTGTCGCCTCCCCGTCAGTCTGGGAAAATGGTTAAAAAAATGAAGAGAAATTCTAGCTCAGATCTCAGCGGACTCGACGCTTTCCAAGGCCGTGTAGACATTTTCGACCGCGATTGGGAAGTTTTCGTCGTATTCGAGGATCCGGCGACCGGAAAGTTCAAAGGAAAGACCTTGTGCTGCGAATCCGCCTCAGTGGAGGGCTGCGGTGAAAACGGATCTCGCTCGGCGAACGGCCGCTGAATTTATCGGCACGGCATTCCTGCTCGCAACGGTCGTCGGCTCGGGGATAATGGCCGAGCGGCTCGCGGGCGGGACCGTTGCGCTCGCTCTGTTGGCGAATACACTGGCGACGGGAGCGATGCTGTTTGTGCTGATCGTCGCGTTTATCGACCTGTCCGGTGCTCATTTCAATCCGGCGGTCACGTTCTCTGACGTGATCTCGAGGAAAATGCGAGTCACGGACGCTGGCATCTACTTCGCGGCGCAAGTCTTCGGCGGGATCGGCGGGGTCATTGTTGCGAATCTACTTTTCGACCTGCCTTCGGTAAATCTCTCGACGAAGATTCGAAACTCTACATCGCTTCATTTAAGCGAGTTTATTGCCACGTTCGGTCTCGTTTTGTTTATCGGGGCGGCCGTTCGGCTTGGCACGAAATGGGCAGTGCCGTTGACCGTCGCCGGCTATATCTCGGCTGCCTACTGGTTCACCTCGTCGACATCATTCGCCAATCCGGCAGTAACGATCGCGCGGACTCTGAGCGATAGTTTTGCCGGGATCAGGCCGGCTGACGCACCGGGCTTCATCGGAGCACAGTTTCTCGGAACTCTTGCAGCGACATTTTTGGGCGGTTGGCTCTTTCGAAGGATAGATCATGAAAAAGAAAGTTCTGATACTTTGCACGGGTAATTCCGCTCGCAGCCAGATGGCCGAAGGCTTGTTGCGGCACATAGCCGATGATCGATTCGAAGTGCATAGCGCCGGAACGATAGCGAGTTTTGTGCGGCCGCAAGCGATAGCGGCGATGTCCGATATCGGGATCGATATATCCGGGCATCGATCGAAGTCGCTAGACGAGTTTCGTGAACAGGAGTTCGACTACGTGCTAACTGTTTGCGACAACGCGGCTGAGAATTGTCCGGTCTTTCCCGGTCGTGCGGAGCGTGTGCATTGGAGTTTTGAGGATCCTGCCCACGCGGCGGGAACGGAAGAAGAAGTGCTGGCGGTGTTTCGCCGTGTTCGCGACGAGATCCGCCATGAATTGATCAAGTTCGCCGAAAAAAAAATGAAGCCGCCCCGAGGACGGCTTCCAAAACTGCTTTAGATAGCTTCGGTTAGTTATCTTTCTTTCCTGCCGGGTCGGCTGCAGGACGATTCGCTCCGGTCGATGGAGCGTTCGGTGCCGAGTCAGCATTTGCGTCCGGTTTGACCTTGTCCAGTACTGGGCTCTTATTCGTCATTTTCCAGTCGTCGCCTTCCTTTACAAATTCGATCGTAATGCCACGCGGATAGCTGTCGGCACGTATCTCCGCGACGGCCTTGTTCCCGGTGATCACTTCGTTTCGGACCTCGCAGATATTGCCTGTGACCTTTTCATCCTTGAAATACTCGACGAGGGTCTTAATCTTCTGCTCCTTCATATCCTCTTCGAAGTATTTGAGAGTTTCAGCCGAATAAACTTTACGCAGTCCCGCCTCGTCCTTTTTGACCATGGCTTCGCAGTAGGCCTTGAAAACTGGCGTCAGGGTCGGTGCGGCGTTGGTCATCACGTCGCCGGTGTTGGCGTTCGCGTTGGTGTTGGTGTTCGTGTTTGCAGCCGTATTGGTGTTAGCCGCCCCGCCGCAACCGCTGAAGGCAAGGGTCGAGACCGCAAGGATAAAGACAAAAGTAAGTGTTCGCATCATCGAGTTCTCCAAGAAAAATTGAATCCTCAGAGTATAATAGAACGCGACAAATGGACAACACCGCGAAACCCGAATTCTTCCTACTTTTCCTCGCAGAACGGCTACCCGAACCACTAACACCGGCGAGTGAACACCTGCAAATATTCGACAATTACATTGCTGGAACGTACATGCGGCTGAGATCAATCCGCGATCCCCGGTCGAAAGAATGGACGCGGCTATTGCAGAAGCTTGAGCCGCGTTCGAACAGCAGCGTGATGCTCTCGCAGATCGAGCTGAACGAGCCGGAATATGCTGCGTTTGAGAGTTTCGAGGGGCGAGAAATACGTAAGAATCGCTATTTTATCGAGATCGGCGGCCGGCCAGCGGCATTCGATATATTTCTCGGGAAACTTTGGGGGTTGAATACGGTTCGAGTCGACTTTGAGAACGAAAAAGAAATGGAGGCGTTTGAGCCGCCTCCGTTTCTCGTTTTTGAAGTTTCAGGTGATCCGTTCTTTTCTGGCAGCAGCCTCGTTGAGCGGACATTTGCCGATGTACAAGCCGCCGTCAGTACCGCGGCCGCTACTGCTTCCTTGGAGCCATAGGAACCGAACGTTCCAACGAATCCCATATCTGTAGATAGATCTTTGTCTCGCGAGGGATCAGATCGCGCCAATTCTCACCGCCTCGCTTGATGTAGCCGGGCAGGCGAGCCGGATTCGAATTGTATCCCGCAGCCATCAGATGGGTCTCCGTCGCGATCCCCGTCAACAGGGCATTCTGGACGGTCGGGCTCGCAGTCAGGTCATTCCACGTCATTTGCATGTAGAGCAGCATCGCCTGAGCGGCGTTGACGTGATCTCTCATTCCCTCGACAAAGTCGGGCACGAGCAGAGCATTTGCAAAGCGAGAACGGACCATCCTGTAAGTCGGCCCGATCATCTGCACCATGCCACCGGCGCCGGCCGAGCTCACCGAGTACCGATACGTTTGGCCTTCGTTCAGCGCGTACAGCGTAAAGATATCGTTATAGATATTCGGGTGAAATTCCGTGCGAAAACGGTAGTGATCGACGTGCTCGACGGTCGCGAGCCGTTCAGCCATGTCAGCGATCTTCGGCTGGATGAAATAGCCTTTTGTTCGCAGCCGGTCGCGAGCGATCTCGATAACATTATGCACGTAGAAACGGCCGGCATTAACCACCTCGGGGGTGACCAGGCCCGGGTGCGTCGACGTGTAATAGGCCATTTCCTGAAAAACGCCGCGATTTTCGCGCGGATACTGCACGACCAGAGGTTGGAATTCGTTGCCCGCCATGTCGACAATGACGACGGGCGTGTTCACGCCGTTCCCACGGATGGTGCGGCTGGTGACCTGTTTTCCGTTGGCCGAAATGAGCAGTGTTTGTCCGCCGGTGCTGAGGAACTGATCCTTTAGCATCACTACCGAATCCATGCGGTTGTCTCTGGTGTCGTAGTAGGCCACCCGGACGAGCGTCGTAAAGTTCACCGGCTGCGTCGAGGCGATCGTGAGCGTTTTTGCCTGCAAATATCGCTTGGCTTCGGCCATCCGCGATTTGATCTGGGCAAAACTCATCCCTTTGTAGGTGAGATTGCTCGCCTGCGATGGCTGGTTGACCTGTCCTACAACGAGAGGAGTCGGAGCCATCTTTGGGATCGAGGAAGCCTGCGGTGCGACGGGTGTCGGCTGCGGGGTCGTTATCGCCTTGGGCGGCGGCAGCGTGCTCGATACGATCACTCTTGAAGACCTGGTCTCAGGACTTGGGCTTGCTGATTGGGCGAGCGATGAAACAGCGGCGAAGACGGCAATAGCCACGACGAGTAGGGGTCTTGTTCTCATAATACTTCTGGAGAGCTTGATCGAACCGATCCTGGACAATTCGCAACATTAAGATTCTCGCAAATCTTAAGCAGTTGTCAATACTTTTCGTTTAAATTATTGCTTATACAAAAAAAGCTTATGGCTCTGCGACGTTGTTAGTAACTTCGGGTTAAGATATAACTTACGTTTGCCGCTCGGTTTCTTCCGGTCTATGAAAAAACTCTTCGGTACTGATGGCATTCGCGGGCTCGCCGGCGAGTTCCCTTTGGATAGTAGTACGGCCGCTATCATCGGCGCATCCCTCGCAAGTCACTTCAGGGAACGGCTGGGCCGCGAGCCCAAATTCGTTTGCGGCCGCGATACGCGTGAATCCGGGCCGTGGCTACATGATTCGCTTGCTGCCGGCGTGGCGTCGGATGGTGCGGTGTGCCGGTCGGCGGGCGTGATAACGACTCCGGGCGTGGCCTATGTGACACGCGAGTTCGACTACGACGCCGGGATCGTGATCAGCGCGTCGCATAATCCCTACGAAGATAACGGCATAAAAATATTCCTGCCGAGCGGTCAGAAGCTTGATGAAGCGACCGAACGATCGATCGAAAAGGACATCCATGCGGGCCAAGTGCCGACCGGCGACGTCACCACGGGCGATGACGCCGAAAGCGAGGCTTTTTTTCACAACGCCTACGCATCGCACCTTGCTGAAGCCGCGGCAAAGATAAAGATCAACAATTATCGCCTTGTCATAGATTGCGCAAACGGCGCGGCGTCGGCTTTTGCGGAACAGGCATTTGCCGGTTTCGGCGGCGGCGTCGTGCTGATAAACGACACGCCCGACGGGCGTAACATCAACGCGAATTGCGGTTCGCTTCATCTAGATGCGCTATGCGAACGTGTGCTGGCCGAGACGGCTGATATCGGTATCGCGTTTGACGGTGACGCCGATCGGGTTTTGTTCGTCGATGCTGATGGAAGGATCGTCGATGGCGATGCGACGTTATGGGTAATGGCAAATTACCTCAAGGACCATGGAAAGCTGGCAAATTCCACGGTTGTCGCGACCGTGATGAGCAATATCGGCCTGCAACTCGCATTGAACTCGGTCGGGATCGAACTGCTCCGTACGAGCGTTGGCGATAAATATGTCCTGGAAAAACTGCTCGAGACGGGTTCTGAGATCGGCGGCGAACAATCCGGTCACATCATTTTCCCCGATTTAAGTCTGGTTGGCGACGGGATGATGACGGCTCTTGCCTTGCTGAGTGCGATCAGCGAACGAGGTGCGAGCCTTCGCGAAGCGGTCGAGGGCTTTACCGCATATCCGCAGATACTCTTGAATGTAAGGGTTCGCGAGAAAATTCCGTTCGACGAAGTCCCGGCGATCGCGGAGACTGCTGCCGCGGTCGAAGCTGAACTCGCCGGTGCAGGCCGCTTACTACTTCGATATTCCGGCACCGAGAATCTAGCTCGTGTAATGATCGAAGGCCCCGATCAGAAGTCGATCGGCGATCAGGCGGCACGCCTTGCAGATGTGATTAGAAAAGCCCTCGGATGAAGACCCGAACCGAAAAGATCTCATTCTCAAACCGTGCCGAGTCGTACGACATCTCGATCCGAAGCGGCATACTGGCTGATATTGGCAAGCTGGCGCGACACAGGGCAGGCAAGGGCACTCAGAGGGCATTCATCATCTCCAACGCGAAGGTTTTCGGGCTTTACGGCGACGCAGTTTCGGAAAGCCTTCGAGCCGGCGGCTTCGATGTCGATTCGTTCCAGATCGGCGACGGCGAGCGGTTCAAATCACTTAAGACGGCCGAAAAAGCACTAAAAGCACTCGCAGGTTCGAAGATCACACGTACCGATCTGATCGTCGCACTCGGCGGCGGCGTGGTCGGAGACCTCGCCGGGTTTGTCGCGGCCGTTTACTATCGGGGCGTTCCGTTCTTTCAGATCCCGACGACGCTGCTGTCGATGATCGATTCCTCGGTGGGCGGCAAGACAGGCGTGAATTCCACGTTTGGCAAGAATTTGATCGGGGCGTTCCACCAACCGGTCGGCGTCGCGATCGATCCGTCAGTGCTCTCGACGCTCGACAGTCGGGAAGTGACAGCCGGGCTTTGCGAAATCGTCAAACACGGTGCGATCGGCGGACGTGCTCTATTGAACGATACGGCGAGCTTACTCGAGCAAACGAGGCCGGCCGGGTTTCACGCGTCGCTCGCCGACCGTAAATTTACCGAGCATCTCACTTCTCTCATCGCCGAAAACGTCGCATTCAAGGCTCGGATCGTGGCTGGCGATGAACGTGAAGCCGCCGGGCGGACCGACACGCGATCACGAAAGATCCTTAATTTCGGACACACGCTTGCTCACGCTCTGGAAAAAGCCACGAACTATCGATATTTCAAGCACGGCGAAGCGGTCGGCTATGGAATTTTATTCGCTGCGGAACTGTCAAAAACTCTTGCGCTTTGCTCTCAAAAGGATGTAAACTTGTTGAACGATGTTGTTCAGTCGGTCGGCGCTCTGCCGTCCGTCGCAAACATCGACGGAGACGAAGTTCTTGAGGCCTTCAAATTCGACAAGAAACAACTGTCCGGTTCGCTTCAGATGGTGCTGTTAAAGGGCATCGGCAAGCCGGTGATCATGACCGAAAAAGACATCCCTCGCACGACGGTGCAAAAAGTCCTCAAAGACCTTCTGGAAAAACGGGCCTGAGTCTAGGCCGCACCTTTTTGCAGGAGTCATTGCAATGAACAAGAAAGTCAATTTGCGCGAGTCGGAACGCGGCAGCGCCGGAACCAAGTTTTTTATAACGATCGTCGTGATCCTGCTGGTCGCGAACGCCGGCTACAACTACGTGCCCGTTGCGTACGAAGCAGAAAGCATGAAGTCGGAGATGCAGACCGCGGTACTACAAGGCCTGGCGGTGCCGGGAAAGCTTAGTCCGGTCGACAACGTCAAGGAAAGGATCCAGCGAGCATTTGCACTCAACAACGTGCCAGGGAACGCGATACTCGATGTAAAAATGGCGGGGAATTCAGTGACCGCTCGCGTTGCGTATACAAAAGAGGTCGGGCTGCTGCCTTTCGGCATTTTCAACTATCACTTCGTTTTCGATCATACGGCCACGCCGAGCGGCCTGCTGCTGGAGCAGAACAAGCCAACCAATACCTCGGGGGGGAAGTAATCCCGAGGATTACTTTTTCTTCGAATCCTTCTCGTCGGGTTTCGGTGTCGAGTAATACGGCCGGTGCTGGACGACGAAGGTCTTTTCGTCCGTTGTGCCGTCGCCGTCGACGTCGACCTTGACCTCGAGTTTGTAGCGTTTGCCGGCCTCGTGTTTTTCGGGCAGGTCGTACGAGAGTGAATACTGACTGCGGAGCAGGGCGTTGATGTTATTGAGATAGCCGGGTATCTCGCCCTCGAAGGTCATCGGGAAATGCATGCCGCCCGATTCCTTGGCAAAGGTATTCATCGTGTTCTGCGCCTGCAGGAACGTGAGTCGGCCGGGCTGGCCGATCAAGCCGTCGGTCGCTGAGAGGTAAGGCTCGTATTTCTTGTAGAAAAGATTTCCGGTACTGATGATGTAGATCGGAACGCCTGCTTCCTGGATGATCCTGCGGGCCTGGTCGTAATTGATCTTGCTGAAAGTATCGATGCCCGAAGCGACGAGTATGATCGCGCGGCGCTTCGACTTTACATCGACCATACCGCCGTAAACCGATTTCTCGTTCTCCGAGTTTTCGAGCACGACAGAATCGCCCACACCGCCGACGAGTGCGAATTTCAGAGCGTCAAACAGGTTGTTCTCGCGAAACGCGGGCCTGTTTCTCACCAAAAGATCGACCGTTGCGTTCAAACGTCTCGGGTCGTTCGTAAAGTCGGTAATCGGCGTCGGGCGGACGTCGAATGCGATGACCGAAGCATAATCATCCGGCGGCTTGATAAATCGTGAGAGGAAATATGCGACAGGCCTGATGACCTCAGCCGTTCCGGGCTCGAAGTAGCCGCCGGCAGCCGAGCCAAAGACCTCGGTCCATTTGCTGTATTCGACGACGAGCGAAACGGTGATCGGCGCTTCCGGCGTAGCAAAGCCTGAGAGGTCACGCTTGACGCCGTTCTCGTAGACCGTAAAGTTCTCTTTCTTCAGTCCGCCGATTATCTGTCCGGTCTTTTTGTTCATCACGACCGTGTCGATCGTGACGATATTGGATACGACTCGCTCGATATCGGGATCGATGATGGCGTTCTTCTCCATCTCGAGCCGCTTCTTCTCTTCTTCGAGCTTCTTTTTTTCCTCTTCGGTGAGCGGCTTAGGCCGTTCATTTTTCTTACCGTCGCCGGTCGGCCGCTCGTTCTTCTGCGGCCGCGATTGGGCCGTCGCAAAAGGAACAATAGTAAGAAGCAGAGCAAAGAGCGTCACCGCTGAAG
The DNA here is from genome assembly GCA_041940165.1 of Acidobacteriota bacterium. GTDB lineage: Bacteria > Acidobacteriota > Blastocatellia > Pyrinomonadales > Pyrinomonadaceae > OLB17. The sequence goes on from JBGTSR010000008.1 coordinate 116,446, forward strand.
CGATCCGCGAAGAGAGTGAATTTCGCATAAGTCTATCCCGTGTAATTACGCCTTTTAGATACTCATTTTCCGCCTTTGGTTGGACAAAAGCAATATCGGGCCTTATTCACGGCGATCATAAGCTTGTGCGATAATCAAAAGAGCCTCTTTGAAGTACTAAAATGAAGCTTGCTCGCCTTGGTCTTCCCATATCTGTCGTCTTGTGTCTCTTGTGGCTCTCGTTTCAGCCTGGCGTTACGGCGAGTTCCGATCGGGAATCGCCCCTAGCATGTGCTCCGATCTCGATCACGATCGGGGAAACGGCAAACGGCAGCCTGACTCCCGATGATTGTGTCGATACGAACACCGCTTTCTACGACGGCTATCGATTTACCGCGACGGCCGGCGATCGGCTCGACTTTTCCCTTGCTTCGGAGGTTTTCACGTCGAGTCTGCGACTCGTCCAAGGTGTTTATCCGGGCGGAACCGTTCTTGCGACCGGCACCGATCCGGGCGATGGCAGCCGACGTATTGGAGCATTCGACATACCCGCATCGGGCCAGTACACGATAGTCGTCAGCACGGCGACCGCGGGGCCGACGGGCGGATACACCGTCGCGGTCGAGACTACGATCCCACGCGTTACGCTAATTCAACGCACAAGTCCGAATCCCGCCGTCTCGGGCAGCACGGTCGGATTCAGCGTCTTTTTCAGCACTGCGGTCGAGGAGGTTGGCGCCGCCGATTTTACTGTGACGGCGAACGGTGTTAGTGGAGCCGCGGTCGGGACTGTGTCCGGCACGGGCTCGGTATATTCCGTTGCCGTCAACACAGGCTCGGGGACGGGAACCATCCGACTCGATCTAATCGACAACGACACGATCGTAAACGGCGTGGGCGTTCCGCTGGGCGGAGTTGGCGTTGGGAATGGCAATTTCACGTCCGGTCCTTCGTACACGATCTCGGCGCCGACTCCGACTCCGTCGCCGACACCGCCGCCGGTCAGTATCGTGGTGACGACGACCGCCGACAACGGCCCGGGCAGTTTGCGACAGGCTGTTGCGGATGTGGTTCCCGGCGGAACGATCACGTTTTCGAATCTTTTCGACACACCGCAAACGATCTTCTTAACCACCGGAGAACTCCGCATTCTCAAAGATCTGACGATCCTCGGCCCGGGCCCGGAGCTGGTTTCGATCTCGGGCAATTTCGACAGTCGCGTCTTCAACATCGGACTGAGTACGCCTGGGAACGTGGTTACGATCTCGGGTGTGACGATCCGCGACGGCCGGGCCCCGGACGGCGATTTCGGGGGCGGGTTAGAACAGAACTTTGGGCGGTTGACGCTCTCTAACTGTGTATTTACAAATAATTCCGCGCCCGAGGGCTCGATCGGCTTTGGCGGTGGACTCGATTTTTTCGAGGGCATTCTGACCATCGACAGGTGCCGCTTCGAAGGCAATTCGGCGATCGGTTTCGGGGGCGGATTGGTCGTGGGATCGTCAACATTTACGATGACTGATTCAACGATCGTTGATAACACTGCGACGCGAGCTGCGGGCATTCTCGTCGCTGGCGGGACGGCCACGATCGAGCGAACGACGATCAACGGCAACGATGCCGATCTGCAAGGCGGCGGCGTTTACGCACAGGTCTGCGACCTGACGATCCGGAATTCGACCATCTCGGGCAACACGGCCGGCGGGCCTTCGAACGCGGGTGCGGCGTTCGTTTTCGAGAATTCGTCGGGCGTTCGAACGGGCCTGATCAGCAACAGTACCGTTGCCAACAACCTCGCAGAGCCGAATGCAGGCGGCGGCATTCTCGTCATCGGCAGATCGAATGCGAGCGTTCAGTCGAAACTCGATATTCGAAGCACGATCGTCGCTGGCAACACCGAACCTGCCCTCAGGACCAGCGCGTCGAGCGGAGCGACCGCGGCGATAACGTCGCTTGGTTTTAACCTGTGCGATTCGAATTGCGGCGGACTGCTTGGCGTTGCCACCGACAAGCTCAACGCGACCGCCGGGCTGACGGCCCTTGGCGAGTTTGGCGGTGCGACTCGAACGCACGCTTTGCTATCGTCGAGTGCGGCGATCGATGCCGGTAATTCGTTTGGCCTTACCGCGGACCAGCGCGGTGCCGGATTCGACCGCACGGTCGATCTCGCCGTTGCAAACGTCGCGGGCGGCGACGGTACGGATATCGGTGCTTACGAACTCCAGAACGAACCTCTGCCGCCGGCTAGCGTCACCGGCCGGGTGACGACGCCTACAGGACTCGGACTTCGCAACGCGACGGTCATTCTCACCGATCTGCAAGGGGCTCGGCGCCTCGCGACGACAAGTTCGTTCGGGATCTACACGTTTGCCAACATTCCCTCGGGAGTAGACTACGTCATCTCGGTCAGCTCAAAACGCTATCGCTTTGCTGCACGAACTTTGACCATCACATCGGATCTCGCCGATATCGACTTCACTGGGCTTGAGTAGACCGATTTTCGGCTATCGGAAACCCGTGCTATCCTGAGCGAAATCCAGAAGTAACAGGAGGTGCGTAATGCAGTCAGGGATCAGCCCATGGATCTGTCGTTTTTGTGTCGTTGTTTTTCTCGGTGCGACCGCACCATTGAGGTTGGTCGCTTCGCCGGTCGATGGACTAACGGCCGGAGGTGGCACGATCATCGTAATGAATGCAAATAGCAGCGGACCCGGAAGCTTGCTGCAGGCGATCGCCGATGTGCCGACCGGCGGCACGATCGAGTTCGACGAGACCTTCTTCGGCGTGCCGCGGACAATACCGACGACAGGCTCGGAGTTTTTCATTACTCGAAACATGACCATTAATGGCCGGGGAGCTCACCTGACGACGCTCTCGGGTGGCGGGCAGAGCCGCGTTTTTCGTGTAACCGCGACGGTTACGATCCGCGGTTTCACGATCACGGACGGTGCACCTGGACTGGGAAATGGAAGCGGGGTGTCGAATGTCGGAACACTGACGATTCGAGATTGCGTTATCACCGGGAATTCTGGCACGTTCGGTGGCGGACTGAGCAACACTGGGGCGGGCGTTCTGACGGTAGAAAATAGTACGGTTTCGAATAACGTCTCGGCTACACGCGGCGGCGGGATCGATAGTACCGGCGTCCTGAACGTCGTTAACTCGACGATCAGCGGCAACAGAAGCAACGATCAATTTGGAAATACTGGCGGCGGCATCTGGACGCGGTCAGCGACGATCACTAACAGCACGATCACGAATAATACTGCAACCGGGCCCACGAGCGCCGGCGGTATTTATCGTGATAGTGGTTCGCTTGTACTCGTGAGCACGATAGTGGCAGGAAATTCAGACCCGACTACGTTCCCAAGTGTGTTTACGAGTTCCGGCGGCGGCGTTTCGTCGGACGGCTACAATCTAATCGGCAATCGCGGAACTCTCACATTCCAAAGCCCGGGCGATCAGTCGGGGACCTCTGCAAACCCGCTCGATCCATTACTCTCGCCGCTCGCATTGAACGGCGGCACCACGCCGACTCACGCGTTGAGATTTGGCAGCCCAGCCCTCGATCAAGGGATCAATTTCGGCTATGTGTTGGACCAGCGAGGAACCGGCTTTCCGCGACCCGTCGATCTGCCCATCGCAAATCCGACCGGCGGTGACGGTTCCGATGTTGGAGCATACGAGGCTCAGTTTGCTCCGCTGCCGCTGGCGACGATAAGCGGCCGCGTCGCGACGCCGACCGGCATCGGCCTGAGGAACGCGGTGGTCGTGATGACCGATCCGAACGGTGTGGCCCGGATAGCGACGACTAGTTCGTTTGGGATCTTTACATTCAACGACGTTACAGCGGGAGTTACCTATATCTTTTCGGTACGGTCGAAGCGATACAGGTTTTCGCCTCAGACGCTGCCGGTAAACGGAAACCTAGCGAACGTGGACTTTACCGGATTGGAGTAGTGAAACCGGCAAAACGAAAAGGCCGCCTACAAGGCGGCCCGAAATGAGAAGCGTGAATTTTGGCTATTCCGGAATGATCTCGATCTTGACATCGAACGAACCGGAGTTGTCGTCGAGATAACCTTCGTTGATCCCGAGGAACAGGGCTCCGTCGCGGGTCGCGACGAATTCGCGTTCGGCACCAATGTAGATAAAGTCGTTGTTGTCGTCGCCGATGACTGCGATCAAGGCTCCCGTTGCGACGTTCTTGAGTAGTTTTTGTGCATCCTCGAGCTTTGCGTTGCCCGAAGCTGATGACGAATTGCCTCGTCCCAGGTTGATATTGCCATCGCCCGTGACCTTGATACGTTGACCTTTTCGTACGACCCAACCGGAATTCGTCCAACCGTTCGCGGTGCTGTCGGCGAGCACTTTCACACTCCACTCTATGGGCTTTACTGGCTCTGAAGACCGTTCAGGCGTCTGCCTGCTAACGTCATCGTCTTTCACAGCCCTCGCCGGAATAACGGCGGGTTCTTTGTAACTGGCCGTCGCAGGCGTTTCGGCATCGAATTGTATTGATTCGACCTCATTCGCGGTAAACGAAAGCTGCTTACGCCTCGCTCCCTCACCGATCGTGATCACGAATTTGCCACCTGCAAAACTCGTTATCTTGCCTTTGATAATACTGCCGTCTTTGAGACGCAGGGTGTCGGCCAAAGCGAGGCCTGAAACGCTAAGGATGGCGACGAGGGTGAGCGTAGCTCGGATACACTTTTGAGCGAAAGACATAGAACCTCCGGGGTCAGAAATGGTCGACGGGCCAGCCGCATTGCGTCATCGCAAATCAGCCAACTCACGGATGTATAGCTAAATGTTCAAGTTGCCAGGGAATGCGCTCTTAAGCGCTTATCGTACTCGGCAATCATACTAAAACATTGCTTAAAATGGAACATTTTTATTTGTCTATCCGCGATCACTCAAGTCCGACAAAATCGACGTTTGTCAGATTGCCAAGGACGTTCAAGTTCTTTGGACTGAACCTAAACCGTTTGGATGACACGGTTAATGTGTATCCCGAAGCGACGGGAACGTTCGCGAAGCTATAGACACCGAACGAACTGGTCGTGGCAACGACACGCAGCCCCTGCGGGTTGGTCAATGACACTGCCGCATTTCGCACGGCAGTGCCGGTGGGCGTTGTGACGCGGCCGGTTATGCTCGCGGTCGACTGCGGCGTGGCCGCCAGTTCGACATCGTCGAGCAGAAAGCTATCGCTTCCGGCGGCGGCCCCGGGACGATTGTAGTTGAAGCTCAACATTCTCGGCTGGCCGGTGGCGAATTGGCTCAGATCGACCGTCCGAAGCGAATAACCAGGTTCTGCCGCCGCGGGCTCAGTAAACGTTTGCACCGTGACGCCGTCGATCGTAATGGTGAGCGTCGAAGCGGATGGGGCCGAGACGGAGGCGACACGCATGTAAAAGGTAAGGGTCGCCGTGCTGCCCGTCGGGATCGTCACGCTCTGGGCCGCCGTACCTGCTTCCGAGTTTACGCCGCTTCCAGTCCCATCGAACCAGACCCAGCCGCTGCCTGATCTGGGCGCTGTTCCCGAACCGCAAACGCTTGTTCCAAAACAAAGGGAACTGCCGAAGGCCGTCGAGGTCGAAGTCCAGTGGGGATTTGTACCTGCGGCCGGGGCCGTAAGTTCATAACCGCCATCGCGCACGATGGGTGTAGCAGTAGGCGTCGGTACGACCGTCGGCGTAGGAGAAGGCGTAGGCGAGGGTGTCGGTGTCGGAGTAGCTGTTGGCGTCGGCGTCGGCGTAGGTGACGATGCCGGACACGTGAAAATCAGGCTAAATGCTCGGACGGACCCGGTATCCTGCCCTGCGAGGTCACTCACGTTGACCGTCCAGTTTCCTGCCGTATTCTGTCCGTCGAAGGCTGAAAGAGGACTGTTTGGGGTGAAGTTCCCTGACGGAAAGGCGGCATCTGAATTCGCACCGCATTGCGACTGAACCGCCGGGAAACCACCTTCATCGTCGAGCGTCAGGGCGGCGAAGTTGTTACTCGCGCAGTTGCCCGACTGTGGTCGATTGATCATTGTCACGGCGGTGCCGGACGGCGAAGTCAGCTTGACGATGAGGTCGCCTACGTAGGAATGGTTCAAGCCGACCGAGGTCGAGGCCGGGTCCGCGCTTGGGGTTCCGTCGAATCTGAAATTGACGTCGGTTACTGTACAGGCCGTCGAGACATTTGTAACCACGTTCACACCCGCGGACGAATTATCTGGAATTGACACGGCCGGTCCGGTGTAGTTAACGATTACGGTTCCGACGGGGGGCGTCGGCGACGGAGCGATAGTCGGCGTCGGACTCGGGCTTGGAACCGGTGTCGGCGTGGGCGTCGGAGTCGGAGTCGGTGTTGGGGTCGGAGTCGGTGCCGGGCACGAGAAGATCAAGCTAAATGCCCGCACCGAACCTGTATCCGCACCGGCGTTATCACTAACGTTCAGCGTCCAATTTCCCGCGGAGCTCTGTCCGTCGAATGCCGAAAGTGGACTGTTCGGCGAAAAGGTCCCGGATGGGAATGCCGCGTCCGTACTTGCGCCGCACTGCGATTGCACGCTGGGCGAAGGGCCCTCATCGTCGAGTGTTAGGGCCGCGAAGTTGTTGCTCGCGCAATTACCCGACTGCGGACGGTTGATCATCGTCACAGACGTGCCGCCGGGCGAAGTCAGCTTCACGATCAGGTCACCTACATACGAATGGTTGAGCCCTACTGAGGTCGACGCCGGATCGGCAGCCGGCGTGCCGTCGAAGCGGAAATTCAGGTCCGTGATCGTGCATGCCGTCGAGACATTGGTCACAACGTTTACGCCCGTGGGCGAATTATCCGGGATCGCGACAGCTGGGCCGGTATAATTAACGACCACGGTCCCGGCCGGCGGCGTCGGTGTCGGAGCGACCGTCGGTGTGGGCGACGGATTTCCTGACTGCTGTGTAACCGTATGGCTAGCCGTGCCGGTGACGCCGCCGAAGTCGACCGTGGCTGTGCGCGCCGCACCGGTCGTATTCGCCTCAACGCTGTAGTTGATCGTTCCGTTTCCGGTTCCGCTTGACCCCGAGGTTACGGTCAGCCACGCGGCTGAACTGGTGGATGTCCAGTCACAGCCGCTACCCGCGATCACATTAAAACTGCTCGTGGTCGCTGCTGCAGAGAACGTTCGATCCGGCGGGTTCGCCGCATACGTACATCCGGGCGTGAATCCGTTGTATAGACGAGCAACGTAGTCCGCACCTACTCGATTGATCGATCGAAAATCTCCACCGACGAGGATCCTTCCGTCCTGCTGACGTTTCACAGTGGCGACAAACCCATGGCCACCCGTTCCTTCTTCGTCTGCACGAGCAATAAAGCTTGAGTCGAGCGACGCATCAGAATTAAGCCTGGCTATACCGCGACGAAGCTGGCCGTTGACGGTCTCGAACTGTCCGACGATAACGATCTTGCCGTTCGGCTCCACAGCCGCATCAACAACGCTCGAAGTGCCAACGTTAAAGGCAATATCCTGGAAACTCGGATCGATCGTTCCGTTAGGATTGAGACGGGCAATATTCGTACGCGGAAGCCCACCCGCAGCCTGAAGAAAACCCATAATAAGTATCTTGCCGTCGGGCTGCAGGACCGCGGTGTCGGCCGAGCCTGTAAGAGTCGCCGATGTAAAGGTATTATCAACGGTGCCGTTCGAATTATAGCGAACGATGCTAGTGCCAAAACCAACGTTCCCGCAAGCAAGCATCTTGCCATCCGCCAGCAAGTTTACGGTGTTTGGCGTGCAGAAGATCGATCCGCGGTCGAAGCTCGCATCGAGTGTGCCATCGGAGTTCAGACGAGCCATACGGTTTCGTGTCTGGCCGCTGACTTCAGTGAAATCGCCGACGATCACGATCTTCCCATCGTTTTGGACCGCGATGTCCCTAACCGCTTCGTTCAGAGCGGCGTTGAATGTCGTATCGAGAGCGCCATTTGAATGTAACCGAGCGAGCCAACGGCGCGGAGCTCCATTCACGAGTTGAAAGATCCCACCTACGACGATCTTTCCGTCCGGCTGCAAAGCCAGAGCCGTAACCCCCGCACGAAATGAGTCAAATCCTCCGAGGGATGGATCTTGAAATGTCGTATCGATCGTACCAGTAAGGTTGATTCGGACGAGGCCGCGTCTCATCAGGCCCCCGGCGCTCAGTGCGTAGCTGCCCACGAGCAACTTGCCATCCGGCTGCTGGAGAATTTCTCTAACGATACCGGCTTGAAAGGTCGTGTCAGCCCGGCCGAGCGACAGGTCTTCGGGGAAAAGGTCGAGCGACGCATCGGCATTCAATCGAACAAGGCTGTATCGCGCCTGGCCACGTACCGAGCCAAAATTTCCTCCGATCACCGCCTTGTCATTTGATTGCATCGAGACCGCATATACGTAGGAAGTCGTTAAGTTCGGGTCGTAGGTGGTATCGACAACACCATCTGACTCAAGCCGAATGAGCGCATGGCGTGTGTTTGGGCCGAGCGTATACTGAAAATTTCCACCCGCGACTATCTTCCCATCAGCCTGAAATCCGAGATCGTAGACCTGAAACCCGTTTATCTCGGTCACGTTGCGAAATCCGAAATCGGGCGAACCATCTGCGTTTAGTCGCGCGATCCGATTTCGCGAAACCGGATTTGATACAGATCCGATCGAGGTAAAGTCGCCACCGATCATGATCTTTCCGGCGACTATTCTGATCTCGCGAACGGTATTGTTGACGTATCCCGTAAATCCGGGATCATACGCTCCATTAGCAGTGACGCGTACGAGATAGCTGCTGGATGAGAAAGTCGGCGTCGATGAACCGCTGATGAGTATCGATCCGTCGTTCAGGATCGCGAGAGACATGATGTCGATGGTATTTCTGATGTTGACCGGGGAAAATGTCGTGTCTCTGCTTCCATCGGGATTCAGTCGAGCAAGCACCGCGATACCCACTCCGCCGACCGAATCGAAAGTTCCACCGATCACCATCTTGCCGTCCGTTTGGAGGCCGACCGCAAAGACCTCACCGTCAACACCAGGATTCTGGAATGACTGGTCCACCGTGCCATCGGCATTCAACCTCGCAACGCGCTGTCGTCCGACGCTGTTTATTTGGGTAAATTCACCAACGATAATTATCTTGCCATCGGGCTGAAGAAGGACCTTGTTGACTCGGTTGTTCGCGTTCGGCCAAAAGGCATAGTCCGGCGAACCGTCTGCGTTGAGCCTCGCGATCCCGCGTTGGGCTCGACTTGCAAAAGAAACAAAACCGCCGACCGCGACGATCTTTCCGTCGGGTTGGATCGCAGTGTCGGAGACTTCAAATCCGTTAAATCCGGACCCATTTCCAAAAAGACGGCTAACAAAATCTTGGTCGAGGTCTCCGTCAGCCGGTGTCGGAGTCGGGCTGGGCGGAGGTGTCGGTGCCGAGTCGTCGTTAACTATCGTTCCGAGCCCCTGGTTATCTGAGATCGTCGCACTACCCGTTGGGTTCGAGAGATTTACAAAGAAGGTCTCGTTTGGTTCGACCGTCGTATCACCATTTACGTTTACCGATACCTGTTTCGAGGTTTCGTTAGGGTTGAAAGTGAGTGTGCCATTCGTCGCGATATAGTCACTTCCAGCCGTCGCAGTGCCGTCAGCGGTCGCGTAGGCGACGGTTACCGTTTGAGCACTTGGGGCTGAGAGCGAAACCGCAAACGTGAACGCACTCGTGCCGGCGTTGCCTTCGTTCTGCGTGACGTCGTTTATAGATATCTGCGGTGCTCCGGCCGCTGGCAACTCGGTTTCCCACATGCCGCGGCCATGGGTCGCAATGCGCAGTTTGCGGCTGGCTCCCGGCGTGATCGCCATGTCAAACACGGCAACGCGCGGCAAGCCCGTCCCGAGAGGCGCCCAACTTCCGCCGCTGTTCGTCGAAACATAAACGCCGATATCCGTTCCCGCGTAAACACTTGAGGTATTGGTCGGGTCGATCACAAACGCATTCACCGGGACCTGCGGCAAAGCAGATCCGCCAGAACCTGCGGCGGGTGTCCAGGTCGGCGCGCCTCCGTTGAGGTTCGCAGTGCGCCAGACGTTAGTTTGGCCCATCGCCGACAACGTCACATATGCAATATTTGAGTTATTAGGGTCGATGACCGCCCTTGCAATAAACGAGTCGGGTATCGAATCTCCCGGATCGAGATTTGTAAGGGAACTCGAGCCAGTTGTCGTCCCCCAGATCCCGCCGCCGGCGAGGCCTACGATGCGGACATTGTCATTCTGGCGGGAAATTCCGATAGCGCTGATCGGGTCATCCGCTCGGATAGGCGCCTGACTCACGACGGTGTGCGTCAAACCGGTGTCGGAACTTCTATATAGGCGGTCAGTGCCGAAATAGACCGTATTCGGATTCCCCGGACCTCGTGCCAGCGGCGCGTAGAACAGCACCGCCCCACCGCACGTAATTCCATTGGTCGTTGTACCTTCACCTTGACAGCCGCGGAAGCTCCAACCGTTGTCGGCGGCCGCACCCACGTGACTGACGGTTGAATAACCTTGCAGTCCCTCGTTGTTGAAGTACGTATGGTACATCCGGACGTTGGTGGTATCGGTGGCATTCTGGTCGATCAACGAGTAGCCGCCGTCGCCGAAATCCGCTCTAAACCAGGTCCCGTCGGGCCGATAAAAGTTAGTTCCATTGTCCTGAGTTCCGCCGATCGTAAAATTCGGATCTGTAGGATGAACGGCGAGGCCCATGAACTGGGTCGCACTGAACTGCGAATTGTTCAGCGGCGTCCAACTCGCGCCAGAATTTGTTGATTTGTAGATGCCGCCGTCAGTGCCAAAATAAAGTGTCGATGGCTGCGAAGGAGCGACGGCAATAACGTGCGAATCCGCGTGAACCCCAAAGTCGCTTTCGGTGAACGAAGTGCCCCCGTTCGAAGAAAAACCGAAGATAAGGCTAGGATCGCCTCCGAGGTAGACCCTTTCAGGATTCGTCGGGTCGACGGCGATCGCAATGTCGTAAAAGCACTGGCCACCGCAAAAGTTGTTGTCGATGCGTTCCGTCCACGTCAATCCGCCGTCGGTCGAACGCAGCACCCGGCCGCCGCCATTTCCTGTAGCGGCGTAGATGGTCGGGCTTGGAGCCCCGGCCGAACGTTGTATAGCGAACTCGGTATTAGTAGTGCTTACTCCGCCGGAAAAGGTCTGGCGGTTGGTGAAAACCGGAGTCCCCGAGAGTGCGTTCGTCGAAACGTAGATGCCGCCGCCGCCGACAGTAAGGTTTGCCACGACGAAATTCGGATTTTGTGGGTCCATCACGATGTCGTGGACGTCGAAATTATCATTCGGTGCGGGCAGCGGGCCGATATGCGTAAAGGTCGGATTCGCCGTGGCAGCGTTCACGGACCTGTAAATACCGACTTTTGGCGTTAGGCCGGGGGTTGAATAGTAAAGCCCGAGACCGGAATTGGCGGTCGTGGAAGAAACCAGGATGGTCGACGGATCGGTGGGATGGACCAGAATTTTGGACACGGCCGTTCCAGTGAATATGTCAGCATTCGACGCATTCTTGTTGAGCGGTCCTGAGATGGTCGGGTTCGCACTGCTTGCAGCGTCGATCCTGTAGACACCGACGCCGAAGAAGCTGTCGGCGGAAAAGTTTCCTTCGCCGGTTCCAACGTATACCGTCTCGGGCTGCGATGGCGCGATCGCGATCGCTCCGATGGCGAGGCTAAGTGCGCTATCCATTAAGGCGGTCCAGTTGTTGCCGCCATCGGTAGTTCGGTAGAGTCCTCCTTGTGCGGTGCCGACATAGACGAGGTTTGGGTTTGTCGGATGTACCGCGATCGAGATCACACGTCCGCTTACGGCGGTCGAAATGCCCGAGGTCTGTCCGTTAGGAATGGGTGCCGGGCCAATAGGGTTCCAGGCTGCGAGAAGAGCATCTTTCTCCAAAGACTCAGGAAGCTCGTTTCGGACCGCCTCCTGGGCCTCCATTTTTCGGATCGCCTCAGGACGGATGGTCGGGTCGGCCGGTTTGCCTTTTTCGAGGCCGCGTTTCTGGCCAACGAAGGCGGCGCGATCGCGCATGAATTTTTCCTTATCGCCTTTGGCTCGGCGAAATACCGCGGGCATGTCGGGATCGTCTCCACCAAACTGCGCCATGGCGCTGATCGAGGGATATGCGAAGACTATGGCGAGCCCGGCTACTGTGAGGCAGGCGGTGGCGATCAGAACTTTTGTTTTCATTGTAGATTCAGAGACCCTTCCTATATCTCTAGTGCGACAAAAGCGGCGGGATCGGCTCAAAAAATATGAAGGTTTCGCGACCGCCTGAAACGTTGCGAAAAACAATAAAGCCGCCTATTCTAAGTTTGTAACCCCTAAGAAAGACTTACTCTTACGCGTGCCTTTACGGGATCGAACAGGATGTCGACGTCGATCACAAAAATACTGAATGAAGCTCGGGAAGGGGACGTTTCGGCACTTGACGAACTATTGCCTCTCGTCTACGCCGAGATGCGGCGACTTGCGGGCAGTTATCTCAGCCGTGAAAAGGCGGGGCACACGCTGCAGCCGACCGCTCTTGTCCACGAGGTTTACCTAAAGCTTGCGGGGCAAGGGACATTCGAATGGAGAAATCGTGCCCATTTCTTCGGAGCGGCCTCGCGGCTAATGCGAGAGATCTTAATCGACCATGCCCGGGCAAAGTCTCGCAAAAAGCGCGGCGGAAACATGCGCACCTTTATCGAGATCGACGCAGCCGTTAGCGTCGACGCAAGTCGCCAACTAGACGTGATCGCCATAGACGAGGCTCTTATCGAACTTGAGCGTCTCGACGTGCGACAGGCTAAGATCGTCGAGATGAAGTTTTTTGGGGGCATGACGATCGAAGAGATCGCCGAGGTCCTGAGCGTTTCACCTGCTACGATAAAGCGCGAATGGACGTCTGCTAAGCTTCTTCTCTCACGAATGCTCAACCCGCCGCAGAATTGAGTAGATGACACCCGAGCGTTGGAAGCAGATCAGGGAGATACTCGAACCGGCATCGGAGTTGGCGGCGCTCGAGCGACGAGCATTTCTAGATGCAAAGTGCTCATCGGACCGGGATCTTCAAGCTGAGATCGAGGCCCTGCTTGACGCGGAGGATGACTCAGAACTTCTTGAGCAAGGTCCGTTTCCAGCCTCCGAGATCAGCTCTCCTGAAACCCGGATCGGTGAGAGGATAGGACAATACGAGATCACCGGCGAGCTTGGAAGCGGCGGTATGGGAACGGTCTTCCTGGCCCGACGCGTCGATGGGGCATTCGAGCAGACGGTTGCTCTAAAGGTGATAAAGCGGGGCATGGATTCCGACGCCATTCTCAAGCGCTTTTCCAACGAACGGCAGATCCTGGCCTCATTGGATCATCCGAATATCGCTCATCTAATCGACGGCGGAACAACGAATGCCGGGCAGCCCTATTTCGTAATGGAGTATGTATCGGGCGAATCCATCGTTGACTACGCCTCGGCACACCGGCTCAGCCTTACAGAACGCCTTGACCTGTTTCGTGAGGTCTGCTCGGCCGTCGCATACGCACACCAGAATCTGGTTATACATCGGGACCTCAAGCCGTCGAATATTCTGGTCAATTCGGCCGGCGTGCCCAAACTGCTGGACTTCGGTATTGCGAAGGTTCTTAGGTCAACGAGTTCGGACGAGACGGCTACGAGGCATTTCGTTTTTACGCCGGAATATGCCTCGCCTGAGCAGATCGTCGGCGAAAAGCTCTCGACGGCGACGGATATCTATTCACTCGGCGTGATCCTTTACGAGTTGCTAACCGGCGATCGGCCATTTTCGTTTGAAGAAAAGAACTTCGGACAGATAGTCATGACGGCGACTCACGCCGAACCTGTTCGCCCTTCGGATAAACGGCGTGAGCCGCTCCAGCAGTATGACGCGGATCGTTCCGCGCCAGCGATCCTGCCGTCGCGACTTCGAGGCGATCTCGACAACATCATACTCAAAGCGTTGCGAAAAGAACCCGAGCGCCGATATTCGTCGGTCGACCAATTCTCGGAGGATATCCGAAGGCATTTGCGAGGATTGCCCGTGCAGGCAAGGCAGAATACGTGGGGATATCGCTCACGGTCGTTTGTCCGCCGAAACCCGTTTCTCGCCGGTTCTTTAGCGGCGGCGGTTCTAATATTGCTCGTGGGTATAGTCGCCACCACGCTCCTCGCTCGAAGGGCAGAGGCCGAACGTCAGCGTGCCGAACGACGGTTCAACGATGTTCGAGCGATAGCTAATTCATTGATCTTCGAGGTAAATGAAAAGATCGACGAAAGTCCGATCAAAGCCCGTGAACTGTTGGTCACCCGGGCGATCGAGTATCTTGACAAGCTTTCGTTGGAAGCGGATGACGATGTCAGCCTCCGGGCCGAGCTGGCGGCCTCTTACGAGAAGATCGGAGATGTTCAGGCGTTTCATTTCGGCTCGGGAACGGGCGACACCGCGGGGGCGCTCGAAAACCACAACAAAGCACTAAGGATCCGTGAGACCCTTGAATCTAGCTACCCCGATGAGATCCGCTACAAGCGCAATGTCGCGGCGAGCTATCTGAAGATCGCCGATCTTTCGGTCACGTCCGGCGAGACGGGAGAAGCCCTGGAGAAATATAACCGTGCTGTTGCCGTCATGGAATCTGCTCATCAGGCCGCCCCAACGGACCAGAAGGTTCGGCTCGAACTCGCACGGGCCTATGGAAAGCTCGGTCAAGGGATCCTCAGGTCGGGCTCGATCTCGAAAGCTCTCGGTAACTACGAAAAGGCTCTGGTGCTAATGCAGAAGGCTGTAGTAGAGGAGCCGAATGAGCCGAGAGTTCGGCATGGTCTGGCGGTCTATCGTTCGTACTCGGGCTATGCCAAACTCGAAATGGGTCGCCTCGATGAGGCGTTAAACGACTTTCTCGAAGCACTGCGGATCGATCGCGATATCCGCCAAGCTGAACCCGCTAACCTCGAATACGCCCGTAATTATGCCGGCAGCGAGCAATGGGTCGGGGTTGCGTTGAGACATCTGGGCCGTTTCGGCGAAAGTCGCGAGCATCTGGAAAGGGGTGTTGCCGTACAGTTGGAATTAAGCCGTACTGACGGCTCGAACGTCGGCGATACGAATTCGCTCGCCGACAGCTATCTCGAACTAGGCTGGACCGAGTCAGAAGCCCGCAATCTTAACGTGGCTGCCACACATCTGGAAAAGGCGATCTCGCTGTACAACATCGTCGCGACGCGCGACCCAAACAACCTCTCTGCCCGCCGCCAGATCGCCTTTGCCAAAAGACATCTCGGTGATGCCAAGCTGCGAGCGGGCGCTAAAGATGAGGCCGTTTCGCTTTTCACGGCTGCACTTGCGGAAAATGAGAAGCTGATCGAGAAAGATGAGCACAACACCGAGTTTCAGTACGACAAGGCGATCTGCCTGTCCCGACTCGGCGAGTCCGCTTCCGTACCCCGTGAGCGTTTAGCGGTCGCGGAACAAATTCTGGTCAGCCTGGTCGAGAGATCACCCGATCACGTCCAATGGCGAAACGATCTCGAACGAGTGCGGAGAATGGTGGGAAGCGGATATCGTTAAGTTCGATCATCGGACCCGTTCTTCATTGGAAATATTGTCGGGCGAGGCAATTTTGACAATACCTACCAAGAGGTCGATCAAGTTTGCCAATTTGGCGGGTATGAAGAGAAACGCCTGCGAAAGGCTGCGTTTTTTTAGTACGAGGGCGACCGCGCCAAGTCCGGCGACCGCCGCGGCGAATGCTGTACCCAAAGGGGCCGGGACGAAGAGGGCTGAAGCGATAACGGCAATGCACCAGATAACAAAAAGAAGTGTGGTTTTAAGACGCAGCCAGCAAAACTCGATAGCGTTGCCCGCAGCGAAAGCTTTGCGGACGGTTCTCGTGATCTCACCTAAGCGACCGTATCGCAGGTCGCGCATGAACGTCGCCATCAGACTCTGCATCGTCGTCGGATGAAAGCACCGCGTGTGGTGCGCCATTGGCAACGGGATCACTTTCAGCTCCCATCCGGCGCGAATGAGCCTGAGCCCTAGTTCGGCCTCCTCCTCGGTTGCTAAATGCGGGTCAAAGCCGCCGACCTCAATAAGAGCTCGCCGCCTGTAGAGACAACTTGGACCGCGCAGCCACTTTACATGTGAAGGGTCTTGATGACGTTCCTCGATATGGTCCACGGGCTCGCCGCTTTCGGTCGTGTCATCTATCCATCCGTTTACGCCCGCTAGTGTCGGGTTATGTTGCAGCTCGGCAAGAGCCGCGGAGAGGAAGCCGCGGTAGATCAGCGTATCGGCATCAAGGAAAAGTACGAATTTTCCGCTTACCTTTATAGTTCCGAAGTATCTAGCAGATGATGGACATCGACGCAGCGATCGGTCGAGCATCTGAACTTCGACCCCGAATCTTTTAACCTCTTGAACCGTGTGGTCGTCTGAATAAGAGTCTACGTATACGATCTCGGCGCCGCCTATGTCCTGCGCCGCAAGGACAGCGGCGTCGAGGCATTTGGTGATAGTCGCTTCCTCGTTCCGGCCGATTATCACGATCGAAAGTTCTTTACTCATTAATGTGACAGTTGGTGTTTTCGTTTCATCTGACGACGCCAGTTCGCCAACGGCTCGGCTATCCGGTTCGGCAGCGCCCGTTTGGCAGCAGAGGTGAGCCGCATTCCCACGTCATCGATTCGACCCAACGCATCAGCGATCAGCCTTCGTTTCGACAGCCTCAGAGTGACCAGTTCTCTGTAGCCCGTTGCCCAATCGAACTTGTAAGTCTCACTACCGCGTAAGAGATCATACGTTGAATTACGGCGTTCGGCAGCCGCCTTGATCGACAAACCAAGCAGGACCAGGCCAACACTGAGGTGCCTTAGATCGGGATCGTAGCCCGAATTGTAGTAGTACAAGGCACGGCCATCGTCGAATCCATATACCGACGCGCAACATCGACCCTCGACCCAAAGTTCATCAAAACGCACGAGGCCGGCTTCGGCGAGTGCGGCAACAGCCGCTCGATGAAAGGAGATCAGACGGGGATGGCCGCTTACTTCAGAACCCCCTGACGCCGCCCAACGTCTGGAATGAAGTTGCAGAAAACGATCGAGGGCTGCGTCGACCTGTTGCGAATCCGTAACTGAGCGGAACTGAAAGCCGTCCATGCGTTGAAGGTCCTTCAGGCGACGCCGAAAATTCGACTTTCGCTTGCTGTGATCTAGCACGTACTGCCATCCGCGGGAAAGATCGATCTGGGGACAGAGTTCCCCGGGTAGTACGATCAGTCGAGGGTCGCGAGGTACCGTTCCCGCGTAGTTCCTCTTTATCAAAGTGCAAGTTTCCGAGTCGCTGGCCAGATCGCCGAATTCCAGCACATCGACAGCATCGGTTCGCTCTCTCAGGAACTGGAGGAAAGCGTTCACGCATTCGGCTCTGTCCTCAGGAGCGGCAATAATGTCCAGATAGTCAGCGCCCCCGAATCGACTTCCCATCATTGCAGCTCTATCTACGCGGAAACCAAGCACCGACGTACTGCTCCGTACCATAGCAAGGATACCGATCAAGTTGCCGTCTCGCCGGGCCGTGAAGACCATCGGGGTCAGATCGGTTCCGAAACTCTCGAACCACGAGCTCATCCATGCCCAGGATAGAAATGGGCTTTCTTCAGACCTGGAAAACAGATCACTCCAGCCGACCTTTAGCCGGTCGAAGATCTCGCGGGCACTTCCGTTTTCAAGCAAAACTTCGATCATTGACCTTATTGAACCGGTACATTCGAAAGCGGTTGCTGCTTTCTAGCTCTGACCCAGCTTCCGATGCCAAACTTCCAAAACCATAGGGCTGTTCCAATAAGCCCGCGCCGAAAAATATAAAATGCGACGTGCTCTCGTTCGCCCGTCGCCCAAGAACGTTTGTTTGGCGTTGAAGGGCTTAGAAAATCAATTTCTTCGACACCATCCTCGATGCAATCATTAAGAAGTTGACGAAAAAGAAGGTTGCCGGGCGCGTAACGAGCAAATTCCTCGTCGTAGGATGTCTTCCAATGGACAATTTGACGATGATTCAGGATGTTCAAGCTCATCGCGATCGTTCTTCCATCGATCTGAAGCTCGTATACGCGCAGAGCACCGTCTTTAGCGACGCTCGAAGCAAATTCCTGATGCAGTCTTTCGACCCGGAGATCGTTAGTCACTGCGGTTCCGGCCCGGCCTTTCCAGCCGCTCGCCTCGAGGGCAAAATATCGCGACAGCATCTCGTCTGAAATGCTATCGTTTACGACAAACTCGACCTCCCCGAGTTCGCGAAGACGGCGGAGCCGTCGATCCAGCTCTTGACGAAGATGCCTCCGGTCCGAGTCGAAAAATCTTAAGAGAGCTGCTTCGGGATCTTCGGATCTGCCCAAGGCGATATAAGGAGCAGAATCCATCTGCCATGTGCCGACCCTGCAGCCATCACGCTCGGCAAGAGCCGCTAGGTCAATTAGCCAGCTGTCAGTCGGTACCAGCCGAAATTCGACAACGTCCCATTCGGAACGTGAATTCAGAGTATCCCAAACTTCGCGAACGACGTCGCGCCGCTCGGTTTCGTTGCCTCCATGGATGAGGTCAAAGCGTGGAGTATTCAGATTGAAAACTCCTTGAAGCTTACGTGCGGGCAGTCCGTGAAGGGAGCCCCACTTTCTCTCTATCGGAAGCAGAGCCCGGAGCCGGCCGTTGGCCTTCACGACAACGATCTCCATACGCTTGCCGAAATTCCGAGCGAATGTGATAAACCAGTCCGGACGTAGAAATGGAGCATTCCTGAGCCCTTCTTTGCAGAGATCCCGCCATTCCGTCTCGAGACGAAGCGGGATCTCAGCTGCGGGTTTCACGATCTCTATGCTCATTATCCAAATCTCATCTGAGCCGACGGAATCACAGTATCTTCCAAGTCAAAGCTGCGCAGCCGTGCCCATTGTGCCAGTAGAAGGAGGATATAGAGGGAGTTGGTTACGGCATAACGTTTCCATAGTCGACTCGGCTCCTGAACAAGGCGAAATAGCCATTCCAATCCACGGCTTTGCATCCAGTCAGGAGCTTGACGAAGCAAGCCCGCGTGAAAATCGAACGCCGCTCCGACGGCCAGCAACGGCATAGGCAGCAGGTCACGATACTCGAATATCCAGGTTTCCTGTCGCGGACACCCTAATCCGACCAGGACGATCGAGGCACCGCTTTTTCTGATGTCTTCTGCGATCGCGAGCTGCTCTTCTTCGGTAGTCCGGCGAAATTTCGATGGGTGGCTGCCGGCGATCCGGAGTTCGGGAAACTGCTGTCTAAGATTCGAGCGGAGTTTTTCCAAGACTTCCTGCCGGCTTCCGTAAAGGTAGACGCCCAATCCTTCAGCCGCTGCTTGCGCGCAGACACGCAGAGTTAGCTCAGGGCCGTACACTCTATCCTGCAGCCCAATGCCGTAAAGAAGCTTCATTGCCCATCGGATCGGCTGGCCGTCGGGAACGATCAGGTCCAGTTGGTTCAACCGATGCCGGTGGACAGGATCCATGGCTCCCGTAACAACACCGTGCACCGCAAGTGCACTCACGGTCAATGGCCGGCGATCCTTTGCGGCTCCCACGATCCTCTCTGTCGAGGCATCGTAGTCTATTGCATTGATGCCGATCCCAAGAATGTTTTGTTTACCAAGATCAGGCATTAAGCGGCCAAAAGCTCACGTTTCGTCGGCACTGCCATCCGTTCCCTCGTTGCATCGACGATCTCTCTAACTATCGACTCGAGGTCGTGTTCGTACTGCCAGTCAGGATAGTCCTGCTGAAACTTGCGGGTGTCGCTGATCCACCATTTGTGGTCGCCCTCGCGTGCCTGGTTCGAAATGTCGAACGACAGTTCCTCGCCCGAAATAAACTCTATGAGTGATATCGCCTCGAGAACCGAACAGTTGCTATGACGTCCGCCGCCCATGTTGTACACGGCTCCGGGCCGTGGTTCCTGGAAGAAGTGCCAAAATGCGTTCACCAAGTCGTTAGAATGGATATTGTCACGTACTTGCTTGCCTTTGTATCCGAAGATCGTATAGCGCTTCCGTTCAACTACGCATTTGACAAGATAAGCGAGGAACCCATGAAGTTCCGCTCCCGAGTGAGCGGGACCGGTCAGACACCCGCCGCGAAATATTCCCGTTTTTAATCCGAAGTATCTGCCATATTCCTGTGTCATCACGTCCGCGGCGACTTTGCTGGCGCCAAAGACGCTGTGCTTCGAGCTGTCTATCGACATTGACTCGTCGATACCGTGTTCGCTGAATGGATGATCGTTTGCTAGTTCCCAACGTGTCTGCTTTTCAACGAGCGGCAGTTCGTTCGGAGTATCGCCGTAAACTTTGTTTGTCGACGTAAAGATAAACGGAGCCTCGGGGCAGTACTGTCGGACCGCCTCAAGCAGGACCAGCGTCCCGGTAGCGTTTACGCTAAAATCGGTGATCGGCTCGCTTGCCGCCCAGTCATGGCTTGGCTGAGCAGCAGTATGTATGACGATCGAGATATCCTTTCCATAGCGGGAAAAGGTTCTGCGCATCTCTTTTTCGTCACGGATATCCTGGTCCAAATGGATAAAGCCCGGCAAAGCTGACTTAAGCTCCCGCGTGTTCCAACTAACGGAGGCATCGCGGCCAAAAAAGTAGGCTCGCATATCGTTGTCGATACCAACAACGTCAAATCCATTTCGATGAAAAAATCGGGAGGCTTCACTGCCGATCAATCCCGAACACCCCGTAATTATCGCTACACTCATGCAGTTCTGTGAGACCCCTGTCTTGTCGTATGGTGTGTTAACAGTCTCAAAAAAGGTAGACTTCCAGTTTCTGCTTTCAGCTATGGGTGATCTTTGGAGGTCAAGTGAACTTCCAACCGATTGTGATGCCGAGCCAAGTAGTCGAGTAGGGCGTAGACAAACAAGACCACACCCGTCATCTCAAGAAATTCCTCAATGGTGGCCAGGAGCTGGTAGATTATCTGCCGCTTACCATATATCTCTGCATATTTCCCGTTGAGCATCTCTACACCGATCGCACCGCTGAGAAAAAGGGCCCCGGCGAGCACGAAGAGGAGCCTTGTCCGCAGCGGTAAGTTCCACCAAAAGCGGAAAAACACGAAAGCGACGATACTAACAACCGCTATCGCCGGGACGACCCACGCGAAATAAAAAATACCGAGATCTTGACCACCTAACGCTGCCCGCATCGGATCGATCAGTTTTTCGTGGACCTCGCCGATCTCGTCGAAGGCCATATAGACGAATCCAAATGCGAGAAGTGCCCAGTGCCACCGATATTGATCGGCTAACCGAGTTTTGATAACGGCGATCAGGCCGAGCAATGTTGCCGCGAAGAGCAATAGCAGCATGCTAAAGAAAGCTGGCACATTCGCCTCCCTATCTACACTGACTATCTTTGAGATCTTATCCGCGATGTTGGATTCATAACCGGTGTAGTCGTTAGCGACAGCCGACGCCAGACTCGCAATGATAAGAATTGCCACGAACCCAAACAGGATCGATGGACCCATTAGCGGTCTTATGCAGAATCTCGGATCTTTAGACACGCGGCTTGCGGGCATCGGTTTAGAGAACGAATGCGTTAGGCCGGTTCCGTCCATTATGGGTCGGTTCAAAAAATCGAGATTCTGTGCCATTTAGTTCTATCCCAGGTCAACTATCTTTTGGGTATGTTCGTAGAAATCTACGTCGCAAAAAAATGAACGAGACAGAGGAACTCGCCTTCTCGGGCATCGCGTGCGCGAAAAGTTTCGTACCGTTGAAGCTAAGCTGTTCCTGGTTTGGGGAAAGGCTGAAATAGGCGTCACTTCCAGAGTCGGGCTACTGTTTCCGGGTAAGATACTGGATCCAATGCGACGACGTATCATTGAGGACAGGTCGACCGAACTGATCGAAAGCCTCGACGGAGCCAAACCCAAGGCTCTCCAGTTGCTCTACCTGCTTTTCGATGGAAATGTAGTAAAGCAGCAGCGAAAAGCGATGATCGCCATCGTTGATGATGGCGTAGTCGTCCGTATAGGACTCATATTGTTTGTTCCGATAGTGTTTTGGCAGATGGTACAGACAATGGGCCAAAAATATGAGGTACGCCCGAGTGAAGACGATCTTTCGCTGCCAAGGCAGCTTATTGAAGAATTCGTAATCGCGATTGTGTGAAGAGAACATGAACATTCCCCCGGGCTTGAGCACGCGATATACAGATCGGATAACGTCAAGCCTGCCCTCGTGCGATACGCAGTCGAGTCCGTTATATGAGAACAGGACAAAATCGTATGAATTGTCCTCCAGACCTTCGAGATCTCGTGCATCCCCGCTGAGAAACCGCGCCTGTGGATACTGATCTTTCAAAGCTTCTACAAAATCCGGCACATAATCGAGGCCAGTGTAGTCCTGCGTGAGCGAGAGAAGATAGGGTGTCGTCCGGCCGCCGCCGACACCAATGTCCAGGACTCGTGCATTCACCAGTTCCGATTCGATCCGCTGGAAGACAGACCGTTCCGCCGGCAGCAGGTCTTTCGCATTAAGGTAATAACTGACTACATCTTCGCGTGCGAAGGTGGCTCGATTGTCGAAAGGGAAAGTAAGTTCGTGCATCATAAGAACCTCGTCTGGGTTGTTTATCGAGCGAGACGAATTGTCATTTCGTCTCCTGCTATAGCCTCAAGGTATTCCAGCAATATCTTTATAAAGAGAATACTGCCCGCCATTTCCATCGCTTCTTCGACGGTCGTAAGAATGACGTAAGTCAGGGTACGCGTTCCGAAACCCTCCGCATGGCTTCCGCCAAGGAATTCCATTCCCAGAGCCCCGCCGAGATAAAGAACGGCCGCAATGAAAATGAATGTTCGCACCCGCGGTGGCAGTTTCCACCAAAAACGAAAGAAAACGGCACCACAAAGCACCGCGATGACGATACCCGGAATTACCCACGCGTAATACAGGATGCCGAGTTCGCCGCCTCCGAGTATCCCCCGGATCGGCTCTACCATCCGCTCATGGACCTCGGCGATCTCGTCAAAGGCCATAAAGAGGAAGCCGGCCGAGAGGACGGTCCAATACAAGTGACCTGCACGCTGCTGTGTGCGGGTCAGGAGCGCGATCCCGGCGAGAAGGACGCTCGCTACCAGCAAAAGAAGCATGCTGAAAAAGGCAGAGATATTTGATTCGCGATCAACGCTGACGGCCTTAGAGAATTTGGTCCAGATCCCATGGTCTATTCCGCTTGAAACCGCGACTGAATCCGCCACAAAACTAAGGATCAACAGGCACCCTGCGATTACAGCGGTCAGTGCGACGAGTCGATCGGTGGAGACCGGGATCACATTGGCCGGCACTTCCGCTCCGGAATTCGCGGTTTTGGGCTCGCGATGGCGGCGATCGAAGAGTCTGTTTACATCAAAGGTGTGTTCCATTTTCAAGCCCCCAACCTCATACGCGCAACCCTTTGCGAGTAGTGACCTGTAAGCCCCCGCGTCGACTCCTCGGAAAGACAGGTGCGGTCAAGGGCCAGCAGGTCCGCTCCCGCCCCGTTCACAGCTGATCGAGTTGTGACCGCTACAGTAAACCCGGCACTTGCTACCGCTGAACGGACACTATCGCTGTGCTCACCATTCGGATACGCAAAGGTCCGAATGGGCGTGCTGAGTTCGCGTTCGAGCCGAAGTCTGCTTTGCTCGATCTCGTTGATGATCGTGGGCGTATCCTCAAGCGGAAGAACGACGTGGTTGACAGTATGAGCGCCAAATGTGATACCCTCGGCGGCCATCTCGCGAACCATCTGCCAGTCAAGCAGACGATAGTCGGGCGGATGATGGACGCCTAGATCGAGGGCTGATCTCATCGATCGGATCGCGTCTTCGCGAAGCCTAAACGGTAGATAGACGAGGCGTTCGGTTAGTGCGAGGGATGCCGCCGGTCGTGCGAACCCTTTTGCGGTGCTGTACTCAACGCCGGCTTCTAGAAGTGGGCCTACCAACGATGTACCGCGCTCAGCGGCGTGCCTCAGTAGCCAGAAGATCTGGTCGTGCGCCAATGGAACGTTACTGCCGACAAAATTGGTCGGAAGAAACATCGTCGCAGGAAGCTTCAGATCCGAAAGAATGGGAAATGCCTGCTCGTAGAAATCGCGATATCCGTCGTCGAACGTAATGACAGCGATAGGACGGTCGACGGATCCTTCGGCAAGTTCCTGAGCGGCAGTCTCGAGCGACATAACGTCGAAATTTGCCTTCAGGATCTCGCAGTGTTTCCGGAACGAATCAGTCGAGACGGACAGGCCGTAGTAACCGTCTTGCTCGGCCCGCGGAAGATCGCCGACGACACGGTGATAGGCGATGATGTTGACCCCGCCCCGTCTTTTCGTTCTCCGAACCCAAGTCGCGGCTGTTTTCGCCGCCCGTTTTGCAACAAGCTTGGGAACGAGAGCCCTGCTCCCGCGTTTCCGCAACTGTTCAGCGAGATGAGACCGAAGTGCCGATCGATAATGTTCGCTGTCGAAGTCGTTTACCGCCTTTCGCCGGGCAGCTTGCCCTAGGCGCCGTCGCAATTGGGGATCCTCGGCGAGTTCCTGTATTTGTGAGGCTAAGCCATCGATGTCGCCCGGCTCGACCATGAAACCGTTTTCGCCGTTATCGATCAATTCCGGAATACCGCCGACTTGGGTTGTCACGATCGCAAGGCCCGACGCCATCGCCTCGAGTACCGACATTGGCATTCCTTCCGCGTATGTCGGCAGCACGAAAATATCCGCGGCTGCATATCTCTCGCGCATCTGGTCGACAGCGACAGGTCCTAGGAATTCGATCATGTCGCTGATGCCGAGATGGCGGCACTCATCGTAAAGAGATCCCGCGCCAAACCCGACGATTGATACTTTCAGATCCAGACGAGAAGAACGCAGTTTTGCCAGTGCCCGCAAAAGATCCCTCTCACCCTTAAGCTTTCCGACCGCACCGACGAAGAGCAGCCTTACGGGGCCTATGTCCCGTGATTCGCGGGGTCGGAAGGCCGCCGTATCGATCGCGTTGGGTATAACCACGATCTCGTCGGATCGCGAGATATCCCGTATCGAATTGGCCGTCGATGTCGATACGGCGATGACGCTGTTGCTTGTCCCGATAGCGGTTCTGATAAACCATCGCCCGAGCCGGGACTGTCTGGAGTAGTAGAGTTCAACATCTCCGGCATGGAAGTGTGTGACGACAGTTCGTAGATGCAGCTTTGCCAGGAGGACTAGGAAGCCTTCGCGATAGAGACTCGCATTGCTTCCGACGTGTATATAGACAAGATCCGGACGTCGGGTGACGCAGTGCCATACAACACGGCACGTCGATGTGACGGCTAGCAAGAACTTCCTGATCACACCAAATTCTTCAGCCTGCGATGCTACGTAATCGATCTCGAACTCATCCGCAAGTGACGAGTCTCGGATAGCAGCAGTCAGGGTCGAGATGCCGCCGCGGGTTTTCGTCAGGTGCATCCCGATCATTAGAATTCTGGGCTTCTCAGCCGGCTGGTATTCGGCGTCAGCCGCAACTCTAGATATATTGGTCACGCGTATGCCTTCTAAAAGAGAGAATCCCGCCAGCACCTTCTTAATAAAGTTCAGTTCGAGAATGGCCATCGTGATAAAGCCTGACAACTGAGCAGTCGCCGCCCCGACGGCTCCGAACTGAGGTATAAGAATGAGGGCCGTGGTGACGAACACCACAACGCCAAAAGCATTTGCGATCAGGTCATATCGCTGTTGCCCCTGCGCATATAATCCGCGGGCGACGATCATGATCATCGAGATGGGGATCAGGCAAAGAGCGAAGATGTTCAATGCAGCGGCTGAGCCCGCATACCTTTCACCAAACAATATTGATAGGACTGTGAGCGAAAGAAACGGGGAAGCGACTGCGGCTGCGACAGCGAGGCCGAGCGGCCCCCTAACGAACCTTGCAAGATAAACGGCGCTAATTCGCTTGCCCTGATCGGCGGCCTTGGCAAGTAACGGCTGAATAACATCGGCGTAGCTGGCAAGGAGAATCGCCGCGGGGATCAGGAATCGAGATGCCACGCCGAATTTTGCTGTCTCGGCCTCTGAACTGTAACGGCCTAATAGTACGGAGCCTCCCTGCCAGACTATCGATGAGAGAATGACCGTTCCGGCGAAGGTCGGTGTCGAGTGCAGAATCGCCTTGACCCCGCCGAGATCGAACGGAAGCCGATCTAAGTCTCGGCGGGCTAGCGCTACATATGCGGCAAGGGCAGCAAAGCGTGTCAGAGCCAGCGAAAGAACGATCACGATGAGACCGAAGCCCGACCAGATCAAGAAGATCGGTACTACCGTCCTTAGCAGATTCTCCGCAGTAGAGATCAGACCGATGATCCGGGTTCGGCCAAGAGCGACCATAGAAGCCTCTCCGACGGCGATCAATCCGGACGGCACGATCGCCAGGCTAAGGACAAGTGTCGCAAGCACCGCCTCGCTCGACGGGCTCGCCCACAATCCGAACAAGCACATCGAAGCGGCTGCCACGCAGCCTGATCCGAGCATCACGAGCGATGCGTTTGCGATAAACGCTTCGACCGTGCCGCGACCAGGGTCGGAGCCCGTACTGCGACGACTTATCTCCGCTACGAGATAGCCGGGAAGCCCTAGCGTGCATACGGTCATAAACAGCGCGTAAAGCCCCATAACAACCGTAAATCGGCCGACTTCGTCAACGTCACGCATGCGGGCGAAGACGATCCAGACCACGAGACTATTCGCAACACTGATCGCGGCGGACCAGGCCATCCAGAGGAAATTACGCCCTACTGCTTCAACTCCCGTATGTTTTTCGCTTGACTCCATATCAACTAATGCAAAGCTTTGCAGTTCCTCGCCGGATGCGCCCCAGGGCGAACGCAATTCCCAGCAAAAGAAAGAGCGTCCGCATCGGAGGTCGCACCGAGCCCAGCGATCCCGGTTCTTTTAAGGCGGAGATCGTGAACGCGACCAGTCCGATAGCGGTTCCGATCGCGACAGCGGCAACGAACGCATCACGGTGTGACGCCGTTTTGACGCACTCCACGAGTGCGAGTATCAGCAGCAGGCAGAATAGGATGCCTCCCGGGATCCCGATCTCTGCTGCGACGTGGGCAAAGATGTTGTGAACGGGGGCATAGAAGTCCTGCGATACAAAGCTGCTAGTCTCGTCGTATCGCGTCATGTTCGCCCGATAGGAGTTGAGCCCTACCCCGAGCAGCGGATTCGCTTCGATCATTTCGGACGCTGTTTGCATGAGCGGGATGCGCACAGCAGCGGCACCCTGGTCATCCTCCGTTATCCGATCGTAGATCCTGTCAGCAAATGGCAAGGTCACGGCGGCCGCCAGAACCAGGATCGCTGCAGAAGATGCGAGATACGTTCGCCGGCCATTGGCGGGCAAGCGAAACCAACCGCAGAAAAGAATCAGGGCGATCGTGACGGCAAGTGCGATCCAACTTCCTCTCGCGAGAGACAGGATGACGCCGACAATGCCGGCCAATGAACCAGCCAAAAGCACGAACGATTCCCTGCTCGTGATCGACTTGACCCGAAAGATCACAGGGGCCAGAACGATCGGCAGCAGAGATGATACGACGAGGGCCATGCCGTTCGGCGTTCGCAGGAATGCCGGAACACGGGCAAGCTCGATGCTCTGCGTCCCGAGCTGCTCCTCTTCCGTGCCGGTGCCGAGGAAGCTCAGATTCACGGGCCATTGGAATGCGTACTGACTCAGAGCAACCGCGCCGGTGAATGCCAATCCACCGCCGATCATTATTACAAGGTCTTTTAACCTTTCGGGCCGGCTGAAATGCGAGGCCATTACGTATGCGATCAGAATAGAGGTTGCGAGTGACAGTATCGAAAACCCTCCGAGAGGGCTCATGCCGGCGTAAACGAAAGATGCCGCGGCGCAACCGAATAGAGCGATGAACAAGAAAATGGCGTAGCGGGGGAGGACCGGCCTTGCATCAGCCTCAGAGTAATGATCGTAAGCGAGCAGGCATAGTCCTGCGGCAAGAGCAAGCGATATGTTCAGCCCCGAGGGGTCCTCGAGTTCATTGACCTTGAACAGCATAAAGTCGGCCTTTAAAAAGAACGACGCTATAAAGGCAAAGCGGACGAGAGCGATGAGGGAAACATCAAGAACGAGAAGCGTTCCACCCGCGATCGCCGTCAGGCCGAGTACGCTGATCCCAATTAGTGCCGGATCAAGTCCGCTCCCCAGGCTCACGACTGAGAAGCCAATAACGCATGCTGCTGCAAGCAGGGCTAACACGACCGCGGTCTGGTTGCGCGGGCCGGAACTAAGGATTCGTTGAGCAGCGGGACGAAGCGACATCTTCAACTACATCGCCCCAGTGCCCCGCAGCACTGTCGGGATCGTCTTAAAGAGGATCTTCAGATCGAGCAATATGGACCATTTATCGATGTACTCAAGGTCCTGCATTATCCATTTGTCGAATGTCGTTTCGCTCCTCCCGGAGATCTGCCAGATACACGTAATTCCTGGCTTTACACTAAACCGGCGGTTGAACCACCTCTTGTTAAATCGGTTGAAATCTCGTTCCGGCAATGGCCTGGGGCCGACCAGCGACAGGTCGCCGAGTACGACATTCAGGAGCTGAGGCAACTCATCGAGACTCGTGCGGCGAAGCCACCGGCCCACACTCGTAACTCGCGGATCGTTTCGCATCTTAAAGACTGGACCACTCGCCTCATTCATCTCCTCAAGTGTCTGCTGCATCTCCGGAGCGTCGACGACCATCGTTCGGAACTTGAACATCTTGAATCGCCGCTTGTGTAAGCCGACCCTCTCCTGGACGAAGAAAACGGGCCCGGACGAGGTCAGTTTGATCACGACACCGATGACTATCATTACCGGAAGC
Source organism: Acidobacteriota bacterium (assembly GCA_041940165.1). Lineage (GTDB taxonomy): Bacteria > Acidobacteriota > Blastocatellia > Pyrinomonadales > Pyrinomonadaceae > OLB17. Next base: position 145,424 of record JBGTSR010000008.1, read on the forward strand.
AGAAGTATCAGCAGCGCGAGCCCCCCGATCAGATCGATCGCCCACTTTAGAAAGCCCTGCCAGTTATCGAGCCGCGTAGAGTAGATAGAAAGAATGGGCGTTTCACCCAGTTTTCCTGCCACGGCACGCGCGAGCTTAAGGTTGAAAAGGTCGGAATATATCCGGACGGTTACACCTTGCTCCTGGGCAGCGTCAGTTATAGCCTGTATCTCGTCGTAAAAGGTCTTGATTGGAAGACAGACTATAACCTCATCGATAACGTTTCGTGACAGAATACGCGGGAACTCAGCCAACGTGCCGATTCGTCGGGGTGAGTTGTAATCATCAATAAAGCCCATGAATTCATAGCCGATCTCAGGGTTCTCTTCGATGAGCTCGACTATCTCTTGCCCTCTTGGGCCCGCGCCGATGACGAGTACCGACCGAAGATTGCGGCCGTGCAGACGGAAATGCCTCAGCAGCTTACGCTTGAAGAGCCTGATGACAAACAAGGCTGAGAACGAGGCCAAAGCGAAGATCAACAAGAACCTTTTAGGGAAGATCGGCCATTCAGTGATCAGGATCTGAGTTGCGAGGATCAAAGTAGCAAAAACGACCGCGCGAAAAATGTCAGCGAACTCATCTTCCCATCTAGTCAGGCGTTTAGAACGGTAGAGCCATAACGACGAAAGCATGAACATCCAACTCGCCAAAACGCCACCAAAGAAGAAGCTACTTGCGATCGACGGCGAAAGAAACGCGGATATCAAATAACCGATCCCGACCGGGGCACCATAATAAAAAGCCAGCCAGAGGGCCGCAGACAGTGCCGCCAGATCAAGGATCCTGTAGGCGAGGAGCAGGGCTACCCGGACGCGTTCCTTCATCTAACGCTCCTGTCAAATCGTCTTGCGCGGTCGGCGGGCAGGGAACGCACAGGCAGATCCCGGCCAGCCAACAACGGAACTTCAATGGTCGGAATTGCCGCAAGCACAGGCATCCGGAGGCGTCCTTCGAGCTCATAGCGGCTTCCTACTAAGTCGTTGCTCGGATCCGAACGTGTGAGGTTATCGAGCAGCATTGCCCCGCCGAGCCCGGCCGCGGCCCCAACGCCCAGGAGAATGATGAGATTTAGCAGAGGTTTGGGGTCCTTGGGCTGTCCGTCAGAACGCGGCGGGTCGATCACGGAAAAGTTCAAGATCTTTTCCTTGTTAAATATTTGGCCGATCTCATTTTCACGGGCCTTCTTCTGATATAGCAGGAAAGCTTCTTCGTTGATCGCCTTGCGTCGCTCGAGTTCGGCGCGTTCGATGCTCTTAGTATTCAGCTGCGAGACTTGAGCGTCGAGTCGAGCGGCTTGACCGGTAAGCGTGATCTCGCGATCGCGCAGAGCGGCGAGGTCCGTTTGGGCCTGATGAAGTTCCGCTTCAAGCTTGCGTCTCAGATCGTTGATGGCGTACGTCCGTTCCTGCGGCGGATTAGCGATCTCAGCGGCGAGAGATCGTTTCAGTTCACTTATGCGTTCCTGATTGTCCCGAACAAAACGGCTCGTCGGCTGGTATTTCTGCAGGAGTTGGGTGCGCTCCTGCTCGAGCCGGATCAATTCGTCCTTCATTCGGTCGATCGCCGGGACATACTTTGAAACGTAGCCTGTTTGGAGTTGCTCGGGCTCTGCCGCTATCTTCGACTTAAGAGACGCAATTCTCTTGAGCGTTTCGCCGATCTGCGTTCTAGCCGAGGCCGCCTGGGCCTGCATGTCTGAGAGCTGTTTCTGCAGCAGCCCCTGCTGAGTGGCAATATCGGCACCGATGACGCCGTTTCCGGAGTCGAACGTCTTGAGGTCGTTAGTCGCCTGGCTCAGCTGTTGACTGAATTTCTCAGTCTGTTCATTGAAGACCTGGGCAACCTCAGGTTTCTCGCTCAGCGTAACGTGGAGTTCGACGAATTTCCTATGGATCGCCTCAAGCGTCTTCTTTGCCCGGTTAGGATCGGTATCAGTGTAGGTGACCCTGATCACACGAGACTTTCGCGTGGGAACAACTTCCAGATTTGCCGACACCCGGTTGACCGCCCGTTCGAGCGAAAGGTTGAGATCGGCAGTTTCGATCTGGCCAGTACTTGCGGATGACGGTCGCCCCGACGTAAAGCCGTAGAGCGCGTTTTTGACTCGGGCACGCCACTCGCCAAACGGCGGGTCATCTTTCGGTCTTTGGTCATTGACCAGGTCTAGCTCCTTCACGACGGCTGTGATCGCATCGATGCTTCTGAAAAGCTCCATCTCGGAGTTGAATTCTTCGTCGCTGATGTCCTTCTGCAGTATGTCAACCGATTTGTCCGACGATGTGATCTGTGGGTCGATACGATCGCGCGATATGAGGATGCTCATGGTCGCCTCGTACTTGGGCGTAATAAGGAGAGTAACGAGCATGCCCGATGCAACCACGAGCACGAACATCGAGATGATCGTAAACTTGCGACGATAAAGCCGTTGAAGGACGTGGGGCCGGCTTGCGCTGGTTAATTGTGTCATTCGCTCTTAGAAAATTCGCGGTAGAAATCCGCGGAACGCCTCGACCGCCTTTCCGACCTGCGACAATCGTGATTCGGGAACGAAAACGTAATCTCCATCCGATAGGACGACATCGCGAGAGTTCCCTTTCTTTGACATCATTTCCATGACGTCGACGGTCTGGATCCGCCAGTCTCCGTTTCCGTCCGGGCGGGCGTGGATGACCATTCGTCGGTGAGCATCAGCCGTGAAGCCGCCCGCTACGAATATTGCCTGAAACAAGGTCTTCGCATCTCGCATTTCGTATCGTCCCGGCCTGGCTATCTGCCCGCCGACGAAAATATGCGGCGTGACAAATTCGATGACCGTGATCGTGATGATCGGATCAAGAAGCACTTCAGCGTACGCTCTTTCAAGTTCCTTCTTTAGATCCGCGACAGTTCGACCTTCCGCCCGCAATTCATCCACGATCTGTGGACTGATGAAGCCATCGGGACGAACGACCATACTTGGTTCGTTAAGATCAGGATGCGCAAAGAACTTGATACTAAGCTTGTCGCCCTTTTGGATACGATAGGCACCTGAGACGCTTCGATCCTCAGGGTCCTTAACCTGCCCAAATGCCGCAGGCAGGGTCATAAGACCGAGGAGAATAAGGACGAGCGGTGATATTCCGACCGAGCGAATCATAAGACCTCTAACATCGAAAGAAGGTAACTTTACCCCTTAGATAGGTCTAAGCACGGGGATTTTCCAGCCTTGGTTGAGAATTTGTGTGAGGAGAGGCAGCCCAAACTCGCATCTGCATCAAAACGCCGCCGCCGCATGGCACCCTTTGGAATCGGTCCAGAAGGTTGGCAAACAAGAGGTACACCCGGAGCAGGAAGGGAGCGAACGCAATCGACTTTTTCGATCCTGCGATCGTACTCGATGTCGGCTATCGTTTTTTGGTACTGACTTATCGTGATTAACGAGGCTTTCTGGAGCCGGTGAAGGGACTTGAACCCCCGACCTTATGATTACAAATCAACTGCTCTACCAACTGAGCTACACCGGCGTTTTGGTGGGGCGACTTGCGAGTCGCGAATCGAGAGTTTAACAAATCGTAAACAGTGACTGCAACAGAACGGATGCCAGCAGCTTCTTTGAAGCCTGGAGAGCTTCGCGCGTGTTTTCCTAGGGGGTGTTATCAGACCAAGTTTAGTAAGCCCGCTATCAGTACTTCTTCTTTCGGGAGCTCGAGACTAGCGGGCGTACCAGTGTCGACTCGCGTTCCTAGGCGTCGACATGGCGCGGCGCCTTTATGGGCCGTTGAATGATCACTGTGCTTCCAACGCAAAGAAGCAAAGCGGGAGATAAACAATGTAAAAATATGTTGACCGTACGCGTATGCGCTCCTTATAATAGTGATTGCCCAACTGGGCGCGATCTTTTTTCAGCAGTCGTGCATTGCCCGAACCTACCGGGCCGTTCTCGCGGCGAGTTCCAATCAAAAGAGTAAGGAGATAATCGTGAAATCTCAGAAATCATTCCTGCCCCGCATCTTTTTGTCCTGTATTTCAGCGACGCTGTTGGCGACGGCCGCATTTGGCCAGTCGGATCTGGTCCAGGTTCCGGTCAACGATCGACCGAGGCCTGACAATGCTGTCGTTGGGCGTAACAATCTGTATTGCGCCGGCTACATTCAGACAAATTCTGTAAATACAGCAAACAAGATCATCGGTGCTCAGCACGAGGCTGACGGATTTATCTACTCCCAGAACAATCACATGTTCATTAACATGGGTTCGGATAAGGGCGTCAATGTCGGCGATATATTTTCGGTTATCAGGCCGCGCGGCGATCTGAAAAGCAAATGGTCTAAGAAAGATCTTGGATTCTACGTTCAGGAAGTCGGGGCAGTGGAAGTCGTGAGCGTAAAGCGGGATTTCTCAGTAGCTCGCGTCAAAGTCTCCTGCGACAATCTTCTGCTCGGGGATCTTGTCGAACTGGTTCCGCTTCGGCAGAGCCCGGTCGCGGTCGATCACACAAAACCGCTCGACCCGTTCACCGATCCGAGTGGCAAGGCGACGGGCCGAGTCGTAATGGGCCGCGATAGCCAGGAGATGCTGACGCGCGATCAGATCGCGTACGTCGATCTCGGAGCGGATGAGAATCTTCGTGTTGGTGACAAACTGACGATATTTCGCCCGATCGAGAAAGGAAATCTGTTTCACCATCCCGACCGCGAATCGGTCAGTTCAAGAGACTATGGTTTTGAGAGCGACGATTACAAAGGCGGGAAGTTCTCAAATCAGTCCACGCGGAAGACCGGCGACAAGGCCAGCGGGCCCGAGATCCGAACGATCGACGTCAGGAAGGACCGTCCGAACAACCTTCGCAAGATCGTCGCTGAAGCGGTAGTCCTTAATGTTAAGGAACGCACGGCTACGATCGTTATTACGCGAACGACCCAGGAAGTTCACACGGGCGACTGGGTCGAGGTCCAGTAGCTCAAAAATTTAATAACTAGGAAACAGGCTCGTGCTGATCGGCGCGGGCCTTTTCATTTGATCCTGAAGCCGAATTACGGTTTCGGAAAAAGTACGCGAAGTAGCCGTACATAGAAGAAACCGCGGTGATCACTGCGACCCAAAGGGCTCCACGGCCGACGAGATATCCAAAGACCTTCCAGTCATTCGACGTCAGGGAAAGCTGCGACAGATTTGAAAATGCGGTCTGCACCTCCGGGACCTGCCAAAACGCGGCAGGATAGTCGAGGCCAAAATTGGATACGGGAGGTGTACCGTTGGCGGCGCAGACGAGTAGGGCAACGATGGCGACGCACTGCGCCCACATCTTTAGCTTGCCCATTCCCTGGGCCTGTATGACCACGCCTTCGCTCGCCGCGACCGAACGCAGGCCAGTGATGATGAATTCACGGCCGATGATGACCACGACGGCCCACGATGGAGCTAGCTGCTTTTCGACCAGTACGATGAGAGCGGCCGAGACGAGCAGCTTATCGGCGATCGGGTCGAGGAATTTGCCGAGCGTCGAGACCTGTCTCCGACGACGGGCGAGTTGGCCATCGACGATGTCTGAAACTGCGGCGACGATGAATAAGACGATCGCGAGAGCGTAGCCGCTCATGCCGAACCATTTCTCGGCCAATGGCGTCAGCAGTACGACGACCAGAAGCGGCACAACGACGATGCGTCCGAGCGTGATGTAATTCGGCAGATTCACTTGCAGATAAAGTGTAGAAGCAAGGACGCGAAAGTTCAATCGCCCCATTTGGCAATAAAAAAGCGGGCCGAAGCCCGCTTTCGACATAACAAAAATTCACCGTGACTACGGCAGGAAGCCAAGCTGCGAATGTGTGCCCGGGAAGAACTGCAGATTCGGGAACACGGCGTTTAGCGTGGCCGGATCCTGCGGCAGACCAAACCATCTGGCAAGAACAGCGGCGTATTGCTCGACCGACGTCGTCGGGATCCAGCGTCCACGGCCGTTCGAGCCCGTGTCTGCATCATCAAACGCGGCCGGATTGTTGCCCATTAATAGCGTCGGGAAGTAATCACCTGTTCCATTCGGACGCTTGCTGCCGTAAACATCGCCGCCGATCACCGAGCCGCCCATCACCATCATGTGGCTGCCCCAACCGTGATCGGAACCTACATTGGCTCCCGTGCCGGCCGGATTGAACGTGCGCCCGAATTCTGACATGGTGAACAACGTGACATCATTCGATACGCCCTGAACGACCATCTCGTCATAGAACGCCCGCATCGCCTGCCCAACCTGGCTGTATAGATTTACGTGCTGGTTGAGTTGGCCGGTGTGCGAATCAAAGCCGCCGATCTGAACGTAGAAGATCTGTCTGTTAACGTTAAGGTCCATCCGCTTCTTGATCAGCCGGGCAACCTGTCGGAGTTGGCGGCCAACGCCGGTGTTGGGAAAGGTAACCGTCGTCTCCTGAGAAACCTGTAACGCATTATTCGCGCTCATCGCGAGGTCGGTGACATGGCTCGCGGCCTCTACATAGTTGAAGTTTAGATCCTGCTGACGAAGTGCGTTAAATGCATTTCGCCGCGCAAGATTCGCCCCGGTCGGATTGGTGCCGTAACCCGCAGGATTCAACACATTGGCGAGGGATGTGTTTGAGTCGGCGATCGCCAATGGAAGCGTGGTCTGTCCAGCCGTAAATAGCTGGGCACCGGCGATCGATGTGATCATCGGGACGAGTCCATTCGGATTCTGGCTTCCGGTTAGCCGATCGGAAACACGCCCGCCCCATCCGGTGAAGGCCTGGGTATGCGAGACACTCGTCTGAAACTGCGTCTTTTGATCGGAATGAGAGCCTATCTGATAGGGTTTCGGCGTCGAGCCGTAGGTCGCTCCTTTCGAAAGCGGTCTGACGAGCGTGCCAACGTTCGCGACGATCGCAAGCTTGCCTTGAGCGTAAAGTTCGTAGACACCAGGATTGATCGCACCGGTTGCGGTCGGGCCAAGACTCGGGTGCATAGCATACGTCAGATTTCCGAGGCGAGGCACGTTGAAGTTCGTTGCCTGGAGCTGAGCCTGACTTAGCGCGAGCGTGAATGCTCCGCCCCTTGCAGCATCGTAGGCAGCGTAATTGCTCACCTGCGAATCACTGTGGACGGGGATGAACATATTGTTCGAGTCATTTCCACCGTCGAAATAGAGCATCACGAGTGCTTTGTAGTTTTCGCCGCCGAGCGGGCCATCGTCGATCGCTTTTTGGGCGAAAGCCGAAATAGTCCCGAAGTGATGCATCTGCGAGGCCATAGCGGCCATGCCGAGGGCACAGCAGCCCGATTTTTTCAAAAAATCTCTTCTTGATTCACTCATTGTCTTCACCTCTGGACTTGATATTGCGACGAGGTCGCGACTAAGTAGATCGCCTGTCGAACGCGGCTATTTGGCGACGTCGTCGGATAGGCCGTGACCGCGGTCAGGATCGACGAACGCATCTGCGGCGACATCGTGCTGTGCAGCATCCTGCGATTCAGTTCATCGACGAGTTGCCCGCCCGTGGCGTCGGCCTGCGACAGCGCTACGAGGTCGGCGAAATCGAACGAAGTTCCGTTCGGACAATCGACGCCGTTCACCGGGATCGGAGCGGTGCTGTACGTATCATTCGTCGGATTTGTGACGAAGGTCATTCGATTGATGAATGTTGCCCTTGCGATGGCCGTTCCCGTTGTAAGGATCGCGAACTCCGGCCCGTTCAGCGATGTTCCCGGAATGCTGTAATCCGGCGGGTAGTAATTGAACACAGTCGGCGAACGAAACGGCACCTGTGCCATGTTATTGAACTCCGGACGTCCGCATGCCCTGTCGCCGCTGACGCTGCCGTCACTTAAGCCAGTGCCGCTCGCAGACCGAACATTGAAAGTGCGGGCAAAATTTGTAAAGAGCTGAACCGGCTCACGGAGTTTGCCAAAGTTCGGATCGGTCTTAACGTCGCCGCGAGCTTCGGGGTCGAGCAAGATCGCACGAATAACGGCTTTCATGTCGCCGCGAACGCCCTGGCCATTGTTGTTGAACGCCGCAGCTACACGCGACACATATGCAGGAGAAGGATCGCTCGTAACCATGTGCTGAATGAGTATCCTGCCGACGAACGGGCCAACATTCGGGTGATAGAAGAGGTTGTCGATCGCACGCTCAAGCGACGCATTGGCGTAATTAAGCGTACCGGCCAGAGCGGTTGCGCTGGTAAAGCCTGCCTGGAGCGTACAGTTGCCCGTTCCTGAAGTTGGGCAAGTCAGTCCGCAAGCACCTGTTCCGGTCGGAGGACATGCTGCGATTGTTTGTGTCGCCGCCGAACCTGGATACGTAAGCAGCGTCTTGGCATGGATGTCGTGGCGGTTCTGGACCGCATTTGTGATGCCAGGGTTTAGCAGCATCGGATCAATGAAGTTGACGGTTCCGGCTACGGCACTCGGGCAGGAGGCGGGAACGCTACAGAAACTCCAGCCGGTGAATACCCGTGTGAACGCATTTACCTCATCTTGCGTGTAGGTCGGGATCGGGTTGTTCTGAGTGTCACGCTGCAGAGTGCCGTCCTGGTTGAGCATGAAGAGACCGATCGCAAAAAGCTGCTTGATCTCACGGGCGTAGTTTTCGTTTGGAGATGTCCGCGTGCTTTCACGCATGTTGAGGTATTCGCCCATCGTCGGATTGAGCGTCATCTCTTTCATCAGGTCGCGATAGTTGCCGAACGCGTGCTTCGAGAGCACCTTGTGCCATTCGACCATGTGGCGGCCCTGCTGAATATCGTTACCCGACGTAACCCAGATCTGGCCGAGTGCCCAAGCCACGCGATGCTTCAACTGGGCGTCGCCGTAGAAGGCCTCGCGGAAAAACCAGGTTTGCGGCTGATATTGTGTGTACGTATCACGGCCGCAGTTGGCGGGAACATCATCTGCTCCGCCGTCACATAGGGTCGGCTGATTCGCAGGCTGCAATATATTGTTCGGATACGGATTGCTCGCCGACGGATAGGGCATTGCGAACTGGCTGTTGATCCAGGCCCGCAGGCCGAAACGCATCAGCGTGCTGTCGAGCTGGCGGTTCGGCCCGAATGTAGCTTGCTCGGCAAACCGCATACGGTCACCGGCGAATCGATATCCGATCGCGTCCGGAGCGTCCGGTCTGGCGGCCGGAAGCGACTTGGTGCCGAACGGTGTCGGACGCATCGACGGGTCGTCCTTGACGCCGTCACCGAGCTTTCCGAGACCGAGACGTACCTTGTTACTGGCTAACCCGCGCCATGTAAGATAAATGAGGACATCGCCATCGCCTTCCGGTTTGTCCCAAAATCCGAGTTCGTCCTTGAGCAGGATCGTCGCTCGAAACACGCCGTCGGTGTTCGGCATCTCTTCGAGTTCGAGGACAGGGAAGCGAAACTGATGGTTTACCTTGTCTACCGCGTAAACCCGGAATGCATTCGCACCTTCGCCCTCCATCAGGCTGACGTTGGTAAAGAACAGCTCGACCTTATCGCCCAGCTCGAACGCGGGCGAGGTCGCGCGTGCCAGATCGCCACGGCCGCGAACCTGCCCCGGCATCTGTGCCAGGGCCCGTGTAGACGCCTGCTCACTTAAGAGCACAGGCGTTGGCGAGTTCGGATCGGGGTCCTGAGCCGTGCCCGACGCTATCGCGAACAAAAGAATAGCGACGGTACAACCATGTCGCCAGAAACGCCGCGAGATCCTGCTTCCCATAAAATCCCTCCTCAAAGGAAAACCGAATAGATTTATTGCTCTTTTGTAACGTCAGCACAGGCGGGATCAGTGCCCGTTAAAAAATGTTGTGCAAGAGATAAGCTACTATAATTCGCTTACAATTTCAATCAAAAATTCCTACGAATTTTCGCACGCTGCTGACGTTACATCTGAGTACTTAGACGTAGAATATTAAGCATTAGCCGAACAAATGTAAAAGCGGTTCCGCGGCGACCAACTAAGTATGGCAAACACTGTATTTATCGATGTTTCTGACGATTTTGATTTTCGCTCAACGGTCTATTCTCACGGCTGGTCAGAGCTTGCTCCGTTTGCTCTCGATGAGAAAAATTGGCGGCTGAGTTATGTGTTTTCTGATCCTGTGCGCGGAGCCGTTCCCGGAGTAATTTCCGAGAATGTCGGTGGCGTTCGGATCGATGTTGGTTCAGCGAGATTTGACGAAGACTCGATCCGCCGTCAGACGGTGCATTTGCTGCGGCTCGACGACGATCTCAGCGAGTTCTATTCGCTGCTCGATCGGAACGAGCGGCTCGCTTGGGTTCGAACCAAAAAGGCCGGCCGTCTGCTGCGTTCGCCGACCGTCTGGGAAGACCTCGTGAAGACTATCTGTACGACAAACTGTTCGTGGGCACTGACCAAGATAATGGTCCGGAATCTGGTCGAGAAGCTTGGTGCCGGCGGAGCGTTCCCCACGCCAGCAGCAATGGCGGCGGTGAGCGAAGATCGCTATCGCAGCGAGATCCGTGCGGGCTATCGCTCGCCGTATTTTATCGAGCTTGCGGAAAAGGTCGCTTCAGGCGAACTCGATCCTGAACAGTGGCTAGCAAGCGATCTCCCTACACCCGAACTCAAGAAAGAGATGAAAAAGGTCAAGGGCGTTGGCGATTACGCGGCCGAGAATCTGCTAAAACTCGTCGGACGTTACGATGGCCTCGCCCTCGATTCGTGGCTTCGTTCGCAGTTCTATAAGAACCACAACCGCGAGAAAAAGTGCTCGGACAAGAAGATCGAGAAGCACTACCAGAAGTTCGGTCCGTGGCGGGGCCTCGTGATCTGGTGCGATATGACGGAGAAGTGGATCGTCTCGGATATGTCAGAACCGCCCGCGTAAGCCGGCGGCCATTTCGATATCCACGTGAGGTTCTTCGGCGGATTCGACATTTTTAGACTTTCCACGAACTCATCGCGTCTCAAGCCTCACGGGCTTTGCTCGTGAGGTTTATTTTTTATCGAACAAGGGAGAAAGGAATTATGCGGAATAGTATTTTCAGATATTTGATCGGGATCGCGGCGGTGGCGGTCGTACTCGTATCGGCGGACAACGCGAGTGCACAACGTAGGGAATCAAGGGGCCGAAATCTTACAAAAGCTCAGGTAAACGCCATCATCAACCGCGTCGAAACGCGTGTCGACAATTTCGTAAAGAACTTCGACAAGGCTCTCGATCGAAGCCGTTTGGACGGTTCGAGCCGCGAGGATTGGCTCAACAGGCGGGCAAAAGACCTCGGGAAAGCAACGGACGAACTGCGGCGTGAATTCGATCGGCGTGATGCATGGATCGAGAACAAGGACGAGGTTCGCAAGTGCCTCAACATTGCTTCGGATATTGACCGAAATATGCGGAACTACAACTTTGGGCCGACGACCGAGTCGAACTGGGCGCGCGTACGGTACGAACTGAACACGCTGGCGGACGTATACAACTTGCCGCGGGTCGGCGCGGGAACGTATAACTGAGAACCGTTAGCCCGACAACTTCGTAGTAACCTGCAGGCCCAATGGTTTTTCGGGCCTGCTTTTTTCTTAGACGGCTTTGTGTGGGATCGAGGCATCCAAGCGTTATTCCACGCACGGCCAACGAGCTTTCGACGATCTGCAAAGATTTGCAAACGCTCAGATTTCGTGCATCTTTTGGGCTCCGGCGGTGTTTTATAATGTATGATAAAGCCGACGTACCCGGGATCTTTTGAGGCGACCGAGATGATCCAGACAGGAACTACACTTCAGCAGCGTTATACGATCGACAAACAGATCGGCCAGGGCGGAATGGGCGCGGTCTATGTCGCGACCGATTCGCGATTTGGCTCGACGGTGGCGATCAAAGAAACGCTTTGCATGGACGATAACTTCCGCAAGGCCATCGAACGCGAAGCCCGTCTGCTCAACAGCCTCAAACACTCGGCCTTGCCGCGAGTCAGCGATCATTTCGAAGAGAACGACGGGATGTTCCTTGTGATGGAATACATCCCGGGCGAAGACGTCGCCGCGATGCTCGAGAATACGAGCGTCAAGTTTTCGGTCGATCAGGTGATGCAATGGGCGGATCAACTGCTAGATGCACTCGATTATCTGCATACGCAGGAGCTTCCGGTCATCCATCGCGATATTAAACCGCAGAATCTGAAGCTAAATTCTCGCGGCGAGATGATCCTGCTCGATTTCGGGCTTGCGAAAGGCAATCCGACCGACGCAAGCCATCAGACTGCTGCCAAGAGCATCTTTGGCTATTCCCGAAATTACGCCTCGCTCGAACAGATCCAGGGCACCGGAACCGATCCGCGTAGCGATCTCTACTCGCTTGCCGCGACGCTCTATCACCTGCTTACCAAGATCCCGCCTGAGGACGCGCTGACAAGGGCGATGAGCGTGCTGAGCCAGAAGCCCGATCCGCTCGTTCCTGCGAATGTGGTAAATCCGGACGTGCCCCGTGGGGTCGCCGGCGTGCTGATGAAGGCGATGGACCTCAATGCAAGTGAGCGTCCCGCCACAGCGGCTGAGATGCGGCAGATGTTCCGCGACAGCGATAGGTACGCCTATCTTGCCGAATCGAACACGATCGCAACGAACGTCTCCGATCAAAAGATATTTGCACAGCCGACGCGGCTGATGAATGACGCGACCATTCCGGCATTCCACGACACTGAGGCCAAGACCGAAGTGCTCCAGACGGGAAATTCGCAGGAGACAGCTTTTCACGGAGGAACGAGGCAGCCGGCAACGGCATTTGCCCTCGGCAATACGACTGACGCACCGACGCCGGGCGGCCGTGGAAAGAGTGTCGCTGCCGGCGCGGCCGCGATGCTACTCGTGTGTACTGCGGCCCTTGCGGGCGTCTATCTCGTGAAACCATCTTTATTCGGCATGACGTCAGAACCGCAGCGGACATCCGACGTACCGGCGACCGTTGCCGAAACTGCACCGCAACCGCCGTCTGAGCCTGTTGTAAATGCCTCGGCGAATGCCACCTCGGGTGCGCCTGTCGAACAGACTGCTGACTTAAATGCTGAGACCGAGCGTAACTCGACCGCCCCGATGCGGACTCAGGACGATAAGGCCGGTGAACAGCCAAAGACAACGGCTAAACCCGCCGCACCTGATACTAAGGCAACGACCTCCGACGATGGCAATGTGACAGAGATCGTCGTCGATGACCCGTCGATCCCCAAGGGCGGTGTCACGATGACGGAGCGAGATGCGGACGGAACTGTGCGGACGATCCGCGTTACCCCGGCGACGCGCGGACAGGGTTCGCGCCCGGGAATGCAGCCCAAAGAGCCGTTGTTCCCTAACGTCGACATGACCAAACTCACGCCCGCCCAGCGGCAGAAACTCCTTCGTGTCCTCAAGAACAATCCGAGGCTGCGTCAGGATCCGCCGCCGACTCCTCCGGAAAAGCCCGATATCTTCTAAGACTCCATCGCGATCACTTGCCGGACCTTTTCGGTCCACTCATCAAGCTCTGCTTCAGAAACGTCCTTACCTCTCGGCGGAAGTTCCATCAACTTGTGGTAGGTGATAGTTACGCGTTTGAACACGGTCGGGTATTTTTGCGGCCGCGGCCATATACGATTCGCGCCACTGATCGTAACAGGTAGAACCGGCACACCGGCTTGAAATGCTACCCGAAGAGCCCCGGCCTTGAATTCGAGGAATTTGCCGTCGGAAAATTCTCGTGCACCTTCGGGAAAGATAAGCAGCACCGAGCCTTCACGCAGTGTCTTGAGTGATTCCTTCATTGCTCCGATCGCACCAGAAGGGGTCGGCGAGACCGGAAACGCCCCGAGATATCTGATCAGACGGCCGACCACCGGCCAGCCAAACGCTTCGCCAAAGGCCATATATCGCGTCCTGCGCTTGATCGGGAGCGATATCCAGACCGGATCGATGTACGTTTGATGATTTGCAACAACTAGAAAGGCCGGCGAACCCTCGGGTGGAATATTTTCCCGGCCTACATACCGGACAAACCAAAAGGCCTTGCTGATCACAAAGCCGATCAGACGCAATATCCTAAGGATGGCGGGGGACGGTGGCTTGTAGGCAGGCTTCTCGGTCACGACCGTGCGTTAGCTTAGACCGTTTGTGTTACGAACTCTTTACGGTGCGAAGGGCGATGACCTTTTCGATAGGCATCTCAGCCTCGAGGAACTGAAGATGCAGCGTTGGTGGTTCGTTCGCGGGTACTTTACGATTTCGGACGATGGCTATCGCGTAAAAATCGATCTCTTTGCAAGCAAACTTGACCTTGTCACCGATCGCAGCGACGAGCGAACACGGCACCGACACGCCGCCGGCTGCGATATTCTGCGTGTACGTATCCTCGCGTATGACGCTCTGCTCCGAACGTTGCAGCAGCGATATCGTGACGGGCATCGAGATCCAATATCGCGGCTGTTTTCTATTCTTAAACTTTGATTCGGCCTCGGTTATCTCCCAAAGGCCATCCTTCCCCATCCCGCTGATCCGGTAATTTTGGGTCGGATCGTTCTTGTAGCTCTCGGGCATCTGCTTGCCTACGAAGCCGACGCCGACGTGATAGACCGTCTGATTGTTGATCTTGCCCTCGTTGCAGTACTGCACCAATCCGAGTACGGGGTAGAGTTCCTTATCCTCATCATACGCCCGCAGATCGGGATCGAGCGGCATTACGAGATTTACGAGGCGGCCGACGGCTACCGGTCGCGACAGGCTAAAGCCCGCTCCATTTCGCGAAACCGTAGTTACCGAGACGATCTCTTTCCAACTCTCTCCGTCGGCGTCTTTAACTTGAACGACCGTCTTTAGTTCAGAATCGACTCTATCCACGCGGCGTTTCTCCGGCGCACCATTATCCAGATCACTATTAAGGCTCATGAGATCTTCGGTAAAAAGCGGAAGAGCGTGAGGGGTCAAAGGTCGATGGCGTCAGGCTATACCTTCAAGCGGGAAAAAGCTGTCGATAAACTCGATATGAAGCCGTGTGATCCCGTCCTGCCCGACGCGCGTGCCACGCACAACCGACAGTATTGTAACACCAAAACGGTCGCTCGAGACACGTAAAAACGTGCCGCGTTCCAGAGTTAGAGTGGTGAATACCGCCGCTCCACCGAGCGAAATATTCTCAGTGACGGTAGTTTCGGACTGCACGACATTGCCATTCGCGTCAGTTATTTCGAGTCGGAGGCTTTCGGGGATCGCAAATCGACTTTGCTTCCGGTGCTCGCTAGGCATCGCGCTATCGTCGATCATCAAGTCAGCCGGAACGACCTGCCAGAGAGTGCCGCTTGCGTCATCTCGTTGACGGAGATCATAGAGACATGACGGGTCTTCGATGTAAGAACTCGGTGGATTCTTACCGATAAATGCTAAGCCGATCGAATATTCCGGCGTCTCGGTAGTGCGGCCGACGGAGATACACCTTCTGACCACGCCCCAGACACGATACTGTGGCTCGTGCCAATCGTAGGAGCGAAGTTGCCGCGGCATAGGAAGCGTCATCAGGACGAGACGCCCGCGCTTAAAGGGCTTTTTCGCAACGAATCCAGCGCCAAACGCCGAAAGGTCGCTCAGCCGTGTGATCTCGTTGAGGGTCGTCGAATCATCCAGACGCAATTCGATCCGTGCAGGCAGAGCGAGCGGTATCCGGTCGAGACGGCGATTCTCCTTGACCGGAGCGCCGCCCGGACTTGGCAGCGGGGGAAACGTCTGGTCTCGGGGTTGTGTAAACATCTTGATCTTGAGGCCTCGGCGGCGGTTCGCCCAATAGAAACGGGAGGTTCAGCTGTTTGCTTAGCAGGCTTTTTGCCTGTAAAATAAAGAAACATTTAAGGCGTGAAACATTCCAGAAACGTCCCTTTCCGCTTGACCTCGAAATAAGCTTAATTACAGCCATCATATCCAATGGATTCACTATCAGAACGCGACCAGATCAACATAGAAGACGAGATGCGGCGATCATATCTCGACTACGCGATGTCCGTCATAATCGGACGCGCGTTGCCCGACGTACGTGACGGCCTCAAGCCCGTCCACAGGCGTGTGCTCTGGGCGATGAACGAGCTTGGCAACACATATAACAAGCCGTACAAAAAATCGGCCCGCGTCGTCGGTGACACGATCGGTAAGTACCATCCGCACGGCGACACTGCCGTCTACGACACGGTCGTGCGAATGGCCCAGGACTTCTCGCTGCGATATCCGCTGGTCGATGGGCAAGGCAACTTCGGTTCGATCGACGGCGATAATCCGGCTGCGATGCGTTATACCGAGGTCCGTCTGGCGAAGATCGCCAACGAGGTGCTCGACGATATCGAGAAGGAGACCGTCGATTTTCAGCCGAACTACGACGAATCTCTCTCCGAACCTAAAGTCCTCCCGACCAAGATCCCGCTTCTGCTCGTAAACGGTTCCGAAGGCATCGCGGTCGGAATGGCGACCAAAATTCCGCCACACAATCTGAACGAGATCCTCGACGCGACGATCGCCCTGATTCGCGAGCCGATGATCACGACGGAAGATTTGCTCAAGATCGTGCCGGGCCCTGACTTTCCGACGGCCGGATTTATCTACGGCCGCGAAGGCATCGTCAGTGCTTACAAGACCGGTCGTGGCATTGTGCAGATGCGTGCCCGTGCCGTTGTCGACGAGATCGGCCGCGGCGACAGGGTCCGAAACGCCGTCGTCGTCACCGAGATCCCGTATCAGGTCAACAAGGCAAAGCTGATC
The DNA here is from genome assembly GCA_041940165.1 of Acidobacteriota bacterium. Taxonomy (GTDB): domain Bacteria; phylum Acidobacteriota; class Blastocatellia; order Pyrinomonadales; family Pyrinomonadaceae; genus OLB17. The sequence continues at coordinate 162,152 of JBGTSR010000008.1, forward strand.
GAAAAGATCGCCGAGCTTGTCAACGATAAGAAACTCGACGGCATTTCCGAGGTCCGCGACGAATCGAACCGCGAGGGAATGCGGATCGTTATCGAGCTCAAGCGCGATGCCATTCCGCAGGTTGTTCTAAACAACCTTTACAAGCTGACGCCGATGCAGTCGTCGTTTGGCATCATCAACATCGCGATCGTCGATGGGCAGCCAAAGGTGCTGACGCTCAAGGACATGATCGAGGCCTTTATCGAATTCCGCCGCGAGGTGGTAAGGCGAAGGACCGAGTTCGATCTCAGAAAAGCTCAGGCGCGTGCCCACATTTTGGAAGGCCTGAACAAGGCGATCGACGCGCTCGATTACATCATTCCGCTGATCCGCAATTCGCGTTCGGTCGACGAGGCCCGCACGTGGTTGACCGCCCAGCTTTCAACGACCACCGAGATCGCGGCGTGGCGCGGCGTGACGGGCGACAAGTCGAAAGACCAATTTCTCAAAGAACTGAACAAGGTCATCCCGAGCCTCGAATTCTCAGAGATCCAGGCCCAGGCGATCCTCGATCTGCAGCTCCGCCGTTTGTCGGCACTTGAGCGACAGAAGATCCTCGACGAATACGCCGAGATCATCAAACATATCGCCGAGCTCGAGAATATTCTGCAGAACGCCAGTGTTCTGAGCCAGGTGATCGTAGACGAGCTTACCGAGATCAAACGCGTGTTCGGCGATGTCCGGCGTACGGTCATTGTCGATGCCGGCGTCGAGCTAAACATCGAAGATCTGATCCCAGACGAGGACGTTGCCATCACGGTGACCAAGGCCGGCTATATCAAACGCACGCCTGTATCGACCTATTCGCGTCAGGGCCGCGGCGGCAAAGGCCGGCTAGGTGCGACGGCGAAGAATGACGACTTTGTCGAGCATCTCTTTATCGCCTCGACGCATGCGTTCCTGATGATCTTTACCGACGACGGACAGGTGTACAAGATCAAGGTCCACGAGATACCCGAAGCCGCCGCGGCTGCTCGCGGCAAAGCCGTCGTCAACCTCGTACAGCTTTCCGGGGAACGAAAGCTCGTTGCGGTGATGGCGGTTCGAGACTTCGAAGAGGAAGTTTATCTGACATTCGTAACCAAACAGGGAACCATCAAGAAGAGTGCCCTGGCGGATTATCAGAACATCCGAGTCTCAGGCATAAATGCGATCAACATTGACGAAGGCGACGAACTTCTCGACATTATCCGCACCGACGGCAATCGTCAGATATTTATCGCGACGCACGACGGAATGGCCGTGAAATTCAACGAGTCCGACGTCAGGCCGATGGGCCGTGTTGCCAGAGGCGTCCGCGGCGTTAACCTGCGTAAGGGCGATTACGTCGTCTCCGTCTGTGCCGTCTCGCAAGAGGGAACTGAAAAGATCCTGACCGTTTCGGAGAACGGATTTGGCAAGCAAACGACGGTCGATAGCTATCGACTGACAAAACGCGGCGGCATCGGCGTGATCAACATGAAAACGACCGACAAGACCGGCAAGGTCGTGGCCGCGTTCCCGGTCGAGGACGACAGCGAGATCATGATAATCACGCAGCAGGCCAAGCTGATCCGACTCGGTGTCGACAAGATCCGCGAGACGGGCCGTTCGGCCCAGGGCGTGACCCTGATCAAGACCGGCGACGACGACCGCGTCACGAGCGCCTCGCTGCTCGCCATGGATGAGGAAGAGGAATAGCCTCGACCTCAATTTTTCAAATAACTAATAGCTGTTGGCTAATAGCTGACAGCTATTTTTTTAGTGATCTGGAGTCGGATTCTCTTCACCTCGCCGCTAGTTGATCACTGGTACGCGGAACTTTAGCCACGTCAGGAGTTCGTCCAATCCTGGATCGCCGTAATGATCGTCGGAGTATCTGCGGATGTACTCCTTGCCCGCGATCAGGAACCGCCTTTTTCCCGCAAACGTTTTTGTGTCCCTATAAAGCATTCGGACCAGATCGCCGACGACAATTTTTTGCTGAAGAAAGTCTTGTTCCTCACTCAAGTTCTTCCGTGCCGTCGCGATCGCCTCGCGGGTGGAAGGGCTCGTGCATTTTTCGATCTCTTTGATCAATTCATCCGAAGCCCCGGCGGTTCTAAGCGCCCAGTAGTTTGTGCCGTCGTCTACGAATCCGACGTCACAACGTTCGGCGAGCAGTTTTAACGCCTCTTTGTTTGCGTTGCCGATCAAATCCGAGTCCGACCCGGCCTTCGGACTAAAAAGCAGTAATTGTTCAGGAAACTGAACCTGTCGATCTGCTCCGGAACCGCGCATTTGGCCCGATACGATCGCGGTCAGGCTCAGGCTAAGAATTACCAGTGGGATAATGAGAGAATTCCGCATTCGACTTCCGAGCTAATGGCTATCGGCTAATAGCTGACAGCTATTTTTACTTGGCTTCGGTGAACGCGATCAGAGCGTCGAGGTCTAAGGACGCTTTATCCGCGAGCTTTACGTCGTAACCTGTCGTCGATTCGAAGATCGGGTTCGTGATGAGGTCGTAGACCAACCCGACGAGTGAACGCAGGCGTCGTCTTGGTGAATCGGCTGCGGGCATTGACGTGGAAGTCTCGACGGATTCGGCCGGCTTGGGTAATGCGAGATTGACTTTGAGCCGCCCGGCCATTTTTCGGACGCTCGCCATTGTCGTTTGCACAAACTCCGGCGACGGTTCGGCCTTCTCCTGAAGTGCTATCACGACATTGTTATACGTCGTCTGAAGTCTGTTCAGGTCTTCGGCGATCTCGTTCTTTATCTCTCGCGAGCGTTTGGCATCGACGGCGGGCTTCTTTTTATCATTACGGCCCTCCATCTCGTACTGCTTCGACTGCTGGTCCATCGTCTGGATGCGGCGTTCGACCGAGGCGAGCGGGCGTGAGGCTTGGGCGGCGGCGGTGCCGACGAGGGCCGAAGCGACGAGAATGGCCGGGAAGAAGGCGGCGGCGGGTTTCGAGATCCTGAGCAATGCTGAACGCATGATAACCTCCTGAATCATTCTGAATTACCGATGGTTTTCGCATCATACGCCCGTCGGTGGGGCCGCCGCAAATCGAAAAATTCAACGCTTCAACTCGCGGAGGTTCTCGATTATCACGTCCGGCTCGGCGCGTTTCTTGTAATCCGTTTCGATAAAGGCGTACTTGATCGTGCCGTCTTTGGCGATGACGTAGGTTGCACCGAGGGGTAGTTCGGGTTTGTCGGTGCCGTTGCGTTTCACGAGATCGAGGCCGCGCGAGGCGTACATCTCGGCGGTATCGGCCGGCAGTTGGAAAACGATGCCGAATTTGCGTGCGGTGTCGAGATTCGGGTCGGAGAGCACCGTGTAGGTCAGCTCGTTCTTTTTCGAAACGGCCATTGAGTTGTCGGCATTCTCGACCGAGATCGCGACGAGTTTCCCACCTGCGGCGGTGATGTCGTCGAGCCGTTTTTGCAGGCTGCGAAGGTAAGTGTTGCAAAACGGACACCACGCGCCGCGGTAGAAGACCACGACGAGATTGTCGTTTTTGAGCAGGCTCTTACTCGAAACCAGGTTTCCCGCATGGTCTTTGAGTTCAAACGACGGAGCTTTGGCACCGGCCTTGAGGGCATTCTTCGCGGCATCTTCAACGGAGACGATCTGCGAGTTTCCCACGGCGGCTAGCATGACGGTAAGCGTAAAGATAAATAAGATTCGTTTGATCATTTGTGTTCTCAGTTAGAAAGTTTCTCACTTCAAGATGCCGGGGAAGAGGCGGAATATTCCGCGAAGTTTCTCACTCTTGCTTCCCTCCTTACGCGGTTGCCGGCTTCCGGCAACGCTGGCCGGCTTTGCGGCCAGAACGAAGGGTGGCGGCCGCTTCGGCCGACGGGGTGGTTCTCTACGTGCGCAAAATTGGTTTCTCACGTGCGTTCAACCACCCGCTACCGCAGGTGGTACTGACCCGGAACACCCGCTCCCGCAGATAGAACTGACCTGCGTTCTCACCCAAAAAGTCCCGGCGTCTCGTCTCGTCTCATTAACGCATCCAGCCCGAAGTGTTCGTAGGCGAGGCGGGTTGCCATGCGTCCGCGGGGAGTTCGGTTCAAGAATCCGATCTGGAGCAGGTACGGCTCGATGATCTCTTCGATCGAATCTTTTTCTTCGTGGATCGCGGCCGAGAGCGTCCCGAGGCCGACCGGGCCGCCGTCGAATTTCTCGATGATGCACTTGAGCAGCTTGGCGTCGGTCTCGTCGAGGCCGAAGTTGTCGACCTCCATCCGGTTGAGCGAATCGCCGGCGACATTCTGGTCGATGTGGCCTTCGTGATCGACTTCGGCAAAATCACGGACTCGCCTGAGTAGCCTGTTAACGATTCGCGGCGTCCCGCGGCCGCGGCGGGCGATCTCGTGCGAACCGGTTTCGTCGATGCCGACGCCGAGAATTCCGGCCGAACGCTCGACGATCGTCTGCAGGTCGGTGATCGAATAAAAATCGAGATTAAAGACGATGTTAAATCTCGCACGCAGCGGGGCGGTGAGCATTCCGGGCCGCGTGGTCGCACCGATCAGCGTGAATTTTGGCAGCTCGAGCTTGATCGACCTCGCCGCCGTGCCCTGGCCGATCATGATGTCGAGGCTGTAATCCTCCATCGCCGGATAGAGAATTTCTTCGATCGCCGGATTGAGCCGGTGGATCTCATCGATAAACAGCACATCGCCTTCTTCGAGTCCGGTCAGGATCGCCGCCAGATCTCCGGCTTTCTCGATCACAGGGCCCGAGGTCGAACGCAGATTGGCACCCATTTCGTTGGCAACGATGTTTGAGAGCGTCGTCTTGCCAAGCCCCGGCGGGCCGGTGAGCAGAATGTGGTCGAGCGCCTCGCGGCGTTTGAGCGCCGCCTTCATAAAGACGCGAAGATTCTCTTTCACCTTCGCCTGGCCGATGTACTCCGTCAGCCTCGCCGGCCGCAAAGTCGCCTCGAACCGGCTCTCCTCGGGGGAAAGTTCTTCGTCTCGGATGTTTATTGCGGTGCCGATCGACATCTGTGAAATAAAGGCTTTACTGCAATTTTCGATTTTTTTCCGCGAGAGCGTCGGAATATCGTTGGTAGGCTTCCGAACTCAAAGCTCGGTTCAGCGCGAGTTCTGCCCACCGAGCGAATTCTTCTGGGGATTGGGAATATTCCCTAAATGTTAAGCGAAGCCAGCTAAGTTGAGGATAATACGTTAGCCGGTCAATTATCGTCTCACGCTCGTCGCTGGTTTTCGCTCGTTTGAGGCGGAGCAGGTCTTTCTTAAATTCAAATGAAATATCTCCCAAAAGGTCTGCTCGATGTCGTCTGTAGTCGAATCCAGGATCGTCGATCGAGTTTCTCACGGTCCTATCGGAATCTTCGATATCGCAAATAGAATCTCGGTGCGCGTGTCGAATCTCTAATCGCCCTACATCCGGTTGCGACGACTGAGGCAAATGATCTGCGGGTCCCGCGATAACCTGTACCATCTCGCCGATCGGGTATTTCGAATTTAGAAGCTCAACGCTTTGCCCAATAAGGCTGCAATCTGGTGCAACGTTGAAGCGGTAAACCTCATAAGTTTTTTTGACTGGATCTGGCGTGAAGAGCGACCCTTTCACGTCCACTACTAGTCCCGCCGTTGGCCCGGTAGCTACCAGCCTGTTTGGGCCTTTTCCAGTTGACGCTATCGGCTCTTCCGAGATGACATAGCCGACAACTTTCCCATAGAAAATAGACTGGGTCTCGTCAAATCGGTAAAAAGAGCTTGTTGCTACTTGAAGCTCACACCCGGGGGCGGAGAACCAACAACCCATGAGGATCGCGGACAAACAAAGAATCTTAATAAACACGGCTGTCTTCACTTTGCGTCGAATTCTCCTCTCAAAATAGTAGTCCCTCGTGGTACAAAGCCAAAATATCCATCGCGAAGGCTACGGTGCAATGCAGTACGAGGCCGAGCCAGATCGTGCCGTTGCGGTAGCTGATCCAGCCGAGGAAGATGCCGGCGATGACGGCGGCGAACGTCTCCGGCATTGGCTTTTGAAAATGGATCATCGTGTACGGCACCGTCATCACGAAGATCGAGTAAACGCCGAGCGTCGGTTTCAGGCTGTGAACGAGAAACCCGCGAAAGAAGAATTCGAGCCCGAAGAACTGCAGGAAATAGATGGTTTCCCACGCGAGCAGCGTCGTCGATAGATACGGCGAGCCGTCGTAGATACGCAGGAAAGGATATTTGGCTGCAAATCCCTCGGTCAGCGACATCAGATAGACGAGCGGAAGCATGATCGCGATGCAAGCCGCAAGGAGCTTGCCAAATCCGGGCTCGATGCGATGCGCGAGGCCGATCTCAGCGAGCTTTCGCCTCTGGACAAAAGCGACCGAGACCGCTGGAACGACGAAATAGAAAAACACCGAGACGAAGACCCACCAGGTTAGTGCGTAGAGATTATTGTTCGGCGAGAGAGCCGCCTCGTCGCCGATCGCAGCGAAAGGCGTGTTGGCGAGAAGCAGTTGGAGATATTGCGGGTCTTTGAGATACGCGATGCACGTCAGCCCGACCGCCGCGTAGACGAGCGCGAAGACGGCTCGTTTATCGAGCCCGCCGAGGTCTTCCGCGATTTGTTTTGCGATCGAGAACATAAAGTGAGGCACCAGCCTCGCTCAGAGATTCGCACGGTGAGCCCGACGCGACAATGCTAGATTGCACAAAAACGCACAGAATGCACAGATCGCGTAGTTTTCACCAAAATGCACAGAATGCACAGACGGTCACTTCGCGAGGATCTGCAGGCCGCGGCGAAGCAGCTTTTGCACCGTTGCCTCGGTGCCTTCGTCGCTTGCTTGCTTGAGAGCTTTTTCGGCGGCGGCCTTTTGATAGCCGAGATTGACGAGCGCCGAAACTGCGTCTTCGAAAACGGCATCTGCGGGAAGCGCCGGGCCCGAGCTTTCTGACGCGGCTGTGCCGTCGCCCGCGAGTTCGCCCATCTTGTCGCGGAGTTCGATCACCATTCGCTCGGCGGTCTTGCGGCCGACGCCCGGGATCGATGTCAGGCGAACGAGGTTGTTCGTGCGGATCGCCGCGATTATCTCGTCGGCACTCATTCCCGAGAGCATCGCGATACCCGATTTAGGGCCGATGCCCTGAACGCCGATCAGTTTGAGATAAAGATCGCGTTCGCGGATCGTCTTGAAACCAAAAAGCTGTATCGCGTCCTCGCGAACGTGCGTGTAGATCCGGAGTTCGACGTCCGAGCCTTCGTCGCCGAGTTCGTAAAATGTTGTGAGCGGGATCGACACTTCGTACCCGACACCGCCGACGTCGACTATCGCGGTATTCGCCTGCTTCTCGATGAGCTTACCGGAGAGAAAAGCTATCATGTTTCACGCTTGAAACGAGAATTTTAATTCAGAAATGCGTTGCGAGCAACGGCAACGATCCGTTTTGCGACTAATTAACGTAACGTAACAGATGGCTGACGGCCGAAGGAAAAAAATCTTTGGCGATGTCGGGCATCGGGTATAGAATAGAGATGGAGCTGAAACTGAAAGCTCCGGCCGGACGTAATAATAGTTGAGAATTCAAGAGAGGTTTTTGTAATGGGCAGCACGGGAATTATCAAGCGTTTCTTACCTTTTCTGGCGACATTCGCCGTCGGCATATTCGTCGCGAGCTTTTTCGTGAGCGTTGCTCCGAACTTCGGACGCAGCGAGTGGAAGAGCCGAAAGAAGGCCGAATGCAGACGCCTTAAGGCTGAGAACGAAAGGCTGCGCAACGAGAACGAAAGGCTGAAACTGCAGCTCGACCAGCGTGAATCGTGGCACGAACTGCCGCGTATCTCGCATCCCGGCCCAGGGCCCGAATTCCCGGTAGAGCCGCCACCGCCGCCGGCCCCGCGACGTTCGAATCGCACGGTTATTGTTCAGTAATATTTTCTGATCGATCTTAGGCCACAGGTTAACGCACGCGGCTAGTATGTGTTAACCTGTGGTTTCTCGTTTCATATAGGAGGTTTTTATGAAGCTTTTCGCTATAGCAGAACGTGCAGTGCCGTTCGTGCTAGGTCTGACCGTCGGCGTTTTGCCCGCATGGTTCTTTGCTCCGGTAAGTGAGGTGCCCGCGCCTGTTGTATTTGAGAATGCGACCTCGGGCCGCACGTATTGCAACGACAAGCGGAAGTTCAAGAAGAAAGCGTATCACCGCAAACCGGTCGAAGAGACGCAGCTGACGATCGATTCGAAGCCGATACCGGGATACACTGACGCCGCTCGTCGCGAGAATATCGAGGGGATGGTCAAACTTCGCGTCGAATTCCGCGCAGACGGTACAGTTGGTGAGATCGGCGTGATCGAAGGACTTCCTGCCGGATTGACTGAAAAGGCGATCGATGCGGCCAAGAAGATCAAATTTGAGCCGGCTGAGGTCGACGGCGTTCCGGTGCCGAGCACAAAACTGATCGAATACACGTTCGCGATCTATTGATCCAAATGGATGAGGCCCTGGCCAGAAGGCTGATCGTCGAGGTTGGCAAGCTGCTCTACGAGCGCAATTATGTCGTTGCCTACGACGGCAACGTCAGCATTCGGCTGGACGAGAACACGGTGCTGGCCACGCCGACGATGACGTCAAAAGGGCGGATGACCGAGGAATGTCTCGCCCTGACCGACATGGACGGCAAGGCCCTGTCGGATAAGCGTGCGTCGTCGGAACTCGCGATGCATCTTCTTATTTACAAGATGCGTCCCGAGATCAGGGCCGTCTGCCACGCGCATCCGCCGTACGGAACCGCGTTCGCCGTCGCGGGACTCGCGATCGATAAACCGATACTTTCCGAGGTCGTTCTGACGCTCGGCTGTGTGCCGCTCACGGCATATGGAACTCCTTCGACAAACGAATTGACCGAGGCTATGAAGCCTTTCGTGCCGCACCACAACGCCCTCTTGATGGCGAATCACGGGGCGGTCGCCTATGGCGAAGACATCTGGTCGGCGTACGACCGTCTCGAAACACTTGAACACACGGCAAAGATCGCGACGCTTGCCAAAACGCTCGGCGGTGCGAACGAATTGCCCGCCGACTCGATCAGCAAGCTTATCGAGATCCGCGAAAAGGCCGGTTTCTTGAAGGAGAACGCCCGCTGTCAGGCGTGCGGATACCTGCATGAAGCCAATATCGCATGCGATCTTGACGTCTCTTATCCCGCCGGGCCGTCAAACGGCGAACCGAAAGTCTCGCTCACGCGTTCGCAGCTGATCGAGCTTTTGAGCAAGGCAGCGAATTTGAGTTAAACTAGCGGAGCACTAGAGCTTACTTCAGGAGAATATTGATGCAGGAAGCATTGGGAATGGTTGAGACCAAAGGCCTCGTCGCGACGATCGAAGCCGCCGACGCAATGGTCAAAGCTGCAAATGTGCAGCTCGTCGGGTATGAAAAGATCGGAGCGGGCTTCGTCACGGCCATCGTTCGCGGCGATGTTGCCGCAGTAAAAGCCGCCACCGATGCAGGTGCCGCCGCCGCCCGTCGCGTCGGAGAATTGATCAGCGTTCACGTCATTCCGCGTCCACACTCGAGCGTCGACGAAACGCTGCCGGTCGTTAAGAAGTAGGCACTGGGCAGTTGCGGTTGGCAGTCCGTCCGAGCTGGCCTACCGCCAACTGCTGCTGCCAACTGAATTATGATCATCGCACGCATCCTCGGCACGGTCGTTTCCACACAGAAAGACGAGCGCCTTAAGGGCAAAAAGCTGCTCATCGTTAAGCCGATCAACCTCGACGGCAGCGATCAGAGCGGCTATTTGGTCTCTGTTGATACAGTCGGCGCCGGATTCCACGAAAAAGTTATCGTAGTTGGTGGTTCGTCGGCCCGAATGGCCGAGGGCAATAAGGATTGCCCCGTCGACAGCGCGATCATCGGCGTGATCGACGAGATCGATTTTTCGCAGGCGTGAGATGGTAGGCTCGGATCGCAAAGCTCAGGCCATCGTTTTCATACGCGTCGTGCTCGCGATCCTGATGTTCATCCACGGTGCAGCCCGCATCAGCAACGGAACGGTAGGCGGTTTTGGCGAATTCCTAGGCGTACAGGGCTTTCCACTTGGTTTTTACCTTGCCTGGGCGATCACTAGTTTCGAACTCGTCGGCAGCGTGCTGCTGGCAGCCGGATTTTACGCCTGGATACTCGCCCTTGTTTTTGCGGTGCAGCTCGGGTTCGGGATCGCTCTGGTGCACTGGAGGGAAGGCTGGTTCGTCGTCGGAGCCGGCCGGAACGGGATCGAATATAGTGTGCTGCTGATCGCTTCGTTTCTCGCGATCGCGTACACAAGCTACAACCGTTCCCGAAGATAAAATGCAGATCGCACGCGTCATCGGAAACGTCGTTTCGACGGTCAAGAATCAAACGCTCACCGGGCGAAAGTTCCTGATCGTTCAGACCCTCGACGCCGATCTTAAACCGAAAGGCAAGCCGACCGTCGCGCTCGACGCCGTCGGTGCCGGAGTCGGCGAACTCGTCTTCTGGTGCCGCGGGAAAGAAGCGTCGTTCCCGTTCAAACGTGACGAGACACCGACCGATTGCACGATCGTCGGGATCATAGACTCGGATCATCACGTTTTTCAGCGAGATAAAGGTTAAAAGTTAAAGTGAAGAGCTTCACATACATCGGTCGTTAACTTTTACCCTTTAGTTCTTAACTTGGGTCATGCTCTTAGCACGTGTCATTGGCAATGTCGTAGCAACGCACAAGAATCAGCGTTACGAAGGTACGCGCGCGATGCTCTGCCGTCAGATCACGCCCGAAGGCGAAGACATGGACTACACGTGCATCGCGCTCGACTCGGTCAGTGCCGGCGAAGGCGACATCGTCATCATCGCCCAGGAAGGATGGTCGGCCTCGACAGCCTCGACCGGAAAACCCGGCGCCGCGATCGACTCCGCGATAGTCGGAGTTGTGGATCGGATCGAATTACTTTAGAAGATTTGGTTGATCCAGTGGATAGTGGTTAGTGTCTAGTGAGTAGTGACGGAACTATCCACTTACCACTAACCACTATCCACTGAATCGAACAGTAAATGGCAAATAGCATTGTTCTGGACAAAGCGATCAAGTTCGCTCTTCGTATTGTTAAGGTTTACAAGTACTTAACTAAGGAGAAAGGAGAGTTTATCCTGTCAAAACAGCTGTTATTGTCGGGCACCTTCATTGCAAAACATGCCAAGGCGGCCCTTCATTCGAAAAAGGGCGGCTTTTCTTCTGAGATGTACATTGCCCTGCAGCGAGCTCTTGAGACCGAGTTATGGCTATTGCTACTCAGTGAAGGTGAGTTCCTAAACGAGCCGACTGCTTGGAACTCATAAAGCTAACTTCGTCGATATCGAAGACCTCAAGCGAATCGGAATGAATCAAAAGGAAGCCAGAGATCTGGCGGAAAAAATTGCAGGCCTTATGAGCGGTGGAGGCGATCTCGCTGCGATCAGTGCGAGCCTTAACAGGATCAACGAACGGCTTGACCGACTCGAAGGTGTTCCGTCGACCGCCGTGGCTTCGCATCCCAGCCTCGACAAGCTAAACATTGCCGAGGCGATCGCCGATTCGGTGTTCGGGCAAAAGGAAAAGGCTTGCACGTTCGAGCCGAGCAAGCCTTGCGATCATTGTTCGATGTGTAATACCCGCGGGTTTTGAACTATTTGTTCGCCGGGGCGGCCGGAGCAGCCGGGGCTGCGGGTGGAGCCGCAGGAGCGGCCGGCTGAGTGCGACGCAATGAGTTTGCATCGCCCACAGTCGGGACCGAACGCGAGCTTGCATCCGCCTCAAAATACGGCTGCTCCTTGAATCCGAGCAATCCGGCGGTGAGCACGGCCGGGAACGAATTCCTCAGCGTATTGTAGTCTCGTACAGCGTCGGTATAGTCCATTCGGGCTGTGTTGATACGATTCTCAGTGCCCGAAAGCTCGTCCTGGACCTTCATAAAAGCATCGCTCGAACGCAGCACGGGATAGGTCTCCTGCAGACTTAAGAGACGGCCAATGGTTCCACCGAACGAATTGTTGGCTTCGATGATCGCCTGCTTCTGTTCGGGCGATTTGTCGCCATCCATACCGGTCGGCGTTGCGGCGGCCGCATTGAGAAGCCGCGAACGGGCATCGGCGATCTGGCCAAAAACCTCCTGTTCCTGGACGCCGGCCATCTTGGCCGTTTCAACGAGGTTCGGGATCAGGTCGGCACGACGCTGAAGCGAACTTTCGACGTTGGACCATTTTGCCTTGACGTTCTGCTGCTTGGCGTTGAGATCGTTGTAACTGCAGCCGCTCAGGCCAAAGGCGGCAAATACTATAACTGACAATAAGATAGCTCTTTTCATTGTTTTCTCCTTTTGAGCGAAGTGGCTTTACAGCTTCTCGATCGAATCGACCGCGTGGATCACTTTTTCGATCTCTACCATGTATTGACCGAAAAGTTCGTTCGCACTTCGTTCGTCGAGTTTTTCGGTGGATTTATTCTCACGAATATCAAAAATTTTATCAAACGGCGTCCCGTTGACACCGAGTTTTGAAACTATCAGAGCGACTATCTCGTGCTTGGTCGCGGGCGGGTCGATGCCGTGAAGTATCAGCACCGCACGGAATAACGCGACAAAGCTCGAAAGGCTCTCGGTCATCAGCCCTTTTAGTCCATCGACCGACGCGGATGCCGGAATGTACTGTCTGCGAAGCTGAACCAGCTTGCTGCGGAGTTCATATTCGGCCTGCAGCCGCAGAAACTTGTCGGATATCTTAAGGTCGGCGACCAGGTCAGGCCCGTAAAGCACCTTGTGCGCGACGGTCATTTGGTGGAATTCGATCGGGAAGACGTCGGCCGCGTTCTTCAACTCCGACACCGTGAAATAAACCGGTATCGGATTGCCCATTTTTGCCCATTCGCGAACGCATGCATGTGCATTGCGAAGGTCCGCCGGTCCGATCTCGTGCAGAGCGATCAGTATGTTGTAATCCGATCGCCGTGCAACGAAATCACCCGCCGCCGCCGAGCCGTATAGGATGACGGAAGAAAGATTCTTGCCGTGTGTCGATCTAAGGTCGTCGATAAATGCGTCGAAAAACATGGTTTTCTTGAGTTTCTTGTTTCTGGGTTTCTAGTTTCTAGTTGCCGAATTGTCGGGCCGTCTATTTGAATTTGTTGCCGCGGACGTTGGCGGTCTGAAGATACCTCATAAATCCGGCTATCATTCGGCCTGTCTCGGCTAGCCGAGTCTCGAGTGTGGTGAACTGCTCTTTGTCGATGTAGCCTTGGTCGAGAGCAACGTAGAGTTGAGCTCTAGCTTCGCCACACGAGCCTTTCGCGATAGAGAGGAAACTGATGAATTCCTTGTTTCCGTCACGTTCGAAGCCTTCCGCAATGTTAGAGATAATGGAAATGCCCGATCTCCTGATCTGGTCGCGAAGGGCGAAATCTTGTGCAAACCTTCCCTGCGAACTAATTGTGTAGATCAAGCGAACGGCATCACGGCCTGACTTCCAAGCCTCGATGTCTTCAAATCTCGTGATCGTCGCCATAACCAAAACCAGAAACCAGAAACTAGAAACCAGAAGAACGCTTTGCGTTTCTTACCAGTCTCCTCCGGCTCCGCCGCCGCCGAAATCTCCTCCTCCGCCGAAGCCTCCCCAGTCCGAGCCGCCTGATGAGCCCCAATCGCTCGACGAACCCGAAGAAGAGCCGCCCGACAATGCCGATCCGATGATGCCGCCTAGAACGGCCGGGAGTATGTCGCCGCCCGAGCTGCCTCCGCCGCCAAAACCGCCGCCGCCCCAGCGGTCGCGGTCGTTTTTGCTTGGCCCGCCTTTACGATTGCTGAAAATCAGCACGAGTACGACAATGATAATGATGCCGCAGCAGAAAATTCCGAATAGCGGAATGCCTCCCGCACTCGTCGTTCCGCCGCCCGGCGTTTGCCTCGGAGCGGGCGTCGCTGTGCCGCTCGAGCGTCCTTCGATCGCGGCGATGTAAGCCTCGATCGTGTCGGAAATGCCTTTTGCATAATTGCCCTTTTTAAATTCCGGAACGAGATACTGCCGCTGCAGACTACCGACGAGGCCGTCGGGCAGCTCGTCCTCGAGATCGCGGCTGACCTGAGTGAAATACTTGCGGTCGTCGATCGCGATAAATAGCAACGCGCTCGGGTTGTCGTCGGCCTTTGAGCCGATGCCCCAGCCGCGTGCAACTGCGAGCGAATAATCGAATATCTGTCGATCGCCCGTAGTGCGCACCACCGCAACTGCGATCTCGACTGTCGTTTTGTCGCGAAGTTCTTTGAGCCGCGTTTCGAGCCGGTCTTTGGTCGCCTGATCGACGACGCCCGCGTAATCGTTAACAAACCCAGTCGGTGCCGGCAGCGGCGAGGTATTCTGCGACCACGGCTCATTCTGCTGAGCAAATGTCGGGAAAAACGCTCCCGTGACCGCGAGTAAGGCGGTCAGGAATAGGATCTTGGAATGCAAATAACTCTTCTTCATCGATTCAGCCTAGGTAGCCGGATCAAGACGATATACGAAATTCCGTACGCAATGTTCGCTGATTCGAGCGAGCCATCACGCTTTCGTGATCTCGATGATCCTTCCTCTGAATACCCTTAACGCCGGCCGTATCGCCGGATGACGCTCGAAATACGCCCGCAACTCCGCTTCGGTCGGGGAATCGGAAAGTGTCGGGAGTTCCACATCTTCATCTTCTGTGTAAGCAAGGTCCGATTTGAGCTTCGCGACATCGTACGACGGAGCGGTAGCTAGTCCGTAACTCCCATTGCGGCCGGCGGGAGGAGGCTTCGGTCTTTCGTCGAATTCCTCGCCGAGCAACGTAGTTACGAGGTTGCGAGCACTCGCGAGCGGCATCAGATCGTCGCCCGTCAGGCTAAGCTTCTCTTCGTAGCCTTCGTCGAGCCTTTTCTCGTCAAAATGCTCGAGTTCGTCGGCGGTGAGTCGCGGCAGCCGGATCGTCGTGGGAATTACTCGCTCAGGTTCGAATTTCGGCTGTGGCATCGGCTCAGGAGCCGGTTCGTCGTCAAAGAATTCTCCCGGAGCGAATGGCGAATCCTCGAGAGGCTCTTCGATCTCTCGAAATTCGGGTTCTTCTGAAGCGGGTTCGGGCGGCGGCTCAGGTTTGGGCTCAGGCTTCGTTTCCTGCCGAGTTGCGACCGGCTCTGGCATCGGCACAACGGCGGGCTTAGGCGGAGGCTTAGATTTTAGAGTTTTTTTTTCCTCTGTCGCGGCGGCGGCTGACGCAGTTGCGGTAAGCGGAACGCCGTTTGAAAGAGCGTCGAGGCGTTCGAGTATGCTCTCGATCGAGGTCAGCTTGCCCATCTCGATGAGCTTTACGAGGCCGATCTCAAGCTGATATCGAGGATGAACCGCTTCGCGAAGGCTTGCTTCGGTCTCAGCGAGTGAGTTGAAGAAGCGAACGAGGTCGGATTCGCCGAACGGTGCTGCCATTGCGTTCAGCTCGTCGCTCGCGAAGACCGCACCCTCAAATAGTGCCGCGTCGCCGCCGCTGACCTTGAAAACGAGCAGGTCGCGAAACAATCCGAGCAGATCGCGGCAGAAATTTCGCATGTCGTGGCCGCGCGAGACGATGTCCTCGACGACCGCGAGCACCGCACGCGGTTCACGCTCGGCGATGGCTGCTAGAGCCTTTGAGAGCATCTCTGCTCCCGCAAATCCGAGGGCGGTCGTCACATCCGAAGCCTCGATCCGCTCGCCCGAAAAGCTAATTACCTGATCAAAATTGGACTGTGCGTCACGCATCGAGCCTTCGCCGCTGCGTGCGATCTCGCGAAGTGCCTGCTCCGAAATATCTATCTTTTCCGCATCGGCGATGAGCTTTAGGCGTTCGAAGATCTTCTGCTGAGGAATGGTGCGAAACTCGAATTCCTGACACCGCGAGAGGATCGTCTCCGGCACTTTGTGGAGTTCGGTCGTCGCCATCACGAAGACGACGTTTGACGGCGGTTCTTCGAGCGTTTTGAGCAGCGCGTTAAACGCCGGTTTCGAAAGCTGATGGACCTCATCGATGATGAAGACCTTGTTGCGGTCGCGGGCCGGGTTGAAATTGATGCTCTCGATGATCGTGCCACGAACGTCGTCGATGCCCGTGTGCGAAGCTGCGTCGATCTCGAGCACGTCCATCGAACGACTCTCAGAGATCTCGATGCACGAGGGACACGCCGTCGGGTTGTCCGTTTTACACGGTGTGAGATTCGGTTTGTCCTGTGTTTTGTGACAGTTAAGGGCTTTCGCCAGAATGCGGGCGGTCGTGGTCTTGCCAACGCCGCGGGCTCCCGAAAAAAGATAAGCGTGATGCAGGCGATCGTATTCGAGGGCGTTACGCAGCGTCTGCGTAATTACCTCCTGGCCGGTAACCTCTTCGAAGGTCTGCGGCCGCCACTTTCGGGCTATCACGTGATAGGACATTCCCTAAAGGATAAAGTAAAAGGGAGAAAGGATAAAGCGGACCGAAGTGGAGACATATCGCCCGCGCTCCTTGTACGTCGGACCCCGCGAGACGCATCGTTATCAGGCTTATTTCGGCTGGCCCATAATGTACCACGGCACCGGAAGCGGCATTTTGCCGCCGATCGGATAAGCCCGGGCAAAACCGTAGCCATTTGGGTACGTGCCAGCCTCGAAGACCGTATCACCATTAGCATTTGCGAGTGTCAGGCGGCCAGTATTGTCTGATGCGGGGCCAAGAAGAGTTACGCCGTTGCCCGACGCGTTGTTGAATGAGATGCCCTTTGGTCCGATCTCATAACGGATCTTGCTGTCAGGGCCGCGCCCGCCAATGAGCGGCTCATTCGTGGCTTCGTCGTAGATGATGCCATTGCCACCGCCACCACCGATATTCGGATTGCGCGCGATGAACCCTCCGGCTCCCTTCTTATTGACGGTCGCTTGAAGAGCGAGTTGGTCTTGGCTGTTGAAGATGCTTAGCCCCCGAACTACCTCGCCTTCACCCGCGACCACGCGCATCACTCTCTTCCCCTGATCATCGACGACCGTAAAGGGAGCCTTGACGGTGAGCACCTGAGGATTAGTCTGAGCCTCGGCCGTGTGCGGAGTGTAGAAAAATGCGGCCGACAAACCGATAACTGCGAACATTACGGAGATCAGTCCGATTTGCATTCTTTTAGATCGCCGCGCGGCCCTAGTGAGAGCGATGTTGTGGGATCGCACTAATGCCAATTCGCGTTCGACTTCGGCCAATCTCATCTCTAGTAAATCAAGTCTATCTGACGTCATTTATTTACCTCCTTAACCCGATCGTCGAGTTAACTCACGGCTTGCCCAGCGGCGTTCCTTTCAGATAATCCGGATACGCCGGACGCTTGTATTCCTTCGGCGGATTGCGTTTGAGTTCGGCGAGCAGCCATTCAACTGCCTTTTCGATCTGCAGGTCGCGGCCCTGCCGCCAGAGAGCGGGATCGAATTCGACCTCGATGTCTGGAGCTACACCGTTGTTCTCGACCTCCCATTCGCCGTTCAGGCCATAGACGGCACCGTTTGGCGCACGAATTCCGCCGCCGTCCATCAGCGTCGGGATCCCGAACGCCGCGACCAGGCCGCCCCAAGTGCGTTTGCCAACCAATGGCCCGACCTTGAGTTTCTTGAAGAACCACGGCATCGCATCGCCGCCCGAACCCGCCAACTCATTGATAAGCATAGCCTTAGGTCCGTAGATAGCCCCGGCGGGGACGTTCCAATCTTCGCCGTCGCGAAATGCGATCTTGGCTAGCTGCTGTCGATTAAGGAATTCGACAACGTAATCCGCTAGCAGGCCGCCGCCGTTGAAACGCTCGTCGACCACCGCTCCATGCTTATTCGTCTGGGCAAAGAAGTACCGGTTAAAGCTCGTGTAGCCCGGGCCGCCGGTGTTCGGAATATAGACGTAGGCGAGGCGGCCGCCGCTGAGGCGGTCGACCATCCGGCGATTGTCCTCGATCCAGGCGAGGTTTCTGAGACCATTCTCGCTGCCGACAGGTACGACCTTGACGTCACGCGAACCGCTTCCGTCCGGATTCGGGCCGACCTTGATGAGCATCTGCTTGCCCGACGTGCTTTCGAAAAAGCGGTAGAGATTATCGGCCGACGTGACGTTGCGTCCATTCACGGCGAGCAAATATTCGCCGGCTTTCACGTTCACTCCGGGTGCGGTCAATGGGGCACGAAGCTGCGGATTCCAATTCTCGCCGTTATAAACGCGAGCGAAGCGATACCGGCCGTTCTCGATCGTGTAATCGGCCCCGAGCAACCCGCCGGCGACGGAATTCGGCCGCGGTTGATCGCCGCCGCCGATGTACATATGGCCGACGGTGATCTGGTTGAGCATCTCGCGGAAGAGGTAATTCAGATCGTCGCGATGGGCTACTACGTCGAGAAATGGTTCGTAAAGCCGTTTTGCCTTAGCGATATCGAGGCCGTGAGTGCCCGGATCGTAAAAGAAGTCACGTTCGCCGCGCCAGATCTCGTTGAACATCTGCTTCCACTCGACCTTCGGATCGATGTAAACCTCGAGATCAGTAGTTCGCACCACGCCTTCGCCCGGACGAGCCGGAGCGGTCGTCGAGATCAGATTCCATGTCGGGCCCTGTAGAAACAGCATCTTTTCGCCGTTCTCCGAGACACGAAAATTGCTCACGCCGGCCTTTACCTCGTCGAGTTTTCGCTTTTCAATGTCGTATTTGTGGATCGTCTGGCCCGGGCCGGTCGCCCCGACCGGAATTTCCGAGATATAGATCGTTCCCGCCTTTCCGGCGATCAGAGCGTTGTAATTTCGCGTCGGAATGACCGGGATCGAGACGATGCGCTGATCGATGCCTTCGAGGTCGATGCGAACGGGCTCGGGGCCTTTCTTGGCCGCCGGCGAAGGCGACGGCGATGCTCCTGGCGAAGGTGCCGGCGTCGGCTCAGCCGCGACCTTTTCTTCATCGCTCTCAGGAGCCAGAAGCGAAGGGATGTCGTTTCGCAGAACGATCGCGTAAACGTTCCGTGACGTTTGATGTGCAATTCCAGAAAGATCGGCGAAGCTGATCGTCGGGCCGACGTTCGTACTCGCGGTGAAGAAGACGTACTTGCCGCTCTTGTCAAAAGCGATGTAACGGGCATCGCCGAGGCCGTCGGTGACCTGATTCGCCTTATGGTTATCGATCGAAAAGAGATAGACCGAACGCAGACGATTGGGCAATTGTTTGACGTAGGTTATCCATTTGCTGTCGGGCGACCACGAAGGTTCGAGCACGTCGTCCTGTGTGCCGAATGTGTTCGAATCGACCTTGGTGTTCTTTCCCGACTCGATATCGATGTACCAAAGATTGACGCGTTGGTCGTTGTAGGCGACCTTCTTGCTGTCGGGCGACCAGACGGGCGATGAATAGAATCCAGGAGCATCGCCGAGCGTGAATTTCTTGACCTCACCCATTCCGCTCTGCTCGCGAAGATGAAGCTGATACTCGCCGGATTCGTCCGAAAAATACGCGATCCATTTGCCATCGGGCGACCACGCGGGGTCACGTTCCATCACGCCGGTCGTATTGGTCAGGTTACGGGCATCGCCCTTGTCCGCGGGAACCGAGATGATCTCGCCGCGAGCCTCGAAAACGGCTCGAACGCCCGTCGGCGAGACGGCTGCATTAGAAATTCTGCCGCCGACACGCTCATAACGCGGCCTGACGCCGGGAAAATCGCCCGAAACACGAATGTCGACCTTTTTCGGCGATTTCGAGCCTTCGTCGAGCGTAAAGATCGTACCGAACTGCTCGTATACGATCGCACCGCCGCCCGCCGAAGCGTATTTGATATCGAGGCCTTTGTTGTCCACGACCTGTTCGACGCGTTTGGTTCGTGTGTCGTAGACAAAGAGCGTCACGGTGCCGCTGGCACTGCCGCGATCGGAGAGAAAGTACACCTTGTCGCCGACCCACATCGGGCATTTGTCGTTCGAATTCTGCCGCGGGAGCTTTTCTATCGAAGAATCGGCGAGGTTCGCGATCCAGATCGGCTGCGTCTGGCCGCCCTTGTAGCGTTTCCAGTCGCCCTGCCATTGAGAAAGTGGTTCATACGCGACGTGCCGAGCGTCCGGTGAGAACCATCCGCGGATCGCCATCGGAAGCGGGATCTCGGTGGGCAGACCGCCGCCTTCGGCCGGCATTGTGTATAGCCGCTGATAGTTCGCACCGCTGTTGCGGCCCGAAGCGAACAGAATGCTGCGGCCATCCGGCGTCCAGCCCGAGACCGCGTCGGCCGAAGGGTGATAGGTCAGTCTTCGCGGTACGCCGCCATTTGTTGGCACGACAAACACGTCGACGTTACCGTCATACTCACCGGAGAAGGCGATCCATGAGCCGTCGGGTGAAAAGTACGGATTTGCCTCGATGCCGATGCCCGTCGTCAGACGCCGAGCGTCGCCGCCCGACCGAGGCACGACCCACAGATCGCCCGCGTACGAGAACGCGATCTCGGTCTTACTTATCGCCGGCTGACGAAATAGCGTCGCCGAGCCCGCTTGGGCGGCAACATTTGCGGCTGAAATTACGAAAAGAGCCAACCCGACGATCGCCGAGCGAAGAATAGATCGCATCATTTTTTCTCCAGATCAGAAGATAAGATGCAATCAATATAGTGGATTTGGTCGGAAACGAAAAACGAACCGGCTAGCGGAAATAGATATCGACGTAGTCCGTCGCCCGGTCGCACGGATTGTCCATCTGCTGCATTCGCCAGTATTTGCGTTTGCCGGTGATGGCGAAGTTAAGAATGCCTTTGCGTTCGCAGGGCTGGCCCCCGTTGATATGGCTGATCTGCATCACGACCGTGCCGTCGAATGTGAACTGCTTCGGGTCGATCTCGGTAATGACACCGTCGACACGGACGAAATCGCTCGCCGTCTTGCCGCGGCCTTTCTGCTCGCCCTTGAGGTGGTACACGCCGGCCTTATTCGTCACGGTCGCTCGTCCGAAATAGTCCCAACTGATCCACTGCAGAGACATCAAATGCCGTCCAAGCAGCATTTGAGCGGTCTTGCGGTCGCGGATAACGGTACGTTCCTGAGCCGAGACTGCAACGCAGAATGAAGCAATAACTACCGAAAAAACCAAAAGACGCATTAATCTCATTTCTTCATCCTCCTTGCCGCGATGTCTAAAAACTCTCGTGCCTGATCATCCCAGAAAACCCAGTCATGGACGCCCGGATGCTGACGATATTCGTGCGGAATATTCTTTTCGCCGAGCAGCTTCATCATGTCTCGGTTGCTCTGGATCAGAAAATCCTGATTTCCACACGATACGTAAAAGAAGGGAAGAGCTTTGATCGCCTCGGGCGTAGCTGCGCCGAGCAACTTAAAGATGTCGTTCGCCGCACGAGCCTCGCTGCCGTCGGGGCCCATTATCTTGTCGATGCCGCGTCCGGCGGTCATCGCGTTCTTTTCCGAGAATTCCGCCGCCCGGAGTGCACCGCTAAATGAACCGGAGATCCAGAACATCCCAGGATATTTGATGCCGAATTTCATCGCCCCGTAGCCGCCCATCGACAATCCGGCGATCGCACGCCCGTCGCGAGTCGCGATCGTGCGATAGGTCTTGTCGATCTCGGGGATCAATTCCTTGACGATGTAGCTTTCGTATCGGTCGTTCGGGTCGCCGAGGCTGTCGGTGTACCAGCCGTTGGCTCCCTCGGGCGTGACGATGATGAAATCGTGATGAAGCGCGTATTCAGTGAGTTTGGTCCGGTCGAACCAGTTCGCGTTACTGCCGGTCAGCCCGTGGAGCATGTAGATCACGGGATAACGTCGCGAAGTCGGCTGCTCCTTGTACGCCTTTGGGATCGCAACGCGGTACGGCATTTCGCGGCCCATAAGCTTGCTCGGGAGCCTGAGGTTGACGACCTCGACCGAGCCGCCCTTGCCTTTTTCCTTTAGTTCGGGGGCTTGCGAAAACGCCGCCGAGGCTGCGAGAACGCAGACCGCGGCAACCATCAGACGGAGCCGTATCGCGAAAATGTGTTTCATCACTGTGTCTGAGAATTAGCCGAATAGCTTTCCGAACCAGCCGGTGCTCTCGTCCTTGTCGGCGATCTGCGTTAGTTCGCCTGCGTCGAGCCAGACGCCCGAGCATTTATCGCAGACGTCGATCTTGATGCTCTCAAAATCGCTCTCGATGAGAGTGCCGTCGCATTTTGGGCACTTGATCTCGAGGTTCTTCGAGCCTTCGCCCTCGATCTTCGCCTTCATCTTGGCGATCAATTCCTTTTCCTTGCGGTGAAAATACTCGTTCTCGAGTGCAGAGCCGCGTTCTTCCAGATCAGTTGGCATAGTGTGGTTAAGAGTTAAAAGTTAAGAGTTAAAAGTTAATAGTGAAGAAGGACTTTCGGTGAAAAAAGGGAATTGGTGACGACCAACTATTAACTTTTCACTATTAGTTTTTAACTGATCTATCCTTCGGTTTTATGAATACTCCGCATCCTTTGACGGGCCTTTTTCGAGCGGCGGATCGTATTTCGCCGTTTGAGGCTGCTCTCGGCCCAGTCTGAGACCTGTTTCAGCGGATGCCATTCAAAGCTCTCGAGCGGCAGCACTTCACTCGACGCGTTCTTGAGCCGTAAAGTGCTGAACGCTATGAACAATATCGTTGCATTAAAGATCGCACCGCACAAGATGACCAACCAGCCCGGTGCGAGGCCGACCGCCGCCCGCTGGAAGAAAAGGTCCCAAAACAGGCGGATATCCGCATCCGAGGACATCGGTATCGGCGAAGGATGGACGTATACTTTCAGCGCCCACGAAAGCGTCAGCAAGACAAAGATCCAAAGATAATTCGAACGCAGCCGCCGCCCCAGAGCTTCCCAGATGCTGATGGTAAAGTGCGGCGAGATCAGATCGGCGGCGATATGCTCCGCCCATTCCTTGTCGGGCGGCAGCGTCTGATGTGAAAGCATCGGTGCGTAATAGCCGGTCTCGAGCACGCGTACGCGATTGGCCCAAACCTCATAATATCGATACCGCCGAGCCTCCATAAACAGGAAGATCGATACCAGCAGCGTATTGATCGGGATCGCGAAATGCGGATTATCCGGCGAACTAAAAACGAACGAGAGTGTCGCACCGGCAGTGATCACGGCCCAGTTGGTCGTCGCGTCGAGGCGGCTTCGCCAGACATTGGACCGCTGGATCTCGCCGCGGTAAAAATGCGCCATCGCCATGTTGAACTCGGCGGGCAGCAATTTCTGCGGGATCGTCGCCGGCGAGGGCTTCGGCTTCTGGGCGCGTTTCTGTATCTCCTCAGCAAAGGCGCGAAACGACTGAGGCACATTCGTTATGTGAATGTCGTCGCCTGATTGGGGCCCGCGGCGTCCCTCGTCATTCATAGCGATATTCCGGAAGGCATCTTCGGGGGAAAAAGTGCTTATATCACCTACTTGTTTAACATTTTAGGGGTTTGTATGCAAGGATTTCTATGTATGGCGTGGAATGTCGAGAGCGTTCCGCGTTTACCAGAATTTCCCGCCCGATATCGATGACCGAACTCGAAAACGACGAGAAATGGATGTGGCGTGCATTGCACGTTGCCCGCGAAGCCGAAAGGCTCGGCGAAGTGCCGGTCGGCGCCGTGCTCGTCGACGCTGACGGCAAGATACTCGCCGCAACGTCGAACCGCACCATCAAGAACAACGACCCAACAGCTCACGCCGAGATTCTTGCACTCCGCACGGCAGCGATCCGCGTCGGCAATTATCGCCTGACAGGAACGACCATGTATTCGACGATCGAGCCCTGCGCGATGTGCGCGGGAGCGCTCGTAAACGCTCGCGTCGAACGTCTGGTCTTCGGGGCGCATGACGAACGATTCGGCGCCGCCGAAACCCATTTCAATATCTGCGATAGTCCGCAGCTCAATCACCGTATGAGCGTAACGTCGGGTGTGCTTGCAGAAAAGTGCCGCGCGCTGATGCAGGAATTTTTTAAGGCGAGGCGCTGACTGGACCGCAAGCGTCCCGCTTGCAAACTGCGTTGTTATTACAGCGTTGTAGGATAGCCGGGAACTTTCGCGGTCCGCCATCGCATGCAAGCGGGACGCTTGCGGTCCAGTCCTTTCTCGCTTGCTAATTTCCAACACAAACCATTAGAATCTTAAGTTCGCGCGGAGAGGTGCGAGAGTGGTTGAATCGGGCAGTCTCGAAAATTGTTGTGCCTTAACGGGTACCGTGGGTTCGAATCCCACCCTCTCCGCCACCTGATCCATCTGGCAGTTGGTCGCAAAGGCCGGCTGCTTTGTTCTTTGAGAACTTATCGGTTATTATCCCGCCGTATCTAACATATAAGTCGGAATAAAGGAGGATCGTAGCTATGCCTTTGGTAAAGAGGTTGTCAGCGGAATTCTTTGGGACGTTTTGGTTGGTCCTCGGCGGATGCGGAAGCGCCGTGCTCGCGGCGGCTTATCCCAATCTCGGGATCGGATTTGCGGGCGTTGCGTTGGCATTCGGACTGACGGTGCTGACGATGGCCTATGCGGTCGGGCACATTTCCGGCGGGCACTTTAATCCTGCAGTAACGTTCGGGTTGTGGGCCGGGAAGCGATTTGACGCGAAGGATGTCGTCCCGTACATCATCGCTCAGCTCGTCGGGGCACTTGCCGGTGCGGGTATCCTTTACCTCATCGCAAAAGGCAAGCCTGGATTCTTGATGGCAGGAGGCTTTGCGTCGAACGGTTACGGGATCAATTCGCCCGGCCAGTACGAGATACTCGCCTGCTTCGTTGCCGAGGTCGTGCTCACGTTCTTTTTCCTGATCGTGATACTCGGCTCGACGCATCGACGGGCCCCGGCCGGTTTCGCGCCGATCGCTATCGGGCTCTGCCTGACCTTGATCCACCTGATCTCGATACCGGTCACGAACACGTCGGTCAATCCGGCTCGTTCGACAGGCCCGGCAGTTTTCATGACGGTGCTTTCGGACCCGTGGCCGATACAGCAGCTTTGGCTCTTCTGGGTCGCACCGATACTAGGGGCTTTGCTCGCGGGATTTTTCTACGGCTGGATGGCTGATGATGATGAAGAGGCTGTCGCCGTCGTTGAGGTTGCCGAAACGATAACCGTTGTTTCGATGGGAGAGGCGGATGTCAACGATGAGGCCGTAGCGATCGAAGACAGTGAAGCGGACGATGCCGTTGAGCCGAAGGTAGATCAGCAATAGTTTTGACAATTTAATTTCGTGCGGAAAGGTGCAAGAGTGGTTGAATTGGCAGCATTGGAAATGCTGTGAGCCTTAACGGGTTCCGTGGGTTCGAATCCCACCCTTTCCGCCAGATTTTTCTGAGAGGCTTCCACGCCGCTCGCATTAGTGAGACGGCCGTCCCGCCGGTATCTAACTAAGTTCATCAAGGGGTAGGCAACATGTTGCGATCAGTTATCAGTTTTGCTTTGCTGCTGGCGATCTTTTGTGTCGGGCTGCGAGTGCCGGTCATCGGACAGGCTAATGCATTGCCCACAACGACTCCCGCCGCAAATACTGTAAGCGTCGTCCCGGATCGAGATCTCAAGAGATCGATCGAAGCTGAGTCGGCCAAACTCAAGAAAGAGTCTGAGTTCAACGTTGAGCGAGCCGAGAAGGAAAGGATCCGACAGGCGACATCGAAGGGCGGCTTGTCCAAAAAAGATAAGACGCTACTCGCGCTCTTCGCTGTCGGCATCACCGTCCTCGTGATCCTTCTCATCAAATACGGCAAGGACTGTGTGCGATATACGCCGGCCGGATGTAGTTTCGGTTCCGACGACCTCTGCTATTGCGAAGAATATGCCGAATAGCTAGTCGCGATGATGTCTCAACGGCTTTACGCGTGCTCTGCCATCATTTAAACTAAAGTTTGGTCTCAGGCTCCGCACAACGCTTTGTTGTGAACTCCGCTAGGCGAGGAATCGAGCAACGGTAGCAATTTCAAGCGTGTGTTGCGATCAAGTCTGAGGCCATTTCAATCTTAAATAGACCGAAAAAGCCCCCGGGTTAGCCCGGCGGGCTTTTCTATTAACCATCTTCGTCGGCTTCTTCTTTTATCGGCTTTTCAACGCGTCTTACGACCGTCAGCACAATGAGTGTTACGATCGTCGCGAGAATGCCGAGCCCCAACTGGCCGAGGCCGACCGCGACACCGATCGCCGATGCAGACCAGATACCTGCCGAAGTGGTCAGGCCGCGAATGTCTTTTTCGGACCTAACCTTGAGGATCGTACCGGCACCGATAAACCCGATGCCTGTCACGATCCCTTGGATAACTCGCGAAACGCCCTCGGTCGTCATCGCAAATCCAACACCCGCAACGACGAAAATGCACGAACCTAGCGTGACGAGCGTATGTGTGCGAAGCCCGGCGTCCTTGCCTGCCCATTCGCGTTCGATGCCGATCAATCCGCCGAGCAGAGCGGCAAAAAAGAGGCGCATACAGACGCGTATCAACTGTGCGGCGTCAGCAGTGCCAAAGGTTAGTTCTTGCCAGACAACGTCCATTTCTGCTCTTTCGACACGATACCACGATTCGCGTGCCGGGCCCGATTTGCCTAATTCGGCACCGAGAAACGAAAATCATTGTAATGCTAAATTTTGCAATGGAAACGGCCAGGGAGGCCGGACAGCTGCTGCTCGAGAAGTTTGGACGCGCTGCTGTCTCAAAAAAAGGCGAGATCGACCTTGTGACCGAGGCAGATCTCGCCAGCGAAGCTCTCATCATCGAACGTATCAAGTCGTACCACCCCAAGCACTCGATCCTTGCCGAAGAGTCCGGCAATGCGGTCGTCATATGCGGCGCAAATCAATGGAAGTGGATAATCGACCCGCTCGACGGCACAACGAACTACGCCCACGGTTATCCGTGCTTTGCCGTAACACTCGCCCTCGAACACGATGGCGAACTGGTCGTCGGCGTGACCTTTGACCCGACGCGGAACGAGCTTTTCGCCGCCGAAAAAGGCAAGGGAGCCACGCTGAATAACAAGCCGATCCGCGTATCGAGCACCGAATCACTCGCCAACGCACTTATCGTCACCGGATTTCCGTACAGCTTTAAGAGCAAGCCGGATTTTGCCCGACACCTGACCAATTTCTTGTTAAATTCACGCGGCGTCAGGCGTGACGGCTCGGCGGCGATCGACTTGGCGTATGTCGCGTGCGGGCGGTTCGATGGGATGTGGGAAGAAGGTCTCAATCCGTGGGACATCGCCGCCGGTGTGCTGATGATCGAAGAGGCCGGCGGCCACGTCACCGATTACAACGGGGCTTCGCTGAGCATCTACACTCCGCCGATGCTCGTCTCGAACGGACTCATCCATCGCGAGATGATGAACGTGCTAGCCGGGATCGCGGGTTAAAGCCGCAAATTCGCCAAAGGCCTTCCGTGTGTTAGTCTGAGAATTCGCTATGTCGTGGTTTCGCCGAGATAAGCCGAAGATCGATGGATCGTCGGAGCCGGAAGTTCAGACGGTTCGCACCGAGGGCATTTTTGTAAAGTGTCCCGATTGCGACAACGCCCTCTATCGCCGCGAATTGCGCGAATCGCATGAGGTTTGCACGCATTGCGGCCATCATTTTCGCTATCCGGCGGTGAAGCGGCTGGCCGATCTGTTTGACGACGGCCGCTACGAAAAGCTCGACGAAGAGGTCACTTCGGGTGACCCGCTCGAATTCTTTGATTCAAAGCCGTACAAGGATCGCATCCAGCAGGCCAAAGAAGTCTCCGGTTTGAACGAAGCGATCGTCTCGGGCAAAGGCTTTTGCGGCGGACATCTAGTTTTCGCGGGCGCAATGGATATGTCGTTCATCGGCGGCTCGATGGGCTCGGCGGTGGGCGAAAAGATCACCCGCCTAGTCGAGCGTGCCTGCGAAGACCGCGGTGCGGTTGTAGTCTTTGCCGCTTCAGGCGGTGCTCGCATGCAGGAGGGCACGCTGAGCCTGATGCAGATGGGCAAGATCTCGGCGGCTCTGCAGCGTTTGCACGAAAAAAGGCTGCCGTTCATCTCGGTCCTCACCGATCCGACGACCGGCGGCGTGACCGCGAGTTTTGCGATGCTCGGCGATGTAAATCTCGCCGAACCAAAAGCACTCATCGGTTTCGCCGGCCCGCGCGTCATCGAGAGCACGCTCCGGCAGACGCTCCCGCGCGGCTTCCAGCGAGCGGAGTTCTTGGTCGATCACGGAATGGTCGACTGCATCGTTCCCCGCCTCGAGATGAAGGCGCAGATCGGCCGGCTCTTCGAGATCCTCTGCGCTCGTACATGACCGGCCGCGTATGACGATCGCGCTCATCGCGGGTGCTTCCGGCCTCGTCGGCGGCCTCCTGTTGAAGCATCTCCTCGCCGACGCGCGCTACGAGGAAGTCGTGAGCCTCGGCCGCCGAAAGCTCGACGTCGACCACCCGAAGCTGCGCCAAGCGTCCGTCGACTTCGCGGCGCTCGACAGGCTCGATCCCTTCCCTCGCTGCGACGACGTGTTCTCGTGCCTCGGCACGACCATCAAGAAGGCCGGCTCGAAGGACGCCTTCTACGCGGTCGATCACGACGCCGTCATCGCCGTGGGCAAGGCGGCACGGACCGCCGGCGCGAAGCAGATGCTCCACGTCTCGTCGCTCGGTGCCGACGCCGGCTCGATGATCTTTTACAACCGCGTCAAGGGCGAGACCGAGCGCGACGTCGCGGCGATCGGCTTCGATGCCGCCATCGCTTTTCAGCCCTCGATCATCGACGGAGAGCGGGCCGAGTCGCGCACCGGCGAAAAGTTCGGCCTCGCGGTGTCGCGCTTCTTTGCTCCCATCATGGGCAAGTACAAGCCCACCTCCGCGGATGCCATCGCGCGCGCGATGATCGCCGTGGCGGCGGAGAAACGCTCGGGCAGCGTCGTCGTCGACTCGCGCGAGATCGAGCGCCTCGGCTCGGTTGGCTGACGCGTCCGCGCGGCGTGCGATCATCGCTGCCTCGATCGCTGCGCCCGCGGATCGAAACCCTCGCCGATGGCGGCGAAACCCGCGCCCTTCATGGCAGAGGCTCGACTGGTTACAGAATCTCCATCAAGGAGAATCCAACGTGACCTACGACGTCCTCATCGTCGGGGGAGGGCCTGCCGGCCTCTCCGCCGCCCTCGCCCTCGGCCGCGCACGCAAGCGCGTCCTCCTCTGCGACGCCGGCCCCCGCCGGAACGCGGCCGCTGTGCACATCCAAAACTTCGTCACGCGCGACGGCACGCCACCTCAGGAGTTTCGGAACATCGCCCGCGCCGATCTCGCTCGGTACCCGAACGTCGAAGCGCGCGACGCGGCGGTCGAGTCGATCTCCGGCGAGCGCGGCGCGTTCCGCGCTTCGATCCAAGGCGAGACGGTCGAAGCTCGGCGCGTCCTCCTGGCTACAGGAATGGTCGACGAGATGCTGACCATCGAGGGCTTCCGTGAGCTCTGGGGACAGTCGATCTTCCAATGCCCCTACTGCCACGGCTGGGAGATAAGGGATGCGCGCTGGGGGTTCTTGCCGAACCCGGCCTACGCCGCGCACCTCTTGCCGTTCGCGATCCAAGCGCGCGGCTGGACGCCCGACGTGGTCGTCTTCACGAACGGCGCCTTCGAGCTCGCCCCCGAGGTGGGGAGCCAGCTCGACGCTGCGAAGATCCGGATCGAGACCGCGCCGATCGAGCGGCTGGTCGCCCGGGACGGCCGGCTCGAAGCGGTCGCTCTCCGACGCGGCGCCCGCGTGCCGCTGGACGCACTCTTCGCGCACCCGCCGCAGCGTCAGATCGACCTCGTCCGCGAGCTGGGCCTCGAGCTCGACGATGACGGCTTCGTCCGCATCGACCCGATGAAGCGAGAGACGTCGATCCCCGGCATCTATGCGGCGGGCGATCTGACGACGAGGTTGCAGGCGGCCATCATCGCGGCGGCCTCCGGGATGCAGGCGGCAGCCGTGATGAACGTGGACATCACCACGGAGCTCATTTCGAGCGGGGCGCTGCCCGCCAAGCTGCCGGGGTGACGCCGTGCTGGCGCCGAAACATCCGGATGAAGTGCGTCGCGTCGGCGTAGCCCACGCGCTCGGCGATGACGTCGACCATTTCGTCTGAATGGAGGAGGAGCCGGCGCGCCTCGGCCATTCGACCGCTCACGATCCATTCGACCGCGCTCCGCCCGGTGGCCCGCGTGAGCGCGGTCGTCACGTAGGCAGGGCTCTTTCCGACGGCGGCTGCAACCTCTCTGAGCGTGAGGCTGCGCAGGCAGTTGCGCTCGATGAACCGGAGACTCTCGGCGACGACGCCGCTCTGTCCCGCGCGGATGGGCGGCGCCGCTCGAGATGCGCGTTCGACCTCGGCGAGGATCAAGGTGAGGAGGCTCGTCTGCACGGCGTCGAGCCCGCCACCCACACGGTCTTCGCGCCCTGCCTCTTCGAGCTCGCGAAAGAGCGACTCGAGGAACTCGTGCCGCTCCTTCGGGATGTGAACTACGGCCCCGGCGCCTTCGCGAACCCGCTCGAAGGGCTCGAGCAGCGCGGAGCTTGCTTCCGCCGCAAAACAGGGCACGCAGAAGGCGAGGCCCCAGTACTCCGGGCTCCGCGTCTCGATCATGCGATGCGGCTCGCCTGCGGGGACGAGCAGCACGTCGCCTCGACCGAGCTTCCACGCGCCGTTGAGCTCCACGCGCGCGTCGCCACCGAGATAGAAGCCGAGCGCCGCGTAGCTGTGGGTGACCGGTGCGTGCGCGGCCGCGTGCACGTCCGCCAGCTTGCGACGCTCGACGACGATTGGCCGAGCGTTCGTCAGCGGGCTGTCGCGAACGACGGGACGGACGCGCGTTCGCGGTTTGCTCATCTACTTCGCAGGCGCGCCCGATGCCGCAGGCGCGCCCGAGGCCGCGGGGGCGCCCGAGGCCGCGGCGCCGCGCGCCTCTTTACCGAGCGCGGCCATCGCCTGCTTCAGGCGCTCATCCATCTTTGCCGTCTTTTCCTTGCCGGCGCCGCCCGCGCAGATGTCGAGGACCCTGCCCAGGTCCTTTGCCGGCACGATGTCCGGCTTCTCGAAGGTACCCGCGAGGCAGTCGAGCGGCAGCTCGTCCCACTTGTCCTCTTCGCAAGACTTGATGACCGCCTCTTTGACCGCTGCCTTGGCCTTGGCGTGAAGCTCCGGCGGGATCGGCGTGTTGGGGCTCGATACGAGATCGTTGCCGAGGTGCTCACCGTAGCGACCGGCGGCGTCTTTGCACGTGCGCTCGACTTTTGCTCCGGACGCCCCGTCCTTCGACGGGCACCCCACGAGGAGCGAGAGAGGAAGCAAACACATGCAAGCTAGCGCGACACGACTGAGCATCGAGACCTCCTGGAGGTCCGTCATACCAAAAGGACGCCAAGAACGTTCCTTGAAGGGGCTCAAGGAAACAGCAATCGATGCCGCCAGGGCGCCACCTCGGAATCCCGCTCGTAAAGGTGCCGCTCGTGGAGCCGGTTTGCGCGGCCATACCAGAGCTCGATCCGCGACGGCACCACCCGGAAGCCGCCCCAATGGGGGGGCCGCGGCACCTCTTTGCCGTCGTAGCGGCGAGCGATCTCTTCGAAGCGAGCTTCGAGCGTTGCGCGATCCGCCAGCTCCTCGCTCTGGAGGGAGGCCCATGCACCGAGCTGACTCTCGCGGGGACGCGTTCGAAAGTATGCGTCGCTCTCTGCAGCCGAGACTTGCTCCACCGCTCCCTCGACCCGAACCTGCTCCTGGGCCTTCGGCCAATGGATGGCGAGCGCCGCGACCTTGGTGCTCGAGAGGTCGCGCGCCTTGCGACTCTCGTAGTTCGTGAAGAAGACGAAGCCCCGGTCGTCGATGCCCTTGAGCAGCACGACACGCGCCGAGACGACGCCCGATGCAGCGACCGTCGCGAGCGTCATCGCGGTGGCATCGAAGGGCTCCTCTTGCTTGGCGCGACTCAAGCCCTCGCGAACGAGGACTATCGGATCCCCCGGGTGGGACGCGAGATCGGTCATGGCGCGGGTTCTACCGCGCGGAGCCGAACCACGGTAGACACAGATCCGAGAGGTGAGCGATGGCGCGTGCGAAAAACGGAAAGGTTGCGGATGAAATCCGCGAATACGGCCTGAAACGTTACCCCGGGTCCCACCTCAAGAGCCCGTGGCCCGGCCACCTGGACCTGGCCGTGAAGGACAAGACGTTCGCCTACCTGAGCACGCCGGGCGAGCCGTTCAGCATCTCGTGCAAGCTGCCCCACTCCGCGTCGGCGGCGCTGATTCTTCCGAACGCGCAGCCCACGCCCTACGGCCTCGGCAAGAGCGGCTGGGTCTCGGTGAAGTTCGAGCCCGACGAGATGCCGGATGTCGAGATGGTCAAAGCATGGATCGAGGAGAGCTACCGCGCGCAGGCCCCGAAGAAGCTCGTGGCACAGCTCGACGCTGGGGGTGCGACGCCGGCGCCAGTGAAGAAGCCTGCAGCGAAGAAGCCCGCCGCAAAGAAGCCTGCCGCGAAGAAGCCTGCTGCGAAGAAGCCAGCCGCGAAGAAGCCCGCCGCAAAGAGGGCGCCAGCGAGGCGCAAATAGCGCTCCGGCTCGCCGTCTCGCTCGCGATGTTGCTCGTCGCAATCGGCTGCGGATCGAGCAGCAGGCGTGAGCCCGCCCCGCGCGCGCGCGCGGCGGCCTCGGCACCGCCGCCGTCGGCGTCGAGCACGGGCAGCGTCCTCGCCCCCGCGGCGTCCTCCGCTTCCGCGATCCCGAGCCTTCCTCCCGTGCCGAGCGCCACGAGCATCCTGATCGGCGAGGGCGGCGGCGGGCGCTCTCTGAGCTGCATCGGCCTCACGACCGACGTTGGTCCTCTGCCTTGCTCGAGCGCCGCGTTCTGCCAACGACTCTCGCTCGCCGATCTCACGGTTGGTGTCGCATCGGTGACCGCCAAAAAGCAGCCGACCACAGAGCAGATCGTGGAGCACTATCGGCTCTTGAGCCGGCCGCCGTTCGGGACGCCCGACAGCGATCAGTTGACGGCGTGCTTTCGTGGCGAGCCGAGCGACCGTCCGCTCCGCGCGAGCGTTCGGGTCGAGCTCTCTGCAAAGTGGGGTGACTGCCCGACAGACGCCGTGCGGATCGTGAGAACGACGGCAGCGAAGGCGACGACCGACTGCATCCGCGACACGCTCGAGCGCTGGACGCTCCCCACCGGAGCAGAGGGCGCGGCGCGGCTCACGCTCGATGTGACGTTGAACAGCCTCGAGCCGAGCGACTGACGACGCTCATTGGAAGTCGAGGACGACGTTGTCGAAGTACGCATCGGTCAACTCGTCGCTCCCCGGTCCGACGCAGACCGACCCAATCGCCAATTCGAGATCCCCTTCCGGCGCCGGCTCGACACACGCCGCGTACCACGCGTCGTTGCCCGCGTACTCCAGGTCGACCGTGAGGGGGAGGCCCTCGTAGGAGACCCCGAACTGCCTCATCTCACGATCGACCTGGACCGAGAGCTCTCCCAGGCTCAGCAGCGGCGAAACTTCCGCGCTATACCGAAACCCGGATTGGATCGCTTGCGTATCTTCGCGAAACGACAGCGCGACCGTGGCGTCCCTCACATAGAGGTAAATGATGCAGGTGCTGGCTCCTCGGCGCCACTTGAGCTCGGCCGCAATCCCTTCGGCTGTGGGCGCGTGCTCGAATCGGAGCGAGAGCGGCGGCTGGCCCATTGGCTCGGGCACAGAGGTCCGGAGCTGTGCGTAGGTGCATCCCGACGCCGTCGCGTCGACCCAGATATGGGCCGAGCGCGGCGACGAGGCGACCGGATCCTCTGCGAGCTCGGCGTGAGCACCCATTGAATCGTCGTCGACCTCATCCCAGCCTTGACCTACGCCACCGCCGCCGTCGAAGTCGGCGCAGAACTCGATCCCCGCGCCCTGCTCATCGCACCATCCGGTTGCCGTCGAGCTTCCAGTGGTCGTGGTCGACGCTGCCATTGTCGTGACGGTCGTCGCCCCGCCGCCGGCTCCCGTCGGGCCCGTCAGCTCCGGAATGTCGGCGAGGCACGCGGCGAGCAGCATGCTCGAGGCGACGACGGCCATCCGGCGACGGTTCATCACGGTAGCTACCGAAAGTCGAACGTGACGTTGTCGAAATACGCATCGGTCGGATCGTCCGGGCCCACGCAATAGGATCCGACCGAGAACGTCAGCGGGCCATCGATGACGGCGGTATTGCACGCCGCCCACCAGTTGGAGGCATTGCCGGAGAACGCGGGCTCGGTCGGCGACATGCCGTCGAACCGAACACCGAACGAGGGCATCGACGCCGCACGGTCCCACGTGACCGTCACGCGATGCCAATCGTTCCACGGGTCGAAGTCATGGAAGAAGTCCACGCCCGCGCTCATCGTGTCGGTCGGATCGGGCCACGAATAGAGCGAGAGGTGAACGTGGTCGGCGTAGTAGCGGACCAACACCACACAATCCTGACCTTCGTGGTCCCAGCTCAGATCGGCGACGATGCCCTCCAGCCCGACGGGCCATACGTCGAACGCCGCCTCGACGACCGGAGCGGGATCATCGAGAAACTCCTTGCGCACCTGCGCCCGCTCGCAAGCCGGCCCGCCGCCTGCTCCGGGCGTGTCGTCCTCGACCCATGCATGCATCGAGCGCGGTTCCGAAGTGAACCGATCCATCGACAGCTCGACCCCTCCGTGGACGCCGAAGTCGGCGGCTCCTCCCCAACCTTCAGCGGGTCCGGCAACTTCGTCGAAGTCCGCGCAGTGCTCGATCGACGAATCCTGCTCGGCGCACCAACCGGTAGCGACGGTGCTCGTCACGGCGGAGCTCGATCCGGTCGCCCCGCCCGATCCGGTCGAGCTCGAGGTGCCCGTCAGCTCAGGAATGTCTGCCAAGCACGAAGCCAAAGCGATGCACGAGAGCATCGCAGACGAGCTTCGAAAACCAAGCCGCACGCTCGCAGTCTATCAAACCGTGC
This sequence comes from Acidobacteriota bacterium, assembly GCA_041940165.1. Taxonomy (GTDB): domain Bacteria; phylum Acidobacteriota; class Blastocatellia; order Pyrinomonadales; family Pyrinomonadaceae; genus OLB17. Next base: position 197,137 of record JBGTSR010000008.1, read on the forward strand.
GAGCGTTCAAAACCGTCCGTCGAACCAAACGCTACCCGCCGAGGCGCGGAGCGACCAGTCGATCCGCCCGGAAGAAGTCTTTGTCTCTTCGGTGGGCTTTCTCAAGACCGTCGGCGACGTCACGATGACGACCACGCCCGTCCCGATCGCGACGCCCGAGAGCACCCACATCGCGGTGGTCGCGCTTCGGAGGCTCACCGCTTCTTCCCGGAGCTCGGGATCCGAAGTTCCACCGGCGACGAATTCATCACGCACGTCCAGGGTACGGAGGCCGAGCCCGATGGCGACCCCGGCGAAGGCACCACCGAGCGCCGTCGTGACGATGCCGCCGGCGAGGTGGGCGTCGACGTCGCCGTCGTCCGGCTCTCGTCGCGGGATGACGGGCGCAATGACCGGAGGAGGAGGAGCGATCACCGGCTGAGCCTTCTCCGGCCATACGATCGACACCGACGAGCTCGCTTTGCACACCAGCTTCGCGGCACGGACGTCACCCGGCGAGAGCGTGCCGGAGACCGCATACGTGCCGGGAGCCAGGTAGAAGCGCGTCGGAAGTGGCACGTCGGCGAAGCGATCGACGGAGATCTTCGCGCCTACGGGCATCGCCGCTTCGACCAGGCACAGGCCCTGCGACAGACGCGCGAGACGTTCGACCGCGCGGGCTCGCAGCGTCGGATCGAGCTTCAAGCGCTCCTCGGGGGCGCGCTCGTCAGCCTCCAGCGCAACACGGTACGCGTCGGCGGCGCGGGCGGCTTCTTTCCCGCCCGGGACCTCGAACCAGTTCTCGGCCGCGTTGTATTTGGCGATCGGGAACGCCTCGAGGGCAAACGCCTCGTCGAAGGCGCGCGCCGCGGCTTCGTAGTCACCGCGCTCCGAAGCCTCTTTCCCCTTCGCGAACCACTCCTGAGCCGACTCTGCGCGGGCGGATCCCATCCATGACAGCGCCGTCAACATGAGCGCGAGGACCACGCCGGGCCGCATCGTCATCGTCACTTACCGGGATAGTCGCCGAGCTTGGGACCTTTGGTCGACCCTTTCTTGCCGGCGCCGCCAGTCGGGCGAGCGCCCCCCGCGGGGACCCGAGCCGCGTTGCCTCCGCTCGTCGGGCGGGCCGCGGCGCCGGCGAAGGTCACGTCGACGGTGCTCGCGCCGGGCTCGACGGTGACCTGGACCTGGCGGCGGGTCGATGAAACGACGTCGAGCACGGCCGGGCGAGGCGTCTCCGGCGGCAACTCGATCGCGACCTCTTCTCGCGGAGCCGCGATCACCACTGTTCGCCCACCCACCGTGACGCTGGCGATCGGAGCGTCCGCCTTCAACGTGACCGCGGTGATCGGCTTCGCCGGTGCGTCGACCGCGGTCACGACCGGCGCATCCGACGCGGAGCTCGCGGGAGCCGCTGGGGCGACGGCCGAGCCGGATCCTGACGGAGATGTCGGCGCAGGATCGCGGAGGGCGTAGAACGCGAGGCCCGTCAGGCCGCCGGCCAGGATTGCGGCCCCGAAAGCGATGGTCCGTGACCTGCCCGAGCTCGGCCTCGCGCCCGCCGATCGCGAGAAGTCGACGGCCGTCGTGTCCGAATCGGGGGGCGGCGGGGTGAGGTTTGCGAGGTCGAGCCGCGCCGAGCTGCGGGCTCCTTGCTCCGACGGCGTGGGGGGATCTTGGACACCGCGTCGAGCTTTGAGCACCGCCGTCGCGCGGTCGCGACGATCCTTCAACGATGTACCCGCCAACCTTCGAACGTAGGCGCCTACTTCGCCAACGTCGGCGATCCCCCCTCCGCCCGGAGCCTCGAAGGCTGCGACGAGGCGCTTTCGCAGCTCGTCGGCCGTCGGGCAGCGTAGGTCGAGGTCCGGCTCGAGGGCCGACGCCACGGCGGTGTCGAGCGGATCGCTGACGTCGGGCATCACCGACTGCAGGCGCGGCGGAACGTCTTGGGCGATCCGCAGCATCGTGCCGACCTCGTCGCTCGGGTAGAGGCGTCTCCCCGTGATGCTCTCCCAGACGATCACGCCCGCGGCCCAGACGTCGGTGCGTCGGTCGAGCGGCTCGGTCCGAACCTGTTCCGGCGACATGTAGCCGATCTTGCCTTTGATCTGTCCGGTCGCCGTTCGGGCAATCCGGCTCGTGACCTTGGCGACGCCGAAGTCGGACAAGCGGCTCACACCGTCGACGCCGACGAGAATGTTCGACGGCGTGAAGTCGCGATGGACGACGTTGCGTGCCTGGCCGTCCTCGTCCACGAGCTCGTGGGCCGCATGGAGCCCCGCGAGCGCATCGCAGAGGATGCGCGCGACGATCCTCCGCGGGATGACGCCGCCCGACGTGAGCTCGGAACGCACGAGCCCGGCAAGCGAATCGCCTTCGACGTACGGCATGACCAGGTAGACGCCCGCCGGATCGACGGCCGCCTCTTCGACGGTGACGACGTTCGGATGCCGCACGAGCGCGGCGATCTCGGCCTCTTGCAGGAGCATCCCGGGCCCGTCGACGCCGTCCACGCCGAGGTGCGCGTGCATCAGCTTGATCGCGACGTCGCGATAAACCCCTTCGACAACGGGCGCGCGCCCGAGGAACACCGTCGCCATGCCGCCGGTACCGATCGGCAGCAAGAGCTCGAACTTCCCGAGACGGGTCGGGCCGGCGGGCAGGCCGGGGGACATTCAGCGAGATGCTAGCACGAGAGCGCGGAATTACTCCGGCGGGTCCATGCAGCAGCGGAAGCCGAAGTTGTCGCCAATCAAGTGGAGGAAGTTCTCCCTGCGGTTCGCGCAGCTCAGGGGCTCGTGAACCGAAACCGAGCCGCCCCCGCCGTCGGCACCTTGGTAGGACGCCCCACCGCGAAGAAGGCAGTTCTGATTCCAGGAGTCGGGGTTCGAGTACTGTGAGCACGCCGCCTCCCACTCGGCCGCGTTGCCGCTCATGTCGAGGATGCCGGGGTACCCGCCCACGCAGCTCTCGTGCGCCGGCTCGACCTGGCTCATGTCCTCGTCATTGCACGGCGCCGGATCGAAGACGTCGCCGTAGGGGAACGCGCGAGCGAGCGGACCGGTGCAGGTCGCGAACCATTGACTGACAGAAGCGTCCTTGTGTCGGAGCTGCTGTCCATTCGGTTCGTTCGAGATGACGTACGGCTCTCCGTCGAAGCCGCCACAGAGCCTCTTGCCCTTCCAAGCGCAGTAGGCGTGCGCGTCGCACCAATCGACGCAGGTCACGGGGATGTCCTCGATCCAGCCTCGGAGTGTCAGCCAGTCCTGGCAATCGCTCTCGGCTACGGCAGGGTCGTTGTCCTGGGTCAAAACCGCGTACGCCGCGTCGGTGGCGTTCCCGACCGCGAAGCTCTCGTTGATCCCACACAAGGCGGCCGGCGCGAGCTCGGGCGCGGTCTCGGGCGTCAACCCCGTGGCCACGAACTCCTGGTACTCGGTCAACGTCACCTCGCGCGCATCGATCGCAAAATTCCCCGCCTCGGCGGGAACGAGCAGCATGCCCGGCTGACACCACTCACACGGCACAGCCCCACCGACCCCGCCGACGCCTGCTCCACTCCCGCCTCCGCCCGTCGCGCCCGCCGACTCGAGCGTCGCCTCGAGGTCACACGTGCCCAGGAGCGTGTTGCACGCTGCAAGGAAGACGAAGCCTGTCACGAGGACGGCAAACGAGCCGCGCACACTCGCCATGCTAGCGCGTTACGGCGCCGGACAAACGTCGCTCGGCTCCGCGTAGCCGAACGCCATGTAGAAGATCGAGTGGCTGGGGACGAACGTCCCGGCGGCGAGCTCCTCCCACTCCAGGCCGTCGGTCGACCGGTAGAACGAGAGGTCTTCGTAGCCCTCCCACACGTTGCCGACCGCAACGAGCGTTCCTTCGGGGCTTCGCGCGACGGGGCCGAGGCGCCGTGGCGTGGTCATCGGCGTCTGCGTCCAGGTGACGCCGTCAGGGCTCGAGATACGCGTCGAGTCGTCACCCCAGAACCAGAACTCGGAGCCGGTCCAGACGCCGTGCGAGAGCACCTGCGTGAGGCCCGTGGGTACGACCGACCACGTATCGCCGCCGTCGGTGGATCGGCACGCGTTGCCGTCCATGTCGACGATCACGGTCACGCCGTTGCCCGAGACGATGCCTCCGTAGGTCGAGACCTCGCCCGCGCAGTCGTCGGGGAGGACGCTCGGCCGCCACCAGGTCACGCCGCCGTCGGAGCTGACGAGCATGTCACGGTTCGTGTCGCCGCTCGCCACGGCGATGAAGCGGCCGCCGTCGTAGTCCGAGTACGCGAACCGGCGAACGCTCCACATGTCGGAGCCGTCGCTGTTGGTGAAGTCCGCTGTCTCGCCTGCCGTCCAGCTCGTTCCGTCCTCCGACCAGAAGGGGAAGCGTGACGCGACGACGAACCGTCCCGCGCCGTAGGCGAGGCCGCCGAAGGTGTCATTGCCGTGGGTCGTCGCCCAATCGATGCCGTTGGTGCTGGTGCGGACCGCTCCCGGCTGGCCCCAACCCCACGTCGCTACGAACTTGCCATTACCCCAGATGACGCCCTTTGCGACGTCCGGCGAGTGGTCGCAACACTGCATCGAAGTGCACTCTCCGCCGATCATGTACGAGCAATCGTTCTCGTAGCAGCGCGCCGACTGCGCCATCCCGCACATCAGCGGATCGGCGTCGACGTCCCACGAGTGATCGCCGACCCATGTATGACCGTCGTCGCACGACACCGTGGTGCGGCCCGCGCTGCCCTGCGCGATGAACATCGGCACCTTCCCGGGGTCGATCGACCCGCCCGCACCGGTGCCTGTCGATGGGCCCGCTCCTGTCGTGGTGCCGCCCGGACCGCCCGGGCCCGAGGTCGGAGCGCCCGCGCCGCTGCCGTCGCCGCCGGCGCCGCTCTCGTCGCTCTTCCCGCCCGAGTCGCACGCCGCGAGGACCGCTGCCGCGACGATGACCTGGAGCCCGATCGCGCTTCGCATGGTCATGCCTTGATCTGCGGAAGCCAACCGCTGAGGTCGTAGTTGGTCCAGCTGGCGTAGTGACCGCCCAAGCTGTAGTCGAAGGCGGCGTCGGGATGGATCGCGTTGACTCCGTAGCCCGAGCCCGCCTTGAACGGGCTTCCGGCGCCGTCGTCGCGGGTCTTGTTGAGAGGCTCGAACGCGCTCGCGGGCATGTCCATCGACATGAGGAGGTTCGCGTAGAGCTGGTTGATCGGGAACCCGAACCGGCTGTACACGACGTCGTCTCGATCGGCGACGTTGCGGTAGTCGATGTATTGGTCGGTCTTGAACGTGCCGCCTGCCCCGCCGAACGTAATGACCGGAACGTTCCAGGATTCGTGGCCGCGCTTGTTGTGCTCCTGGATGCAGGCGATGACGCAGTTGTCGAGCTGCTCGAGGGCGTCGAGCTTCTTCGCCAGATCGAGGCACATGTCCTTCATCACGCTGCGCGACTGCGCGATGATGCCCTCGTAGGCGGTGCTGTCGGCGATGGCGTCGTTGTCGTTGTCGTACCCGGCGTGGGACCAGACGTGCCATTGCTCGGGGTCGTCGCTGACGAGCGCAGCGGCCCAGCCCATGAAGGAGCTCGCCATCCCGCACGAGATGAGGCCGACGATGACGTCGTTCATCGTGCGCAGGACGAGCCCGCGATCGCCGAGGTCGGTCTCCGGACGCAGCTGGTCGCAGACCGCGCCGACCTCTTGCACCTCTTTCTGCGTCGCGTAGAGGTGCTCGATGTGGTTGTCGACGCGGATGCGATCCTCCGCGCCGAGGCGCGGGTTGTTCTTGAGCGCTTTGTAGTCCGCGAGCACCCGATCGACGAGTAGCAGCTTGAAGTCGGTCGGGATCTGCGCGTCGGCGAAGTACTTGTCCCAGAGGATTCCCGGGTCACTGAACCGCGAGGCGGTCCGCGTCCCGTCCGCTTGGAACGAGCAGCCATAATCGGTGTCGTTCGACGCGGCGGAATAGGTGACGACGTCGCCCGGCAATCCCTGCGAACCGAACCAATCGGCGAGCACGTTGTCGAGGGTCGCCATATCCGGGTTCCCCTCGTCCATACCTGCCGTTCGGTGCCAATTCCCGAACTGGCCGTAATGGTGATACCAGCCGAGGCCGATGTAATCGAAGCCCTGCATCATCATCATCTTCGGCAAGAGCGGCGTAAAGTCCTCGTCGATGATCTCCGAGATCTTGCCGCCGTTCTGGCTCGCGAGGGCCGAGAGCGATCCATGATGAATGGGGTGGCAGCCGGGGACGCTGACCTTGGTCAACCCCGTGATCGAGCCGCCCGACACGATCGTCTCGGGCATCAGCTGCGAGCCCGGCCCGTACATCCTGTAGAGGCCGTTCCAGGCGCCGATGCCGATGAAGCTCTTCGGCGTCGCGGCCATCGCCACGCCCTTGGGCAGGAGCGACTCGAGCATCGGGAGGGCGAGGAGCGTCGCGCCTGCGCCTTGGAGGAAGAATCGCCTCGATTTTCGATTGAATTTCATGGCTGGCTTCCTACTTGATCAAGCGTTGACGGAAGGACTCTTGGAGCACGCTCGTCTTGAGCACGCTCTTGATCGATTCGCCCGCAGCGAGGCGGTCTTTCATGTCGAGGACGTCGCAGCCGTCGGTCACCGGGTCGGCGTCGCGCCCGTTCACGAACTCGAAGTAGCTCGCGACCATGCACACGTCGGCAGCGCCCGTCTCGGCGATGTAGCTGCTCAGGTCGACGGCGTTCGCGACCTCGGTGGTGTCGTCCGAGGAGAGCGACGGCGTCGTGCGCGTGTCGATCGAGAGCTCGGCGACGACATCGGGGGTATCCTCGGCGAAGCGGAGCTCCACGGAGCGGAAGCGCCCGGTGGGATCGTAGTTCTCGCTCGCGAAGCCCAGCCCGTTGAGCCTGGCGTGGCATTGCTGGCACTGCGCGTCGGCGGTCGCCTCCTCGACGGCCTGGCGCGTCGACTTGTCGGCCGGGTGCGTGAGCGGCTGGATGTCGAGGCCGGGCGGGGGCGGGGCGACGGGCTGACAGAGGACGCGGGTGCGGATGACCTCACCCTTGATGATCGGCCGCGTGTACTCGGCGCTCGACGAGACGAACGCGGCGCGGGTGAGGAGGCCCGAGCGCTCGCCCGCCGGTAGGCTCACCAGGTTCTCGGCGCTGCCGTCCCACGTCGATACGCCGTAGATCGTGGCGAGCTCCGGGGTCTTGGCGAACGAGTATTGGCTCGTGAGGATATCGTCGAGCGTGCCTTCGGTCGTAAGCGTGTAGTGCTTCGTGAGATCGAGGACCTCCTGGATCATGTCCTCTTGGTAGGTCGATGGCAGCGCCTGCACGCCGGCCGCCGCGAGCATCGCCTGGCCGGCGACGGTGTTCCCTTCGGTTCCCGGTCGCTTGGCGATGTCCTCGAGGTCGAGCAATTCCCGATAGAAGCGCAGGAGGCCCCGCTCGGCTTTGGGATCGGCGAGGACCTCGTCGACAAAGGCGGTGAGCTCTTCGTCCTTCGTGATGTCTGTCGCTTCGATGCGATCGAGGAGCGCATCGGTCGGCGGCCCCGCCCAGAAGAGGAAGGTGATCTTCGATGCCAGCTCCCATTTGGTGAGCGCGTAGACGGCATCGATGCCTTCGGTCCCCTCGGCGATCTCACCCTCGGAGTCGAAGCGGTAATAGAAGCTCGGGTGACCGACCAGCCTGCCGACGAGCATCGAGAGCGGGTCGACGCCGGCTGCCGAGGCCTGCTGGTAGAAGGACTTGAAGTCGTCGATCTCTGCCTGCGTGAGCGGACGGCGGAACGCTCTGCGGCCGTACGAGGTGATGAAGGTCGTCAGGCACGCGTCATCGGCGAGCGAGCTGCGCGTCGACCCCGCGCCGCAGACCGCCATGAGCTGGTCGCCGTAAGGCAGGCTCGTGTCGGCGAGCTTGGACGCGAGTCCGACGGCGAGCCCGAACATCATCTGAACGTGCTCCTCGGAGACGTTCTGATCGCTCGTCGTGTATGGGTTCGACGCGTCGGGCGCCACGTCCTCGGGGATGAGCTCCAGCCGCGACGCGATGTCCTCGAGCAGCGCCTCGCTGCTCGCATCGTCCATCGGCGAGAGGAGCTCACGGACCGCGTTCTCGACGTACGACTTGGCGAGCCGCTTGATCGGGCTCGCGGTCAGCGCGGCGGCTTCCGGATCACACGAGAAGCCACTCGGGTCGGTTCGGGGTCCTTCGACCTTCGGATCGTCGCCGCCGATGTCGCCGGTGCACGCGGCGAGCATCAGTGCTCCGAGGAGGAAGCGGGGTGTCGGCCTCAGCATGGGAGGCCCCTTCAGCAGGTCCCGTGCCCGGCCGAAATCCCCGACAAATCACCATTTTGGCCGCAGATTGGGTCATCGATCACGCAGGGGGGTGCGCGATCGAGTGCTCACCCCTTCGAGACGCCGAGCTTCGTCACGAGCTTGCCGAGGTAGCTCCGTTCGAGACCGGAGATGCGTGCGGCTTCGGACTGGTTGCCGCCGGTCCGCGCGAGGAGTCGCGTGAGGTAGCTCTTGGTGAAGAGGTCCGCGAACCTCTCCTTCTGCTCGGCGTACGGCTTGTCGGGATCGATCACCTCTAGCATCAACCGCTCGAGCGCCTGGCTCGGCCCCGTCGGCTGCGCTCCCGGCACGGCGCCGAGCGCTACGTACGCTTCGACGGCGTTGCGGAGCTCGCGTGCGTTGCCCGGCCACGGCAACGCCGTGAGCTGCGCGACCACGTCGGCCGGAACGTCGGCGAGCCCGGCTTTCTGCGCGAACGTTCGCGCCAAGAGCTCGATGTCCTCGGTGCGCTCGCGCAGCGGCGGAACCTCGAGCCGCACCACCGCGAGGCGATAGAACAGATCGCTGCGAAACCTACCTGCCTTTGCCTCTTCCTCGAGGTTCTTGTTGGTCGCGGCGACGATGCGCACGTCGACGCGCCGCGACTCGGTGTCGCCTACCGGTCGAACCTCGCCCGACTCGAGAGCGCGGAGCAGGACCGGTTGCACGTCGAGCGGGAGCTCTCCGACCTCATCGAGGAACAGCGTGCCGCCGTGCGCGGCCTCGAAGGCTCCGACACGCTGCTCGATGGCTCCGGTGAACGCACCCTTCTTGTGGCCGAACAGCTCGGACGCGACGAGCTCGCGCGCCAGCGCTCCGCAGTTCACGGCGTAGAGCGGCCCGGATGCGCGCGACGAGCCTGCGTGGATCGCGCGGGCGACGAGCTCCTTGCCGACGCCCGACTCGCCCTCGACGAGGACGTTCACGAGCGAGCCCTCGAGACGCTTGAGCATCGCGAAGAGGCGCCGCATCGCGCCCGAGACGCCCACGAGGCCGCGGTAGCTGGTTTCGGCGTGGCTGAGCCGTTCGACCAAGCCTTCGGTGTCGGCGTCGATCGCCACCTCGACGTTGCCGACCTTGATGCGGCTGCCGAGCGCGAGCACCATCTTCTCGACACGCTGGCCCAGATAGAACGTGCCGTTGCGGCTGCCGAGATCGGCTACGACGACCCCTTCGGGCACGAGCGTGAGCTCGACGTGGCGGCGCGAGACCGTCGTCTCGGTGACGAGGACGTGAGCGCCGGCCCCTGCGCCGACGATGCATCCTCCTGCGCGCAAGCGAAAGACGGGAGGCGAGGCCTTCGCGCCGATGACGCGAATCACCGCGCCGAGCGGGAGCTGCGCGACGTCGCGTGCGAGGGTCGCCGTTTCGGAGGCGCGGTGCTGCGAGGGTGGCTTTGCCACGGTGGCGGAGCATACCCGAGCGGTCGACCCGAGCCGCGTTCTGGTAGCATGGCGCGGCATGGAGCCCGTCCAGGGGACCGTCGTAGGCGGTAAGTACCGGCTCGACCGGCCCTTGGCTCGCGGCGGGATGGGCTCGGTCTGGGTCGGACGGCACCTCGGCCTCGACGTTCCGATCGCGATCAAGTTCATGAGCCTGGCGCTCGACGCCCAGACCGCCCGCGCGCGCTTCGATCGCGAAGCGCGCGCGTTGGCGAGCCTCAGGAGCCCGCACGTCGTGCAGGTGCTCGACTGCGGCTCCGCTGGCGACGCGCCGTTCATCGTCATGGAGCTCCTCGAGGGCGAGGACCTCGGACAGCGGCTCGCGCGCGCCTCCCGCCTCGAGCTGTCGGAAGTTTCCGATCTGGTGACGCAGCTCGCGAAAGGTCTCGAGCTCGCGCACGACGCGGGAATCGTTCATCGCGATCTGAAGCCGAGCAACGTGTTCCTCGCGCGGGTCGGCAATGACGAGATCGTCAAGATCCTCGACTTCGGCGTCGCCAAGGAGACGCGGCTCGACGCGCCCGATACCGAGACGACGACGGGCACCGTGGTCGGCTCGCCGTCGTACATGAGCCCCGAGCAGGCTCGCGGCGGCCGAATCGACAAGCGAAGCGACCTCTGGTCGCTCGCTGTCGTGATCTTCCAAGCGCTCACCGGTCAGCGGCCGTTCGCGGGTCCGAGCCTCGGCGACGTGCTCGTGCGCATCTGCACCGACCCGCTGCCCATCGCGACCAAGCTCGCGCCCGGTCTGCCACCGGCGATTGACGTGTTCTTCGAGCGTGCGCTGTGCCGCAGCCCGGACGGTCGCTTCCCCGATGCAGGATCCCTCGCGCGTGCTCTCGCGGCAGTCGCGTCGGGAGCGCCTGTGCCCGCGATCGAGAACGCCGTTCACGCTCCCGAGATCACCGCACCCCGCCTCGAAGCCACGGGCTCGATCGTGGCGCACCCGGACGACGTGCCGACCCGTCGCGAGGATGCGGCGCCGATCCACGAAGAGACCGCCGCCGGGATCGCGGCCCCCGCCGCGTCGAAGAGCGCGTCGATCACGATGCCGGCGCGCGGATCGAGCCGCGCCGGCGCGCTGTGGGGGCTCGGCGGAGCCGCCGTCGTCGCCGCGCTCTGGGGCGCGTCGCGCGCGGGATGGTTGGGCGGCGGCGACGCGTCCGTCGCGCAGGCGACCCAGACGACCGAGGCGCCCGCGGCGGTCGCAGCGTCGTCGCCCGCCGCGCCAGAGATTACAATTTCGTCATCTTCATCGACGGCCCTAGCCAGCGCTCCGGCGCCCTCGGCCTCGGTCGTGGCCACCGATACGTCCGCGAGCGCGGCGCCCGCAGTAGCACGTCCGCCGCCCGGCGCACGATGGCGACCGCCGGCACGCCCGGGGACGGAGCCGGCCGTCGACCCCAAGTTCGGCTTGCCGGGAGGTCGCTGACGTGAGGTTCGGGCTGCGGATTGCCATCGTCGTCACGGCGCTCTCGATCTCGGTGGCGTCGCCCGCTGTCGCGGCCCCGCAAACCGATTCGCAGCGCGCTCTCGCGCTCGGGTACGAGGGCGACGCTCTGTTCGAGAAGAAGGATTGGGACCAGGCCTACGAACGCTTCAAGCAGGCCGACGCGCTCGCGCATTCGCCGGTGTTCGTCCTCTATATGGCGCGCTGCCGGAAGAACGCCGGACGGCTCATCGAAGCGGCCGCCATGTACGCCAAGATCACCGCCGAGCCGCTCGGTACGAACGCGCCCAAGCCCTTCAAAGAAGCATTGAAGGCCGCGTCGACGGAGCTCGCCGAGGTGCGAAGCAAGATCCCCAGCGTCATCGTCGAGGTCACCGGGCGACCGGCCGCCGAGATCGAAGTGCGGATCGACGGTCGCGTGGTTCGGCCAAAGGAGCGCATCGAGGTCGACCCGGGCTCGCACGCGATCCTGGTGACCGCGCCCGGGAGCGAAGCCAAGCGCGAGATCGAGGTGCAGGCGGGCTCCGGGACCACGACGGTGAAGCTCGACCTGCCGAAGAGGGCCGCTGGAGATGGCGGCGAAGCCAAACCGGCGGAGACGCGAGGATCGATCGTGCCAGGTGTGGTCACCCTGTCGCTCGCGGCCGTCGGGTTCGAGCTCGGCGCGATCACCGGTGGGCTCGCCGCGAGCGACGCCAGCGCGGTCAAAGAAAACTGCGTCGACGAAAGCTGTTTGGCTTCGGACGCCGAGCGTCTCGATCGCTCCCGGCTGCTCGGCAACATTTCGACTGCCGGCTTCATCTTCGGCGGCGTCAGCCTGGTCACCGGCATCGTGCTCATCGCCGTGCGGCCAGGCGGGACGACCGCGCCCGCGGTCACCGTGGGACCCTCGGGCGTCGGCATGTTCGGCACGTTCTGAGGACTGTCACATGTACGCCGTGGCGCTCGAGCTCGACAGCGATGGATAACTGACGGTTACGTCATTTTATCCGAGCTGATCCCTCGAGCTTGCCAGCGCACGGCCGAGCCGTCACGCTTCGGCCATGCGCCTTTGCGCGACACTCGCGATGGCATCGGGGCTCGTCGCCTGCTCGCACAACGAGCCGGCGGTCGTCCAGCGACCGGCCGAGGGCTCGCCCGCGGCCGTGGTCGCACCGACGCTGCTCGCGACGCCTTCGCGGCGCACGATCCAGCTCGGCGCTGGCACCGAGCTCCAGAGCGACTGTCATCTTGCGGACAGCGGCAACGATGGAGAGGTGGTGCTCGTGCTCGCCGGGATTCACGGCGACGAGCCGGCCCCTCCGATCGCCGCAGAACGAGTCGCACAGTGGTCGGTAGCACGTGGCCGATTGCTGGTGGTGCCCACGGCCAACCCGCCCGCGCTGCGAGCGGGCACCCGGCACATCCCCGGGGCGAATCCCATCGACTTGAACCGGCAGTTTCCCGGGGGCGGGCGCACCGAGCCCTCCCAAGGGATGGCGAGCGACATCTGGTCGCTCGTCTCCCGCGAGCAGGTGACATGGGTCGTAGATCTCCACGAAGGTTGGGACTTTCACCGCATCAATCGCAAGAGCGTCGGGAGCTCCGTGACCTACGTGCCGCGGGTAGCGTCTGCCGAGGACAGCTTGGCCATGGCCAGGTTCGTCCTCGACGCCATCAACGGCACAGAGGAGCCGCCACGTCATCCCTTCGAGCTGATCGCACCCGGCCCGTCGCGGAGCGTCGCGCGCGCGGTCTCCGAGCAGCGGGCTGTTCGGTCGCTCGTGATCGAGACCACCAAGATCGGACAGGACATCGACAAGCGCGTGGCGCAGCACGAGCGCGCCGTGCGCGAGGTGCTGTCGCGGCTCGGCATGCTCGGAGATTTGACCGCTCGCTAGGGCGAGCCGGCTTTGCAGCGGTAGGGATCGAGACCGGTCTGCCCGTCGTTGGCGAGGAAGTAGATGTAGCCGTCGCGGAACGTGAAGCCGGGCTCTACGTGCAGGTCGGTCGTGACGCGGCGGCTACCGGCAGGCGTCCCGTCGGTCACCCACAGGTCGTCGTACGGCACGACGTAGGTGACGAGGAAGACGAGATCACCATTCGAGACGCCGTCGACCGCTGTGGGGAGCCCCGGGATGACGAGCGGCTCGTTGGTCGTCCCGTCGGTGCGCCAGATCTCCTCGACCCCTCCTGCCATCTGCTGCCTCCGGTAAAGAAGGTGTTGGCCAGCGCGGCCCATCGGAGCGCGGTAGAAGCCGGGGTCGATGTTCTGGGGAGGCGTTTGCGAGCCGTCAGTTCGGTGAAGGCCGACATCCTGCACGGCGAAGTACGCGAGGCCATCGAGATCGCCGTAGGGCTCCCACACGACCTGATTCGGGTCGCTCGACTCATAGAGCGTGAAGGTCCCACCGGCCGTCCCATCCGTTCGCCAGAGCTGACGCTCGCTCACCTGGTCGTAGACGGCGTGGAACGCCAGGCCGAGGAACGATTGAAGCGGCTGGCAACAGCCGGGGTTCCCACCTATCGGGAAGGCGGCAAGCATGCTCGTGCCGACCGCCGTCCCGTCGGATGCCCACAATTCGGATGGGCTCGCTGCGCGTGCGAAGACGATTTGATCCTCCAGCACGGTGAGGCGCGCCGCCGGGGTGTCCGTGAGTGTCGACGTCCCAGCCATGGTTCCATCGCTTCGAGCGAGCCCGCCTCCTTGGACGGGAAAGTACAGCGCGCCATCGAATGCAACGACCTCGGGGTCGCCGAGGCCGATACCCGTCGAAACCGTCCCGTCGCGCGTGCCATCGCTGCGCCAGAGGGTGTTGGGATTCCCCGCGACGAAGAAGGCCTCGCCCCCGAGCTCGACGACCGGTGAATAGCTGGTGTTGGTCGATCCCAGCGGCGTGGCGGTTTGGAGCGCGGGGTCGATAAACCACGGAACGGCTTCGCCGCTCTGGTCGAGCATGGTGACAAAGAAGCCGCCGGCCATCGGGATCCAGCCTCTGGGCTGGGCGCCGGAGTCGTAAAGCGGCGGCATGTCCGCCAGCTTCTCGCAGGTCGGCGTACAATCCGATTCGCACCCGTCCGTATTGATGACGTTTCCGTCATCGCATACTTCGCCCGGATCGACGGTACCATTGCCGCACTCGCAGGCGTCCCCTACACCGTCGCCATCGGTGTCCTCTTGCCCGGGGTTCGGCGCGTACCAGCAGTTGTCGCTGATGTTCGGCAGGTCGTCGGCGTCCTGATCGAGGACGCGGTGGACGTTGGGCGGCGTGCTCGCGGCTCCGATCTCTTGCCAGCGCGCCGCGAGGTTGGCGTTCACGGCTTCGCCGTCGAGCGTCGCCTCGGCCTGGTGCAGCAGATCGACGGTCGTGGTGGTGATGCCGCCGGTCGTCGCGAACGCCGCGGCCGTGGTGTTGAGCAGCTCTTGCAGGGTCGCTTCCACCGATCCATTCGGTCCCGCTTGCAGGATCGCTGCCTGAATCCAAACCGCGCCCGTGGCGAGGAGGTACGCGCTCGCTTCGTCGTCACCTTGAAGGAGCGTCAGCGCGGTCGCCGATGCTTGCGGATCGAAGCCCGTCGGCCCGATGCCCATGGCGGCGCGAAGCTCGGACCCGGCTTGCGCCTCTGCCGCCGCCAGCGCCGCACCTTGGCCCACAAGCGTCGCGGTGCGCTGAAAGGTCAGGTGGGTGAGGAGATTGACGAACACCGGCGACACGCCGTCGACCTGGGCTTGCGCGCGGAGCGTGAGGCCCGAATCCGCTAGCTCGCCGGTCACCTCGTTGAAGTAGTAGCCGCTCGCCTCGAGCGTGGCGCGCGAGGGTGCAGGCAGCGTCGTCTCGAAAGCGCCGTCGTCGCTCGAGATCGCCGCTGTGAACTGCTGACCCGTGGGGTTGCCCGCCGCATCGAGCGTCGCAATGACGACCGTCGAGCCGAGGATGAACGGCCCCTTCTCGACGCCCCCGCGGATCGTGACCGGCCCTTCGGTGCCGCCTCCGCCTCCGGTGCCGGTCCCGGTGCCGGAAGGGTTACCGCCTGTCGTGCTGTCGTCACCACAGGCGACAAGACCGATGAGCGCCAGGCCGCAAGCGAAGGAACGATGGAAGACTCCCATTGGAGCCCCAACATAACAGACCTCAATCCGCGATATCGGTCTTCGCCGCGCTCAAGATGCCGAGAGCCGCCGTCTTGATGAAGGCTTCATCCTCACCCTCGACCATGACGCGAAGCTTGGCTTCGGTGCCGCTCCAACGGACGAGGACGCGGCCGCGCTCGCCGAGCTCGGCCTCGATGCGCGCGACCTCTGCCTGGGTGCGGGTCATCGAGTCGAGGGGCAGGCGCTTGGAGAAGGTGGCGTTCTCGAGGATCTGCGGCACGCGCGTGAGCGCGGCGCTCGCGAGCTCGGAGAGCGGGCGGCCCTCTTCGACGAGGAGGGCCGCGACCTGAAGCGCCGCGACGATGCCGTCGCCGGTGGTGGCGTGGTCGAGAAAGATGAGGTGCCCGGACTGCTCGCCGCCGAAGGTGTAGCCGCCCTTCTTCATCGCTTCTACGACGTAACGATCGCCGACGGCGGTGCGGAGGACCTTGCCGCCGAGCCCCTTTACGGCCCGCTCGAGCCCGAGGTTCGACATGACGGTGGCGACGACGGTGCCGTGCGGCAGACGCTGCTGCTTGAGGAGCCGCGCAGCGCACAGCGCCATGATCGCGTCGCCGTCGACGATGTTGCCCTTCTCGTCGGCGACGATCACGCGGTCGGCGTCGCCGTCGAGCGCGATGCCGAACGCCGCGCCGCGAGCGACGACCTCTCTCGCCATGTGCTCGGGGTGGAGGGCGCCGACGCCGTCGTTGATGTTGGTGCCGTTCGGCGAGACGCCGAGGGCGTCGACCTCTGCTCCCAGCTCTTCGAAGACGGTGGGGGCGGCGCGGTAGGCGGCGCCGTGCGCCGCGTCGATGACGACACGAAAGCCGTCGAGCGTGAGGCGGTGCGGGAAGGTGCTCTTGGCGAAGACGACGTAGCGACCGCGCGCGTCGTCGACGCGGACGGCGTCGCCGATCTTGGCGTGGGTGACGCGCATCTCGTCGAGCTCTTTGCCGGCGACGAGCGCTTCGATGTCCGCCTCATCCTGATCGGGGAGCTTGAAGCCGTCGG
>JBGTSR010000009.1:0-209687 GCA_041940165.1 Acidobacteriota bacterium
GGCCCCGAAGGCGGTGCGGGCGGCGGCAAAGTCGTCGCTACCGGAACACCAGAAGAGGTATCGAAGGTCAAAAAAAGCTACACCGGAAAAGCCCTGCGCTCGGTGCTATAGGTTAGGCCGAGCAGGCGGCGTGGCCGCAGTCGCACTTGATCTCGGTCATATCCTGCTCGACCGCTTCTTTACAATGGTCGCTGCAATATCCGCTCTCACCAGCCATGCAGTCGCATAGCTCATGCTTACAGTTTCCCGCGATATTCATACTTATTCTCCTCGTGCTAAAAGGGCAAGCGCGTTCGTACAGTCCTCAGGGGTTTCCGTTACGATGCGGGCAGGAGGCGGTTGCGACGCCTGCTATTTCGAGGATACGACGGGCGACGGTAAAGCGGGGCTAGACCGGGCGAGCCCCGGCGGCTGCTATGCCGATCTTGCCGGAATAGCGTCCGGAGACAAAGGTTGGAGTGATCCTATAGATCACCTCTCGGTTCTCCTTGATCCAGTTGTCGACCCAGCGTATTGCGATCGCCGGTGTGAGCGAGGGATTGACCTCGGTGATGAGTTTCATCGCGTGCTCCCTTTCAGCGGGATCGGACAATTGCTCGGCGGTGCCGTTAACGACCACACTTTGCCACACTTCGTTATTGGTGATCTTCTCGACTTGGAGGCAAACGTTGGGATTTTGGCGGATGATCTCGTGCTTCTTGCCTTCGGTTGTGTAGACGTAAATGTATGGCCGCTCGTACGCGTAGTGGATCGGCACCACGAAGGGAATGTCGTTCGCCGAGCAACCAAAATGTCCGAAGCCCACTTCGGAAAGCAGAAGATCGATATCTTCCTCGCGCATGTCTTCGACCTGTATCATTCTGGATCTCCTGTGAATTTTAGTTTCGGCTGCCGATCGTTCCTAATTGCGAATGGCCTCGTTCATCTCACGCACCGCCTGACTCAGCCCGACGAAGACCGAACGGCTGATAATATTATGACCGATGTTGAATTCGGTTATCTCGGAGATGGCCGCGAGCGCACCGACGTTGCGGTAGGTCAGTCCGTGACCGGCGGCGACGATAAGGCCAAGATCGGTGGCGTGGACCGCTGCAGCTCGGATGCGATCGGCTTCCCATGCAGCACGCTGAGCACCTTCGCCGTGCGCGGCACGGCCACTCAGCGTAAGCTCGGCATACTCAGCCGTGCATAGCTCGACCTGGTGGGCACCGGAACTCTTGGCCGCTGTGATCTGTTCGAGATCGGGGTCGATGAAAAGGCTGACAAAAATACCGGCGTTCTTGAGCTTTTCAACCGCACCCTTTACGACGTCGAAATTACCGATGACGTCCAATCCGCCTTCCGTAGTGATCTCGTTAGGGCTTTCGGGAACAAGCGAAACGGCATCAGGCTTGGTGCGGAGAGCTATCTCGACCATCTCGTCGGTCGCGGCCATCTCGACGTTCAAATAGGTCGTCACGACCTCGCGGAGCAGTTCAATATCCCGATCCTGAATGTGTCGCCGGTCGCCACGCAAATGAACTGTGATGCCGTGAGCACCGGCCTGTTCGCAGATGACGGCTGCGGTGATGATGCTAGGCTCGATCGTCTTGCGGGCCTCGCGGATCGTGGCGACGTGATCGATGTTAACGTTGAGTTTGGCGGTCATATCGGAAGTCTAGCCACGAACGACGCGAATGTCACGAATGCGGCTTTCGATCGGCCCATCGCATGGTTAGATCTTGTAAGTGCCTTTGCGGGCGTTTCGCCTGATCTGCATCAACTCGCTTATCATCCGGCGGGTATCGCGAAAGACGCTGACCTTAGACCCGGCAACGTCGTTCCATCGAACAGGTACCTCGGCGAGACGGAGGTTGTGATAGTTGGCGACGAACAGGAATTCGACGTCGAATCCGAAGCGATCAATCGTCATCACGTCGAGCAGCGGGCGAAACTTCGTCATGTCGAACGCCTTAAACCCGCATTGCGTGTCGGAAAACGGAAGGCCCGAAAGTGTGCGGATGATGAGGTTCATAACCTTGCCGCCCTGTTCCCGTCGCCACGGCTGATGCGTGCCGATAAGAGTCCGGTCGATGGCTCGCGAGCCAAAAGCGACGTCGTATTTTCCCTCGCGGATCGGATCGATCAGTTTCGACATTTCTTCGATGGGCGTAGAAAGGTCGGCGTCCGAAAACAATGCGATCGGTGCTCTGGCGTCGAGCAGCCCGGTCTTGACCGCAAAGCCTTTCCCGCGGTTCTGGTCGTAGCGGATCACCCGAGCTTGTTCAGGAGGCAGACCGTTGAAGCCCGATTTCGCGACAGCGTAAGTATCGTCCGAAGAACCGTCGTCAACGACGATCAGTTCCGCATCGAGGCCGGTGGACGCAATGTGATCGAGGATCGACCGAAGCGGCCCGCCGAGGCGGTCGCTTTCGTTATACGCGGGGATGACAATAGATACGTTCGGCGTCATCGGACAAAAGCGATATGTTACGGCTTCGGCAGAGAAATGTAAATTTTGCCTCGGCCCTTGAAGCAAACCCGAACGTTCGCGGAGAGCGTCTATGCTATATTGAAATGTTGGAAGTGCTGTAAATGACACGACGTTTTGCCATATTTTCGATAGTCTTTGTGATCGCGGGAGCCCTGGCCGGCGGGTTCTTTGGGCGGATGCCCGCTCGTACTGCGGCCGAAGGCGAAGTGACCGCTGCCCGGGTGGTCGATGACTATCGTGAAGCCCTGAAGGTGATCGAAGAGAGCTATTCGGGAAAGGTCGATCTGGAGAAGGTCAATGACAGCTCGATGCAGGGCATGCTTTGGACGCTCGATCCGCACTCGGCCTTCTTTACTCGCGAAGAATACCGCAAGCTGACAGAGGACCAGGCTTCGCAGTTCTACGGCATTGGCGTTTCGATCCTTCGGCATCGCGATGGCGTTTACGTTCAATCGGTGATCCCGAACACGCCCGCCGACAAGGCAGGTTTGCGATACGGTGACCGCTTTGTGAGTGTCGAGGGCAAAGACGCAAAAGAGTGGACCAGTGCAGAGGTTTCGCGAAACGTTCGAGGAGAGCGGGGAACGACCGTCAAGGTAAAGGTCGAACGCGTCAGTGCGAACGCTCCGATCGATTTTGAGATCGTTCGCGGCGGTGTGCCGCTTCCGTCGATCCGGAATACTTTCATGCTGCCGAATTCGATCGGCTACATCGGACTCACGGGCGGCTTTCAGCAAACTACCGGCGAAGAACTGTCCGCGTCGATCGACGATCTTAAGAAACAGGGAATGAAAGGCCTCGTCCTCGATCTTAGGGGAAATCCGGGCGGCATTCTCGAACAGGCGGTCGCCGTCGTAAGTAAATTCGTTCCGCCCGGGCAGATCGCCGTTACTGTAAGAGGCACTGAGGGCGAGCAGGTTCGTGAACTGCGAACCTCAGGCGGTTCGGCGGGCAATTTCCCCCTGGTCGTGCTCATAAACGGTGGTTCGGCCTCTGCGGCCGAGATCGTTGCCGGTGCTGTCCAGGATTATTCCCGTGGGCTCGTCGTCGGTACGGATAGCTTTGGCAAAGGACTTGTCCAACGAATGTTCCGCTTGCCGTACGGGACTGGGCTGACGCTCACTACGGCGAGGTATTACACGCCGTTCGGGCGATCGCTCCAGCGAGATTATTCGAGCGGTTCGATATACGAATATTATTCGCACGCCGACACCGAAGAGGGCGATGCGCCCGACACACCGATCAAACCCGTCGGCGAGCCGGTCCCGACTGCCAATGGCCGCGTTCTTTACGGCGGCCGCGGCATCGAGCCGGACATCAAGGCCGAGGCTGCGGACTTTAAACCACTGCTCGCGAGGCTCAACGAGGCGGCCTTCTTCTTCACACGAAATCTCGTCGCGGGCAAGATCGCGGGGCTGGAGAATCTTCGTGTTGAAAAACAGAGCTTCAAGGCGACGCTCGCACCGTCGGAATTCGCGGTAAGCGATCGGCTGTTCGAGGCTTTCATCGGCTTCGCAACTGCGAACGCTGACAATGGTTTATCCGCCGAGAATATCCGCAGCGAAGCGGAATACGCGCGTCGTCGGCTACGCGAAGAACTCGCGACCGCAAACCACTCGACCGAGGCAGGGACGCAAGTCTTGCTCGAAGCTGATCCGCAGGTGCTGAAAGCCGTCGAAGCGATGCCTCGGGCCTCAGAACTTGTGGCCACGTTTGCTCGCAATTATCACTAGAACCTACAATTCCGTAGCTCATGTTGGCCGCCTTCGCCATAAGGGAAGGCTGAGAGCGCGCTAATGTCCCTGTTAAATGGGCCGAAAAGCCTACGCGACGCCGACAGTGTCTCGTCGCGCCGATCAACCAAGCCCTCGAGGCCTCGTACCGGCGAATCTCTTCGTATTTTGCAGGTGGTCAAGTAAAATGATGATTTGTTTCGTGTACAAGGATTTCTATGTATAAGCAGATCGGTATTTTGACCGGAGGCGGTGATGCTCCGGGGCTGAACGCTGTGATCCGGGCGGTCGTGCGAACCGCGATCGGCGAATTCGGCATGACGTGCATCGGGATCGAGGACAGCTTCGAGGGCATTCTGGGCGATACGCACACGGTAAAGCTCACGCAAAAGAGCGTTAGCGGCATTCTTCCGCGCGGTGGAACGATACTTGGAACGCGGAATCGCGGGAGCTTTGTAAAGATCGTTGATGGAGCGCCTGTTTACCCGCAGATGCCTATTGGCGAGGCGATCGCAAATCTCGACATTCTGGGTATCGAGGCCTTGATCGTTCTTGGCGGCGAAGGCACCCTCGGCATTGCCGAACAGTTTCATCGTCGGGGATTCCCGGTTATAGGAGTGCCGAAAACGATCGACAACGATCTGGCTGCTACCGAATTCACATTCGGCTTTATGACGGCGATCGACATCGCAACAGAAGCTCTCGACCGCCTGCATACGACGGCTGCGTCGCACGATCGCGTTATGATCCTCGAAGTAATGGGCAGAAACGCCGGTTGGATCGCCCTGCACGCCGGACTAGCCGGAAGCGCTGATATTATTCTGATCCCCGAGATACCCTATTCCTTTGACGCGATCGTCCGTAAAGTACAGGCGCGCGAGAAGCAAGGCTCGAGATTCACTAATATCGTAGTTGCTGAGGGGGCTCGAGAGATCGGTAAGTCAGAATTGTATCAAGATCCGGGCAGGCTGGGCGGCGTCGGCGACTATATTCGCCGCCGAGTCGAGGAGATGACGAATAAAGAGGCTCGATGCGTCGTCCTCGGCCATTTGCAGAGAGGCGGAAGCCCCAACGCATTTGATAGAATGCTTGGAACGAACTTCGGAGCGTGTGCCGTTCGGGCGATCGCCAGTGGTGAGACCGGTAAGATGGTCGCGCTAAAGGCGGGTACTGTAGTTACGGTTCCGCTCGACGAAGCCTGTACTACGATCAAACGTGTTCCGGTCGATGGCCAACTCGTCCGGACAGCACGCGATATCGGCATCTCGTTTGCCGCACCAAAAGAATCAAAGCTGGCCGAACCCGTTGGCATCGATACGAGATTCATCAAGGCATCGAGTTCGGATCAGTCGGCGGAATGACCTTTTTATGCAAGAAGTCAAGAAAAAGCTCCAGGACGAACTGGACAAGCTCGAGCAAGAGCTTCATTTCAAACTTCCAAAGGCGATACAGCACGCCCGCGAGTTTGGTGATCTGAGTGAGAACGCTGAATATAAGGCGGCAAAAGAACGCCAAACTTTTGTTCAGGCACGGATCAGTCTGCTTCATCAGCGAATGATGGAGGTCGATTCGATCGACGTTTCCAAGATCCCGACCGACCGCGTGGCATACGGTTCCGAGGTCGTACTTTTCGACCTTGACCGCGAGGAAAAGGTACGCTATCGTCTCGTCACGTCTGAGGAGAGCGATCCCGAGAACGGCAAGATATCCACTGTTTCGCCGATCGGTCAAGCCCTAATGGGCCGACAGGAAGGCGATGAAGTTAAAGTGAAGACCCCGACGGGGTCTCGGAGCTTCGAGATCAGCCGATTGACGACGATCCACGAGCAGGGCGAATAGGATCGAACGTCTCCGCGACGAACGGCCACACACGACCGGCACAAAAGTAAATGCTTGGAGCAGGAATAGGACGGGGCGCCATGCGTATCATCGATGCGATGGTGCGTACGTTGGCGTCGGCCGGGATCCCGCCGAACGTACTGACGACCATCGGTGTCCTGATCAACCTTGCGTGCGGCGTGCTCTTTGGCTTTGGTGAGTTCTTCTGGGCCGGGATCGTGCTCATCGCCGCAAACCTGTTTGACATGCTCGACGGCAACGTCGCGCGTCTAACTGGCAGAGTGACGCGCTACGGCGGATTCCTTGATTCGACGCTTGATCGTCTTTCAGATATGGGATCGTTTCTGGGAATAATGATCTTTTATTCCCGCATGACGTCGGAACACTCGGTGCTTAACGTGTCTCTCGCAGGCGTTGGTATGGTCGCGTCGGTACTAGTTAGTTACACGACGGCAAGGAGTGAAGGTTTTGGCGTTAAAGCGAATGTGGGATTCCTGCAGCGGCCCGAACGCGTTGTCTTGCTAATAATCGGAGCGTTGTCGACGTGGGATTGGAGTTCGGACCATTTTCTTGCCAATCGCATGCCGCAGGTGCTTTGGGTGTTGGCCGTCGGTTCTGTTTGGACGCTTGTCCAGCGGATGATATTTATTCGCCGCGAACTCATGGCGATCGACCGTAGTGAGCGGAAAGCTGAATGACCTGGCTCGCTCAATTTTTTGAATCAATAACGATCGGCAACGTACTCCTTGGAGTCGCTCTGTTCTTGCTGTCGCTCGGTGTCAGCTTCCTCGCTCTTGGCATAGTGATGGTGAAGCTCCCGCCGCACTATTTCAGCTCGCATTACCACGAGGATTTTCTGCCGAACAGCCCGTGGATCGTGAGATGGGGAGCCGTGATCGCGAAGAATATCGCCGGGGTTTTCTTGATATTACTCGGCATCGTGCTTTCATTGCCCGGGGTTCCCGGACAAGGAGTTCTGACAATACTATTGGGATTGATATTTCTTGATATCCCGGGCAAACGGCCTCTCGAGGCGAGGATCATAAAAAGACCGACAGTTCTTGCTGCAATAAACAAGCTTAGGGCGAGATATGATAAGCCGCCTTTCGAACTCGATGACTGATGGGAATAGTCGATAGGATCTTAGGCCGAAAGAAAGAGGATCCGGAGGCACGCCGCCGCTGGCTTCTTGAAAACGGCCGTATTACGGACGGTGAGATCATCGACGGGGAGATGACTCCGTCCGGTGATGAGATCGTGATGTACCGGTACACGCTGAATGGCGTCGATTTTGAGTCTTCAGAGGTGCTCACTCTAGAGCAACGCCGTGACCCCGTAAGATACGCCCCGGGTGCCAAGGTTGGAATTCGATACGACCCACGTAATCAGGGAAATTCGATCGTAGAGTAGGATGTTCGAAAAGATACTCATTGCAAATCGGGGCGAGATAGCCTGTCGTGTGATCCGGGCGTGTCGTGAGATGCGTATAGGAACGGTCGCGGTCTTTTCTGATGCTGATCGTGACGCACTCCACGTTCGGATGGCCGATGAGGCGTTTCATATTGGACCGCCACCATCGAGCGAGAGCTACCTGCGCGGCGAAAAGATCATCGATGTTGCAAAACGCGCCGGTGCTCAGGCGATCCATCCTGGCTATGGCTTTCTTTCGGAGAATGCGGCATTCGTTCGCGATGTCGCGGCCGAAGGGCTGACTTTTATCGGTCCACCGCCCGAAGCGATGGAAGGTATGGGCGGCAAGATGTCTGCGCGAAAGATCGCTATAGCCGCAGCAGTTCCTGTTGTGCCCGGCACGACCGATCCGCTGCGATCGTTTGACGAGGCCCGTGAGATCGCTGCGTCGTTCGGCTATCCGGTAATGCTCAAAGCCTCGGCGGGTGGCGGCGGAAAAGGCATGCGTCTCGTCGAGCAGGAAGCGGAGCTCAAGTCGGCACTTGAAAATTCGCAATCCGAAGCCCTCGCGAGCTTTGGTGACGATGCCGTTTATGTCGAGAAAGCGATCGTTCGCCCTAGGCATATCGAGATCCAGGTATTCTCTGACACTCACGGTAATCACGTCCATCTGGGCGAACGCGAATGCTCGATCCAGCGGCGGCATCAGAAAGTTATCGAGGAAGCTCCTTCGCCCATCAACTCAGCCGAACTGCGGGCCCAAATGGGCGAATGTGCAGTCAAAGTTGCGAAAGCTGTTGATTACGTTGGGGCTGGAACTGTCGAGTTCCTCGTTTCCGACCTCGACCGCTCATTCTATTTTCTCGAGATGAATACGCGGCTACAGGTCGAGCATCCTGTAACGGAACTCGTCACTGGGATCGATCTCGTTCGTGAACAGATCAGAGTTGCCGCCGGCGAACCGCTCTCGTTCCGGCAGGAAGACGTCGAGATGATCGGCCACGCGATCGAATGCCGCATTTACGCGGAAGATCCTGATAATAATTTTCTTCCCTCACCGGGCCAGATCTCGAGGCTGCGCGTCCCGCATGGGCCGGGAGTTCGTGATGACGGCGGCGTTTACGAGGGCGCTGAGGTTTCTATCTATTACGATCCGATGATCTCTAAATTCGCTAGCTACGGCCGCGACCGTAAGGAGGCGATCGAGCGGATGCGGCGTGCGATGGCGGAATATCACGTAGGCGGCATCAAGACGACGATCCCTTTCTTTCGGCAGGTCATGGATGACGAGGTCTTCATAAGCGGAAACCTTGATACGGGCTTTATCTCGGGATTCAACGAGAGGAATAAGCCGTTAGAGGCCGACCAAACAGAGGGTGACATGGCGATCATCGCCGCCGCACTGGCGTACGAAAACAATGCCTCCTCGCCCGTTACTCAGGATCGACGGACCCAAACCCGTTGGGCCCGTGCGGGGCGCCTTGCGGCGATCGGCCAGCGAATTTAGAATTATCTCTTTTGAACGACCTATATGGAAGAACTCCTTAAGAACCTGCTTGGCAAGAAAGTAGATGTTAACTGCGGGATCAACGCGGCATTTCGCGGCGATGTTGTCGACGTGAAGAGCGGTGTCCTGTACCTGCGGGATGAAGATGGTGAGGTCGCCTACGTCGCGATCGAGCGCATCGCGGTCATTTATGAGTGCAAGGACGACCATCATCGTCCGGGTTTTGTGGTCTAGACTCCTTACAAACCAAAAACACGAAAGGCTGCGGATACCCGCAGCCTCTCTTCATTTATCGAATTCAATCCTTACTGAGCAGGTTCGGCCATCTTCAGCTTGCCGAAGCCCACGATCCGGTTCGCCCAGTAGCCTTTGAAGGGCGAATACGTGATGCCTTTGCTCGACGATGCGTGATAAAAGCCATTCTCATCAGCGACGATGCCCATGTGGCCAAAGCCGTTGAGAAATACGAGCGTTCCGAACTTGAAGCGTTCGTCACCGTATACCGGTTCCGACATTGCCCACATTCCCCGAGCACTCGTTCTCGTGAACTTCATACCGGCATCGCCAAAGGCCGCCCATACGAATGCCGAGCAATCGTAGGTATTCGGGCCCATCGAGCCGTATTTGTAGCGAAGTCCATAACGCGACTTGATGCCCTGGTCGAGCAAAGCACTTGTCGAAGCTCCGTATCGCGACTTGCCGGCCGCGACCATTGCGGCAACGCTAAGCATGTTCGATTTGGCGGCTGCGTTATTGCTCAAAGGCTCGTAGGCCGCATCAACCCGGGGTTTCGTTACTTCGATCGAGTTTGTGAGTGTAGGACGGGAACTTGAAGTTTTTATTACTTCGGTCGAGCGAGCGGGAGTTGGAAGGTTTGTCGGCTGACTTGAGGTCGGTTTAACGACCCGGTCGCGATCTTGTGCATTAGCGACGTCAGAGAATGTAAAACAGGCAGCCGATACGACGACCGAAAGGAAAAGTAACTTCTTAAAATAATTCAAACCGTAGTCTCCAAATATGAAATTTTGCGTTCGTAGAGCAGGAGTTTGGCGAGAGCAGGCGAATAACTCCGCCTACTTTAAAAAACGAACAAGTGTTGTCGGATTCCTAAAAATCGACGAGATCGCGACCGCCCTCTCAACTGATGCTCTTATTTAATTAGTTAGAACCAAACGCAATAGAGAGTATGCCTGATGTGGAAGGGATGTGCAACCGTGTTTTTGCAATGTATGAACTCCAGCATACAGATGAGCCGCTTAAGCTCGTCTGCCCTGCCTTTGGCCTACTTTCCGGTCGTTCCTTCAGTTGTCTGTATGTGGAAAGAAAGATGCCGAATCGTTCTTCGCTTCCACAAAATTAAGAGGACTCGGAAAAGTTTTCTCCGAGTCCAAGTAAATGTCTGATAAAAAGAGCCGTTAGGCCGAGAATGACGTGCCGCAGCCGCAGCCGCCGGTCGCGTTCGGGTTCTCGAAGGTAAAGCCCGATCCCATCATGTTAGTCGTGTGGTCGATGGTAATTCCGTTCAGATACTGCGCCGAGAACATGTCAACGAACATATTCACGCCGTTTTTGCTCAGTATAAAGTCGCCCTGCTTCGATTCTTCCTCGATGTTGAGGCTGTACTGGAAGCCCGAGCATCCGCCGGGAACAACTCGAACCCGAAGTCCCGCCGTTTCCGGCAGATCGTCTTCACCGGCTAGGAATTTCTTGATCTCGGTGATCGCCGCGTCCGTGACGTTTAGCTCGACTGAAGGTGCTGCAACTGCTGACATAAAAATAACCTCTCTCAAAGTTTAGGATCCGCCCGCAGGCGAATCCTTACAATATAGTAAATATTACAACAGCCAGCCGCAAATCACAACACAAATCGCTGCCGCTGGTGGGGCCGGTCTGATGCCTACCGCTGTTCTGGCCCGTCGGCGACGGAGCGCCGATATTGCTCTTTTTCCTTCTCGCGGTCGAGGAATTTGATACCGTTCTTCATCCAGTCCGGGGCCGGTTCGCCTTTCAATTTGTGGTCGAAGAACTGCCGCATTCGCATCGCGTAGTCCTTCTGGTTTTGCCGTTTGCGAAGGCCGTGTGGCTCGCCGTTGTAGTTGAAGAAATAGACCTCTTTGCCCAGACGCCGCAGCGACAGGTAGAACTCGATGCCCTGATACCATGGCACAGCGTCGTCGTTGTCGTTGTGGATCATCAGGACAGGCGTCGTGACGTTCTTGATCTGGAAGAGCGGCGAGTTTTCCACGTATTTGTCAGTCGCATCCCACGGCGTAGCTCCGATTCGGCTCTGAGTGCGTTCGTACTGGAACTGCCGCGGCAAGCCCGTGCCCCAGCGAATGCCGTTGTATGCACTGAACATGTTCGCGACCAAGGCCCCCGGAGCAGCGGCTTTGAATTTGTTGGTCCGCGTGAGCATATAGGCGATCTGATAACCGCCCCAGCTGTGACCCTGAATCCCGATCGCTTTTTCGTCTACGAAGCCCTGTTTTACGAGCATGTCGACGCCGGGCATGATGCAGTTCATCGCACTCTTGCCAGGATAACCGATCTTGTAAACGATGTCGGGCAGGAAGATCACGTACCCGTTGCTCGAATAGACGCTCGGATTGACGTTCTGGCCGGGGCCGGGATGCCGGAAGTCGTGCACGGTGTCCGAAAGCCTTTCGTACAGGTAAACGATCATCGGGTATTTCTTTTTCGGGTCAAAATCGGCCGGCTTGATCAGAACGCCCTGCAGCGGCGTGCCGTCCTCGCCTTTGTACCGCACTAGTTCCGACGTTCCCCATTTGAATGGAGCTGTTTGCGAGCCGCCGTTGCTCAGCTTTCGCGGAGAGGCGAAATCGCCCGCACTCGTCCATATATCCGGGAATTCATCGAATCGGGAAGCGGTGAAGACGTAGCGGTCAGCATCTTTTGCCTTGATCGGCGTTGTAAGATTTTTTGAGTCGATCAGGAGCTTTTCAGCCATTCCGTCGAGTTTGGTTTGGTAAAAGCCCGATTCGCGAGTCTCGTGGCTCTCGGCCCGTAGCAGCATCGTCTGGCCGGGCGTGACGAACCGCTCGTCGGGATCGGTGCGAACGTAACGCATTTCGGTCTTGCTCGGCCGCCCGTTTGTGAGCAGCCTGCCGCCGCTTCCGTCGGCCGCCACCTGCCAGATGTCGAATTTGTCGTAGATCAGGATCTCTTTGTCGTCTTTCGTCCAACTTGCTGTGCCGTAAGAGGGCGCGGCGCTCGGGCTGTCGTGGTCTTCGCGTACGAATTTTGTTTTGAGCTTTGAGGTCAGGTTCGTGACCTTGCCGTCCGGCATCGAGATCGAGTTCCAGTCTTTGCCGTCGAAATATGCGGCGTAACGGCCGTTCGGCGACCACGACGCTCCCCACTGCGTACCTTTTCGCAATAATTTCCGCGATCCGTCGGCCGTGCTCACGAGATATGTATCCGAAAATCCCGGATCGTAATTCGCACGAATGCGATACTCGCGATCATCGCTGCCAAGGGCCCATTTTCCATCGGAACTCGGGCTGAACGATTCCATCGTCGGATCAGCGATCTGGACGAATTTCTTGTCGGCGATGTGCCAGACGCCGCGATACGAGCGGTCGCGATCGGATATCCGACGCACACGCTGCTGGGCCTGAACATAATCGTCCTTCCAGTGCCAGAGATCGACGGTCACCCTTTCCTCTTCCGGGATAGCGTCGTTCGGATCCGGCTCAGGATCGAGCGGCGGAGCACTGCTGATGAAGAGCCGGCTGCCGTCGAACGAGAACGCAAGCGAGCCTTTCTCGCTTACAACGTATTCGCTGCGAAAACCGGACGTTTTCTCCGAAACCACTTCGTCGGCCTTCGCGGCTCCACGCGGCCAGTGATAGACCTTGAATTTCGGCTGTTTGGCCGCGGCGTCGTCTTTGTCGCTGATGAACGCGAGTTGTTTTTGATCTTCATCCCAAGTCAGCTTGGTGTATTTGCCTGCGCCCGAGAGCAATGCGACCGGGGCGGAAGGGTTCTGTGGCGTAACGACGAAAGTGCCGTTCGTTTCTTCCTTTCGCGACGACACGTTGTAAACGAGCGTCTTGCCGTCCTTTGCAAAGCTGTATTCGAGAACGTCGGGGAACGTGCGGTCTTTGCCGTCCGCGAGGTTTCTCAGAACCAGCGTTGTACCGTATTCGCGTCGTCGTGCCGGAGTCGGCGAAGGCGACGGACGCGGAGCGGCGTTCGAATTTGCGACGGCAGAGTTGGCGTTTGCTGCAGCCGTGTTAGCGTTGGCACCGGCGTCCGGTCGAGGTCTTTCTTCACGCGTAGCTTCCTTCAAGACCGCCACATAGCCCGAGCCATCCTCGGGAACCTGATATGACTTCGCTTCCTCGACACGGGTGACCTTTCCGTTTGCGAGGTCCATGATGCCGAGAGCGTTCTTGGGGAATTCCGCAGGCGGCTTTTTGTCTTTGCGAGCCTTGAGGATCGCGGCTTTCTCGGGCTCGATATTGAAGAACAAGTACTTGCTATCAGCCGAGAATGTCGGACGCAGAAGTCGCCCTTGAGCCTGAAACGCGGCAGTCGCGGCCGGATCGGCCGGATCAGGCGGCGGTGTCGGCGGGCGATAACCGCGCGCCACACGCCATTCGGTATCAGCGGCGGTGCTCTTCACGTACAGTTCACCATCGCCGTCCTGCGGCTGAAGCACGTACGCCACATACTTGCCGTCACGCGAGATCGCGGTTCCCTGGATGCTCTTCCAAGAGTCGAAATCAGCAGGGGTGATCGGGCGTTTCGCAGTTTGGCCGACCAGACCTGATTGCAAGAGAGCGAGAAAGAGTGTCGCTACGAACAGCCGTTCGAGCGGGCGAGGTACACGACGAAAGACGGAGATCCTTTTCATTGATAATCCTTTCCTGATCAGTTTTGAGTTGAATTGTGAATCTAGAATAGCGCCAAAGATATCGATCGGACTAGGTCTAGCGGCCATTGCTTACGAGGAGGCCGAATGTCACCGCCAGGGCGAGGAGGTGAAGAAATCCGCCGGCAACGGACATCACCCAAACGCGTACGTTCCGCGTTGAGCTTTCCTGGTCGGCGAATGACGACATGACCTCGCTGCTTTCCGTGCGTTTGTTGAGATCAGGAAACCTCATGCGGAAGAGGCCGTACGTCAGCCACACGCCGAGGCCAAATATCGTGGCGATCACTAGACCGATGATCTTTTCTTCAAAGGCCCCGACCTTTTCGAACGCCGAAAGTACGTCGTAAGGCCGGATCAAAACGGCCGCCCAGATCAGAAGCAGGATGCCGCTCAAGATCAGGATCGCACGCTTTCGCGACTGCCTGTCGGACATGGCCTCGACATTCTGGGTGAGTACACGGTCAAATCGTTCCTCGCGCCGTTCCTGAACGAGCTCGTATTGATCGAGGACCTTATCGAGGATCTTCTTCATCTGCTGTCTATGCCCGCGTCAATATAGTCAGCTCCGGCTTCATCGCTTCGATCGAGACCTGACGGGCGACCTCTTCGGCGACCTTGCGGAACGCGGCGGCCTGGGGCGAATCGGGGAATGCGGCCACGACGGGCGTACCTTTGTCGCCGCCTTCTCGCACCTCCATCCCGAGCGGGACTTCGCCCAAGAGGTTAAGCCCGTATTCGTCGGCGAGTTTCTGTCCGCCGCCTTTGCCAAAGATCTCGTATTTGTTGCCTGTGTCCGGTGCGATGAAGTACGACATATTCTCGATCACACCTAGGACCGGAACGTTGACCTGTTCGAACATCTTCAGAGCACGGCGAACGTCCGAGAGCGCGACTTCTTGCGGAGTCGTCACGAGTACGGCTCCCTGGACAGGAACGAGCTGTGCGAGCGAGAGCTGAACATCGCCAGTTCCCGGCGGCATGTCGACGATCAGGTAGTCTAGTTCGCCCCAGTTCACATCGGTCAGGAACTGCCGGACGACGCCGTGGAGCATCGGGCCACGCAGGATCATAGGCTTGTCGGGCGGAACCAGCACGGCCATCGAGATCATCTTGACGCCGTGTGCCTCGATCGGCATCAGCTGTCCGTTAAAGACCTCGGGCTGGTCGTAGCCTGTGCCCAGCATGAGCGGTACGTTCGGGCCATAGACGTCGGCGTCCATGATGCCCACGCGGGCACCATCGCGGGCGAGTGCGACCGCGAGATTCACCGCGACGGTCGATTTGCCGACGCCGCCTTTGCCTGATGAAACGGCGATGATGTTTCGCACGCCGGGGATCGCGACGTTGTTCTTGATGCCCCGGCCCTGAGGCACTTCGGCGTCCATCGTGACCTTCACGTTCGAGACGCCTTCCATAGCGGAGACGATGTCTATCGCCTGCTGCTCCATCTGCTCCTTGACGGGGCAAGCCGGCGTCGTAAGCACGATGCGGAACGATACCTCGCCGCCGCTGATCTCGATATCGCGGACGAAGCCGAGGTCGACAATGTTCTTTCGCAGGTCGGGATCGATGATCTGCGACAAACCTTCTAAAACGATCTCTGGGGTAATGTTGCTCATTTTAATGAAACTCAGATTGTACCAAATCGTCGCGGCTCGGCTTGAATTGTCCCGTTGTCCCGATTCTGTCCCACGCCTGTCCCACACGTTCGTGGGACAGGGAACTTATTGATCCCGTGTGCTTTACGGCGATTTTTGGCCTTGTCCCGCGAAAAATTCAAAAAAAAGTGTTTCACTGTGTCGTCCTGAAAAAAGTTGACACTTTATAGTGTGTCGTCCTGAAATAAGTTGGCACTCTCGCGGTCCGCGATCGACCCAACCGCTCGCGTCGGACCAATATACGATAAAGTTGCATGAAATGTTCAATGTATTATTGCTGCAACTCACTGGATTCTTCGTCGCCGATTGCCTAATCTGTTATCGATGAGCGAAGCACTTGAGACCGGCGGCTGGTATCGAATGGAACGCGGGCTGATCGCCGTTTGGGGAAATGAAGCGGTGCAGTTCCTCGACGGGATGATCACCAACGATATGAAAA
The DNA here is from genome assembly GCA_041940165.1 of Acidobacteriota bacterium. Classification (GTDB taxonomy): domain Bacteria; phylum Acidobacteriota; class Blastocatellia; order Pyrinomonadales; family Pyrinomonadaceae; genus OLB17. The sequence goes on from JBGTSR010000009.1 coordinate 15,960, forward strand.
CTCTCGGCGACGGCGAACAGATGCTCGCGGCGTTTCCGAATGCACAGGGACGTCTGCTGGCCGTCGTTCGCGTGCTGCGGCAGGGCGAACGCTACTTGATCGAGACCGAGGAAGCGACCCGGGAAAAGGTCTTTCAGAATCTTTTCAGGTTCACGTTCGCGGGAGATTTCTTTGTAGAGGATCTGTCCGATCGATACCGGTACGTTGTGTTCTTCGGGCGCGAGAAAAGCTCGCCTCCTTACGAAGGGGCGGTGGCAGCGTTTCGCGGACGGGGTGGTTCTCGGGGAGTGTTTTTCGAAGAGGAAGGTTCAACGACCGATTTGCCGGATGCCGCGGAAGTTTCTGACGAACGATATGAAACGCTGCGGATCGAAGCCGGAATCCCAAAATACGGCATCGACATGGATGAGACGACGGTCGTCTCGGAACTCGGTATCGACGGCCTGATCTCTTACAACAAAGGCTGCTACATCGGTCAGGAGATCATCGCGAGGATCTATTTCCGGGGGCACGTCGCGAAACAGCTCACCGGGCTTATTTTCGACTCGTCGCAAACCGCTTTACCTTCGGGCGAACTCAGCACGCTCGACGGCAAACCCGCCGGACGCGTCACGTCGTCAACGTTTTCGCCTTCGATCGGAAGGCCGATCGCTCTCGGCTACGTTCGATACGAACACCTTGCACCGGGAACCAAACTGCTCTGCGGCGACACGGAATGCGAGGTCGCCGAATTGCCATTCAAAAAAGATCTGCAAGTCTCTGCCGCGTGATCGTTCTACAGATGTCGGCGAGCGATCAACACAGCCGACGCACGCCGATCTCTCCTCCAGAATTTGATTTATTTAAGGTGAGATCATGAAAAACTCAGCGACACGCATATTTCTTGTAACTACAGCACTTATCCTTTCGGGGGCGATAGCGGCTTTTGGCAATCCGCGTCAGATCCGCGATACGGAATGGCATCTGATCGAGGCGAACGGCCGTGCTATAACGCTGACCTTGGCTGCGATCGATTTTAATCAGAACGCAACGCGTTTTACCGGAAACACGGGTTGTAATCAGATGTCCGGCACGGTTTCCGTCAAGGGTCAGAATATCGACGTCAGCTCGGTCGTCACGACAAAACGGGCCTGCCGCATATCGCCGAGAAACGTAGAAGAAGGCGAGTTCCTACGGGCGTTGAACCAGGCAAAGACCTATCGCGTCAACGGCGATATCTTGCGGCTAAACGATCGTCGCGGACGGGCAGTTCTAAAGTTTAAAAAGGCCGACGGGCGCGATGACGACCATGACGACGATCGGGAAGTACGGCTCGAAGATCGCAAATGGATTCTCGAACAGATCAAGAACCGCCAGACTTTTGCACCCATCGAGGGAGCGTTCCTGAACTTTGACGCCAGGAAGGGAAGTGCCGGCGGCAATACGAGCTGCAACGCCTTCGGCGGCAGCTACAGCGTTCGCGGCGAGCGGATCAGCGTTACCGAGATCATTTCCACGATGCGTGCCTGCGAAGAGGGCAACAAGATGCAGGTCGAGCGTGAAATGCTCCAGGGCCTGCGCGTCGCGAATCGTTTCGAGATCGACGGCAATCGCTTGCGGATCTATCGTAACAACGAACTGCTGCTGACATTCAGAGGCGAGAAAAAGTAACTGACTTCTCAAACTTCAACAGACCAAAAACCCCGTATTATCAACGGGGTTTTTCGTTTTCCGGCCGCGAGGTTCCGATGTGGTAAAATCACGCTTTCGCAATGGAAAACCAAGACATAGACCTGCCAAACGCCAAGCTTGCGTACACGATCATCGAGTCGCTGCTCGAGGGCCACGAGGCACTTAGCGACTTGCTTGTAGTGATGTCGCACGCCCTCGACGAAGACACGCTCAAAGCGCTCACGATGACCGGCGAGTGGAAACGCTATCTCGAATCGAAACGCGGTATGGACGCGACGCACGCGCAGATCGAGAAACTGACCGAGGCCCTAAAGGCGCTGGAGGATGAAAAATAGCTGTTAGCTAATAGCTACTGGCTAATAGCTGATCTTCTAAACGATGCTCGATCTGGTGATCATCGGTGCAGGGCCCGCAGGGATCGCGGCCGCGTACGAGGCAAAGCAGGCAGGCCTCGAATACGTCGTGCTCGAAAAAGGCCTAATCGGCAACACGATCTATAACTATCCAGTCGGGCTGACCGTGTTCTCGACGACGAACGAGCTTGAGTTTGTCGAAGGCGATCTAAAGCCTGCGAGAGAAAAGCCGACGCGTGAGGAATTGCTGTCGTATTACGTTCGGTTCGTGCTGGATAACGAACTGAATGTAAGGACGGAAGAGACGGTGGTCGGAGTCACTTCTGGCTCCCCTCCTTACGAAGGAGGGGTGCGGCTTCAGCCGCGGGGTGGTTCTCTGCAAGCGCGTCGAGAACCACCCCGTCATCCGAAGCGGATGCCACCCCTCCTTCGTAAGGAGGGGAGCTTTTTGGTCGAAACGGACAAAGCGACTTACGAAACGCGAAACGTCCTCTTCGCGATCGGTGCGATGGATTTTCCACGAAAGCTCAACGTTCCCGGTGAAGATCTGCCGCACGTCCACGACCATTTTCGAGAGACCTATCCCTGGGTAAAGAAAAAGGCGCTTGTCGTCGGCGGAGGGAATTCTGCGGGCGAAGCGGCGTTGTTTCTTGCTCAGGAGGGTGCCGAGACGACGCTCGCTATTTTCCGCAGCGACTGGGAGAACACTGACCCGAAACAGGGCTGCATCAAGTATTGGGTCAAACAGCCTCTCGAAGAAGAACTTAAAGAGCATTGCCTCAGGCTCTTTTTCCTGGGCCGCGTGCTCGAGTTTCGGGATGGTGAGGTCGAACTCGAAAACGAAAAAGGTGAGGTTGTTAAGATCGAAAACGACGTCGTATTCGTGCTGATCGGTGCGGATGCTGATCTGACGATGCTCAAGGATCTGGGCGTTGCGACTGAAAGCGGAAAGTACGGCGAGGTCCCGGTTTACGATCAGGAGACATTCGAGACGAACGTTCCCGGCGTTTTCGTTGCGGGGCATTTCACCAACCAACGCCATATCAAAGGTGCGATCGACGCCGGACGCGCGGTGATCGGTTCACTCAGTTCCAAATAGAAAAACGCCCGCGACTTTCGCGAGCGTTCTCCGTTCATTCCGAAAAAGGGGTCGGAACTATTTCGAGTCGGGCTTATTCATCCTGACCATGACCTTCTGTTCTTTGAACTTCTCGGCGATGTCGGCCGGATTGATGTCGTAGCTCGTCACATCAAACACTTCGTCGGCCTTGCCGTCGGTCGTCGTCGCCCAGCGAAAAGGAAGCTGCACGCCATTGACCGAACGGTAGTCAGAGAATTTGACCATCACAGGTACTTCTTCGTGCGGACCCGCAGCTTTCGCGGTGAACATAATGTTGTCTTTCTTGACGTCACCCGGAACCGCGGCCTTGTCGAAAGTGAATACCTTAACTGCTGGATGGCCCTTGTAGGCGATGCCGACAGGCAGGCTCGAGGCTCGGTCGAGGAATAGCTTGTAGGTGCTGCCGCCGAACGACGCGGCGACTACGTCGACAACGCTTCCATCAACGGTCTTTTCACCGACATAGGTGTAGCTCACGTCGATGCCCTGCGGAGCCGTGAGGAGCAGGCTCAGCGTGGTCTTGAGCATTTCGTTCGAGCGAGCCGCCGAGGCATGTGCGACGCCCGGGCCGTCGTGCTTGAAGACAAAGTCTTTCTCTTTCAGCTCGATCGTTTTGCCGTCAGAGGTCGTGAAGGTTCCGCCGCCCTGGCCGTCGCTCTTGCGAACGACAACAACGTCACCGCTATTAGCAGCTTCGCCGTCGGCCTTGTGCATGCGGACCATCTTGGCGCCTTCGGGATGCGGGTTAGCTGCGATCCAGTTAATGGCTTCGTCGCCGGTCAGTTCGACGACCGTGCCGTCGTCTTTCTTCATCACAACTCGGTGTTTGGTCTCGCCGCCTTCGGGCATGGCAACACGGGCTTTCGCCGGGCCGCTCTTGCCGTCGAGGACGACGACGTCGACCTGTTTGTTCACGATCGCATGGCCATTGGCTTCACCGTTGCCGATCTTCATCGTACGGGCAAATTTGTCAGGCAGCTGCATCGCGATCTCGGTCTCGCCGGTCTCGACGCGCGAATTTCCGTTGATAAGGATCGTCTGGGTCGTGCGGCCCGTGATCTTCATGCTCTGAATGCTCGCGATAGCGGCGTCACCGCCGATGGCCTGACGGGCCTTGGCGATCAGCTCGAGAGCTTTCGCGTCAGATTTGTAGGTTGCGCTCGTGCGTTCGACGATCGCGCCGATGCCTAGAAAGAAAACCGATACGGTAAGTATCGAGAAAATGAACTTTTTCATAGATTGCCTCCGTTAATTCTTTTATCGAGACCGAGGAACCCTAAGCCTTATCGATCGGATGTCCCGACCTTTCAGCATTTTTCCTCTATCATCATCCGCAATACTAGACGCCGTCGGGCGGCCAGTGGTTAAGACGAAGCAAAGAATTTGTTAAGAATGTAAAATGTGCCAAAAAAGCGTAGACACTGGCAAATATAAGTTAGAGAATTATTTTCGATGAGACGTTCGTGGACGACGATATTGCTGAGTTTGGGGCTGCTGGCCGTGCTGGCGGTGCTCGGAGTCCTGCAATATCGCTGGATGAGCCAGATCAATGCGTCCGATGCCGAAAAGGCACGAAAGGACGTTCAGGATCAGGCGTCGCGATTTGCCGAGGACGTCGATAAAGAGGTCCAGGGCGTTTACTTTAATCTGCAGGCTAACGCCGAGAGCTTTGAGAGGAAGGATTGGTCGGCATTTAACGAGCGGTACGATTTTTGGCGCGAACGCACGCGTTACCCCGAGATGGTAACGGCTATATATCTCGCTGCGGCGACTGGCGAGGATATGCGTTACGACCGCGACGCGAGGGCGTTCGTTCCCGCGACGCTTCCGCCGAAGATAGCCGATCTGCGTGCAAAGATAGTTAGCGAGAAGGTTTTCAAGCCCGTTTACGCCGACCCGCTCGTTCTCGCACAGCCTGTACACGAGGTACATGAGGACAGCAGGGTCATGATCCGCCGCTCGGCGGGTGCCGTCCCGGACGGAGCCATTCACCGAACGCCTGAACTGAATCGATCTGGCTATTTGATCGTGTCGCTCGATCAGAGCGTGCTGACCGAAAAGCTTCTGCCGGAACTTGCGGCGAAGCATTTCGGGGATGGCGAATACAAGCCCGCCGTGGTTAGTGCTGAGGGCTCGCCCGTTTTTGGCTCGACGGGCGACGGCGAAGCCGATGCAAAGGCGGGGCTTCTGAGCATGTCGCCGAACAACTTCGTTTTTTTCGGAAATCGCGAGCTGATGTCGTCGCTCAAGGTGCCTAAGCCCGCGGGCGAACATGACGTGATGCTGAATTCCCGCGTCGAAACACGCAGTTTCAGCACCGTCGAAACTGGGCCGAAGAGTGACGGTAAGGTCGAGATCAGGCTTCAAGCGGAAAGTGCCCCGCGAACCGCGGTTTTTACCGCTACTACCCGCGGCGAGGAGCAAAAGAGCCCGTGGGTGCTGCAAGTGAGGCATTCGGCGGGATCGATCGATGCATTCATGGCGTCGCAGCTCAGGCAAAATCTCGCAATCGGCTTCGGCCTGCTCGTGCTGCTTGCGGGAGCCGTCGCCGCGATCATCTGGTCCGCGCAGCGTGCGAAAATGCTTGCCCAACGGCAGGTCGATTTCGTCTCGAGCGTCTCGCACGAATTCAGAACGCCGCTGGCCGTTATCTATTCGGCCGGTGAGAACCTCGCCGACGGAGTTGCGAAAGACGGCACGCAGGTCGCGAAATACGGTGATCTGATCAAAGGCGAAGGCCGAAAGCTCTCGGCGATGGTCGAGCAGATACTCGATTTTGCCGGTGCGAATTCGGGCCGCAGGAAATTCAGCTTTGTGAGTCACGGCGTCGGTGAGATCGTTGCCGAAGCCCTCGATGAATGCCGTCCGATACTCGAAGAAAAAGGATTTGAGGTCGAAACGCAGATCGACGAACGGCTGCCGCACGTGTTGGCCGATCGCTCGGCGATGACACAGGCGGTGCAGAATCTGATCACGAACGCCGTCAAATACAGCAACGGCAGCCGTTGGCTTCGTGTTTCGGCCCGTAATGGCGACGGCCCGGTCCGAATCACCGTCGAAGACCGCGGGATCGGCATCTCGGGAAGTGACCTGAAGCACGTATTCGAGCCGTTCTTCCGTTCGAGGGACGTTGTCGATGCACAGATCCACGGCAACGGGCTCGGCCTTTCGTTGGTCAAACAGATCGTGACAGCGCACGGCGGTACGGTCAAAGCCGAGAGCGAGGTCGGAAAGGGAAGCAAGTTTACGATCGAGCTTTCTGAGCCGCGAGCGTTATGAGGATCCTTCTAGTTGAGGACGAAAAAGGCCTGATCCTGACGCTTACCGACCGGTTGGTGAGCGAAGGGTTTGAGGTCACCTCCCACGAGAACGGTAAGGATGGCTTTGCCGCGGCATGCGACGGCTCGTTCGACCTGATCATCCTAGACGTGATGCTCCCCGGAAAAAACGGCTACGATATCGCTCGCGACCTGCGACAGCGGGGAATTCGGACGCCGATCCTGATGCTCACTGCCAAAGGCGAGACGATAGACAAAGTGCTCGGCCTCAAACTCGGTGCGGACGATTACCTTACCAAACCCTTCGAAGTGATCGAGCTGCTCGCGCGTGTCGAAGCCCTCCTGCGGCGTTCGCCGGCTGTCGGCGAAGCCGTATCTAACGGCGTCTTTCGCTTCGGCGACATCGGCGTCGATCTGAAACGGGCCGAGGTGACGCGGAGCGATCAACGCGTCGATCTTTCGGCGATGGAGTTTCGTCTGCTCCAGTTCTTTATCGAGAATCGCGGGGCGGTGCATTCGCGTGACGATCTTCTGGACGCTGTTTGGGGTTACGACGCGATGCCGTCAACGCGAACGGTCGATGTTCACGTGGCGTGGCTTCGCCAGAAGCTCGAAGAGAATCCGCGACATCCGCAGTACATTCACACGGTCCACGGGATGGGCTACAAATTCACTGTTTAACTAATTTCTCGGCGGCACGACGAACATCACGATCGCGGCGTAATGAATTATGCTGCCAAGTAGGATGAATACGTGAAAGATCGCGTGATGGTGGCGGATGAACTTCATTGGAAAGAAGACGACGCCGATCGTGTAAGCGGCTCCGCCCGCGATGGTCAGAGCACCCGCGACAGGGCCGAGCGTTGCGAAGACCGGTTCGATGGCGAGTACACCGAGCCAACCAAAGAGGAGATAAGCCGTGACGTTTATCGCCGGGAAGCGGTTGCCGATAAAGAGCTTAGCGATGATCCCGACCGCGGCGAACGCCCAAACGAACGCAAGCATTTGACCACCGAGCGATTCGCCCGCGATCGCCGAAAGAAAAGGCGTGTAACTGCCTGCGATGAGCAAATAAATGCAGCAATGATCGACGATCTGCAGTTTTTTCTTTAGCCCGGGTTCGGTCGAGCTGTGATAAAAGGTCGAAGCCGCATAAAGGACGACAAGCGAAGTTGCGTAAATGCCGCAACTGATCATCGACCATCGATCGCCGCTCATCACGGCGAGCGCCATCAGCACGACGAATCCGATCAAGCTCAGCAGCAGGCCCAACCCGTGCGTGATCGTATTCGCGAGTTCCTCTACCGAGAGAACCCCCAGTTTTTCGCTTACGATCCGAACCATGCCACTATCCTAACAGACAGTGAGCGAACATTTCTGTAACAATTTTGTGTTTTTATGCGACGTCGAATTCCGTATCGGCGGAACGGATACGCCGAGCCACGCCTGATTCATAGGCGGCCTCTTCGACACGGGCGGCGACGGCCTCGCCAACACGACGATCGAAAACGGAAGGGATGATGTAGTCGGGATGAAGTTCGTCGGGCCCGATGATCTCGGCGATGGCCTCTGCGGCGGCGAGTTTCATGGCTTCGTTTATTCGCGAAGCGCGGCAGTTGAGAGCACCGCGGAAGATGCCGGGGAAGCAAAGGACGTTGTTGATCTGATTGGGATAGTCCGAACGTCCGGTTGCCATCACAGCGACAAGCCCCATCGCGTCTTCGGGCATGATCTCGGGAACCGGGTTGGCCATCGCGAAGATGATCGGGTCCTTGGCCATGTTCTTGATATCGTTCTCGTCGATCACGCCGGGGGCCGATAGGCCGAAGAAGACATCCGCGCCTTTGATCACGTCGTGGATCGAGCCCGACTCGCGGTCGGGATTGGTATTGCGCCCGTACCAGTCCTTGACCCAATTCATATGCTCGGTGCGGCCTTCGTAGATCGCTCCTGTCTGGTCGCAGCCGACGATGTTCTTTACGCCTGCGGCCATCACGATCTTTGAGCAAGCGACGCCTGCAGCTCCAACGCCGTTGACGACGACCTTTATGTCCTCGATGTTCTTATTGACGATCTTGAGTGCGTTGAGCAGAGCGGCGAGCACGACGACTGCGGTCCCGTGCTGGTCGTCGTGAAAAACGGGAATATCGAGTTCTTCTTTAAGCCGGTCTTCGATCTCGAAACAGCGCGGTGCCGAGATATCTTCGAGGTTTATACCGCCGAAGCCGACCGCGATGCGTTTGATCGTCTGGACGATCTCGTGCGGGTCTTTCGTGTCGAGGCAGATCGGAAACGCATCGACACCGCCGAATTCCTTGAAAAGCTGGCACTTGCCCTCCATCACCGGCATCGCCGCGGCCGGGCCGATATCGCCGAGCCCGAGGACGGCGGTTCCGTCCGTGACGACGGCTACGGTGTTCTTCTTAATGGTGAGGTTAAAGACCTTTTCCGGATCGGTGGCGATCGCCTGACAAACACGTGCGACGCCCGGCGTATACGCCATCGAGAGGTCGGAACGCGTCTTGAGCTGCATTTTGGATGCGATCTCGATCTTGCCACCGAGGTGCATCAGGAACGTACGGTCAGAAACGTTGACGACGTCGACGCCGTCGATCGCTGTCACGGCGTCGATGATCGTCTGGTCGTGATGCTCACTGGAAGCATTTACCGTTATGTCGCGGATCAGGAAATCTTTGCCCACGCTGACAATATCGATGCCCTCGATATCGCCGCCGGCGATGCCGATCGCGGTCGTGATCCGGCCGAGCATCCCAGGTTTATTGTGGATCCTGACACGGAGAGTGAGAGAGTAACTGGCATTCGGAGTCGGAGCGTTAGGCATACGTAAAAAAACTCCGGACGGTGCCGGAGAGTAAAAACAGAAGTATGCCGAAAAATAGGTCCGAGGGCAAACAAGTGAGAGCCTTGGCCATCACGCGGCGGGACGGATGAGTCCGCGTTGAACGCCCAAAATCTTCAGCCGATTTGCCTTCGCATAGATAGGTTTGAAAGATGAATTTCCAGGCCGCAATTCGATCTCGCCCCCGGTGCGAAAGTATTTTCTCAAGATTATCTCGCCTTCCGGCAACTCGGCGACGACCGGCTGGCCATCACGGCAGTAATCCCGCATTTCGACGATGGCGATGTCGTTCTCCTCGATCTCGGGCGACATCGAGCTATCGGTCAGGCGAAAGACCCGAAGTTCATCCTGGGTGTAGCCGCCCGCAAGGAATTCAGGAATGACAAGCGGAGCGATCTCCCAATCAGCCTGAGGTTCGTGGCCGTTTCTGAGCCATTCGAGCGGAATCCCGCCCAGATTGCCCTTCATTTCAAGCGAGAAGTGTCCGTTGTCATGGTGGCGTTCGAGCAGACCTTGCTCTTCCAGTTCCCCTACGATCCGGGCGATGCCGGCCCGCGATCTAAGGCCGAGGAAGGTTGCAATGCGCTGGTATGAGGGACGATAACCGTCTGCTTCGATGTGCTGTCGGATGACTTCAAGCACTTCTTGCTGACGGCGTGTCCTGGCATGCATGCGGACATTCTATTCCGAGTTCGCCTCCGATCCAAAACCCGGTCGGCGAATCGTCCGGTCGGAAGGCACAAATCTGTTATAATTAGGCAATAACGGAGGTTTTATACCTATCAGTTCTGTTCACGGGTTCACCCGAGGCCTCAAACAAAACCAGCTCAAACGCATCGAACGTTTGAGCACGCGGCGGATCACTCCGGACGCCGTCGTCTCGCCAGAACTGGCGAGACAGATGTCGGAACTTTCGCACGAGACCGGCCGTCAGATCGGCGTACTTATCAATAGAAAAGGCCAGATAGAATACGTCATGGTCGGTACCGCGAAGCAGATCGAGCTTCCGGATTTTGGCCGTGCACGTGTGTCGCAGGACCGATTTCGCGGGCTGCGGTGTGTTCATACGCATCTCCAGGGCGAAAAGCTTACGCAGGACGACCTCACCGACCTGGCTTTGCTACGCCTCGACCTGATGTCGATAATTCAGGTCGATCGCAAAGACGGCTTGCCCGGACTCGTTTATTCGGCACATCTGATGCCGATGTCTGAAGAGACGGCGGCGAGCGGAAATGGTGCTTCTGACGACTCGTTCGTCTTTCTCGAACCGGCAATTCCCGCACATCTCGAGACCGACTTTACAGAGCTGATCGAATCGCTGGAGGACGAAATGGCGCGCGTCCGTCAGTCCGCCCGGAATCGAAACGCCGGACGCGACAGAGCGATTCTGGTCGGCGTTACTACGGACGATGCGGATACGGCCTCTGAATCGGTCGCGGAACTGCATGAGCTTGCGAGTTCAGCCGACGTGGTGATCCTCGACACGATAATCCAACGCCGTCCGCGGATCGACCCAAAAACACTGCTCGGAAAGGGAAAACTCGACGATCTGCTGATCCGTTCGATGCGGCTCGGGGCCGATATGCTCGTTTTCGATGCGGAGTTGTCGCCGGCACAGGTGCGTTCGATCAGCGACGCGACAGAGCTAAAGGTCATCGATCGTCCGCAGCTTATTCTCGACATATTTGCCCAGCGAGCGCAGAGCCGCGAGGGCAAACTGCAGGTCGAGCTCGCTCAGCTCAAATACATGCTCCCGCGGCTTGTGATCGGACAGAATTCGGCATTCTCGCGTCTCGCCGGCGGCATCGGCGGACGCGGGCCCGGCGAAACGAAGCTCGAGACCGATCGCCGTCGTGTTCGCGACCGCATCGCTCAGCTCGAACGCCAGGTCGACGACCTAGGCCGGCAGCGTCAGGAGAGGCGTAAAGCTCGTGTTCAAAAACATCTTCCGATCATTTCGCTCGTCGGCTACACTAACGCGGGCAAATCGACGCTGCTCAATTCGCTGACGCAGAGCGATGTTTACGCTGAGAAGAAGATGTTCGCGACGCTCGATCCGACGTCGAGGCGACTTCGCCTGCCGTACGATCAGGAAGTGATCATCAACGACACGGTCGGATTTATCCGCGATCTGCCCGAAACTCTTGTTTCGGCGTTTCGTGCGACGCTCGAAGAGATAGCGGACAGCGACCTGCTGATCCACGTCGTTGACGCGTCGCATCCGCAGGTGATGCAGCAGATCGCTTCGGTGACGAAGATCATCACCGACCTGAATTATGGCGAGATACCGCAATTGGTCGTATTGAATAAGACCGATCTGCTCGAAGACGAGGAGGTCGAACTGCTCCGCAAGCATATCGAGATAGAGAACGACGTGCCGACAGTGGCCGTCTCGGCGATCAGACGGGAGACGCTCAGGCCGATGGTCGAGCAGGTAGGCGAACTCCTTGGGCGGTCGGAAATGGTCGCGGGGAAATTCGCCTAGGTCCGCAGCCGCTGCGACAGGATTCGCGTGAAATATCGAAGAGCAAAAAATCTGAGATCACCCGTTTCGAAGTGGTTCGAATGGCTGCTGGAAACTGTGAACCGGCCCTTTGCGGCGCTAAGCTCGAAGCAGCGATTTTGGCTCGGGTTTGGTGCTCTTTGCGTTCTTACAACGATCCTCATTCACAATCCGTTTTGGCGAACCACTTCCGATCAGCAGTATCGCGAGGGCGACATCGTACGGGAAAGCATAATCGCCCCGGCGGATGTGATCTCTACCGACGCGGACGAGACCGAAAAGCTTCGCGAAGAAGCCAGGAACTCTGTAAAACCGATCTTCCGTTTTGAGGCGAACAAGGCCGACCAGTCTGTTCAGCGATTCGTTTCGTCATGGGAAAAGCTGCGTCGGGCCGCCGATGCAGCACCGTCGAGATCGGGTAATTCCAATTCGAATGTCGCTTCTCAATGGACCGGTGCGGGCGGTGCCGATGTGGGTAAAGTGCTGGCGGGACGTGATTTTAGCCGAAACGAGCTCGATGCGGTCGTCAGTGCCCTTCGCGAGAGCGCCCAGGGGTACATTTTTGACGACGCTGACCGGCAGAATTTTCAGAACGAAGTCTTCCTCTTCGACAGATCGAAACCGAATCAGCAGTCGACGGTGTCGATGCCCGAGAGCAATTGGACTCCGCTCTCGGCGGCCCGCGAGCGGTTTCGCGAACGGCTAACCGCTATTAGAAGCCTCTCGCCTCGCGAGGTGGATGCCTTTTATACGGCGGGCGAGATCCTCGTGGAACCGAGCGTCGCATATGACAGCGTTGCTACTGAGACAGCGCGCAAGTCGGCGGCTGATTCCGTCGAAGCCCGCACGATCTCACTCAAGCGCGGGCAAAAGATAGCGGACGAAGGCGACATCGTCACCCCGGCGATGCTGACACGCATCGCTGCCTTAAAAAACTACGCCGCTTCGTCGCGTCAGATAAACAAATTTTTTGGCATCCTGCTGCTCATTGCGGGCTTTTACTGGCTCGGCTGGAAATTTATCGAGCATCGCGGGGCCACTACTCGCCTCGCTCTGCCGCCGAAGCGGATGTTCGGACTTCTCGGCCTGATCATTGTCGTTCAGACGCTCTTGCTTGCCGTTTTCTTTCGACTTGCAGAATTCACCGCTGTCCAGAATCTGAGTGCTCCGCTGAACGATCCGATGCTGTGGTCGTTCGGCGTGCCGCTCGCGGCTGCGAGCCTGCTGATGACCTTGCTGGCCGACCGGCCAACGGCCCTTTTTACTGGTGTTTTCGCGTCATTCATAGCCGGAATGCTTGCCCCGCGCGGATTCGAATTTGCGGCACTCGCGGCGCTCGTGTCGGCGGTCGCGGTTTACGGCATCGGCCGCTACCGGAGCCGCCAGACGGTGACAATGGCCGGCGGACTGATCGGAGCGGCCGCGGCGGTGCTTGCGATCGGCCTTATATTTTTCACGCAGCAGCCGATCATATTGAACACGATAATGCTCGCCATCGCTTGCGGGCTCGCTAGCGGAGTCATTACCGCAGCTGCAACCGCGGCTATGCTTCCGATCTGCGAGAACGCGTTTGGTATCCTGACCGATGTAAAACTTCTCGAACTCTCAAATGCCGATCTTCCCGCACTAGGCCAGTTGGCACTGCGCGCTCCGGGAACCAATCAGCATTCGCACGCCGTCGGCCAGCTCTCCGAAGATGCCTGTCGAACGGTCGGGGCAAACGGTCTGTTGGCAAGGATCGGTGCTTTATATCACGATATCGGAAAAACCGCCGCTCCCGAGCATTTTGTCGAGAATCAGCTGAGCAAGAATCCGCACGATCGCCTGAAGCCGACCCAGAGCGCAAAGATCATCATTAGTCACGTCACTTACGGGATGAAGCTCGCGAAAGAAATGGGCCTGCCGCCGCGGATCATCGACTTTATCCCGCAGCATCACGGCACGCGAACGCTTCACTATTTCCTCAAAAAGGCGCAGGCCGAGGCTCACGATCCCAACGAGATCTCGGAGAACGATTTCAGATATCCCGGGCCCAAGCCGCAGTTCAAAGAAGCAGCGATAATGATGATCGCCGATTCGTGCGAGGCCGCGGCGCGTTCGCTGGCCGAGCCAAATCCCGAAAACATCAGATTTATCGTAACCAAGATCATCGACGCCATATTGCAGGACGATCAGCTCGACGAATGCGATCTCACCCTTCGCGAACTTACGATGATCCGCGAATCGATGATCAAATCGCTCGTCGCGATATATCATTCGCGCGTCGATTATCCCGGTTATGTGCCGCCGACGTCAGGCCAGTTCAAATTCCCGGATGCCGAGACCGACAGCGAGGAACGCGGAATGATGAAATACGCTGACCCGAAAGATATTCCCATATCGCCCGGCGGCGAGATCGAGGATGAGGCTTTCGATCGTTCGCAGGAACCGCAGAGGGCCGGGGCGAAGGCAGCGGAAAACTAGATCGAAAGGGAACTGGGCGTTCGATGCTAAAACGTTACACATTCTGGCTCACGGCGGCGATCCTGTTTCAGCTGCTTACGGGAGTGTTCCATTCGCTTAGCCTCTTTCTCACGCCGGAGCCGCGTAATGACACCGAGCGGCAGCTGCTCGAGCTGCTCACGACGTATCGAATGGATGCGGGGGCCGGATTTACGCCGACGTACTACAATCTGATGACGGCGCTGAGTTCGTGTTTTACATTCCTCTGCCTGTTCGCAGCTCTGGTGAACGGCTATTTGCTGATCAAACACACTGAGCCTCACATCATGCGTGGCATCATCGCGATCAACGTCGGCGTTTTTGGCTTTCTTTTTGTGGTGATGGCCTACTTTACTTTCCTGCCACCGATCGTTTTCACCGGACTGATCTTTATCAATCTGCTCGCCGCGTTTATCGTCGTGCCGAAGATCGAGACCACAATCTAACACCCGGTATTGTCCTTGGAACCACCGGCACTCCTACGCGCTTTTGACGGTTGACCGCCACACGCCATTGTGTAATACTGCCGTCCGACCGGTTAAGCGGTTTGCTCCCCGTGAATCTTAGTTAACGTAGACAACTGAATGAGCAAAGTATATTTTGGGGAGCCCGGATCCACTTACGTCGTGGGCCGCCAATCGGTATTCGATACGTTTGGGCGCTTCCTCAGTACCGAAAAAGAAGCAGATTTTCACGATTTCACCTTTGTTACGAGCGTTCAGAACATTCGATTGGTGATCATTGTTAGCTTCGCGTTCCTTGTCCTGGCGATCAACGACTACCTTCTCCACGGCTTTGATAACACGTTTGTCGCGCTTGTGCTGGTTCGGCTCGCGGTGGTCCTGCTTTCGTTGGTAGTTTTCTTCCTTGTCGGGCGAGCATCGGTGAAGAACCTGCATCGACTTATTTGGCTCTGGGGCGTGCTGGTTATTTCTCTCGAACTTCTTGTAGTACTAGATCGGCCCCCAGGGTTCTTTGGGGTTGTTACGACCACGAGCTTTCTTATCCTTATATTCTACCTCGTAGTGCCGCAGGATCTTAGGAGTCAGCTAATGCTCGCCTGCCTTCTCTCCTTTGGCCACGTCGCGATCTCGGTCTGGATCGAGCCCATCCAAGACAACGTGGTAAGGAATACATTCCTATTCCAGATCGTAATGGCGAACGCGATCGGCTTTTTCTTGTCGAAATCCATCCAGATATCGAAGCGGCAGGAATTCTTAACGCGACAAGCACTCACAGCAAGCGAATCCCATTATCGTACGCTTGTTCATATGAGCGATGGATTCGTATGGACAATGCTTCCTGACCGCAGAATCGATTTTGTCAGTGCGGGAACGCTCGCTGCCGTGGGCACCTCGTCAATGCCAGTGAACCTAGAGAGTATGGTAGCAATCGTTCACCCCGAGGATAGGCTTTCCTTCTCAGAGAATGTGGAGAATGCGGTAAGGACTGGCTCCAGAATGAACTGGACCGGCCGGGTTCGCACGCCAGACGGCACACATATATGGTCTCTCACCCGTATGTCACCGATGAAGTACACGGGGATTCGCGTAGAGAAATGGATCGCGAACACAACGGACATTAACGATCTGTGGGCGGCGAGAAACGCACTGGCCGAAGCGAACGATCGACTTGAGGGCTCGCTCGCGCGAGTCCGGCAGCTAGAGAAACTGCTGTCTATCTGCAGCTTCTGCAAAAAGATCCAGGACGAGAACGGACATTGGCAGCAGATCGAGAGTTACATAAGCTACCGTTCTGAGACAAGGTTTAGCCACGGGATCTGTCCCGAGTGTGGAAAACAGCATTACGGTGACGTTTGGAACGAAGTCGAATCTAGTGACATTCGCTAGCTGAAATGCGTCTTAAGCTTTTCGTAAGTTGATTGGAGCGTTTCGGGTATCGTGCGGGTCTGGCCGATAGCGGTCATAAAGTTCACATCGCCCACCCATCGGGGAAGAACATGAATATGGACGTGGCCGTCGACACCCGCACCGGCGGCTTTTCCAAGATTCACGCCGATATTCATGCCGTCGGGCTGATAGACGGTTTCGATCGCACGCTCGGACATTCGTGTGAGTTCCATCATCTCGGCTGTAGCGGCGTCGCTTGCTTTGCCGAGACTTGCGGCGTGTTCGTACGGAACGACCATCAGGTGTCCCGACGTGTATGGGTAGATATTCAGGATCACAAAACTAAACTCGGCCCGCTTGAGGATGAATTTATCCTCATCAGGGGCCGAGTCGTTCAAGATCGAGCAGAAGACGCACTCAGGACGTTCGTTCCCGCTGCTCGTTATGTAATCGTAACGCCACGGGCTCCAGAGCACATCCATTTGCTATTCCTTGTTGATCAGTTCTTTGAGTTCCTTACCGGGTTTGAAATAGGCGACGCGTTTGGCCGGAATGTCGACCGACTCGCCCGTCTTGGGATTGCGGCCTTTGCGTGAATTCCTCTCGCGTACGCGGAAACTGCCAAAGCCACGCAGCTCTATCTTCTCTCCCCGGTTGAGGGTGTCCGTAATGCTGTCGAAGATGATCTCGACCAGCTGTTCGGCATCTTTCTTGGTCATGTCCGCTTCGGCGGCAACGCGTTCGACCAGGTCAGCTTTCGTCATTTTTACTTTGCTCCAGAAAAATTCCCGGTATTTCCCTTACAGATCAAAACCCCGAGCTAGGCCGACTTCTTCTCCGAATCCTCAGCGGCAGCTTCATCCTCAGCTGATTCTTCGGATGCTTCGGCTTTTGGCTCATCCGCGGTCTCGGCTTCAGCGGACGGAGTTTCCTCAGTCGCCGGCTCTTCGGCCGGAGCCTCTGCAGCAGGTGTCTCTTCGACCTCAGCCGCAGGCTCTTCTTCCGCCGGAGCTTCAGCGGCTGGCGCCTCATCGACCTCAGCCGCAGGTGCCTCGTCCGCAGGAGCTTCAGCGGCCGGAGCCTCTTCAGCTTCGGCCGCAGGTGCCTCGTCCGCAGGAGCTTCAGCAGCCGGAGCTTCCTCAGTCTCTGCCGCAGGTGCCTCTTCCGCAGGAGCTTCAGCAGCCGGGGCTTCATCAGCCTCAGCGGCGGGGGCGTCTTCCTTGGTTTCCTCGGTAGCCGCAACTTCCTCAGTCGCGGCTTCAGCGGTTTCCTCGGTAGCGGCCTCAGCGGGAGCATCGGCAGCAGCTTCTTCAGCCGATGCAGCGTCCTCAGCCGATTTCGCCTCGGCTTCGATCCTCGCGGCTTCTTTCGCCGCAAATTCCTTGGCCTTTGCCTCCTTGGCCGCGGCCTTCGCACGCTTCCTTGCTTCCGGATCGTCTTCCTCGACAGGCTCGGCATCAGCACCGCTCTTCAACTTGGCGAGTTCGCCGAGCGAGGCCATGCCGCCCTTTGCTTCGGTCGAGTAGATACGGCTGTCGACGATCGGCTCGTCATCTTTACCAACGGCACGATGCGAGAGGCCGATCTTCTGCTCGACGGGTTCGATACGGAGGATCTTGAAATCCATCTCGTCGCCGAGATTCGCGACCGACTGCGGGTTGTCCACACGTTCGTCCGAAAGCTCCGATATATGGCAGAGTCCTTCGAGCCCTTCGCCGAGTTCGACAAAAACGCCGAAGTTGGTGAAACGCGAGACCTTGCCGCGAACAACGTCGCCAGGCTTGTGAGTGGCGACGAAGCCTTCCCAAGCGCTGGGCGTAAGGTCCTTCATCGAGAGCGACAGCCGCTGACCGCGCTTATCGATGCTGGTGATGATCGCCTCGACTTCCTGATCCTTCTTGAGGATGTCTTTCGGGTGCTTGATCTTCTTGCCCCAGGAGATGTCGGACACGTGGACGAGTCCGTCGATACCTTCTTCGAGTTCGACGAACGCACCAAAATCGGTGATGTTGCGAACACGGCCCGAGATACGCGAACCGACCGGATAGCGGAGGTCAACGGTGTCCCAAGGATTATCGAGGAACTGCTTCATTCCGAGGCTGATACGTTTTTCGACAGTATCAACGCCGAGCACTTGAACATCGACCTCTTGTCCCTTTTGGAACATTCTCTTTGGGCTCTGTGCACGACGCGACCAAGAGATCTCCGAAACGTGCACGAGGCCTTCGACTCCGGCCTCGAGTTCGACGAATACGCCGTATTCGGTTACCGACGAGACGATACCCTTGAGCTTCGTGTTAACCGGATAGACCTCGACAACGGTCGACCATGGATCTGGCTGAAGCTGCTTATAGCCGAGCGAAACCTTTTCCTTTTCGCGATCGAGCTTGAGCACCTTGACCTGCAGCTGTTCGCCGACCTTGAACACGTCGCCCGGGTGATGAATGCGACCCCACGACATATCCGTCACGTGAAGCAGGCCGTCGATACCGCCGATGTCGACGAAAGCACCGTATTCGGTCAGGTTCTTGATCGTACCGGTCACGATGTGGCCGAGGTCGATCGTCGCCAGCGTTTTTGCTTTCTGTTCGTTGACGACGAGGTCGGTTATAACTTTCCGCGAAAGAACGATGTTGTTCCGACGACGGCTGAATTTAATGATCTGTGCCTCGATGTCCTCACCGATGTAAGTCTCGAGTCCGCGGATCGGCCGCGAATCGATCTGCGAGCCGGGCATGAATGCCTCGATGCCGTTGATGTCGATCTTGAGGCCGCCTTTCGTCTTGTCCACGACACGTCCGGTTACCGGAGCTTCCGCATTGAAGGCAGTTTCCAGATCGTCCCAGACCTTGCGGCCCAGAGCATCGACATACGATAGCTGCGGCGAGCCGTCGCCAGTGTGGATCGTCTTGATCGTCACCTCAACGGTGTCGCCGACGTTCGCGGTCGTCTGACCATCGGGACCGGTGAATTCCTCGAGCGGAACAAATCCTTCCGACTTAAAGCCGAAGTCCACCAATACCGCACGCTCGGTGATGCCGACGATCTTGCCCTCGACCAGTTCGCCGGCATGGAACACGGTCTGTTCCTGCTCGAACTGCTCGAGGATAGCGCCAAAGTCGATATCGCCTGAGGTGTCGATCTCATCTGCAGCCGGTTTCTCGACGACCGGTTTCTTCACCGTCCGCGGAGCGGCCGGCTCGGCCGACGCCGCAGCGGGCTCAGCTGGTGTTTCAGCTGCGGGCTCGCTCGTCGCCGCGGCCGTCTCGGCCACTGGCTCTGCTTCGGGTGCTTCGACTTTCGGCTCTTCAGCCGATGCTGCTTCGACGGTCTCCGGGGCTGTTGGGGCCTCTTCCTGTTCGGTCGGTGCGGGAGCTTCCGCAGCTTTTTCCACGGCCTGGGCCGCGTCGCCGGCTACTGTCGAAGCTGTTGTTTCTACCGCTGGTTTCTCAATCGTTTCCGATCCTTCAGCGTCCTGGGTTAACTCGTTATTCATTTACGCTTGTTAAAAATTTCCAATTAAAATACGTGTTTACAACACATTACCCTATCGAGAAGATGCGACATCGCCAACTATCCACGTCTATCCCAGCGATCCCAAAAGCAGATGCAAGGCCAAACGCAATGATAATTGCCGAAAATAACCGTCGGTCCGCTCAATGAGGTAAGAGAGAAATGTACACCCCACGAGTGTCCGGTGTCAAGGAAATCCGCGACGAAAAACTATAGAAAATAAAGAATTTGGAAGATTTAACGGACTTGGACGGTCGAGCCGACTAGCCGCGCTGGATGTATTCGGATACTGAACCGACTCCGCTCATTTTTTCCATCTCTTCGCGTGAGGTCGCAGAAGTGTTCTGGATACCCGCGAGTCTGAGGCGGAATTCGTCCGGATTGGTCGAGCCGCGCAGGGCTTCGTCCAGATTGATCAGGCCGGATTGATATAGGTAGAAGAGCGACTGGTCAAAGGTCTGCATTCCGTACTGAGACGTACCTGCAGCGATCGCGTCGCGGATCGACGCGGTCTTGTCTTCGTGAAGGATGTAGTCCCGTATCAGAGGCGTCGATCGAAGGACTTCGACCGCGGGAATTCGGCTGCTGCCCTTGGCGGATTTCATCAGACGCTGCGAAACGACAGCTTTGAGCAGTCCGGCGAGCTGGATCCTTACAGATTTTTGCTGATAAGGCGGAAACGCTGAAATGATTCGGGTTAAAGTCTCGGGTGCGTCAAGCGTATGCAGCGTCGAGAGCACTAAGTGGCCCGTTTCAGCAGCGACGAGAGCTGTCTCGATGGTTTCCAGATCACGCATTTCGCCCACGAGGATCACGTCCGGGTCTTGACGAAGCGAGCCGCGAAGAGCCTCGGCGAAATTTCGCGTATCGACATCGACTTCACGCTGCGTAACGAACGATTTCTTGTCCTTGTGCAGGAATTCGATCGGATCTTCGATCGTAACGATGTGGCAGTTCCGTGTCTGATTGATGTGGTCGACTACAGCCGAAAGTGTCGTTGATTTACCCGAACCGGTCGTTCCCGTTACGAGTATCAGGCCGCGATTCTCTTCGGCGATCGTCGTGAGGATCGGCGGCAGGCCGAGATCGCCAAAGCTTTTGACCGTGTCGGATATTACACGCGCAACAATTCCGATCGAATTGCGCTGTTGAAAGATATTTACGCGAAAACGGCCCAAACCCTGGACGCCGTAGCCGATATCGACCTCAAAAGCTTCTTTGAAATGCTGCTTTTGCCGGTTCGACATCATCGAGAACGCCATTTCGAGCGTTTCGTCCTGCGTCAAACGGCTAACGCCCGAAAGCGGCCTCAATTCGCCCGTTACGCGAATGACAGGATACGAACCCGCCCGCAAATGCAGGTCGGAAGCGCCAAAACTCATGGCCATTCGTAGTAGATCGTCGATTCGGGTTGGCATAATTGGGACTTACGGGATTTGCCGAACATTTGCCGACGCGTGGTATGGCTTGGCGTCGAGTCGGCCGGAATAGTCTGAGAGAAGTTTAACTTTTATCAACGCGGCGGGTCAACGATTTTTTTATCGTGATTATCGGCGTGTTTTCGGCGGTTTTGAGCTTTCTTTTGTCGCTGGCCGCTCGTCATTCGGTCTCATTCGACAGCGCGTCGATCAAGCCGTAAACTTGGTATTCGAATATGAGTGACGGGCCCCGCATCATTTCGATCGAACCCCAATACGCGATCCCCGGCGGCGAGATCGCGATCGCGTGCGAGAACTTTCGCATCGATCCGCGCTCAACTGACGGTGTCTACATCGAGGGTATGCAATGCCGCCTCGTGGCGGCGTCGGTAACACGTGTGATCGCGGTCGTTCCAAATGACGTCGCGGGCGTGAGTTCGGCGGACCGTTTGACGCCCGTCTATTTCGAAAGTTTCGGAGCACGCAGCAACACGGTCGAGATGACCGTCGGCCGCAAGCTGATAGACGGGATGCACATTGTCGCGAATCCGGCCATCGATCCGTCAGACGGGGCCGTGATATTGACGCGGTCCGGTTCGCGCGGCCAGCATCTGCCTGCGACGTTGTTTCGCCTTGAACGTGACGGCTATCTCGACGAACTTCCGGAGCCGCTGATGAATCCGACCGGCATAGCGTTCGACCAGCACGGACAGATGTTCGTCACGAACCGTGCCCACGGCGAGGTTTACGCGGTTCAGAGAAACGGCACGATGACGGTTCACGCGAGCGGGCTTGGCATTGCTTCCGGCATTGCGTTTGATAATGCCGGCGACATGTATGTCGGCGACCGGGCCGGTACCGTTTACCGCATCAATGAATCGGGCGACGTGCAGGCGTTCACGGTGATGGAAGCGTCGGTTGCGGCATATCACATGGCGTTCGGCCCGGACGGGCGGTTATTTTTGACATCGCCGGGCCTCGCGAGCCACGATGCCGTTTACGCCATCGACCACGAAGGATTTGACGAAAAATATTTCCGCGGGCTCGGGCGGCCGCAGGGACTCGCTTTCGATACCGAAGGATCACTCTACATCGCGGCGTGTTTCAAAGGCCGTCACGGTATAGTCAAGATCACGGCGAACGCTCGTTCGTGCGAGCATTTCGTCGCCGGGAATAATGTCGTCGGGCTTTGCTTTACTCGCGATGGCGAGATGGTCGTGGCAACGAATGACAGCGTTTACTCGATACCATGCGGGATCAAAGGAACGCTCCCGTGCTAAGAAAGGAATTATGACAAACGGTGAACTCAAGAAAACTCCGCTAAACGCCACTCATCGGGAACTTGGCGGACGAATGGTCGACTTTGGCGGCTGGGATATGCCGGTGCAGTATCCGGCGGGCGTGATCGAAGAACACATGCGCTGCCGCACAAAAGCCGGGCTCTTTGACGTGTCGCACATGGGCGAGATCTGGGTCGAGGGGCCGGATGCGATCGCCTTTGTAAATCGTTTGACGACGAATGACGTGACACAGCTCGTCGACGGCCAAGCTCACTACTCGGCCTTGACGAATGAAAATGGAGGCGTGGTCGACGACCTGCTCGTGTATCGGTTTGGAAAGGAAAAGCTTTTCCTTGTCGTCAACGCCGGGACGACAGATAAGGATTGGGACTGGATATCAGGCAGGAAAGCGGACGGTGAAGACGTCGAACTTCGAAACGCGAGTGCTGAGTATTGCCAGATCGCGATACAGGGGCCGGAAGCTCTCGCGATCCTTCAGGGGCTTACCGAAACTGACCTCGATTCGATCAAGTACTACCACTTCACGACGGGCAAGGTCGACGGTGTGGATTCGATCATCTCGCGAACCGGTTATACGGGCGAGGATGGTTTCGAGGTCTACGCCGCACCTGAATTTGCGGTCCACCTTTGGAACAAGATGCTCGAGGCGGGCAGCCACGGCGATCCTGAAGGCATTCTACCGTGCGGCCTTGCGTCGAGAAACACTTTGCGGCTCGAGGCGGCTATGTCACTCTACGGCCACGAACTCTCCGACGATATCACGCCTTACCAGGCCAATCTCGGCTGGATAACAAAGCTCGGCAAAGGCGAATTTACGGGTTCGCAAGTTCTTGCTCGCGAGAAGGAATCCGGCGTCAGTCGAAAGGTCGCCGGCTTCGAAATGACCGAGCCCGGCATCGCCCGCGACGGTTATGGCGTGTATGCCGACGGCGAAAAGATCGGGCAAGTTACCAGCGGCAGTCCGGCTCCTTATCTAAAGAAGAATATCGGCCTCGCGCTCGTGCCGCCGCATTTTGCAAAAATCGGGCAAGAACTTAAAATCGACGTCAGAGGAAAACACCTGAGCGCGGTGGTCGTACCAACGCCGTTCTATAAACGGGCGAAATAAATACAGAAGCCACAGAGGACACAGAGAACTCGGAGAATAAGCTTGCGTATTGTGGCTGCGCAAATACTCAAAGCTCCTCGAAAAAATATCAGCGCTTTTTGAGAGGACCAGGAACACCGAGAGATATACCTGAATGATCTCCTCCGTGATCTCTGTGTTCTCAGTGGCCTAATTAATTTTCTTATGTCAAACATTCCTGAGAATCTACGTTACAGCAAAGACCACGAATGGGTCGCGGTCGCAGGCGATATTGCCACCATTGGGATCACCGATTACGCACAGCACAGCCTCGGCGATGTCGTCTATATCGATATGCCGCGGGTCGGCGACAAGATGCAGGCCCATGAGGCCTTCGGTTCGGTCGAGTCGGTCAAGGCCGTTTCTGAGGTCTTCACGCCGATCGCCGGCGAGATATCAGAGGTCAATGACGGTCTCAATGACACGCCTGAGGAAGTTAACAACAATCCGTACGATGGCGGCTGGATGATCAAGCTCAAGATGGACAACCCTGGCGATGCCGACGCATTGCTGTCGTCCGCCGAATACGAGGAGTATCTCGAGGCGAGCGCCTGATAAGTCGTGTCATGGTCAAACTTGCCTAAGGTAAACTTAGTATTGGGGTTCGGCTTTCGGCCGAGCCTCTTTTCTTTCAGAACGACGTTTTCTATTGCCGCACAAGCAAGGAGGGAAAATATGTATCGGATATCGATCTTGGCGCTGGTGATTCTCTCGCTAGCCGCTTTCACACACGACGCGCAGGCACAGAACTACAAGATAAAACAGCGGACGATGCTCTCGGCGGGCGGAATGGCGGTCGAATCCACCGTCTATGTCCGTGGCCAGCGAAAGCGTACCGAGAACGGCGGTGTGATGGGCATGGGCGGTGACGTTGCCGACATTGAACAATGCGATCTGCGTCAGAACGTCAAACTTAACGATAAGAAAAGGCTTTATTTGATCGAGCCGTTCGATGACGGATCGCCAACGACGTCAACCACGACCAGACCGGCGACGCCCGTCGTCTCGCAGCCCGTTACAAAAGGCGGAACCGTCACAATGACGATGAATACCGTCGACACCGGCGAGCGAAAACAGATCAACGGATTTACCGCACGCCGAGTGAAGTCGACGATGACGTCCGAATCTTCGCCCGACGCCTGCACCAAGCAGAATATGAAGATCGAGACAGATGGTTGGTACATCGATCTGCCGGAATTCGTCTGCCCGGTCAATATCCGTCAGGAAATTCCTGAATTCGAACAGCCGGCTCAGGGCGGCTGCCGAGATAAGTATGTCGTGCGATCGAGCGGCTCGGGCAAGAAAGGTTTCGCCCTATCGGAGACGATGACCTTCGCTATGGGCGGTGAGACGTTCACGCAAACCCGGGAGACGGTCGAGGTTTCAAAGACCGCTCTCGATCCGGCGCTCTTCGAAGTGCCGGCCACCTACCGCGCGGCAAAAGACGCCAGCGAACTTCAAGGCAACATTGACGTCGCGGCCATGATCAAGGCTGCCGAAGGACAAGATGCCTCGCCGGGCACTCCGACGGTCCAGCGTTCGTCCGGGCCGCCCGCGAAAGCAGCCGGTGCGATCAGGATCGGTGTTCTAATGCCGGTCAACAAGACGACCGAGGACCTTTCGCCTTCGGCTCTTCAGTCTCAGTTCGCCTCGCTGCTCACCTCGGGCAAGGTCGAGGCAGTTCCGATCGCCCGTGAATCGGACGCGGCGGCACTCGGCTGTGATTACGTCGTAACCTCTGAGGTCACCAAGATGAAGCAATCCACGGGCGGTAAGATCGGCGGATTTCTCGGCAAGGTCACGAATACGAGCATCGGGGCGTCATCGCCGTTCGAAGCCCAGGTCGATTACGTGATGACGAAGGTTGCCGACGGAAAGGTCGTGGCAAAGAACAAAGCGGCGAAGAAAGCCGACGGCCCCGCCGAAAAGGCTGCGGGCTCCGTTCTTGAGATCGCCGCGGCGGCACTTATCCCTGCGGCAAAGTAGTTCCAAGTCCAAAAACCTGGAACGGACGCGGCCAGCCTTTGACCGCGTCCGTTTTCTTTTGAAATTCGTCTTGATATCATCATAAGTTCAACCGAAGTTTATTCATGAGATACATACCTAACTCGCCTGAAGAAAGAGAAGAGATGCTGGCGAAGATCGGTCTTTCCGATGCGGCGGACCTATTCCGTTCGATACCGTCTAACGTCCAGCTCGGCCGCAAGCTAAATGTCACCGATCCTCTCGCCGAACCCGAAGTGATCGCCGCAATGGAGGAAATGGCTGCACGCAACACTGCCGCGACCAAACCGTGTTTCCTGGGTGCGGGCGTTTATTCGCACTTTTCGCCGACGATCGTCGATCACCTGATCCAACGAAGCGAATTCTTCACGTCCTACACGCCGTATCAGCCTGAGATCTCGCAGGGAACGCTGCAGTACATCTTCGAATTTCAGACGCTGGTCTGTCAGTTGACCGGAATGGAGGTCGCGAACGCCTCGATGTATGACGGCTCGACCGCTATGGCCGAAGCGTACCTGATGGCCGAACGTGTCACGCGACGCAGCAAGATCGTCGTTGCCGACACAGTGCATCCCGAATATCGTGAGGTCGCACGCACGTACACGCAGCACGGCGATGTCGAGATCGTCACCGCGGCATTCGACGAAAGCACCGGCCGTCTCGCAGATCTTTCGGCGCTCGATGACAAGACGGCTGCGCTAGTGATCCAGTCGCCAAATTTCTTTGGCTGTATCGAGAATGTCGAACGTCTCGCCGAGGCAGCACACGGGGTTGGAGCGTTGCTCGTCGTAGTAGTGACCGAAGCGATATCGTTCGGTCTGCTAAAGTCGCCGGGAGCTTGCGGTGCCGATATCGTCGTCGGCGAAGGCCAGTCGTGGGGCGTGCCGATGTCGTTTGGCGGGCCGCATGTTGGGATATTTGCGACGCAGGAAAAATACGTTCGCAATATGCCCGGCCGTCTGTGCGGCGTCGCGTATGACAAGAACGGCAATCGTGGTTTCGTGCTCACGCTCTCGACCCGCGAACAGCACATCCGCCGCGAAAAAGCGACGTCGAACATCTGCACAAATCAAGGCCTGATCGCCCTCGCCGCGACCATCTACATGGAAGCGATGGGCAAGAAAGGTCTGCAGGAAGTCGCCGAACAGAACGCACAAAAAGCGGCCTACGCCAAGAAGAAGATCGATGAGATCGAAGGCTTTTCGATCGCCTTCTCGGCCCCAACGTTCAACGAATTCGTCGTCCGCGGCCCGCGTCCGGCGACCGAGGTGCTGGAAAACGCTCGAGAAAAAGGCGTTATCGGCGGCCTCGCATTATCGGAGTACTACGGCGGGCGTGATAACGAATTTCTCGTTGCAGTGACCGAGACGAACACTCGGAAACAGATCGACGATCTGGCGGCGGCTCTGGCCGATTAAAAAGATAGCTATCAGCTGATAGCTAATAGCTGTCAGCTGCATTTTAAGGAGACCTCGTATGAAAAACGACCTCGATCGAAGACGGTTCCTGTCGCTGGCGGGCAAGGGCGTCGGCCTCGCGGCGCTCTCTTCGGCAACGGTCGGGTCGCTCTACAACCAAGTACTTGCTGCGGGGAAAGCGATCTCTCATCTTTCTCCTATCGAGGCTGCGACGGACGAAGATTATTGGGCGACGATACAGCAGGCTTTCTCGGTCACGCGCGGAATTATCAATCTCAACAACGGCGGCGTAAGCCCAAGTCCGCGGATGGTGACCGAGGCGTTCGTTCGCTACACGTGGCAGCAGGAAGACGCGACGGCATACACGATGTGGCGAATACTCGAGCCGCAATCGGAAACGGTGCGGACGGGGCTTGCGGAGATGTTCGGCTGTTCGCCGGAAGAGATCGCGATCACGCGTAACGCCAGTGAATCGCTGGAGATATTGCTGCTTGGGCTCGATCTCCAAAGAGGCGATGAGATCCTTGCGAATACTCAAGATTATCCGCGAATGCTGACGACGCTCCGGCAAAGGGAGCTTCGCGAGGGCCTGAAACTCAACCTCATCAAGATACCGATCGCACCGGCGAATACCGATGACATCGTTGCCCTTTACGAAAAAGCGATCACGCCAAAGACGAAGGTCATCCTGCTTTCGCATGAGATAAACATCACGGGCCAGATCATGCCTATCCGAAAGATCTCCGAAATGGCCCGTGCGCGCGGTATCGAGACGATCGTCGACGGAGCACACGCGTTCGCTCAGTTCGATTTCAAACGCGACGATATTCAGTGCGATTACTACGGCACTTCGCTGCACAAATGGACCTACGCTCCGAAGGGGACGGGCTTGCTCTACGTCAAAAAAGACAAGATCCCAAAGGTCTGGGCCTTAATGGCCGCTGAGGATAAGAACAAGAACGACATCCGCAAATTCGAAGAGATCGGCACTCACTCGGCGGCGATGCGCCTCGCGATCGGTGAGGCGGTTTTGTTCCACAACGCGATCGGTTCAAAGCGAAAGGAAGCACGTCTTCGTTTCCTCGCCCGATACTGGATGGACAATCTCAAATCTCTGCCGAATGTCGGATTTAATACGTCGTTCGATCCGAAACAGATGTGCGCGATCGGCAATTTCAAGATCGACGGAGTCGATCCGGTCAAGCTCGGCAATCACCTGATGGACAAACACAAGATCTTTACGACGCCGGTCGTTCATCCGGAATTCACCGGAATTCGGATCACTCCGAATGTATATACGACGCTCTCGGAATTAGACCGCTTCTGCAACGCCGTCGCCGACGTCGCGAAGAAGGGGCTGCCAAAGGCGTGACAGAATACTTTAGGTCTGATTACTAATTATTAATTATCGAATTAGTAATTAATTTGAGAATTTTTTGATCTATGAGCATTAAGAAAGTTACTTCACATCCCACGCAGAATGAGGCTTTGATCTTCGAGCGTTCGCAGACGGGCCGTGTCGGCTATCGCCTGCCAAAACTCGATGTCGACGATGTCTCGATTGACGAGATCGTGCCCGCCGAGCTGCGCCGCGATGACGATCTCGAAGGCGTTCCTGAAGTCAGCGAAGTCGATGTGATCAGGCACTTTACGCGGATCTCGACGTGGAATTATTCCATCGATCTGGGAATGTACCCGCTCGGTTCGTGCACGATGAAGTACAACTCGCGGCTCAACGAAAAGGTCGCACGCATCGGCGGCTTTGCCGGCTTGCATCCGCTCGCTCCGGCGGAAGAATCGCAAGGCGCGCTCGAACTCATCTACAAACTTCAGGAAGACCTCGCCGAGATCACCGGTTTGCCGGGCGTCTCGCTGCAGCCGGCAGCGGGAGCGCAGGGCGAGATGACGGGCGTAATGCTTATTCGAGCTTGCCTCGATGCTCGTGACGGCGAAGCATCCAAAGACCGCCGCGTCATGCTCATTCCGGATTCGGCTCACGGAACGAATCCCGCGTCGGCCGCGATGTCGGGCTTTACCGTAAAGACGATCCGTTCGACGAGTGACGGCGTGACCGATATGGATCATTTGCGTGAACTGTGTGCCGAGGGCGGCATCGCCGGCGTGATGTTTACCAATCCGAATACGGTCGGTATCTTCGAACGCAATATCAAAGAGATCTGCGACACGATCCACGAGGCCGGTGGCCTCGTCTACATGGACGGCGCCAACATGAACGCGCTTGTCGGCGTCGCTCGTCCCGGCGACATGGGCGTCGACGTGATCCATTTGAATCTCCACAAGACGTTTTCGACACCGCACGGCGGCGGCGGGCCCGGCTGCGGCCCGTGCTGTTGCTCGGCGGAACTTGCGGAATTTCTGCCAACGCCGCGGGTGGTCAAGAGTGACGCTGGATACCGGCTCGACTACGATCTTCCCAATTCGATCGGCCGCGTGAAAGCTTTCTACGGCAACTTCGGAATGATGGTTCGGGCTCTCTCGTACATATACACTCACGGCAACGACGGTCTTCGCGAAGCTACCGAGACGGCGGTCCTGAACGCACGATACGTCTCGCACAGACTTGAAGGTTCTTTCGATAAGCCGTTCGCGTCAGATTGCATGCACGAGGCGATCTTTTCCCACAAGAATCAGAAGGCCAAGGGTGTGACTACGCTCGACATCGCCAAACGACTGATCGATTACGGGTTTCATCCGATGACGGTCTATTTCCCGCTCGTTGTCGAGGGCGCAATGCTCATCGAACCGACCGAATCCGTTGGCCGTGCCGACCTCGACGCATTTATCGAGGCAATGATAGATATCGATCGCGAAGCCGACGAGAATCCCGATCTGGTGACGAACGCTCCGCATTCGACGCGGATCGGCCGGCTCGACGAGGCTTCGGCCGCACGAAAGCCCGTGCTTCGCTGGCGGCCCGATACCGAAGCCGGCTCGGCGTCCGCTTAGGACCTCTGAAAACGTCGCTCAAGACAAGCGTCAGATACCTCAGGATCGCCTCGATCGCGGCGTGGGCATCGATCATTGCCGCGGCTGCGATCTGGTATGGTATTGATCCGTCGAGATTTTCGCCGGCATCGATCGCCGAATTCATGCAGAAGTCCGGCGGCCAGGTTTGGATCGCCTATCTTCTCTTTTCAGCTCTTCGCGGTCTGACGCTCCTGCCTTCGACGCCGCTCGTCATCGCGGGCACGCTGCTTTTTCCCGAACAGCCGTTTCTAGTTCTCGTTGTCTCGATCGTCGGCATCGTCTTTTCGTCGACGATGATCTATTTCTTTTCAGAACTGCTCGGTTTTGATGAATATTTCGCTAGCCACAAGCCCGAGTTGACCGCCCGGATCCGCGAAAAACTCGAACATCCGCTCGGGTTTCTATTCGTCGCCGGCTGGGCTTTCTTTCCGTTCGTGCCGACCGATCTGGTCTGCTATTTGGCGGGAACGATGCGAATGAACTACTGGAAATTCATCGCCGCGATCTTTGCGGGCGAACTGGTCCTCTGCTTCTGCTACATCTTTTTCGGCGGTTCGCTACTCAAACATGTGCGTTAGATCGTAATTTGGGTTATCTTTTAACGCCAATCATTTTTCATTTCGGAGGTAAGTCCAATGGACAATTGTGTATCGAAAGCGGCCTGCATGGGCCGGCGGGAGTTTCTTGTTAAGGTTGGACTCGTCGCGGGTGCGACAGTTTTGACCGTTTCGGCTATCGGTGCAGCGACTTTCGAAGACGTTGTTGTGCCCGTCGGTGGAGACAGTCCACTTGCAAAAGCCGGCGGATCGCAGATCGTCGATTCATCTGCAGGCAAGATCATTGTCATTAGGGTCGATGATAAGAATTTCGCGGCATTCTCGGCTCTCTGCACGCACAAACGCGGCGAACTCAAATACGAAGGCGGCATACTCGCATGTCCCAAACATGGCTCGAAATTTGACGCGGGCGATGGCTCGGTCAAGAGCGGCCCGGCTGAGGCGCCCTTGAAGCATTTCAAGGCTCAGGGCGGTAAAGACTCCGTAACCGTATCGGTAGGATAGTAAATAGAGAAGGGATGGCGCGGGTCAGCGATCATTTTGAACGCAGTGAGGCCGTTGTCAGCGAGATATACGACCGCCTGCTTGCGATCGCTGAGACTTTCGGTCCCTTTGTCGAGGATCCGAAGAAAACGTCTATCCACCTGAACCGTAGATCGGCTTTTGCCGGCGTGGCGACCCGTCGCGGACACCTCGTATTGACGTTAAAATCGATCAGTGAGGTCAAATCTGAACGCGTTATCAAGTGTGAGCAAGCAAGTCGAAATCGTTGGTACGTCGACATAAGACTGACGTCTCCGGCGGATATCGACGGCCCGCTGATCGATCTGATCCGCGATTCGTACGAACTATCTGCCTGATTCGGGCTGACTTTACCTCAGGAGCGTTTGACGAGATTTCGCAAACGCTCCTAAACTTCTGTTGAGCCTCTTCAACAAAAAACAAATGACTACGATCGGAATTCCGAAAGAGATACATCCGGGTGAGAAGCGTGTGGCTGCGACGCCGCAGACGGTTCTCAAGCTGAAAAAGCTCGGCTTTGACGTTGTTGTCGAATCGCATGCCGGACACGGCATCAACACGATCGACAGCGAATACCGCGAAGCCGGAGCGACCGTCATCGAAGACCCTCAAGAGTTTTGGGCCGCGGCCGACGTGATAATGAAGGTCCGTCCGCCCGAGGAGAACAAGGAACTGGGCAAGCACGAGGCCGACCTGATGAAGGAAGGCTCGACCCTGCTCGGCTTTATCTGGCCAGCCCAGAACGAAGAACTGCTGGAAAGGCTCGCCAAGCGAAAACTCACCGTTTTTGGCATGGACTGCGTGCCGCGAATCACCCGCGCGCAAAAGATGGACACGCTCTCGGCGATGGCAAACATCGCCGGTTATCGCGCCGTCGTCGAAGCCGCGAACCATTTCCCGCGATTCTTCACCGGGCAAATTACAGCAGCAGGCAAGATCGATCCGGCAAAAGTGCTCGTGATCGGTGCGGGAGTCGCGGGGCTTTCGGCGATCGGCGCTGCAAAAGGCCTTGGGGCGATCGTGCGTGCGTTTGACCCGCGTTCGGCGACGAAGGATCAGGTCGCTTCGATGGGCGCCGAATTCCTCGAACTCGACATCAAGGAAGAAGGCGAAGGCAAAGGCGGATACGCCAAGGTGATGTCGGACGAATTTATCAAGGCCGAGATGGCCCTGTTTGCCCAGCAGGCGATGCAGGTCGACATCATCGTCACGACGGCCCTGATCCCCGGTAAACCCGCTCCGAAACTGATCACCAAGGGCATGGTCGAGTCGATGAAACCAGGCTCGGTGATCGTCGATCTCGCCGCCGAACAGGGCGGCAACTGTGCCCTGACCGAACCCGGAAAGGTCGTCCATCACAAGGGCGTATCGATCATCGGCTACACCGACCTTCCGTCGCGAATGGCGTCGATGTCGTCGCAACTCTACGGAGCATGCGTCACGGCTCTGATCGAAGAGCTTGCCGCAAGTTCGCCGAAAAGCGTTGCGTCCTCGGAAACCGTTCCGGCAGAGAGTGGCCCATCCGGCTCCCCTCCTTACGAAGGAGGGGTGGACGCCGCTTCGGCGGACGGGGTGGTTCTCTCCGCTGAGCCAGAAGAGACTCGTCTCCACATCGACCTCGACGACGAGGTGGTTCGCGGTTCGATAGTCCTGCACGAAGGCAAAATGATGTGGCCGCCGCCGGTCAAAGAGATGCCGGCCGCTCCGCCGCCGCCGGAACCGGGCGTTCCGACCAAGAGTTCGGCGAGCAAGGCCGTCGCGGCCTCGTCAGGCCACGGCCACGGCGAAGGCGTCGGAATGAGCCCTTGGCTGCTGGTCGTCGTCGCACTCGTGCTGCTCGGCCTGGCGTTCGTGATACCGCCAAAAGCCGCGAGTGCTGGCAGCGATTTCCTCGGCCATCTGACGGTGTTTATTCTCGCGATCTTTATCGGATTTCAGGTCGTCTGGAACGTCAAACCGGCCCTGCACACGCCGCTCATGTCCGTCACCAACGCGATCAGCGGCATCATCCTCGTCGGCGGCATGCTCCAGTTGACCGAATCGTCAGCGACCCTGACCGTCATCCTCGGCGCGATCGCCGTTCTCATCGCCGCCATCAACATCGCCGGCGGCTTTTTGGTCACGAATCGAATGCTGGGGATGTTTAGGAAGTGACGGAAGATCTGGAGCGAAAAAAACAAAACCTCGCGGAGATTCGAAAAGATTTCGAGGTTGAATACAGATTTCTTTCAGCAGCTGAAGGTGGTCGCAAAAGTGGTCCGCCGCGCCAAATGTATCGTAGCGATTGGTCATACGAGGGATGCGACCCGACCGTCGATGGGATATACATGATATGGCCGATTTTTATCGCCGAAGACGGCAAAATTGTTGAGCCGGATGTCCAGGTCGCAAACGAAGGAGCAGCCCATATGTTTATCGTGAATGATGAACTGCGATCCTCACTTCATGCAAGACGGCTCCGGCCAGGAGTTCGAGGTTATTTTATGGAAGGTCCAAAGCGTGTTGCCGAGGCGACCGTTACAAAATTGCTAGCTCTGATTTCGGACTTTGAATAATTCGGCAACAATGCCTGATCACCCTCGCATACACCGCCGCGAAAGCGTTGATAGAATAACGCCATGAATTACCGAGACTACATAACTATCGACCCTAACAAGCGAGGCGGCAAGCCCTGCATCCGCGGACTTAGGATAACGGTTTATGAGGTACTTGAATATCTAGCGTCGGATATGACCGAGGAAGAAATCCTTGAGGATTTTCCGGATCTCACCAAAGAGGATCTAAAGGCGGCAATAGCGTTTGCGGCCGATCGTGAAAGACGTTTGATGGAAGTTCCGTTCGCGGCCTAGGAGAAAGATATGAGCGAAATTGATCACAATTTGGTCGAAATCGATCGAGAAAAGCTCGGAGGAACGCCGGTTTTCCGGGGAACGAGGGTTCCTATCCAGAACCTCTTCGATTCGCTTGAAACCGGCGAGTCACTGGATCAATTTCTTGAGCAGTATCCGACAGTAAGCCGTGAGCAAGTATTAGCGGTCCTTGAAGAATCGAAGGAGCAGTTGCTTGTCGGCTATGAGATTGCTGCTTGACGAGTGTGTGACCAGCTATATAAGGTCGGAATTCGTCGGCCATGATGTGTCGACCGTCGACGAAGCCGGATATAAGGGCCTGAAGAACGGCAAACTTCTCTATGCCGCTTCTGGGCGGTTCGACGTACTGATCACGGTCGATCAGAATCTGCGTTTTCAACAGAACTTAGCAAATTATTCGATCTCGGTATTGGTCCTGAGGGCTCCGCGAACCGCGATATCGTTCCTCAGACCTTTGATTCCAGAAGCTTTGCAAGTACTTAATACAATTCAACCCGGGGAAGTCATTGTTGTTCCCGCGGAAACCATCGAATGACGACCAGTCTTATCACCATCGCATACATCGCCGCGAGTGCGTTGTTTATTTTGAGTCTCGGCGGGCTGAGCCAGCAGGAGACGGCGCGCCGTGGGAATTGGTACGGCATCATCGGAATGGTCATCGCGCTCGTCGCGACCGCGGCTGCGATGAACACCGGCGGGCTGCCCGTGCTCGCGGCGGCGCTCGTTCCAGGGCTTGTGATCGGAGCGATCCTCGCGAGCCGCGTTCAGATGACGTCGATGCCCGAGCTTGTGGCGATACTGCACAGCTTCGTTGGCCTGGCGGCCGTGCTGGTGGGATTTGCGACCTATCTCGGCCCGCATGCGCCGATGACCGCGGCCGAGCAGAATCTGCATACCGCTGAGATCTTCATAGGCGTGTGTATCGGTTCGGTGACGTTTACGGGTTCGGTGATCGCGTTCTTAAAGCTTCGCGGCACGATCGGCGGCAAGCCGTTTCTTCTGCCTGCACGCCACATGATCAATCTGATCATGCTGCTGATCACGATCGGACTCGGCATAGCGTTCTTTATCTCGCCTGATCATTCGACGGGGCAATGGCCGCTGCTGATCGCGACGATCCTGACCGGAATTCTGGGTATTCACTTCATCATGGCGATCGGCGGGGCCGACATGCCCGTCGTCGTCTCGATGCTCAACAGCTATTCGGGATGGGCCGCCTCCGCAGCGGGCTTTATGCTCTCTAACGACCTGCTCATCATCACCGGTGCGCTCGTAGGTTCATCCGGTGCGATCCTCAGTTACATCATGTGCCGCGGCATGAACCGCTCGTTCGTCAGCGTGATGCTCGGCGGATTCGGTACGGAAGGCGGCACGCCATCAGCCGCGGCGGGTTCTGCTCCCGCTGGCGAAGTGCGTTCGATCGACGCGGTCGGAGCATCCGCAAAGCTGCTCGAAGCAAAGAAGGTCATCATCGTGCCCGGCTACGGCCTTGCGGTGGCACAGGCACAGCACTCGCTCGCCGAGGTCTGCAAGATCCTCAAAGAAAAAGGCGTCGAGGTGAAATTCGCCATCCATCCTGTCGCCGGACGCCTGCCCGGCCACATGAACGTCCTGCTTGCCGAGGCCAATATCCCGTACGACATCGTCTTCGAAATGGACGAGGTCAACCACGAATTCGACTCGACCGACGTCTCGTGGGTGATCGGCGCCAACGACATCGTTAACCCTTCGGCACTCGACGACCCCGCTTCGCCGATCGCCGGCATGCCCGTGCTCCATGTGTGGGAAGCCCGCGACACCATCGTCATGAAACGCGGCATGGCCTCAGGCTACGCCGGCGTCGACAACCCGCTCTTCTACATGGAAAACACGCTCATGCTCTTCGGCGATGCGAAGAAGGTTGTTGATGAGATATTGACGGCGATGCGGGGTTAAATTCCTTGACGTAATATTACGCGAATGGAATACTATGAGCTGCGAGGTCGAGTACACCGATGAATTTGAAGATTGGTGGGACGAACTCAGTGTCGAAGAGCAGGGAACGATCGAGGCTTACGTACGGATGCTCCAAACTCATGGCGTGAAGCTGGGTCACCCATATTCCTCCGCCATTCGTGGCTCACGATATGGCCAGATGAGAGAGTTGCGACCGCAGCATCGGGGCCGTCCGTATCGCGTCCTTTATGCCTTTGATCCGCGACGAATGGCCATCTTGCTGATCGGCGGTGATAAGACAGGAAATTCGCGCTGGTACGATCAATTCGTGCCCATTGCGGATAATCTGTACGAGGAGCATTTAGAACAGTTGAAAGCAGAAGGACTTATCGATGGCTAAACCATTCAAGATCTTGCGGGATAAGATGTCGCCCGAGGCACGCGAACGTTCGAATGAGCTCTTCGAGGAGCTACAGAGAGAATTTCGCCTCAACGAACTGCGAAATGCTCTCGGCGTTAGTCAGGAAGAACTAGCGCAGCTAATGAAAAAGAAGCAGGCTGCGATCTCGCGCTTCGAGCGGCGATCGGATATGCACATCTCTACGCTGCGCGAATTCATCACCGCACTCGGCGGCCGCCTTCAGGTCATCGCCACTTTTCCCGAAGGCTCATATCA
Source organism: Acidobacteriota bacterium (assembly GCA_041940165.1). Lineage (GTDB taxonomy): Bacteria > Acidobacteriota > Blastocatellia > Pyrinomonadales > Pyrinomonadaceae > OLB17. Next base: position 52,404 of record JBGTSR010000009.1, read on the forward strand.
CATCAATCAGTTTGAGGAAGAGAATTAGTCAAAATGCTCCTCGGCCATGCCGGTAGGTTGCGGGTGAACTTCTAGGAACTATGAGCGGGTAAGCCCGTGTCACAGGTATGATTTTCGGATTTCTTGATCTCGCAATATATCTGTGGCCTGTCTCAATACTGCTTGCACTTCATGCGATATTGACACTCGTTTGGGGCTGGTCTCGAATTCGTTGGCGTCCTCTACTTTCGCCGTTGGCCACTTTTCTGTTCCCGCCAGTGTTAACTCTCTACGGATATGCATTCTGGCATTCTGGATTAAGAGCAGACGCTCCGCAGGCACCAATAATCGGAGCTGGCTTGATCTTTCTGCTTCATGCGCTGACTTGCGTCATCTTGGTTTTCAGAAATCGAGGCACGCGATGGTTCACGATTGGGACGTCATTGCTTTCACTGTGGCTAGGATTGCTCGCTTGGTTCATCGCGGGAATGGCGCTGACGAATGTCTGGCTTTGATTTGTAAGCTATCGAGTTTGATGAACCCGCATCTCTCATGACGTGCGGGCTACTGACACGCAACCGCCGCGTGCGTGTGTGCGTGCGGGCACATACAGTTTTGTCCGGTTCTCTGATATATTTCCGTCTATTCTTCTGGAGGTAATTATTTTTTATGAGTACAGCAGTTTCTCCGGAAATGGAGACTTTGAAATCGAAGCTTAAGACCACCTGGGAAGCGGGTGATTTCGCGCAGATCGCCAAGGGGATCGAGACGGCGGCTGAGGAGTTCGTCGGCCGGCTTAACATTCAGCCGGGCATGAAGGTGCTTGACGTTGCTTGCGGCAATGGAAACTTGGCGGTGATCGCGGCCCGAAAGGGTGCCGAGGTGACCGGCATCGACATCGCCGACAACCTGATCGAAGCCGCGAAAGAGCGGGCGGCTGCGGAAGGCCTCGATATCAAATTCGAGCAGGGCGACGCTGAGGCGATGCCGTACGAAGACGGTTCGTTCGACGTTGTGATGACGATGTACGGAGCGATGTTTACGCCGCGGCCTGAGGTCGCTGCGAGCGAACTCGTTCGCGTCTGCAAACCGGGCGGAACGATCGCGATGGCAAACTGGACGCCGACGGGCTTTGCCGGACAGATGTTCAAACTCGGCGGCAAATACGTTCCGCCCCCGCCGATGCCGCCGCCGGTGCTGTGGGGCGTGCCCGACGAAGTAACGGCTCGATTTGGCGAAGCGATCGAGAATTTGACGATGACACCGCGGATCGCCGAGATGAAGTTCAACTTCCCGCCGGAAGACGTTGTGAGCCTTTTCAAGACCTACTTCGGCCCGACGGTGATGGCGCTCAAAGCCATGGGCGATGAAAACCACGAAGCGTTCACCAACGACCTCGTCGCTCTGTGGAGCGAGAACAACACAAAAACCGATGGGACGACGCTCACTCGCAGCGAGTACCTCGAGGTGATCGCGACGAAGAAATAGCAGCTACTCCGGCAAGTTCATCAGGGCGAGGCGTTCGACGACCTCGCCTTTTTCTATGTGTTTTTCGATGATCTCGGCGGCGTCTTCGGGCTGGACCTGGCCGTAGAGCGTGCCGTCGGGATAGACCATGACGGCGGTGCCGATCGTGCAGAAGCCGATCGAGCCGCATTCGGTCAGCAGTATCTCGCCGAGCGGATTGCGGCCTTTTGATTCTTTACCTTGGCGGAGGCCTTTTTCGGTGAGGATGCGTGAGAATTCGGCCATCACTTCTTGCCCGCCGACCTTTGAACACGACGTTCCCGTGCAGACGAAAACATGCCGCTTGATCGGAGCTTTGAGCATGGGAGCGAGTTTTTCGAGTTCTTCGCGGTCGGTGACGAATTTCTTCATAGCGTCGGTAGCCCGCACGTGAGTAAGGGCAATGCGGCTGATCGTCTACGCATGTCGCGTTGAGCGCGTTCAGCTAAAAAGATTATATGCGAAATTGCCCTTACTCACGTGCGGGCTACTGACACTAACCTGCCGCATCGACCATGGCGAGGCCTTTGACGGTCTCGAATGCGGGGACGATGTCTTTTTCGAGCGGAGCCATCACTTCCTTTCGGCGGCGATAATCTGAGAGGTCGAGGTAGAGTTTTTTGCGGAGGCGCGACTCGCTGCGGCCGGCAAAACGCTGCAGTGGATACTTGATCCCTGTGCCGAAGAGCTTTTTGCCCATCAGTTGGTAATAAAGCGGGACGCCCATCTGCCACTGCCATTTTCCACGCGAACCGCCGTAAAAATCGAGGTTATACCGCCAGCACGTAAAGAAGAATTCCCACTGCAGATCGGTCATCTCGATGAGCTTTACGCTCTCTTTTTTCTGCATTCGCGTATTTTCGAGCGGTACGAACCACGTCGGCACGAACATTCCTTTCGCATCCTGCAATTTGTAGAGCAGGTCGAGCGACTGCTTCGTGTCGTCGTCCGTTTCGCCGGGCAGGCCGATGATGAACGTGCAGAACGGATACCAATTGTTGCGATTGAGTATCTCCATTCCCTTGACGACGACGTCATGCCACTGATGCGACTTGTACGGATATGCCTTGCCCTTCATGAACGTGTCAAAAAGCCGCGGGCTGCCGGTTTCGAGTCCGATTATCGGGTCGATGACGCATTTGTTCGGGTCGGTCGAATCCTGATGCGTCAGGTGCGAGAAGGGAACTACGTACGGAGTAAGATCCTCGATCAAGCCCGGATGCCGAACGACCGGGGCCATCGTGATATGCGACGTTTGCAACGTCTCGATGCCCGGAATCGCCTTTACCGAGCGGAACAGATTGATCAGGGCCTCTTTGTTCGGCGTAAAGTTCGACCCCTGCTCGTACAGGAACATATCCTCGCTGGCGAGCATGATCTCGGTCGCGCCTTCGGCGGCGTTGACGCGGGCGTTGGCGAGAATGTGTTCGAGCGGGAACGAGCGTCCGACCTTGGTCGCGGGCGAGCAGAACTGGCATCCGCGGCCGCAACCACGAGTGATCTCGACGACGCCGAAAGTCGAACGGTGGTGTACGATCGGTATCTCGTCCACCGTCGGCTGTTCCGATTTCGGGATCTTTATGATGCGTTCGAGTGTCGGGTCGCCCTTGATGATGCGGCGAAAAAGATCGGCGAAAACGCGCTCGATCTCGCCGTCGATCAGATAGTCGACGTTAAACTCGTCGAGCCGGTCGGCCTTTTCAAGCTGCCACGCTCCAGGGCCGCCGACGACTATCTTTGGCCGGTACTTGAGCAGCACGGGGTGCGTAACGATCTTGAGAAATTCGGCCGCGTTTACCGGCATCTGATGATCGCCGGCGAGCTTCGAATACACATCGGTCGCGTAGGAAATGCCGAGCGGATTGTGGGCGTGAATGCCGACGACCTTGGTTTCGGGGCCTACAAATTTGTCGAGATTTTCGTGATAACAGGTGACGACGTTCGACTCGTCGTATTCTCGAAGCAGCAAAGCCTCGGCGACGCGGATACCGTTGGGAACATATTTGGCACGGCCGTCGGGCCACGATTCGCAGTGAAGGGCGTCGGGGTTGATGAACTTCTTCTGATATTTCGCAGGGATAGCCGCCGACAGCATCTGCTGCCAGATACTGTGTTTCCATTCGCTGGCCTCGCTCGCCGAGGCCGTAAGGACGATAAGCGGTGAACCCATATCAGACCGATGAAAAAGTGCCGGTTAGTCGTTTATCAAAAGTATTTTAGCCGCAAAGAAGGGAATTGCAACATTTTCCTGGCGTTTGCGTTCATCGATTGATAACACAGCGCGCCGCTGCGCGTTGTGATAAAATTTCATCGACGAAACGTTTTTATTCGTTCACATGGCTAGCGGCATCATAATTCACATCAGCGTCGGCACCGAAAGGCGGACCGAGCTTTTTAATCAGGAGCGGATCCGGATCGGTTCGGACGAGACCTGTGATCTGCAGATACATGCCCCGCAGACCGGCGACCCGCGCCCTTGGCTGGATATTGAAACCAGCGAGGGTGTTTTCCGCCTGATCGAGTTTGACGAAAAGGCCGGGCTGACCATCAATCAGAATCCGATCCGCCGCTACATCTCGATCAACGATGGTGACACGATCTCGATCGACGGCACCGACATCTCGTTCACATTCTATGCGATAGCCACGCGTTCGTCGCTGATCACGACAAACCGCGATCAGCCGCATATCTCTCGCTTTATCGAGGATGCCGCTCTCGAATCGGCCCTTACGCCGCAGCGTGACGATGCAAAAGCATTCCTGCGTGAATTCGTCCGCGAGCTGTCGCGTGAGATCTCGTGGACTACCAAGCTGATAACGCTCGTGATCGTTCTGAGCTTCATCACGGGAATTCTATACATCGGCTTTGCGGTGAATCGCGAGCTTCGCGAAAGCCGCCGCACCGCCGAGGCGCAAAACGACGTCATCAAAAAGATGGAAGAGAAGCTCGGCGAGCAGAACGCTCAGATCGACGAGCTAGGCAAGACGAACAAGACGCTGATCCAGACCGTTTCGCTCGCGCCGACGCTGCGTGTGGAATACGGCGGCGGCGTCTGCCTGATCGTCGGCGTTTACGATCTGGTCGATCGGCGAAACGGCCGCGTCATCCGCTACAACGACGCGACGATGGCCGCAAATCCGTACGAAGCCGCCCCGACCGAAGATCCGAGTGCTCAGTTGCTCGGCCCGCAGATAGGCGTCACGACCGAAGGCAATGGCTCGCCGGTCGAATACGATTTTATCGGCACGGGATTTCACGTCGGCGGCGGTTACATTGTTACAAATCGTCACGTCGTCCAGCCTTGGGAAGAGGACGATCAGGTCAAGCAGATAATGAAGACCGCTAACGGTCGCGCGCGTGTGAAGCGGCTCGTCGTGTATTTTCCGAATTTTGCCCAGCCGTTTCCGTTCAAGGTCCGTCAACTCGGCAACCGCGAAGACGTCGCCGTCGGCACGATCGATCCCGCTTCGCTGCCGAGCGAGATACCGGTGCTGCCGCTCGATCAGGACACCGAGGCGGTCGCCGTCGGCAAGACCGTCGTTTCGATGGGTTACCCGAGCGGGCCCGACCGTCTGCTCGCGATGGTCGATGATGACGAGGCAAAATCGATCAATCAGCGATTTGGCAATTCGCGAACGAACCTGATCAACTTCCTTGCTCAATCGCAGAAGATCGTTCCCCTGCTTACACAAGGTTCGATCACCGATCTCGACGCACGCCGTATCGTCCACGACGCAAAGACCGCCGAAGGCGGCTCGGGCGCGCCGTTGTTCGGCCAATCGGGCAAGGTGATCGCCGTGAACTTCGGCGTATTTACCGAGAATACCGCCGCGAATATGTCCGTGCCGATCCGGTTCGCCCTGGAACTGCTCAAGAGTGCCGGTTGGAAAACGCCAGAAGAAATGCAGAAGGAATCCGAGACCCAAGTCGCCGCCACCGGCGGGAACTCGAACACCGCAACAAGCAAACCTCAATAACTAATCTATAGACTCGAGGCGTTCGCGATCCTTTTCGCCGAGCTTTGCGATCTCGGCCATCAGGCGGTCGGCGATCTCTTTGTGGGTGCGGATGCGGTCGCCGCGTTCGTAGTATTCGCTTAGGTCGAGCGACTCGCCGAACCAGATCCTGACCTTTTCGCCGCCGGTCCAGTTGCCGAGGATCTGTTTGGGCAGGTCGTTGCCGAGTCCGGCGATGAAAACGGGCACGACCTGTGGATGTGCGGCGTAGATGACCTTTCCGATGCCGGGCTGAGCGGGCAGCAGATCGTACGGGCCGCCTTCGAGATTGCGTTTGCCCTCGGGGTGAAAGCCGATGACGTGGCCGCGGCCTGTCTCGCAGATCTCGATCAGCCGACGCATCGAATATTTGTCGAACTCACGCTTTTTCGCCTCGCGAGCCTCGCGAAAGAACGGCGGATACATCGAGAACCAGCCCATCACGAGATTGACGAACCAGCCGACTGGATTGTCGTAGAAGAACTTCGCCCGGACAGGGAAGAAGAGCTGCATCGGCCGCTTCGTCCGCCTAAACAGCACGCTCGAGACCGTGTACATATCGAAGAACGAGCGGTGATTGGCAACGAGCACGAGCGGGCGGTCCGGGTCGGTCGCCTCGACATTCTCGATGCCGTAAACGTTCATCAGATTGTAGGTCGCGATGTAGATCCAAAGCGATCCGATGTGCCGCTGAAAGAACGTCATCAGCCGCTTCCACGTGCCGAGATTCATTCGGTGGGCAAGCGAGAATCCGGCACGCTCGACCGGGCCGAGCACGGCGAGTTCGTCCGGCTCAGGCACGAGCGGACTCAGGGCGAGCGGCTCTTTCACTGTTTTTTCGATCTCTGATGTCGCCATCGGCAAACGGTTATATTAGCGTTTCGGATCGCCGCGCCGCAAAGTTTCTGGACAACCAAACGGCCCATAAACTACACTTTAAGGATAGTTCGAAAGCCCGGGGTAAAGTTTTCCATCAAAGACCGATCCGCGAGTTCATTCCAACAGTATTAAGTTCTATGAGAAAACTTTCGTTTTTGTCGCTATTGTTGTTTGTCTTGGCCGCTCTCTCCGCCATGCCTGTTTCAGCCGCAAAGGCCGACGGAATCTGGACCGAGATCAGCGAGAGGTCGCTCGCCCTCAGGCCGGTGCAGCGAACTCGGACGCCCGACGAATACCGGACGTTTCGGCTCGATCGCTACCAGCTCGCGGCTCTGCTCGTTCAGGCTCCGGCCGAATTTAACCGTTCGGCCGCCGAGGCGGTTATCGAACTCCCGATGGCAGATGGACGGTTCCAGAAGTTCAGCTTTGAGCATTCGCCGATCGTCGAGCCGGGGCTCGCGGCAAAATATCCCGGGCTCGACGCGACATACGTAGGCCGCGGCATCGACGATCCAACGGCGACCGTCAGATTTGACCTGCTCTCGAATGGTTTTCACGCGATGGTCCTGAGCGAATCGGGAACCGTCGTCATCGATCCCTATGCCGTTGGCGACCTCGACAATTACGTCGTGTACCGCAAAGACCGATTAGAAAAGCTCGATAATTTTCATTGCGAGGTCGGCGAATCGACGATCGATGCGGCTCTCCACGCCGACATCGAGCGTGCGCGGACCGCTTTTGGCGAAGCCCCGGAAGTGACTTCGGCAGGACAGCTTCGTACTTATCGCCTCGCCGTCGCCGCTACGAACGAGTACTCGACTGCGGTCGGCGGGAATACGACCGCCGGAACGCTCACCGCGCAGGTCGTCATCATGAATCGGGTCAACGGAGTGTACGAACGCGACCTTTCGATCCGGATGGTGATGATCGCCAACAACGATCTGATCGTCTACTCGGGCGAGAATATGTCATGCGGCGGAGCGGCCTGCAACGGCGGTAACGATCCGTATTCCAACACGAGTGGTTCGACGATGCTCGGCCAGAATCAGTCAAATCTCGACACGGTCATCGGGTCGGCAAATTACGATATCGGCCACGTTTTCTCGACCGGCGGCGGCGGCGTTGCCACGTTGAACGGCCCCTGCGGCGGCAGCAAGGCACGCGGCGTCACAGGTCTTACAAGTCCGGTCGGTGATGTTTTCGCTATTGACTACGTCGCTCACGAAATGGGCCATCAGTGGGGAGCGAATCATACTTTCAATGGCACGACGAGCAGTTGCGGCGGCGGAAATCGCTCGGGTTCTTCGGCATACGAGCCGGGCAGCGGCGTTACGATCATGGGCTATGCGGGCATCTGCGGTGCACAGAATCTGGCCCGCAACAGCATCGATACGTTCCACGTTCGAAGCCTTGAGGTGATCGTAAACTACAGCCAGAACGGCAACGGTAATACCTGTGCCCAGAGCACGCCGAGCGGCAACACGGCGCCGGAAGTCTCGATCCAGGGGGGCACGAACTTCGATATTCCAAAGCAGACCCCGTTCTCGTTGACAGCGATCGGTTCGGATGTGAACGGCGATACGCTCACCTATGACTGGCAGCAGTACGACCTCGGCGGTTCGACGACCGCGGTGCCCAATACGGACTCCGACGGCATCGCGAGGCCGATATTCCGGCCGTACACTCCGACCGCATCGCCGACGCGAACATTTCCGTCGTTGCAATTCATTCTGGCTAATGCCAATGTACCTCCGTCGACATCGTCATGTCTCGGCTTTACGTGTCTAACGGGCGAACTCCTGCCCCAGATCGGACGAGTGATGAATTTTCAGGTCATCGCCCGCGACAACCGTGTGAATGGCGGCGGTATCAATACGGCGACAGCTTTTGTCACGGTCGATGGCAACAGCGGCCCGTTCGAGCTGACGTCGCAGAATACGGCTGAATCGTTCCCCGCGGGCTCGGCTCAAACTGTGACGTGGAGCGTCAACAATACCAACCTCGCTCCCGTTTCGGCGGCCAACGTCAAGATCACGTTCTCGACTGACGGCGGGCAGACATTCCCGATCGTCCTCGCCGAGTCGACCGCGAACGACGGTACCGAAACCATTACGCTGCCGAACGTTGTGACCTCGCAGGGCCGCATCAAGATCGAGGGTGTCGGCAAGATATTCTTCGACATTTCGAACGCAAACATCACGCTGACGCCGTCGTCACTTGTGACGCTGATGGGCCGGGTCTTCTCGCCGACGGGCCTCGCTCAGAACAGCGTGCGGGTGACACTGATCGATGCTGCCGGCACGAGGCGAATCGCTACGACGAGTTCGTTCGGCGCATACACATTCGAGAATGTTCCCGGGCCAGCGTCTTACACGATGACCGCGACGAGCAAACGCTACCGTTTCTCTCCGAAGTCGGTCGCTGTCGGTACGGTCGGCATCGCGAATATCGACTTTACCGGACTGGAATAGAGTCCGCGGATCGATGAGATCATTGGGCACGGCTGTGATGGCCGTGCCTTTTTTATTCGATATTGAAATACTTTGCGTCCGGATGATGGACGATTATCGCCGAGGTCGATTGCTCGGGGTCGAGCTGGAATTCCTCGGTGAGTTCGACGCCGATACGTGCCGGATCGAGGAGTTGGAATAGCTTCGCCTGATCCTCGAGATTCGGACACGCAGGATAGCCGAAAGAGAACCGCGACCCTTGGTAACCCTGATGAAACAGCTTGGCGAGTTCAGGCGAGTCATTTCCGGCGATGCCGAGTTCCTCGCGAACGCGTTTGTGCCACATCTCGGCAAGGGCCTCAGCCGACTCGACCGAAAGTCCGTGAAATAGCAGATAGTCGGTGTAATTGTCAGCCTTGAAAAGCTTGGCCGAATGCTCGCTCGCCCGCCGGCCCATCGTGACTAACTGAAAAGCCACAACGTCGACCCTGTCAGTAGCCCGCACGTCAGTAAGGGCCACGTTGCCCTCCCTAACGGTCGGGCTACTGACAAAGTAGTCCGCCAGACACAGATTCTTCCCGCCTCTCTGCTCGACCGGCTGACGTGGAAACGTGAACCGCATGCGTTCCGTCTTCAGATCGTCTTCCCAGATGATCAGATCGTTGCCGTCACCGTTGCAAGGGAAGTAGCCGTAGACGAGCTTCGCCTCAAGCAGCTTGTCTCGGATGGCTTCGGCCTTGAGCCGTTCGTAGCGCGGACGCACCTCGTTGGCGACGATCTCGGCGTATTCCTCGGGCGACTTTCGGCCCTGCTTGTACTGCCACTGGCCTTTGAACAAGGCTGTTTCATTGACGAACGCAAAAACTTTCGTCAGGTCGGTGATCTCGACCACCTTCGAACCGTAAAATGGCGCCGTCGGGATCGGGACGTCGGTCGATACATCGGATCGTTTAGTATGTGTCGTATCACCCGCCGAACGCGACGACACGCGAGCCGCTTCCTGCCCGAGCTTGGCGTCCTCGCCGACGAGGTCTTCTGAATCGGTCACGGTCGTGATCGCATCGGGCACACTCCCTACCGGTCGTGTTTCCGCCTCGCTCTTCTCCGCGTCTCCGCGTCTCAGCGGTTGGTCGTCTTGCGTCAGCTTATCCATCGCGTGCAGCCCGTCAAAGGCGTCACGAGCGTAGAACAACTGGCCGTTGTAAAGCGGGATCAGATCGTTGTCGACGTAACGCCGATTCAGGGCGGCACCGCCGAGAATGACCGGGATATCGATCGAACGCTCGTTCATCAGCTCGAGGTTGTCGCGCATGATGAGCGTTGATTTTACGAGAAGCCCGCTCATGCCGATCGCATCGCATCTTGACTCTTCGGCGGCACGCAGAATGTCGTCGATCGGCTGCTTGATGCCGAGATTTACGACCTTGTAGCCGTTGTTGGTCAGGATGATGTCGACGAGATTCTTGCCGATGTCGTGAACGTCGCCTTTCACGGTGGCTAGCACCATGGTGCCTTTTTCGACTCCCTCGACCTTGTCCATGAACGGTTCGAGAAACTTCACCGCGGTCTTCATCGCCTCGGCCGACTGCAGCACGAAAGGCAGCTGCATCTGGCCCGCACCGAAAAGCTCGCCCACCGTTTTCATGCCGTCGAGCAGGATGTTGTTGATGATGTCGAGCGGCGGATACTTTTCCAGCGCTTCCTTGAGCGAGTCTTCGAGCCCGATCTTTTCGCCCTCGATAATGTGCTCTTTCAGGCGTTCTTCGACCGGCAGATTTGAGATATCAGGCTTTATCGATTGCGCAGTCTTTCCTTCAAAAAGCTTTGTGAATTCAACGAGCGGATCGTACGTGCAGACGTCTCCTTCCCATTTTCGCCGGTCATAGATCAGATCTCTCGCCGTGTCGATCTCGAGTTCAGAGAACCGCATCAGCGGCAGGATCTTCGACGCGTTGACGATCGCCGAGTTCATTCCCGCCTCGACACAGTCGTGTAGGAATACTGAGTTCAAAACGACGCGGGCCGCCGGCGAGAGGCCAAAAGAGATATTCGAAACGCCGAGGATGATATTGACGTCAGGCATCTCTGCCTTGATCTGCTTTATCGCATTGATCGTTTCGAGAGCGTTCTTGCGGTCCTCTTCGATGCCTGTCGAGATCGGCAGAGCGAGCGGGTCAAAGAAGATGTCGTGCGCAGGAAGCCGGACCGCAGGCTGCCAGCCTGCGGGTTTTTCCTTTTCGTCACTATCGATCTCAGATCCATCACGCAGGCTGGCAGCCTGCGGTCCGACGCCGGTCGCCTGCTCATAGGCACGCCTCGCGATCTTGACCTTATCTGCGGCGGTGCGGGCCATGCCTTCCTCGTCGATCAGGCCGATGACTACGGCGGCACCGTGCTCTTTGGCGAGTTCGAGCACCTTTAGGAATCGCTCTTCGCCGTCCTCGTAATTAGTCGAATTAAGGATCGATTTGCCGCCTGCGTGTTCGAGGCCGGCTTCCATCTTTTCCCACTCAGTGGAGTCGAACATCATCGGGATCTTGACGTTCGTCGCGAGCCGCGAGGCAAGCTCGTGCATGTCGGCGACGCCGTCGCGACCGACGAAATCGACGTTGACGTCGAGGATATGCGCACCTTCTTTTTCCTGCGATTTTGCGAGATTGACGAGGCCATCCCAATCTTCCGCGTCGAGCAGGTCGCGCATTTTCTTCGATCCCGAAGCGTTCACTCGTTCGCCGACGATCAGGAACGAAGCGTCCTGAGTGTAAGGCTGTTGGAAATAGATCGACGAAGCCGAAGGCTGGAGTTTTGCGTCACGCTGCTTTGGCGCGAGGCGGCCGACGAGTTCGACGACCTTTCGCAGGTGTTCGGGCGTCGTTCCGCAGCAGCCGCCGACGATATTCGCCCCGTAATCGGCCGCAAAATGCTGGACCTGAGCGGCAAAACTCTCCGGCGTCTCGTCGTAGTGCTGCTTGCCGTCCTTGACCTCGGGCAAACCGGCGTTTGGCAGCACCGAAACAGGTATCGGCGAATTCTCGCACAGATACCGAAAGCTGTCCGCCATGTGCTTCGGCCCCGTGCCGCAGTTCATACCGATGGCGTCGATCGGGAAAGGCTCGAGCGCGGTCAACGCCGCACCGATCTCCGTTCCGTTGAGCATCGTGCCGAATATCTCGATCGTCACCTGTGCGATGACCGGGATCTTCTTCTTTGTCTTTTCGAAATGCTCGAAGATCGCCGCAAGTGCCGCCTTTGTCTGCAGCAGATCCTGACACGTCTCGACGATCAATAGGTCACTGCCGCCATCGACGAGGCCACGAACCTGCTCGCGATAAGCGTCCTTGAGCGCACGATAGGTGATGTGCCCGAGCGTCGGCAACTTAGTGCCCGGCCCGATCGAACCGGCGACAAAACGCGGATGATCGTGCGTCGAATGGTCGCTCGCGATGCGTTTCGCCAACTCAGCCGCTTTCAAATTGACATCGTAGGTCTTTTCCGCGATGCCGAACTCAGCCAACACGATCTCGCTGCCGCCGAACGAATTCGTCTCGATCACATCGCAGCCGACCTCGAGAAACGCGTTGTGCACGGCCTCGATCGCGTCGGGACGCGTGTAAAGCAGATTCTCAGAGCAATTCTCAAAATTCGGCCCGCCCCATTCCTCGATCGGCAGTTCGAGCGACTGCAGATACGTGCCCATCGCACCGTCGAAAACGATGATCTTGTCTTGTAAAAGCTTTAGGAAATCTCGTGCCATTTGCGAATTTCGATTTGCGATTTGCGATTGCTTAAGTTCTTGCGCGAGCGGTCTTTTTCGAAGCGGCCATTATCGCGGTGATCTCATTCGCTTCGCGGAGCAGATCGACAACCTTCTTTTCTGGCAGCAATTCGGTCTCGATTATAACTTCCAGCCAGTGACAACTCTCGTCTGCTTCTTCCTCAACCGTTCCAAGCTTTGCGATGAATTCGGCCTTAGATCGACCTCTGCACGCGGCGCGGTAGTTTGCCGAGACCGAGGTGCCGCTACGAACCAACTGTCCGCCAATTGCACGGCCCGCGATGGTGTTCGGTAGGGCGTCGACGAGCTTAATTACGCGAATCGCGAATTTTTTAGTCCGTCGCAACAAGTCCTTCTCGTGCATATTCAATTTACTAACCTACGATGAGATCGCAAATCGACATTCGCAAATCGCAAATAAAAACTCCATGCCAAACAAGCACAGAGTTTCGGTGCTGTTTAGCCGCTTATTTACCGTGGCCGCAAGTCGCAATAACTCACCACGAATTCAAATCTTACCGAATGTCACCCGTCGTGTCCATCGGTGTCTACTCCGCAAATGGTGGTTCTCACGACATAATTTTCAGTAAAACATTTTGGAACAAACCGCCATTCGCCGCGTTTATTACTCTTGGAATTCAAAATTAAGGCGTTGGATTCCGATTTTTACTGAACTAATAACTAAAGTCAGAAGGCGGGTCTTGTTGATTTCCCCGCCTTTTATTTTTGTTCTCACGCTCGCTACTCAATGCCCTCGGTTCTTTTTGAGCGAATTCCTCACTCGCTGAGATTCCAAGGATTCAGAATGCTGACTTCGGAATCAATGAAATCGTTCTCGTTACGAGTTACCAGTATCAGACCGTGACTTAAGGCGGTCGCTTCGATCAGAGAGTCAACGATAGGACGCGGTCGGCCGATAGCTTTCAACTTTGCCGACATCCTTGCCCAATTTGTCATCACATGCTCGTCGATGGGAAGTACACGGCCAGCAAACGAGGGAACTAATTCGTCGAGATACCACGCCTCAAGCCTCGCGCGCCTCTTGCCATTTTCGAGTTGATATATCCCGCGAAGAATCTCGCCAAAGGTCGCAACACTTACAAAAAGCTTGGTGTCGGGAGTGTTCAGAAACCAGTCGAGAACGCTGGCTTCCGGCTCGGGAGCACGAGTTTCTGAGATAACGCAGGTGTCGAGAAGGTATGACACGTGCCGCTATTCACCTAGATCGATATCGCGCGGCAGTTCTTTCGAACGTTCCAAGTCGAGTTCGGCCCCAACCCACGGACTGCTTCGCAAAACCTCGAGCACCGTCTTTTGTTTTCCGCGAGAGCGTCGCCACTCGCTGATGGATACCACGACCGCGACTTCCGTGTCGTGCCGTTTAATGATCTGCGGCCGACCGCTCTCGGCGAGCCGAATTATCTCGCTGAGATTGTCTTTTGCATCTTTTACAGAATGTGCCATATTAAAAATAGCTATTTAGCTAAATACTAGCTACTTGGCTAGTTTAGCCGCACGTCGCTCATATTTCAAGCGATAACTTCAGCTTCCCGCTGCTGAGTTACATCGCGTTCAGCTCGACTTTGCCTCGTCGCGAGAGATTCGAAGTCTCTCGAGCCAAAAGAACGAAAGGATCGTCAGGAAATATAGGAGCATGGTTAGTACTATCGAAAATAGCCAGATTGCCGATATCCCATTAGCTGAGATGAGGCTCCACGGAAGATCGATGAGCGAAATCGTAAGGCTGTACGCCTGCATCAAACTTACCGTGGCTGCAAGGATCCATGCCAATCGAAAGCCAGAAAATACACCGATGCCCAATACCAATGCCACGAGAATGTTGTAGTAGTAAAATGAATTCGATCCGGGAAGGCCGATCGCTGTCGTGACGAAAAGCTGAACGACTTTTAGCCCGGCAGACGCAAATAGAAGATATGCGACGATCTTCTGGGCCCCCACAAGCTCGATACCTTCTAACTTCGAGTAGAACATCGTTATCTAGAGCCCCATGCGTCCCAGACCGCCTTTACCGTCTTGGCGATGACGGCCTCGCGGGTCTTTTCGTCGGCGGGAGAGTTCGAGACGAAGACTGCGATCGCCACCCGCCGCCCGTCGGGGAAGCGAATGACGCCGATGTCGTTTGTGGCCGAAGTGATGGCGTCGCGGGTGCCGGACGTCCCGGTCTTGTGAGCGACGTAGGTGCCGGGCGGGAGTTCGCCTTTTAGGCGTTTCGCACCGGGATTTGAGTCGGCCATGAACTTCATCAGCAGTTGGTATTCAGTGAGTTCTTCTCCGGCAGGCGAAGGGCCCCGGTCACTGTCGTTCCCGGTACTGACGCTGGCGGCGGCGTTGAGCCAGCGGAGCAATTCGGCGGCGGCGACGGGCGTGGCGTAGTTATCGAACTGAGTTTCCCACTTGGCGCCGAGTTCTTTTTCGGTGTTGACGACCGCGATGCCGTCGATGCCGATCGTTGCGAGGTATTCCTGGATCGGTGCGGCACCGCCGAGAACTCGCATCAGCACATCGCTCGCCGTGCCGTCGGACTCGACGATCGAGAGCCGGACGAGTTCGCGGATCGTGAACTCGCCGCCATTCGGGTTCTCATCCCGCAGCGGCGAACGCATTCCCTGACGCACCATGTCTTCCTTTGACACGCCGATCTTCTCTTCGAGATCGAGCTTGCCCAGGCGGACCTGTTCCATCACGGCCATCGAGATCGGCAGTTTGTATACAGACTGCATCGGGAATCGGTCGTCGCCGTGGAGCAATGCCGCGCGGCCCGTGTCGAGTTCGACAGCGGCGATACCGACCTTGCCTTTGGCGGCCTCGGCGATCTTTGCGATCTCGGCCTCAAGCGCCGCATCACGCCTCAACTCGATCGGAGCCAGCGGCGACGCCGGAGTGGTCGGCGGCGGAGTCGGAAGCCCCGTCGGGATCTCAAGATCCGTCGAACACGCCGTCAGCAGGGAAGCGACGAGTGCGATCGCCACGTACCGGTTTTGAAGAATGTTGAACCAATTGCGTCCAGCCATGTGAACGACCGTACCACAGCTTTCGGCCGCCCGAAATCCTAAAATGCACAGATCGACGCAGAATGCACAGATTGCGTACTTTTCACCAGAATGCACGGTTTAAGCGCATTCTTACTACGCCTGCCTCAGATTCGTACGATATCCGGCGAAGTTAATGAAGCTATTAATGACGCCATCAAACTGCGACGAATTCGGTCAGTTTTGCTGAGTCCCTGGTACGTTTCGGGTGCTCAGCGGTCAGGCGAAAACAGATTCTTTGGGACGTGGGACGGTCCCCGGAGTTTGTACGTTAGTTTTTCTTCTTTTTTTGTGGTTCTGTCTGTTCGGGTAACTTTCCGACAGCGGCGATGATCTGATCGCAAAACTCGAGCGAGGTCAGCACGTTGCCCTTCGAGCCGGGGTCATTCGGCTGGTCGAGTTCGGCCTTGAGCGCGGGGCGATAGCGCTCGGCGGCGGCGGCGAGTGTCCTGACGGCCTTGGGAAACAGGTCGGCAAATCCCTGTTTCGCCTTCTTGTCATCGGGGTCGGGCAGTATCGCCGAATCGGGCCGCTCGGCCAGGCTGTCGATATCGTCGATCGCTTTTTGCAGGATCCGTTTGATGTCGACCAGCAGATCGCTACGCGTCATTTCGGGCAAAGTGCCCCACTTATCGGCGTCTTTGGGCTTTATCGTGGCTCCGCCGACGTCGACCTTCATCGCCGCGAACCGCCGGTCGATGATCTTTGTGAGCAGGGCGATCCGCTCGTCGATCTTTTGCGTATCGCGGATCAGCTCGATCTCTTCGGGCGTAAAATAATCACGCTGAGCCTGGACCGCGAGCGGTGCGGCGGCCGTGAAAAGGATAAGGATCGCGAGCAGGAAAAACGTCTTTCGCATCGTATTTTACTGGGGTTTCTTTCGTTGCGGCACCACTGTGTCGTCAAATAGAGCATCGGTCGCGTTGGCTCGCGCGGAACGCAGATAGCCCATCAGCCGCCGCACGTACGGATCGTATCTGAGCGGCAGCTCGCGGCGGAGCACCTCGATCTTTGGGGCCATTCCGCGCAGGGCGATCTCGAGCCGCTTGTAGTTGTCCAGCACCTTGCCACGCCCGTCGTCCCGGGCTTTGAGGTACTTCATCGCGTCGTCCATCAGCCCGTGAAAGAAGCCGAGTTCGGAATACATCCCCTCAAAATCACGGTCTTCGGCAAGTTTCGTGGCCGAGCGGACCCGTAGGTTCATGAGTTCGATCGACATCTTCGTCCGGTCCTTCATGTCCTTTTGCTTTGAGTCTAGCCGCGATCTTTCGTCGGGCGAAACAGCCTTCACCGGCGGCGGGGCGCCATCCGAAATCTCTTCCTGTGCGGTTGCGGCAACAGCTGCCAGCGAGACCACCAGGCTCGCGGCAAAGGCCTTGAATACGGAACCAAACGTGGTTCGCGTCAAATTTTCGTAGTGTCGGATACTTCTGTTAATTCTCACTTCCTCTTACTGTCGATCTGCTTCTGGAGGGCGGGTATCCGCAGATTCACTTTGTCGATATCAAGTTTATTGGCCTCGGCGTCGGCGAGACGTAAATACTGCTGGTAACTGGCCATTGCGTCGAGCAGTTCGCCCGCTTCATCATAGATTATACCGAGAAACAGGTAAGGGCCTGCCGCCTTCGGCTGAGCCTCTACGAGACGAATCAATTCGGCCCGCGCCTCGGCGTGCCTTTTCAGTTGAAACAGTGCCGATGCGAGATTAGCACGAGCTGTGTAGTTGTCGGGAACTACTTCCAAAATACGGCGAAAAATCATCGCCGCCGTGTCGTACTGCTTCGCCTGCACGAGCGCAGCGCCGAAGCCGATCGCGTGTGCGGCGTTGGCTGGTTCGATCTCGGACGCACGGCGGCAATACGTGATCGCCTTTACCGGATCGTCGCGACGCAGCAAGACACAAAGACGGCCGAGCAGCACTGCATTTCGCCCGTCGTTCTCAAGCTGTTTCTCAAGTTCGGCCGTGCTCGTGGTGCGGCTCGAATTGATCCGGTCGCGCAGGGCCTGCCCGCTTGAGCGATCCGTCATCGAGTCGAGTGCGGCGATCGCTTCGGTGAGTTTTCCTTCGGCCGCAAAGATCGACGCCGCAAGCAGCTTTGCACGATCCGACGGCGGTTTTTCGAGGCTCGGCAAGATCTGCCGGGCGAGGTCGAGATCGCCTTCCATCAATGCGATATCCGCTCGAATAAAAAGAGCGGAACGGTTAGCGGGCTCAGCCGAAAGAGCTTTTTGAACACTGGCCTTTGCTGCTGCGGGCCGTTTCAGAGCGAGTTCTAGCGCGGCCTTCGCGGAAAGCAGCGATGCACCGGCGTTCGCCTTGGAAGCAAACTCAGAAACAGCCGTCAGAAGCCTTTCGAGCTCGGGTCCGGGAGCCGGAGCGTTCACTTTCAACTCGGTCAACGCGATGAGAGCTGCCGCATTCTGCGGCTGGAGTTCGATGACCTTTTCGAGCAGCTTGGCGGCCTCGGCCTTTTCGCCCCGGTCGAGCAGCAGCGAACCGAGGCTCGTCATCGGCAGGGTCCAGCCTTCGCGAAGTTCGACGGCCCGTCGAAAAGCCTTTTCCGCCGCATCTCGCCGCCCGCGGGCGAGTTCTGCCATGCCCTTTTGATACTCGGCCTCGGGAAAATTCGGCTCGATCTTTAAGGCCTCGTCGTAGAGCTTTATCGCCCCGGCGAGATCGCCTTTTTCATGCAGGTCCTGCGCGGCGTTGAACCGCGCGACCGGGTCCTCGGCCGCAGGTTCGTCCTGAGCGAAGGCCGTCTCGCCGAAGGCGAATGCCGCAAGCAGCACGACTGCAAAAAAAGCAGCATTCTTGCGAGCTCTGAAACCGATCCTCATATTCTGCCCAAATCTTATCATCCGCACACCGCAATTTCGGCTTTAGTCCGCATCGAAAAAATACGATTTTCAAGCCTCTGATTTGCCTTCCTACTTTTTTGTAAGTAACATTTCCGGTTTGAACGCGCTACTTGAAAAATAGGCGTTTGCCTGCCTGAAATGGCCGTCTCACTGGAAACAAGTTCTCCATAATAAGTGCTTTCGGGCGCCGATTCTGTCTGCATCTTTTGCAAGTAAGGTGGGATGCGTCTGCGCGAGAATTTGTTGGTCGAGAAACGAGCTGATTTTGCGGTGGTACCGCCACAGAGAATATTTCGTAAAGCTGGAGAGTTACAAAAATGGCAAATCCGATGGCCGATGAGATGCGGCGCTTTCGCGGAAGCGACGAGAAAAATCCCTTTGAGGCGATGAGCGAACGCTTTGACCGGGCGGCCAAGCTGCTCAACCTCGAGGAAGACCTATACGCCGTGATGCGCGTGCCGAGTCGCGAGATCAAGGTCTATATCCCCGTTCGAATGGACACCGGCCACATACAAGTTTTCGAAGGGTTTCGTGTGCAGCACAACTTCGCACGCGGACCGGCAAAAGGCGGTATTCGCTACGCTCCCGACGTCAGTCTGGACGAGGTGAAGGCTCTGTCGGCGTGGATGACCTGGAAATGCGCCGTGGTAAACGTGCCGTTCGGCGGCGGCAAGGGCGGCATCATCTGCGATCCGCATCAGATGTCGATCGGCGAACTCGAACGCCTGACGCGTCGCTACACCGCTGAACTCATTGATTTCATTGGCCCCGACAAGGACGTGCCGGCGCCGGATATGAACACCAACGAGCAGACCATGGCGTGGATCATGGACACGTTCTCGATGCACTCGCGGCATACGGTGAACGCGGTCGTTACGGGAAAGCCCGTGGCGTTGGGCGGTTCGCTCGGACGCAGGGAAGCTACCGGCCGCGGCGTCCTGATCACGGTCAACGAGGCGATAAAACGGTTCAATCTGACACCTCAGGAGACGACCGTGGTAGTCCAGGGCTCAGGAAACGTCGGCGGCATCGGAGCCGAACTGATGCATGCTCAAGGATACAAGGTCGTTGCGATATCGGACATCGGCGGCGGTATTTACAATGCGGGCGGGCTCAACGTGCCGCATGTGCTCGAATACCTCAAGAATAACAAGACGCTCGACGGCTATCCCGATGTCGAGTTCGTTGAGAACAAGGCGCTGCTCGAGATCCCGTGCGACGTGCTCGCACCGTGTGCGACCGAGAACCAGATCACCTCGGAGAACGCCGAGCGTATCAAATGCAAGATCCTCGCCGAGGGAGCCAACGGCCCGACAACGCCCAAAGCGGATAAGATACTGCATGACAACGGTATTTTCGTGATCCCGGACATTCTGGCGAACGCCGGCGGCGTAACGGTCTCGTATTTCGAGTGGGTACAGGACCGAATGGGATATTTCTGGTCAGAAGCTCAGGTGAACGCCCGTCTCGAGGAGAAAATGGTCGCGAGTTTCAACGAACTCGTCCACTATTCCGATAAACACAACGTGGATTCGCGAACGGCGGCCTATATGCTCGCCATCGACCGCGTCGCCTACGACACCAGAATGCGCGGCATCTACGCTTAACCGTAACACCGGTAAATGCAGAAAAATGCTTGATTTCTTAAACGATCTGGGGTACGTTTGAGCGAGGGAGTTTTGTGTTCGGTGAAATTGACTTTAGTCAGGGACTCCTCTATAAGTTTAGCGTAAGTATAGATTTAACGATTTGGCCGCTGTCCGATCAAACAGGCTTGTACGCTTGTTAGGGTAGCGTCCAATGTGCAATAATCGGGAAACCTTTTAAGATCGGGCGGTTTACGACCGGTCGATGTTGTTACTTTTTGAATTAATTTTCTATTTCGGCGGAGGAATGTGATGAAACTCGCTACTAAAGTGTACACAGCTGCACTTATGATCCTAATGCTGTCGTTCGCGGTGTCGGCCCAATTGTCCGACAAAGAACCCCGCAACACGGCTCCAACTGTCGGTACTGGCGGCCCTATGGGCGGCCCGACCGGCCTTTTTACTGTCTATGACAGCTGGACGCTGAGGAAGGGTGAATACACCCTGAGTGCGGCACTTAGCAATTACGACCGTGATCCGGGCGATGTCGATTTTTCGACCGCACCGCTTAGCTTCCATGTCGGTCTGTCAAATCGCTTCGAGCTCTTTTTCAATACCGAAGGATGGCGTGGCGTTAAGGTCAATGCTCCGCAAAACCTTTCGAGCTTCTATCTGCCGAACTCGCAGCTTCGTGTCAACGGAGTCCTGACCCGTCCGGGAGCGATAGTTCTCGAGCCCGGCCCGAACGGAACGCGTGCGATCTATCGCCCGATCGGTTCGGCCTTTACGCAGTATCCGTTTACCGGCGGCACGTTCTACACGCCGAACCTCGGAACCGCGATCAATACGCTCGGCCCGCCGCGTGCGGGTGGCGCTGCTGACCTCTTCCCGGGCGTTGGCTCGGTCTACGGCAGCATCCTTCCGGGTGTGGTCCTGACCACCGCTGTCATCCCGGCAAACCAGGGCGGCAACGGTGCTAACAGGACGCCGGTCAGCTTCTCGACCGCACCGACCTACGTTGCCGATGCTCCGTTCATCAACAGAACGTACGGAACTTCTTCGTTCAATACCTACAACGTTGGCTTCAAGTGGAGATTCAACGAAACCAAGGATGCTTGGGGCCATGGCCTTTCGGCATTCTATCGGTATTACAACGATCAGGCTGACGATTTCTCAGGCTTTAACATGATGCAGCGTGGTGCCGGTATCGGCAGCAGCAAGGGTGACATCGGCCTGACCTACTTCATCGACGGCCGTGCGACCAAATGGGCAAACGTTGCATTCAACCTTGGTTACGTTTACACGAGCAAGGTCGAAGGCACTTTTGCCGGCACGGAAGCCACGATCTTCGATCCGGGTGACGAACTTCAGTTCTCGGTCGGCGTCGACTTCCCGGTCAACAAGCATTTCCAGCCGATCCTCGAGTTCCGCCATCTGCGTTATGTCGGCGGCAGGACCTTCAATGCTCTTGAGCAGCATCCGACCGATGGTATCGCGGGTGTTCGCATCTTCCCGGCTCGCTGGTTTGGTTTCGGCTTTGCATATCGCCACAACTTCAATCAGCAGGATCTCGACAGCTTCGAGGACGACACCACCTCGAACTCGGTCACGATCCTTTGCGGACCGGTTTCGCTTCCGGGCTGCACACCGTCGACCACGACGGTCACGACCAACGGTATTCCGTCCGGTCTCAGCTTCTCGTCTGACCCGCATGGCTACATTGGTCAATTCTGGATCGGCCGCCGCGATAAGCGTCAGGCAGAGGTCGTGAATCAGCCGGCCAATGTCGATTCGGTCACGCTCAGCAACACGACGATCACACTGCCGTGCCCTCCGGGACAGCAGTCGCGTTCGGGACAGTGTGCGGATGGCAGCAAGACGATCAGTGTTGCTACCCGTGCAAGCGATCCTGAAAACGATGTGCTCACCTACAACTACACCGTCTCTGGCGGCCGTATCGTTGGAACGGGTGCAAACGTTCAGTGGGATCTCAGCTCAGCACAGGCCGGTACCTACACGATCGTGACGGGCGTCGATGATGGCTGCGGAGTTTGCGGTCGTACAGACACCAAGACGATCACGATCCGCGAATGCCCGGATTGCTTCACGCCGCCGACCGCACCTGTTTGCAACTGCGGCACGGTTTCGGTCACTGGACCGGCTGGTACTACGAGCCCGGGAGCGTCGATGACCTTTACGGCTACGGCCACCGGACAGGGTTCGAGCAACTTCACGTATAACTGGACGGTCAGCTCGGGTACGATCACTTCGGGACAGGGTACGCCTAGCATCACGGTCTCGACGACCGATGCAATGGCGGGAACCAACGTAACTGCTTCGGTCACTGTTGGCGGAACGCAGGAAGGCTGCAACTGCCCGACTGAGGCCAGCGAGACGGCTGGCGTCGCACCGAAACCAACTGCGATCCCGGTAGATGAGTACGGTCCGAGCCAAGACGACGACGTCAAGGCACGTATCGACAACTTCTACATCCAGTTGAACAACAACCCGACCGCTCGTGGTTACATCATCATCTACGGAACGCCTGCTCAGATCCGTCGGCAGAGAGCACAGATCATGCGTGCTATCAACCGTCCGGGTGCAGGACATGATGCAAGCCGCGTCACGTTCGTCGATGGTCCTAACAACGGTGAGCAGTTGGTCAAGCTCTGGCTGGTACCAGCAGGAGCTGACAATCCGCAGCCGTAACTGAAGGTGCCCTAGGGCACGATCCTTAAGCCGAAGAGCCGGGGTTTTCCATCACGAACCCCGGCTTTTTTGTGTCTGGCGGTTAAACGCCTGCTTAAAATGATTTGCTTTTAAGCGAAGTTGCTGTAGAATATTGCCTGTTGCAGAACTGCCTGCATTCGTATCAAACGCGAAATTTTACGGCTACCGATATGGTTTTGCGCGAACGCCGCTCAGGTGTTCATGCATCAAAAACGTGTCGGGCCGTCGAACCTGACCGCTATCCATAAAGCAAGAGATCGATCACCGAGGTTATGAATCATCTTAAGAATTTCAAGTCAGCATTCACCTTCGTCGCGCTTGCCGCATTTGTATTTACCAATTCCGTCGTCGCCCTTGCCTCGGCCGACCTTAACGCCGCCGCCGCATCCTACGGCGATTGGCAGGTAGTCGGGCCGACGGGCGGTGACGTACGCGTTATTGCGATCGACCCGCGTGACAAAGACAGGCTCTACGTCAGCACGCTCGACGGTCAGATACACACCTCGGCGGACGGTGGTAAAACGTGGCGTTTGCTGGTGAATTTCAATAAGCCCGAACTGATCCTCGATCAGCTCTCGGTGGATCTGGTCAACTCGAAACTTATCTACGCATCTGGACACCGGCACAAGATGCCGGGCGGCTTTTTCCGTTCTACGGACGGCGGAGCGACCTGGAGCGAATCCAAAGAGCTCAAGGATGAATCGATCCATGCGATGACGCAGTCTCCGGTCGACCCGAAGGTCCTTTTGGTCGGCACTACGCACGGCGTCTGGATCTCTAAGAATTCGGGCGAAAGCTGGAGCAAGATCAACTCGACGACGATGCCGGTCAATATCGATTCGTTGGCGATCGACCCCCGTACCAACGACACGCTTTATGCCGGAACGTGGTGGCGTGCTTACAAGAGTAAGGACGCCGGAAAGAGCTGGCGTCTGATCCGCGACGGCATGATCGACGACTCGGACGTTTTTGCCATCACGATCAATCCGCAAAACCCCGAGAATGTTATTGCCTCTGCCTGCAGCGGCATTTACGAATCGCAGAACGGCGGTGAACGCTGGAGCAAGATCCAGGGCATCCCTTCGCAGTCGCGACGCACGCGCGATATCCTGCGTCATCCAACGATCCCTACGACCGTCTTTGCCGGAACTACGGAAGGTTTTTGGATGTCGACCAACGGCGGCAGATCGTGGGCGATGACCACGCAGCGGCAGCTCGAGATCAATTCGATCGCAGTTCACCCTGATGCTCCTAATCGAGTATTCATCGGTACTAACAACAACGGCGTCATGGTCTCAGAAGATGGCGGAAGGAACTTCCGGCAGACCAATGAAAATTTCAGCAGCCGCTTTACCTATCTTGTAACGCCCGACGTCGAGCGATCGAACCGGCTCTATGCCGCGACGCACAATACAGCTACGGGCGGCGGTTTCTTCTTCGTCAGCGATGACGCGGGCGGCACGTGGCAGCAGCCGCGCGGCATCGACACCAATCGCGTACGTGCCTTTACGATCCGTCAGGATCAGGACGCACCGAATAATCTGTATTTGGGCACGAACATGGGCATTTTCCGTTCGGTCGACCGCGGAGCGTCGTGGACGCATCTTGTGGCTCCGAAGAAAAAGCCTGTCCGTCGCCCGGTGCGGAAGGCGCCTGCCAAAAAGACCGTCAAGAAGACAGCATCCGTAACGGCGAAATCGGTACCCGCACCTCCCGCACCCGTGCTGATCCCCGCGATCACCGAGAAAGTCACTGTTATCGAAGTACTGCCGGGCGGAGGGCTGCTGGCCGGCTCTGACGAGGGGCTTTATAGGACGGCCGATATCGCAAAAGGCTGGGAAAAACTCGCGTTTGGCGAAGGCCTCAGCAGCAGCGTATATGCTATCCATGTAGCCGAGGCTCGCCCCGATACGATCTGGGTCGGCACCGCGACCTCGGGCGTGCTGGTCTCGCGTGACCGTGGGCTTACGTGGAACAGAACTGCCGGTGCTCCTGACAACGTCCCGGTCAGCTCGATCAGCTCGGATCCAAAGCGGCCTGAGAGGATCTTTGTCGGCACTACGCAGGCGTTCTACATCACTCGCGACAACGGAAAGACGTGGACCCGCCGCGGAGGCAATCTTCCGCTTGGCAATTTCACTACGATCCTTATAAATCCGAACAATACGGATGAGATCATCATCTCAAGCGCACTCGAAAACGACGGCGGTGTTTATATCTCGACCGACGCCGGCGACCGCTGGAAGCGTATCGACACCAAGGATATGAAACTGCCGAGCCGACGCATCTGGTCGATGGCATTTGACCCACAGGATCCGGGACGCATCTTTGCAGCCACGCATTCGTCGGGCGTTTATAGGATCGAGCGTTCCGAGCGCACTTCAGCCGGCCTTTAGGCCGTGACCAGGCGATGATGAGAAAGGCGGCCGTTCGCGGTCGCTTTTTTCTTTAGTTTGCAGATATTTGATAGAGCCTTATAATTTAGCTATACCGAAGGAGAATAGCCATCTTGAGGCAGGAACCGGCCCGCGATACCTCGACTAGGAACAAATTCACCAGGATCGCACGGGTTCCATTCTCTGAAATTCCGGGCCAGAGTAAGCTGTTTCTCCGCTATCTCGACGATCCCCGCTCGCTCGAACGCTTTTATCCCAATTCCGCCGCCGATACTGCCTCACTTGCCGGGCAGCGGGACGACGTGCTCGCTGGCTATCGGACCGATCGTGAAGCCCTCTGCGACGCCCTTACCGAGATCAATCGAGCCGTCGGTGCTGGGGCGGCTACGCTCGAGAATATTGAGAAATTACGGCGTAGCGACACGGTCGCCGTCCTCACCGGACAGCAAGCCGGGCTATTCCTTGGGCCGCTGTACACGATCTACAAAGCGCTGTCGGCGATAAAACTCGCTCAGGAACTTGATGCCGCTGGCGTCAGTGCTGTGCCGATATTCTGGGTCGCGACCGAGGACCATGATCTCGAAGAGGTTTCGACGGCGCACTTCGCCGACTCTGCGTTTTCACTCTTTTCTGCGAAATACGAGCCGAATGAACAATCCGACGGCGTGCAGGTTGGTTCGATCGTCCTCGACAAGACGATCGAGGCATTGGTCAAAAAGATCGTCGGCGAGTCGCCGAAAACGGCGTTCGCTGACGAACTTCGTGCTCTTCTGCAAACGTGGAGGGCTGGGGCGACATTTGCCGACGCCTTTGGCCGTTCGCTAATGCAGATCCTGGGGCGCTTTGGGTTGATCGTCGCTGATCCGATGCATACCGGCCTGAAGCGACTCTCGGCCCCGCTCTATGCCGAAACTATCGAAAAAGCCGATGAACTGGGCTCGGCGCTTTCTGAGCGAAGTGCTGAACTTGAAAACCTCGGATATTTGCCGCAGGTCGTTGTCGATCCCGATCATTTTCCCCTTTTTCTGATCGATGAAGAGGGCCGCCGCGTTGCGTTGCGAAACCTCGGAAATGGACGGTTCAAGCTGAAGCATTCTTCGAGAGAGCTTTCCGCTAGCGAACTACTCGATATAGCTCAGGAAAAACCGGAACGCCTCAGCCCGGCGGTGATGTTTCGGCCCGTCGTGCAGGACTTTCTTTTTCCAACGATCGCATATTTTGGCGGTGCGGCCGAGGTCGCGTACTTTGCGCAGGCTGCGGAAACGTATCGTGTGCTTGGGCGTCGCGTCACGCCGATATTTCATCGGCAAAGCTTCACGATTGTCGGGGCTCGGCATGCTCGGGCGATGGAAAAGCTTGAGCTCGATCTCGTCGCGCTGTTTCGGGGCGAAGAGGCGATCCGTCTTTCGGCCGCAGGCGGCGATCTGCCGGCGACGTTCGACTCGATAGAGAATATTTTTAACAGCGAACTCGACCGTCTTAATACGACGCTTTCCGGGATCGATCCGACCGTCGCGGCTAACCTGGCGAAGCGTCGCAAAAAGATGCTCTATCACATCGCCGCATTACGTAAGAAAGCTCTGCTCGCCGACGTGCGGCGGGACGAAATGATCGACCGACGCATCAGCGAACTATATTCTGTCGTTTTGCCGAACGGTGGGCTTCAGGAGCGAACGCTGAATATTCATAGCTACGTTGCACGATACGGTTCGGCGATAGTTGACTCAATATACGACGCGATCGATCTCGACGATCGCTCGCACCGGGTGATCTATTTGTAGAATGAACAAGATACGGGTACTTTCGGACAAATTGGCCAATCAGATCGCCGCCGGTGAGGTGGTCGAGCGGCCCGCGTCTGTCGTGAAAGAACTCATCGAGAACGCGATCGACGCGGGGGCCACTCGGGTTCAGGTCGACATCGAACTCGGCGGCCGCCGGATGATCCGGATAAGCGACGACGGCGAAGGAATGACTCGCGACGACGCTATCCTCGCTTTCGAACGCCACGCTACCTCCAAGATCCGCCAGGCCGAAGACCTCGGCGCGATCCGCACACTCGGCTTTCGCGGCGAAGCCCTCGCATCGATCGCGTCGGTCGCCAAGGTCGAGCTTCTCACAAAGCGGCCCGACGAAAAGGTCGCGACACGCGTCGTGATCGAGGGCAGCCGGCTCGTCGACGTCAAGGATGCGGCCCGCGATACGGGCACGACGATCGCGGTACGCGATCTGTTCTTTAACACACCGGCGCGGCGCAAGTTCATGCGTTCCGAGGCGACCGAGAATTACCACCTGACGAGCATCGCTACGCATTACGCTCTCGCTCATCCGGAAATGGCTTTCACGCTGACGAATAACGGCCGCGATGTGATCCGAATTTCGCCGGCCCGCGATCTGCGCGAACGGGCCTTCCAGATATTCGGCCGTGATCTGATGAACAGCCTGCTCGTCGTTGACGGCGGGCGCGAGTATGTGGCAAAGGTCACAGGCTTTGTGTCGGCACCGCGTGAACGCCGAACGACGCGTGATTCGCAGTATTTCTTTGTGAATAACCGCTTTGTTCGCGACAAGACGATCGCCGGTGGGCTTGCCGAAGGCTATCGTTCGGTACTGCCGCACGGCGTGTATCCGGTGGTTTTCCTATTCCTCGACATCCCGGTCGAAGAGATCGATGTCAATGTTCATCCGGCCAAGACCGAGGTTCGTTTCCGCCGGGGTGAAGCAGTGAAAGAGGTCGTCGCGGACGCCGTCAGACAAGCACTCGCATCGGCGGGCATTCGCGCTGAGCAACAGGCAGCGGCGGCGTATCCCGAAAGGCTTCAGCCGCCGACGGCACGCTCTCTTGAGCCGCTTAGCGTCGTGCCGCCGCTGGAGCAGGGAAGGATCGAGTTTCGGCACAAGCCGGCCTCGCAACGAGATGAATCTGGCGATCTGGGCGAAGCCGAGAGTCATCCTTCGCCCTTGCCCACACCGCGTCGAGAATTCGTCGAGCCGGTAGCGAACGAAGTAGCGGAAACCGACGATGCGTTCTTTGTCGACAAAGGTATCGAAGTCCCTGAGGAACGTCTGCAGCCGGCGGGCTACGCGGAGATGCCGCCGGTCGATTCGGCGCTCAAGATCGCAAAGCCGGTCGAGGTCGAGACAGTCTCGTATTCGGCCATCAAACCACTCGGACAGATGCACGACAGTTTTATCGTCGCGGTCGATGACGAAGGCCTGCTGCTGATCGATCAGCATGTGGCGCACGAGCGGATCCTGTTCGACAAGTTTCGCCGTTCCGAATCCGACCGCGGGATAGAGTCGCAAAATCTGCTCTTGCCCGAGACATTTGATCTGACGCCGGCCCAGTCCGAAGCCCTTTCGCTGATCGAGCCCGATCTCGAGGCTCTCGGCTTTCGGCTGATGCGGCTTTCGGGTCGGACATTGGCGATAAAGAGCATACCGACCGATATTCAACCGAGCGAGGCTCGCAACCTTTTCGCGGAGATACTCGATACTGTCGATGCTGAAAAAAAGGGTGCGCCGAAATCGACGTTTCGCGATTCGATCGCCGCGAGCCTGGCGTGCAAAGCCGCGGTCAAGATCAACATGAAACTCACGACCGAAAAGATCGCGTGGATGATCGACCGTCTGCTGGTCACGACGTCGCCGACGACCTGTCCGCACGGCCGGCCGGTGATCCTGCGGCTTTCGATGAAAGATATCGAGCGGGCATTTCACAGGTCATGAGACGCCGGAACGCAGGCTGCTAGCCTGCGAGTGGAAAATAAGCTCATCGGCGGGTCTAAAAAGTATGATTGAAGAGAAAACGCAGGCTGGCAGCCTGCGATCCGACGAACGCCCAAACTCATTTTGGAGCAAAGTTTATTTCGCCGTGGTGGTCACGACATTCTTCGTGGTGACGGCACTCTGGGCATTTTCACGTTATTTCGCATGAGCGGATTAGATTGGGGCATTGTCATCGCGTATCTCGCGTACGTCATCTGGGACGGCATCCGGATGACGAAGCACTCGGGCAGCAAGGAAGGCTATTTCCTTGCCAATCGCGGCCTGCCGTGGTGGGCGGTTGGGCTGTCGGTGATGGCGACGCAGATGTCGGCGATAACGCTCGTTGGCACGACCGGCCAGGCGTATACCGACGGGATGCGCTTCATACAGTTCTATTACGGGCTGCCGTTCGCTATGATCATCCTGTGCGTTACGGTCGTGCCGTTCTTTCACAGGGCCAATGTTTTTACGGCGTACGAGTATCTCGAGAAGCGTTTTGACGTAAAGGTCCGAACGCTCACGAGTTTCTTCTTTTTAATTTCTCGCGGCCTAGGCGTTGGCACTATCATTTCGGCGCCTTCGATCGTACTTTCGATCGTTTTCGGATGGGACCTGATCGTGACGATCTTCGCGATCGGGCTTTCGACCACGATCTACACGGTCTTCGGCGGTGTCCAAGCTGTGACGTGGACCGATGTGAAGCAGATGTTCATCATCTTCTTCGGACTCGCGGTATGTTTTGTGGTCATCATTTCGAGCTTTCCGGCCGGGGTTTCGGTCGCTGACGGACTGCATCTGGCCGGCAGTCTGGGCAAGCTCGACATGGTCGATACTTCGTTCAACCTGCAGGAAAAATACACCATCTGGTCGGGGCTGATCGGCGGGCTGTTTCTGATGCTCGGCTATTTCGGGTGCGATCAGAGCCAGGTGCAGCGGTTCTTGACCGCGAGGTCGGTCGACGAGGGCCGCACGTCGCTCCTGATGAGCGCATTTCTCAAGATACCGATGCAGTTCGGCATTTTACTGATCGGTATTATGGTCTTCATCTTCTACCAGTTCACGGCACCGCCGATCGTATTCAACGCCGGCGAGGTCGAAAAGGCTGCGCAGACCGCCGAGTTTCAGGCTATTCAGGGCCGTTACGCTGCGGCGCATGAAGAGCGAAGGAACGCAGCGGTCGGTTTCAACAGCAGTGACGCGGCTAAGCGTCAGGCTTACGCCGACGCTGACAAGAAGTTTAACGACGCACGGAAAGAAGCGGTCGCCCATGTCAAAGCTACCAGCAACCCGTCGTTCAATGACGTAAACTACGTTTTCCCGACGTTCATTTTGCAGAACATGCCGATGGGCGTGATCGGGCTGCTGATCGCGGCGATCTTCGCGGCGGCGATGTCGTCGATCGCGGCCGAACTGAACGCCCTCGCGACTGCGACCACGATCGACTTTTACCGGCGATTGTATAAGCCGGAGGCGACGGATTCGCATTATGTCGCGGTCGGACGGATCACGACATTCATCTGGGGCGTGTTTGCCTGTATCGTCGCGATATTCGCTTCAAATCTGGGCTCGCTGATCGAGGTGGTGAACAAGTTCGGCTCGTTCTTCTACGGCTCGCTGCTCGGAGTTTTCGTTTTGGCTTTCGTCGTAAAACGAGCAAGGGCACGCGGTGCGTTCTTTGGGCTGCTGTTTGGCATTGCTTCGGTGTGGATAGCGAGCTGGTACACGAATATCGAGTTCCTGTGGTTCAACGTCATCGGATGTGTCGTAACCGTGATCGCCGGATACCTGATCAGCCTTACGGTGCCGCCGAACAAAGACCTTGACACGGCGTCTGAAGCATGAAACAATATCGCACGGCGGCAACGCTGATCCGGCATCGCCGTATGGCTGTTACGATCGTGGATTCGCCACACGTGTGGCGCAAAAAAATTGAGATTGCGAAGCTACTTGCCGAAAGTCACGGTAAGCTATTGACAGGTAATGCTTTACGTTCTTTTGTGTACTTCCAACCGAGCGAAAAAAGCGAATGAAAAATTTTTTCGTAATTTCGGTGGGACGAGCGAAAAAATCACCGTAAAGCTTTTAATATCTATGACTTGGCTGTCCCACGAACCCGTGGGACAAGCGTGGGACAAAAGCGGGACAGCGGGACAGACTTACTAACAAGATGAGATCTCTTCGTATCAAATTGGCTGCCGCGGCACTGATCGCCGTTTGTGTCGGCACGCTCTCGGCACAGATCCGGCCGGTGTATGACCGCGGTACGACCGGGCTATATCAGTTACTCAAAAAGCTGAACACGACCACGAGTGCCTTGATGATCGGCGCTCACCCGGACGACGAGAATACCGCGCTCCTCGCTTATCTAGCTCGGGGCGAGAGTGCTCGTACCGCATATCTTTCGCTGACCCGCGGCGATGGCGGCCAGAATATAATCGGGCCCGAACTTGGCGAATCGCTCGGCGTGATCCGCACCGAAGAGCTCATTCAGGCGCGTCGGCTCGACGGGGCCGAGCAGTTCTTTGGACGGGCGTACGATTACGGATTTTCAAAAACGCTGGCCGAGGCAAAGTCGAAATGGGATGAGAAGATCGTGCTGTGCGACACGGTCAGGGTGATCCGCAGCTTTCAGCCTACCGTCGTGATCGCACAGTTTTCGGGCACGACAGCGGATGGTCACGGGCAGCATCAGTTCGCAGGCTACATCGCTCCGCTGGCAGTTAATGCTGCGGCAGATCCCTCACAATGCAGTGACGCCGGGCCGGTTTGGACAGTTCAGAAGTTTTATCAGCGAACGCGTGGCGGCGAACCGCGTCTACGTGTAAATACCGGCAAATACGATCCCGTTCTCGGCCGGACGTATTTTGAGATCGCGATGGAAGCCCGCAGTCAGCACAAATCGCAGGAGCAGGGCGTGCTCGAGCTCCGCGGCGATCAGTCGTCGAGTATGAATCTCGCTGGCAGTGAGGCGAAAGAGAATGGGATATTTGACGGCGTCGACGTCTCGCCTGCGGGCGTCGCGAAGGCGATTCAGGCCGATGCGAATGCTATAACTGAGATGTTTGCGGCTGCGCGCACGGCATTGACCGAACTCGAGATCTCGGCCCCCGAGAAGATCGTTCCCGCCCTCGCGAAAGGCTATTCGCTCGCCGCCGCCAATGAGAAGGCGAACGGCAAGGCACGTTCCTTTTTCGCCGAACGCAAACGCCTCTTTGCGGAGGCTATCTTGCTAGCGGCCGGTGTGCAGATCGATGCTCTTGCGAGCCGCGAAACGGTGGTTCCCGGCGAGACGTTCTCGGTCGGCGCCAAGGCGTTCACTAACGGAAGGCTCGACATAAAGGTCACCGATCTCAGCATCAAAACGCCCGCTGGCTGGACGGTCGTCGCTGGTGAGATCCCACGATCCAGCAGTCCCGCATTTGTTGTGAACGAAGCCTCACCGACAGCGCGGTTCTTTTCGGTTACACCATCTAGCGGCGAATTGCCGACGCAGCCTTATTGGTTGAGCGAACCGCGTGATGGCGACATGTTTCGGTGGAATTCAGCTGCCGCAGGATCTCATACTCTGCCGCTCGCCGAGCGCGATCTGTTTGTGCAGGCGACGTTTGAAGTAGCAGGAACTCAAATACTCGTCGAACGGCCGGTCGAATATCGTTTCGCAGACGATATTCGCGGCGAGATCAGGCGAAACGTCGATATAGTGCCGCAGGCAACGGTCGAACTCGACCAGTCGATGATGATCGTGGCTTACTCGAACAAACCTCAGACGAAACGTCTGGTTGTTACGGTAACTAATCATTCGACAAAACCTTTGTCGGGGACCGTGGACCTAAATATCAATTCCGAACGTGAATGGCCGATGTCCGCGACTTCGAAGTCGTTCAGCATCGAGCGAAGCGGCGAACGGCAGGCGATAGCGTTCGACGTAACGATCCCCGCGAGGACGAAAGCAGGAACCTATCAGGTCAATGCCCGGGCTTCGGCCGGTGAGCCGGTTGGAACCTCGACCATGAAGGTCATCGCATATCCGCACATCCAAACCCATCGTTTTTATCGTCGGGCCTCGACCGATGTGAGAGTCATCGACCTGAAAACTGCCGCCGTCAAGGTCGGCTATCTTGCGGGCAGCGGCGACCGCGTTCCCGAGGCGATCAGGCAGATGGGATTCGATATCGAGATGATCTCTGAGAGTGCTCTGGCGTCGGGCGACCTGTCGCGGTACGACACGATAGTCGTGGGCATTCGTGCATATCAGGTGCGGCCCGATCTGGTGGCCAATAATCAGCGGCTGCTCGAATACGCAAAGAACGGCGGCACGCTGATCGTGCAGTATCAGCTTCCCGGGTACGCACAGCAGCGTTTGATGCCGTTCCCGGTTCAGATGGGCCCGCGGACGTCGGACGAGAATGCGGCGGTCAAGATACTCGTTCCTGATCATCCGGTCTTCAATTTCCCGAACAAGATCGGCGATGCCGACTTCCAAGGCTGGGTCCAGGAGCGAAACCTCTACAACTTCACGAACCTCACGACCGAATACACCAGCCTGCTCGAAACGCACGACGCGAATGAGGCTGAGAACAGCGGCGGACTCGTGATCGCAAAGCTCGGAAAAGGGAACTACGTGTATTGTAGCTATTCGATGTTTAGGCAGCTGCCCGCCGGAGTGCCGGGAGCGTACAGGCTGTTCGCGAATCTATTGAGTCTTCCGAAGAGTCAGGGTCGTGGGCGATAAATGGGCAGGTTTTGGGGAACTGGCCGCCCGCTCACGCAGGCGGTTCTGACTACTCGATCACGACAAGGACATCGCCTGCCGCGACGGTGTCGCCTTCGGTAAACAGGATCCGGCTGATGCTCCCATCCTTCGGCGCCTTCATTTCGTTTTGCATCTTCATGGCTTCCACCACGACCACGCCTTCGCCTTTCTCGACCGCATCGCCTTCGGCTTTGAGCAGCCGGACGACCTTGCCGGGCATAGCGGTCTTGATCTCGGCCATTCCTGATCCGTCGCCTTCCGCTCCCGCCGATCCACGCAGACGCTTCGGATCGATAATGTTGACTTCATGGCTGGACCCGCGCAACTGAACATAAAAGCCGGAGTCGGGTGCTTTGCCGACCATCGCTTCGTATACCGCGGCGTCATGTTTGAGCAGGAAAACGCCGTCTTCGAGTTCGGCCGCGTCGAGCGTGTATTCGCGGCCATCGACTTTAGCGGTGACGGATCGGCCGTTGCGAACGATCTCGACCTCGTGCGAGTTTCCGTCTCTTTCAGCGATAAGCTTCATTTCTTTGACCGGGCTGCCGCCCTGACACGTTTGTCGGCGAGAAAACCCTCGAATCTGCTCTCGTTCACCGACCAGTGGATAAAAGCGGTGATCAGCCCTAAAACCGGGAATAGAAAATACAGTGCCGTCGGCAGCGGGTTTCCGGTGATCACCCATCCGACCGCGTTAACAGCAACAAAGAAGAAGATCGTCGCGATGGCAGCCGTTCTGAATACGACGTACGTCTTGCCTTTCATGCGAAGCTTCTCCCAACGCATAAAGGCACTGCGCGACATCTTCTTCATCGGCTCGAACCTATGCTCCCTGGCTGTCAGACTTGACCTTGTTCGGCTGCGGCGTGACGCGAAGATACGGCTTGACGGCCTTCCACCCGGCGGGGAATTTGGTGTTGGCCTCTTCGTCCGAGACAGCCGCCGTGATGATGCAGTCGTCGCCGTCCTGCCAGTTTGCGGGCGTCGCAACGCTGTACTGAGCCGTGAGCTGAAGGCTGTCGATGACGCGAAGCACCTCGTCAAAATTCCGGCCAGTCGTCATTGGATAAACGATGACGAGCTTGACCTTCTTATCGGGCCCGACGACGAAGACGTTTCGCACGGTCATGTTGTCCATCGGCGTGCGGCCGTCGCAGCCGCCCTCGACCTCGGCCGGAAGCATTCCGTAGAGCTTCGAGACCTTCAGATCCGTGTCGCCGATCATTGGATAGTTCGGTGCGTGGCCAGTAGCGTCCGCGATATCGACCGACCAGCGATCATGATTGTCGACGGGATCAACGCTAAGGCCGATGACCTTTACGTTGCGCTTGTCAAACTCAGGCTTGAGGCTCGCCATGTAGCCGAGTTCGGTCGTGCAGACGGGCGTGAAGTCCTTTGGGTGCGAAAACAGAATGCCCCAGCTATCACCGAGCCATTCGTGAAAGTTCAGCGTTCCTTCCGTGGTTTCCGCAGTGAAATCGGGAGCTGTATCTCCGAGCTTGATCGACATAGATCCGTATCCTCCGATGAATTTGAAGGTAAGTATATCAAACCGGATGAAGGGGGAGTAAACTGGCGGCTATTCGACGACTTCTTCTTCAACGGCGCGGCGAAGTCTGAGCATTTTGATCCGTTTGGCATCGGCTCCGATGACCTCGACGGACAGTCCTTTGAGATCGAGTCGCTCGCCGACCTTTGGTACGTACCCTGCTTCGGTCACGACGAGCCCTGCGATCGTGTTGTAATCTTCGCCTTCGAGTTCGAGGTCGAGCAGATTCTCGATGTCTTCGATCTCAGTCGCACCGGGCACATCGCAAAATCCCTGGTCGTCGAGCTTGAGTTCCACGATCTCTTCCTGCGTAATGTCTTCGTCCTCGATCTCGCCGACGAGCTCCTCGACGATGTCTTCGACGGTGACGAGTCCGGCGACGCCGCCGTATTCATCTATAACGATCGCGACTTGGACGTGATTCTGCTGCATCGTCTTGAGCAGCTCCGAAGCGGTCTTGGTCTCGGGCACAAAGAACGGCGAGCGTTTGATATTCTCGACCGGCTCCTCCATTCGGCCCTTTGCGAGCGCGGCGAGCAGATCGCGCACATAGACCATTCCCTCGATGTCATCGATGGTCTCACGATAGATCGGCAGGCGCGAATACTTTTCCTCGATCATCACATCGCGAGCTTCCTTGATGCTGGTACCGGCAGCGATCGCGACTATCTCGGTGCGCGGCGTCATGATCTCGGCGGTGCGGGTCTCGCCAAATTCCACGACCGTTTCGATCAGCTCGCGTTCGTTGCTCTCGAGGATTCCCTCGGCCTCACCGACTTCCATCAAGGCCTGAAAATCCTCGTCGCCGTCCTCGTCCTTCTCGTCTGCTAGATTCGGAGCGAGGGTAGCTTCGATCTTCTCGCGCGCCTTGGTCTGTTTATCTTTGGAAACGGATTCTACAAAGAAAGATGCGATCGCGTAGATCGGCCGGATCGCCGGCAACAAAAAAAGCAGCTTGGTCTCAGGGCTGTTTCGAACCGCAAGCCGCGGAACGATCTGGCGAAAAAGGACCGTGGCGGCAAGGCTCACCAGGAACGCATACACGAGCTGCTGGGTTCGATTGGGGGCAAAGTACCCGACGATAGATGTGATGACGATCGCATTGGCGATCAGCAGAATCTGGATCGAAGAAGAGAGAGCAAAGCGAAAGCGCGGCCGGTTATCGAGGATCTCGCGAAGGAACTTGACCGATCTGTGCTGCTCGCCGGATTCGTCTTCGGCCGAGATCCGCCGGAGCCCGACATCCGAGAGATGAGAGAACGCCGCATCAACTGCGGCAAAGGAACCGAGCAATATCAGCAGCACAACGGCGACCAGGATCTCTAATTCCATAGAGCGATGCCTAGATGGTATTTATCGTGATCCACAAAATCAAACTACCCGAGGTTCTTCCACTCACGGCCATCACGTTCGAGCAGCTGGTCCGATTCCGCCGGGCCCCACGAGCCCGCGGCATAATTTGGAAATTCCCGAGGCGGCAGAGCACTCCAGACGTCAAGAACTGGTTCAACGATCTTCCAGCTTGCTTCGACCATATCGGCCCGTTGGAACAGCGTGGCGTCGCCGATCATGCAATCGAAGAGCAGGCGTTCGTAGCCCGTAGAGACCTGATCGCCAAAATGGTCGAGATAGTTAAAGTCCATATCGACCGCACCCATCTTTACGATCGGTCCTGGGATCTTTGCTCCGAAGTGAAGCGTAATGCCCTCGTCGGGCTGGATATGAATAACGATACGATTCGTCCGAA
Source organism: Acidobacteriota bacterium (assembly GCA_041940165.1). Classification (GTDB taxonomy): domain Bacteria; phylum Acidobacteriota; class Blastocatellia; order Pyrinomonadales; family Pyrinomonadaceae; genus OLB17. The sequence goes on from JBGTSR010000009.1 coordinate 89,426, forward strand.
GCCGCTCGACACCGGTCTCGCGAAACAGCATGAACGGAGCTTTCTTGAAATGGACGACGATGCTCGAATGCCGCGTCGCCATTCGTTTGCCCGTACGTATATAAAATGGAACGTCGGCCCAACGCCAGTTATCGATCGAAAGCTTGAGAGCGGCGAAGGTTTCCGTGTTCGACAGGCCGGCGACGTTTGGTTCGGCACGGTAAGACTCGACGGGCTTCTTATCGATCTTGCCTTCGTCGTACTGGCCGCGGACCGCGCAGTGAAGAACGTTCTCGGGTGTGAAAGGCGAGATAGCGTCGAGTATCTTGGCCTGCTCATCGCGCACAGCGTCTGCCTCGAACGAGACCGGAGGCTCCATCGCCGTCAGCGTCACGAGCTGCAGGATGTGATTCGGGATCATGTCGCGCAGGGCTCCGGCCGAATCGTAATAACCGCCACGCTGTTCAACACCGAGCTTCTCTGCGACGGTGATCTGGACGTGGTCCACGTAGTTGCGATTCCAGATCGGCTCGAAGATGCTGTTGCCAAATCGAAAAACGAGTATGTTCTGCACCGTCTCTTTGCCGAGGTAATGATCGATGCGATAGATCTGCTTCTCTTTGATCAGCTTGAGGAGCGAAGCATTAAGCTTCTCTGCCGACTCAAGATCGCTGCCGAACGGCTTCTCGTAAATGAATCGCCGCCAGTTGCCGTTCTCCTCTTTCCCCAGCCCGTTCTTGACGACCTTCTGCGTGACGTTGGCAAACAGTGTCGGAGGCGTTGCGAGATAAAAGAAAAGATTGTCGGGGATCTGATGCTCGGTAGTGACGTCGCCGATCAGCGCCTTGAGGTCGCCGACGAGCTTCTTGTCGTCGTCGAAGTCGCCGCCCGTGTAGTACGTACGCTCTTCAAACCAGCTAAGGATCTTCTCATTCGGCTTGGATATGAACTCTCGGAGATTCGCGATGATCTGTTTTCGAAATTCTTCGATCGACATCTCCTGACGGCCGACGCCGATCACGGCGAAAGAATGCGGCAGAAAGTCTTCTTTAGCGAGATTGTAGAGAGCAGGGAAGAGCTTGCGTTTTGTCAGGTCGCCCGTCGCGCCAAAGATGACCATGATGCACGGATCGGCGGTTTTCTTGCTGTCTGTCATTTCCGACATTGTGCCACAGACTCCCGCGGCCGCACAGAGAGATCAGATGCCAAGTTCGGCTCGAAGCCCCAACTCGCGTTCATTCATCTCGCCGTCATCGGTTTCGTGATCATAGCCGCAAAGGTGGAGCAGCCCGTGAAGGATAAGCTGTTTGATCTCGGCCTCGATCTCAAGGTCATTCGCGGCAGCCTGGCGCTCGGCCTGTTCGGCTGAGATCACTATGTCGCCCAGAAACTCGGTGCCGTCCGATTCTAAACCGTCTACCTCGAATGACTCAGCTTCGTGGGGAAAGGATAGGACGTCCGTCGTCGAGTCCTTGCTGCGAAACATCCGGTTCAGCTCGATCATCCGCGAGTCTGAAACGAACGCCACTGAAAAGGTCGCACCTTCGGCCTCTTCGACGATCGTCGGAAGCTCCGCGACGAAGCGTCGAAACACAGCGGTCTCAAGTTTTACTTTGCGTTGAAGATTAACGACGTCGATCATTGGCCGCCGTCGTTTTCGATCGAATGATCTTCGTAGGCTCGGACGATCATCTGAACAAGCTTATGCCTGACGACATCCTTTTCCGTGAAATAGGTAAAGGCTATGCCCTCGAGATTTGCGAGGACGTGCTCGGCTTCTTTCAGGCCGCTCTTCTGTCCGCGGGGAAGATCGATCTGAGTCTTGTCGCCGGTGACGACTGCCTTAGATCCAAAGCCGATGCGCGTGAGGAACATCTTCATCTGTTCGCTCGTCGTGTTTTGAGCTTCGTCGAGAATGATGAATGCATCCGCGAGAGTGCGGCCGCGCATAAACGCCAGCGGAGCGATCTCGATTATGCGCTTTTCGAGCATCTTGGTCACCTTCTCGGAATCGACGAGATCGAAGAGCGCGTCGTACAGCGGCCGCAAGTAAGGATCGACCTTTTCCTGCAGATCGCCCGGTAGGAATCCGAGCCGCTCGCCGGCCTCGACCGCGGGCCGCGTCAGGATGATGCGGCTCACCTGCTTCTTAAAGAGAGCGTCGATCGCCATCGCGACGGCGAGATAGCTTTTACCCGTACCGGCGACTCCGATGCCGAAGACCAGATCGTTCGCCGCAATTGCGTCGAGGTACTTACGCTGATTGGCCGTCTTCGGAGCGACTTGCTTCTTGCCCGAAGGATTAAAACGAGCTTTGAGGAAATGATCCTTCAGCGAATACGCACGGTCCTCAGCGATCTGCTTGAACGCATCACGCAGTTCCTTGTCCGTGAAAGTATTACCTTCGTCGAACAGGTCGCCGAAGTCGGCGAGTATCTGTTCGACGGTCTTAATGTCACGTTCATCGCCATCGATCAGGAGTTCGTTGCCGCGGGCACCGATACTGACGTCGAGCAGTGTCTCTAAATATTTAATGTTTTGGTCCTGAACGCCGAAAAGCGTATTGAGACCTTGCGGTGGTAGTTCTAGCTTTTTCAATTATTGTGAGCGAGGCCGTCTGGTCTACCGGCCCGAATGTTCGCGATTATATCAGTTAGCCGCTATCAATGCCTCTTAAATAAATGTGTCGAATACGCGATGCCGATTGCGTGGCTTTCGTTCGCTATGCTATTCTTACTCCTTTGTTATAAAGGCGATTTATTATAACGAACTATTTAGGAGCAGTTAATTATTAATGGCCACAGAGGGTAACGGACAGATCGGTAAAGTAGTTCAGATCATCGGTCCCGTCATTGACGTAGAATTTTCAAACAATTATCTTCCGCCGATCTATCAGGCGATGCGCATCACGAGCGAGGGTTTCGAGGTCGAAACTCCCGTCGACGTTATCGCAGAGGTGCAGCAGCATCTCGGCGAAGGCCGCGTTCGTGCGGTCTCGATGCTTCCGACCGACGGCATGATCCGCGGGATGAAGGTCGAAGACCTCGGCGGCCCGATCACGGTTCCGGTCGGCGAAGCGACGCTCGGCCGCGTGATGAACGTCGTCGGCGATCCGGTCGACGAACTCGGACCGGTCGTGAGCGACACGCGTTCCTCGATCCATCGTCACGCACCTTCGTTTGACGAACAGTCGACTCGACTCGAGATGTTCGAGACGGGCATCAAGGTCATCGATCTGATCCAGCCGTTCCTTCGCGGCGGCAAGATCGGACTCTTCGGCGGTGCCGGCGTCGGCAAGACGGTTCTCATCATGGAGCTGATCAACAACGTCGCCAAGGGCCGTGACGGATTCTCGGTGTTCGCCGGTGTTGGCGAACGCACGCGTGAAGGCAACGACCTTCTCCGCGAAATGGTCGAGTCCAAAGTTATCAAGTACGGCGACAACTTCAACCACAACATGGAAGAGACCGGAGCATTCGATCTCACCAAGGTGGACATGAATGAGATCAAAGGTTCCAAGGTGTCGCTCGTTTACGGGCAGATGACCGAACCGCCGGGAGCTCGCCTCCGCGTTGCTCTCTCGGGTCTGACCGTTGCCGAGCACTTCCGCGATCAGGGCAACGACGTTCTCTTCTTCGTCGATAATATCTTCCGCTTCACGCAGGCGGGTTCCGAAGTGTCGGCGCTTCTCGGCCGTATGCCGTCCGCTGTGGGATATCAGCCGACGCTCGCTACCGAGATGGGCGAGATGCAGGAACGCATCACCTCGACCAAGACCGGAGCTATCACGTCGATCCAGGCTGTTTACGTTCCGGCTGACGATTACACCGATCCGGCACCGGCCACGACGTTCGCCCACCTCGACGCTGTGACGGCTCTCTCGCGTCAGATCGTGGAACTCGGCATCTATCCGGCGGTCGACCCGCTCACGTCGAACTCACGAATTCTCGATCCGCAGATCGTCGGCGAAGAGCATTACGAAGTCGCTCAGTCCGTCAAAAAGATCCTGCAGCGTTACAAAGACCTCCAGGACATCATCGCGATCCTCGGCCTCGACGAGCTTTCGGAAGACGACAAGCTCACCGTGGCCCGTGCCCGCAAGATCCAGCGTTTCTTCTCGCAGCCGTTCACGGTTGGCGAGCAGTTCACTGGCCTCAAAGGCGAGTACGTCAAGGTCGAAGACACCATCAAGGGCTTCAAAGAGATCCTCGATGGCAAGTGCGACGAGATGCCCGAGCAGTCCTTCTATATGGTGGGTACGATCGAGCAGGCTCGCGAAAAAGCGCAAAAAATGGCTGCGGCGGCTTAAACTTGCCGCATAATGTTGTATAGTAGTGCGTTAACGGGTCTCTCCGTTCGCTCTGAATAAAAGTTTACTGTTCTATGCTCAGACTTGAGATAGTTACGCCAGAACGCCGTGTACTCGATGCCGAGGTCGACGCAGTGTCGGTCCCGACGGCATCGGGCGAGGTCGGCATTCTGCCCAGCCACGCCCCGATGGTCTCTGCGATCAAGCCGGGCGTGCTGACCTACACTACGCGTGGTGCTTCATCCAGGCTCGCCGTCACCGGCGGCTTTCTCGAGGTGAATGCCAACCGCGTCGCCGTGCTCGCCGATTCGGCTGAGACGGCAGAAGAGATCGATATCGATTCCGCCCGTGCATCGCGCGAAGCGGCGGAAAAGGCCTTCGCGGCAGTTGCCTCTGGTTCGCTTGTCGAAACAGAAGCGATCCGCGAACAACTTGATGCAGCCAACGTCCGTCTCCAGCTTGCTGGAGGCAGGTGAAAAAGCTTGCATCGCTTTACTAAATTACTCGGAGGATAAGCTAACGGAATACACTTTTTTATCACCAGAAGTTGCTGATTTTGCAACCAAAAAAAGTTTAACACTACCCGAAAATACGCTTGACATAGCGGGTGTATTGGGTATAATCCGTGTAGTTCGTTCCGAAAAGTAGTTTATTTAAATTAGACTGTAGTAAAACGGTGTAGCAATTATTGCCCTGCGTGGGCTGTATTTCCGTTGTCGGTACTGAAAGAAATCAACAACAGATTCGAATCACGAATACTTTAGTTTTTAGGAGAATGAATATGTCATCCAACGCCCGAAGAAAGGGGTCGCCTCACGGCGGATCCTCTATCAGCGGAGTTGCGACGTTGCGAGGTGCAAAGGTGCGTATCTTTGCCTTTTTGACGTTAGTGACTCTCACGGCCGTTTTTAGCGCAAGCGCGTTGACGGCCAATCAAACGGCGACATCGATAGACTCCCCAGCATCGCTTGGGAAGTCCGGCGTTATCGCCTCTAGTGCTAATTCTATTTTGAGCTATCTCGGTCTTACCGCGGAAGCCTCGCCCGCCGATGACACAATCGATGCGGGTTCGCAGCGTGGCGGAAGGGCTGGCTGCGAAGGCCTCCCCGAGGGCGTTATAGCCTGTTATCGAGCTGAAAACGATGCCAGCGATTCCACTGGGAATCACGATGGTGTTTGGAACGGCTCAATTGCGTATGCCGCCGGTAAAGTTGGCGACGGAGCATTCAATTTTAACGGTTCAGGCGTGGTTGAGGTTGCTAGCAAAGGCGACCTGAATCCGACGAGTTTGACTGTTGACGGCTGGGTTAATCTCACCGGCGACAACGGCACGTTTGGTCTGATCTCGAAGGGTGATGCGTATTCGTTGGTGGTTCGTGGCGGTCAGGTCGTCTTCATGTCGCGTGACATTCAGGGCGTTGAGGAGACTCTTGTTTCCTCGTCCCGAATCGCAAGCGGTAAGTGGGTCCACATTGCCGCCACTCATGACGGAATGACTCGCGTTCTCTACGTTGACGGCGAAGAGGTTGCTCGCGGTGCCCAGAATGGCATCTTCATGGGCGATGTCAACGGCATGGTCATCGGTCGCACTGAGACTGCAGAGCGTTCGTTTGGTGGTTTGGCTGATGAGATCAAGCTTTTCGGACGCGCGCTGACTGGCGATGAGGTTAAAGTTCTCGCTGGTGATCGGCCGGACGCTCCTGATGCAGGAATTGCGTTCTCAACCGCAGCTCAAACCGTCAGCGAGACGGCGGGTGTGGTGAACTTGGTCATCACTCGTCCAGCGGCACAGCCGGCCGAGACTGTGACTCTTACGCTTGCTCCGGCAGGCGGCGGCACGACTCAGGCGATCGGTTCTGCTTGTAGTGGCATCGCTCCGTTTGATGACTATGTTCCGCAGTCGCCGAACCCGGTCATCATTAGCTTCCTCGCGAATGAAACCACGAAGAATGTTGGTATCGAGATTTGCGACGACACGGTTCCTGAAGGCACTGAGACCTTTACCGCAACCCTTTCGGGCGCGGCTCCGGGCCCGCTTGGAGCTCCTGCTTCGCAGGTCGTGACGATCCTTGATAACGATGCCACCGTCACGGTGACTAGGTCACCGGCCGCAGTGGTCGAGAACTCAGGAACGCCGATCGAATGGACTTTCACTCGGTCGCCCGGTCCAAATAATTTCCCGATAACGGTGAACTTCTTGGTCGGCGGAACCGCGAGCAATCCGGGAGCCAACGACGACTACGATGGTTCTTTGGGTGGAGCGAATCCGTGTGCCAGCGGGTTGACGCCTGACGTCGGCGGAACTGGTAATGTTGTCATTCCTGCAAATTCGGCGTCTTGTACGATCCTTACAACTCCAGATGCTGATACACGGGTTGAGCCGGATGAGACGATAATTTTCACCATAACGGCTGGAACGGTCAGCGGGTACGTGATTGGTAATCCGAACACGCAGACGGGAACGATCACGAACGATGATTTCTCGGAGGTCGACTTTATCGACGACACGCTGGGCACTGAGACCGAGGGCAACCCGGGCGGTACGAACACGATCAACTACGTGTTTGACCGTGACCAGCCCGCCGGCAGCCAGCTCATTCCGCTTACGGTCAACTACACCCTGACGGGCGTGGCCAACTGTAACAATGATTACACCGTCACGACTGGTGGTGCTGGTGCCGTAACTTTCGTTTGCGGCGGCGGCGGTACCGGAACAGGAACGATCACATTCCCTGGCACTGACGAACAGGTGACCCTGTCGGTTGTAACAACCGCCGACATTGTGGTCGAGCCCGATGAGTCGGTCATCACTACGATCGTTGCCGGCACTAACACCAATAACGGCAACACTTACACCCCGGACGCGCCGAATCCGGCCTTCGCGTCGATTAACGACGACGATGAAGATATCTCGGTCACGGTTGCCGGTTCGCCGATCTCCGAAGCGGGTCCTGGCTCAATGAACTTCCAGTTCTTGAGAAACTTTGACTCGGCCAACTTCGCAGGTGACGGTGACGGTTCGGGTGCTTCGCCGATCGCGGACCCGCTGGTCGTAGGCTTCAGCACTGCCGGTACGGCCGTCTGTAACAGCACTGCTGACTACACGATCGGTGACACCGGTGGAGCAAGCAGCTTTACTTACAACGCTGGAACCTGTACGGGCACGATCAACTTTGTCGGCTTTGACAACGATCACACTCTAACGTTCACGCCGACCAACGATAACATCCCTGAGAATAACGAAACGGTTATCGTTACGATCCTTCCGAACGCACTTGGTGCAGCTAACAACTACGGTGTTGGCAGCCCGAATGCTGCTCCGGCAGGAACCAACACGGCAACCGGAACGATCACCAACGATGACTTCCTCGTTATCGTCCAGGGTATCGCTCCGACGTCGGTACTTGAAGACGGAGCTGACAATCTTACCTATCGCTTTACGCGTATCGGTGAGACGGCAAATCCGATCGTTGCAAACTTCAACGCATCGGGTTCGGCTTCGGCTCTTAACGACTACACGGTCACCAACGCGACGACCTTCCTGCCGCAGGCTGGTACCAGCCCGGGCAGCGTGACGATCGCTGGTGGCACGAATGGTGTGACGCCGGTAGGCGGTTTTGGTACGGCTGGCGTTCAGACGCAGTCGTTCGATATGATCGTTGACCCAACTGTTGACGCGAATGTCGAAGCTGACGAAGAGGTCCAGATCCAGGTCGATAATGGTGTTGGTTACGAGCCGGGCGTTCCTGCTCAGGCTTCGGGCATCATCCTTAACGACGATGCTGAGGTTTCGGTTGCGGTCGCTCCGACGGCTGTTGCTGAAGACGGCGCTGCTAACCTCGTGTACACGTTCTCGCGTACAGGCGGTTGCGGTGCAGCCCTCACGATCAACTACACGACGGCAGGTACGGCTAACAACGCTGACTACACAGGAACAACTGTTGGTGCTAACACTGTCAGCTTCCTTGCTGGCCAGTGCACGACGACCGTTACGGTAGACCCGACTGTTGATAACACGGTCGAGCCGGATGAAACTGTGGTCATCGCGGTTGCCGCTTCGGGCGGTGCTCCGAATCAGTACACGATCGCAGCTGCTCCGAATAATTCGGCCACCGGCACGATCACCAACGATGACACCGATGTTACGGTCGCCATCTTCGGTGCTGCTGCCGTTAATGAAGGCAACGTCGCTCCTGGCGTCGCCCCGACCAACACGATCACCTATCGCTTCACGCGTGGCGGCATCCTCGCCGGCGGCCTCTCGGTCAACTACTCGCTGACCGGTACGGCTTCGGCAGGTGACTTTACCGGTGCAAATCTCGGCAACAACGTTGTCGGCTTCGCTCCTGGTTCGGCCACTGCTGATGTTGTGATCACGACTGTTGCTGACAACACGGTTGAGCCTGACGATTCGCTCGTCGCTACGGTTCTTCCCGGCAGCGGCTACACCGCAGGTGCAGGCACTGCTAACGGAACGATCCTCAACGATGACAATGACATCGTCTGTGCGATCAACGGTGCTTCTTCGGTCAACGAAGGAACGCCTCCGGGTGGCGGCAACACGATCACCTTCCGTTGTACGCGTACGACGAATGGTGCCAACGCTGCGGCAGCCCTCTCGGTTCCTTATGCCGTGACGGGTACCTCAGGCGGCGGCGATCGTTCGATCGCTCCGGCGACCTTCGCGTTCGCAGGCGGCGGCAATACGCAGACCGCTGATGTGACTGTGACCACGACGCCTGACTCGGATGTCGAGGCTGACGAAACCGTCATCCTTACCGTCTCGAGCGGCGAAGCTGCAACGATCGGATTCTGGGTCAACCCGAACCCGACCGCTATGACCGGCACGATCCTCAATGATGACAACGATGTCAACATTGCTGTCAGTGTTGTCGCAGCTGACGGTGTAACCCCGGCAGCCTCTGACCTGGGTGCGGCTGGTGTATTCGAGAACGGCACGAAGCGTCTCCGCTACACCTTCACCCGCGATTCACAGGGTGCTGCTCTTGCTCAGTCGCTTGACGTGAACTTCACGCTTGCAACGAGCACGGCTTGTGCAGCGACGCCTTGCGGCGATAACAACCCGGCTGACTTCACCGTTGCCGGTGCTCAGACGTACAACGCTGGTGCAGGAACGGGCACGGTCCGCTTCGCAGCCAACTCGTCCACTGTCTCGATCCTGGTGACGCCGACTGGCGACGCTATCGTCGAGCCGGATGAGACCGTTGTTGTCAACGTCGCAGCTGGTGCTAACTACGATCCGGTTCCTGGAACGGCCGCTACCGGCACGATCCTTAATGACGATACGTCCTACACGCTTACCTTCGACGGTGTCTCCGGTGCTCCGGTTGCTGGCGAAGAAGGCGATCCGGGCGATCCGGGTGAGACCATCGCTACCTTCACGATCACTCGTAACGGTGCGAACTCGCCTGCCGGTTCGGTAACTGTTGCAACTGTCCCGGGTTCGGGCAACGCGACCGCTGGTCCGCCGAACACGCTTTGCCAGAATGCAACTCCGTCGACCTCGCAGGATTACATCAGCGACGGTCAGGTGCTCGCATTCGCAGCCGGCGGTACGACGTCACAGACGTTTACCATCCGCATCTGCCGTGACCTGTTCTTCGAACTCACCGAGTTCTTCCAGGCACAGCTCAGCAACCCTGTTGGCGGCTTCCTCGGAACTACGGGTCCGGTGAACGCGACGATCATCGATGATGACAACGCTCCGACGCTGTCGATCAACGATATCTCGGTCAACGAAAACGCGGGTACTGCGGTCCTTACCGTTACCCAGAGCACGATCACTGCGTTGAACACGTCGTTCACGTTCTCGACCACCAATGGTACGGCTGTCGCTCCTGGCGATTACACGGCTGTTACCTCGGGTTCGGGTTCAATCCCGGCTGGTTCGACGACCACCACGGTCAGTGTGCCGATCATCGACGACACGATTGACGAACCGAATGAGAACTTTACGGTTAACCTCGGCTCGCCTGTCAACGCTGCTATCAATGACGGCACCGGTGTCGTGACGATCATTGACAACGAACCGAACACCAAGTTCGCGATCAGCGACGTGGTCCAGATCGAAGGTAATCCTTCGGCCGTCGACCCGACCGTTGCTTCGACCTCGGCGTTCAACTTCAACATCATCCGAACGGGCGATGCTCAGGCCTCTGAAACGGTCTGCTTCGAGACGGTCGATGGTGATATCGAGAATCCGGCGATCAATCCGAACCCGGCAACGGCTGGCCCGAATTTGGGTGGCCCGAACTGGCCGAACGATTACAATCCGCTCGTCGCTGGTCCGTCGAACTGCGTGACCTTTACGCAGGGCGGCCCGAGCGTGATCGTCGTACCGGTCATCGTCTACGGAGATCCGATCTTCGAATTCGATGAGTACTTCACTGTTCGCCTGCTCACGGTCAATGGCGTTGCCAACCCGATCGATCAGGACAACAATGCACGTATCACCGACAGGCTTGGCCTCGGAACGATCCAGAACGACGACCTAGTGACGACGTACACGATCGCTCAGACCTCGCCGCAGTTGCCGGTGTCCGGACCTCCGTACAGCCAGATCAACGAAGGCAACAGTGGTTCGGCCAACGTTACCTACACGGTTACCAGGACGCAGACTGCGGTCGCTGGTACGGTTCAGTGGGCAACGGGCGGCGGAACGGCTACGGCCGGTGCCTCGTGCGGATTCCCGGTCGACTATCGATCCGGCAGCGGAACGCTTAATTTCGCCGTTGGTCAAGCAACCGCTACGTTCACTGTTGCGGTCTGTGGCGATACGATCGACGAAAACAACGAAACGTTCAACGTTACACTCAGCAACCCGACGTTCGGCAGCCTCGGCAGCCCGGCTCAGGTAACGACCACGATCCTTGACGACGAAGCTCAGCCCATCATCACGGTGTCTGACGTGTCGGCTTGCGAGGTCAACGCTGGTGAAACTCAGGCGTTCGTATTCACCATCACCCGCAACGGTGCTTCTGACCTGACCTCGACGGTCACCGTCAACACTGTCAGCGGTACGGCTGTCTCGCCTGGTGACTTTGTCGCCATCACGGGCCAGGTCGTAACGTTCAACCCGGGTGAAACGACCAAGACCGTTACGGTCACTGTCAACGGAGACAATGTCTTCGAAACCGACGAGTCGTTCACTCTCCAGGTCGTCGCAGCATCTGCTGACCTCGTGATCGCTCCGGTGGGTGGTGCCGATCCTATCGGACTCGGCGTAATCCAGAACAACTGTGCTGGTGGTGACCCGGCTCCGAGCTTCGCTGTCGGACCGGTGACCCAGGCTGAAGGCACAGCTGCTGATGGCAGCGGCGCTCCGTTCTTTGTCCGCCTCACGAGGACCGGACTCACGGAAGTCCCGGCAAGCCTCACCTACAGCACTTCCAATGGAACTGCTACGGGTGGCGCGAGCTGCACGGGAAGCACGGATTACATCAGCATCTCGAACGCGGCTATCAACTTCCCGGCGAACGGATTCAGTCCGTCGGTCGGACCGCCGGCTCAGGGAGCGAACTTCATCGATCTTCCTGTTCAGGTTTGCCGCGACAGTGTCTTCGAACAGAACGAAACGTTCAACGTTAACCTGACTGCAGTATCCTTCGCTCAGGTTGCGGCTGGCGGTACGCCTGCACTCGTCACCATCACCAATGATGACGGTCTCTCGTTCCGCGTCCGCTTCCCGGGACCCGAAGGTGCTGAAGGCAATGGTCCGGGTACGACGAACTTCACCTTCACGATCGATCGTATCGGTGACTCGTCTGTTTCCTCGAACGTTTGCTACGAGACCGTAAATGGTACGGCGACGGCAGGCTCTGACTATGTCGGACTTCCGCCGACAACGTGCTCGACGTTTAGCTCTGGCACGATGTCGGTCAACGTACCGGTTGCGGTTAACGGCGACACGACACCTGAAGGTGACGAGACGTTCTTCCTCCGCCTCGTTAGTGCATCTGCCGGTACCATCGATACCGAACAGCGACTCGCTACGATCCTCAACGACGACGGTCCGGTTGTGACCACGGGCGTTGAAGGCGACGTTGTTGACGGTAGCGGCGGTCCTGCTGGTGATGGACTCGTCCAGGCTAACGACGTGACCGCGATCAGGAACTTCGTCCTCACAGGAACGACTCCGGCGACCTCGCCGAACCAGTTCCAGAGGGCTGACGTTAACCTGCCTTGCGGTAACGGCGGAATCGACTCTGGTGACGTTACGGTCATCCGTAACATGATCCTCGGCACGACGCCTAGCAACACTCCGGCTTGCGGTCCGGCAGTTCCTGTAGCTGCTGAACCGGTAGACCTCGGCCGTGCGGATAATCTTCGGATTATCCGTGCGGTGAGCCAGACGACTACGCCTGGTTCGACTGTTGTTGTTCCTTTCCAGCTAGATTCGCAGGGTAATGAGACTTCACTCGCATTTACCGCGAACTGGAATCCTGCTGTTCTGACATTTGTCAGTGCAGCCGTTGGAAATGGCGTTCCGGGCGGAGCGAACTTCGGCACGAATACCTCGCAGACGGCTCAGGGTCGCTTGGGTGTTCTGATCGATTCGACCAACGTGTATCAGGCGGGTACCCGTCAGATCGTGACTGTTACGTTCACCGTGGCTGCAGGTGCAACCGCGGGAACCTACCCGATCACTTTCTCGGGAACTCCGACCGGTCAGAGCACTTCTGACGCGGCCGGTGGCCTCCTGCCGACGGTATACGAACCGGGTAATGTTGTCATCACCATTACGGCAGCTGGCGTCCGCGTCAGTGGTCGCGTGACGACGGCTGGTGGACAGGGTCTGCGTAATGCGACTGTTGTTTTGACGGATTCTGAAGGCAATCGCCGAACGGCAACTACTGGTTCGTTCGGTATCTACACCTTCGAAGATGTCGAAGCCGGTGGAACGTATGTTGTCGGTGTTCAGGCTAAGCGTTATCGCTTCACCTCGAGGATCGTTAACGTTACGGACAGCCTCACGGATGTTGATTTCGTTGGTCAGGAATAGTTTCTGAACAAGTGAAATAGCCAAAGGGCGGCCTTCGTGCCGCCCTTTGCATTTATTACTAGGATTGACGCTGGTATCTGCCGGAACTAAAATTGAAATCGGCGACACAAGTCGGTTTTGATCTCTGGTTGTTGGTATGCGCAGTATTATCCGGCAAGTTAGAAAGTTTACGATCGTAGCTTCAGCGGCCTTGGCCCTGAGTTCGACTACGATCGCCCAATCACCGCGGTTCACGGGTCACGCTAAAACGATCTTCGACGATAGACCGTCTCTGCTTGCTCTGGAAGATAAGATCTCGACTGCCGCTATCTATGCGACTGAAAGTGGCAGGGTGTCCGGCTCGACCATTTTGCTTGCAGATCAAGCTGACCTTAGCCTCGCGTACTCGATAAGCGATCATGATGCTCGCGGATGGTACGTCTATCATACTCTTACGTCCCACGCCGAGCTTTCACAGGCGGCCCTGCGGGCGGATATGGAGGCGCGTGGTATTCCATATCGCACGTATTGGGCGGCGAATATGATAGTGGCAGAACTCGACCGTGCTCAGCTTGTCGAGATCGCCGGCCGGTCCGACGTCGCACGGATCGACGTGAATCGGGCGGCCCGCTGGCTCGCTGATAACGAAATATTGAATGAACGGCCGGCTGAGAAGCCGTTGGAGGCAGATGCGATCGAGTGGGGTGTCTCGAATGTTAGAGCTCCGCAACTGTGGGCCATGGGGCATACCGGACAGGGGATAGTTGTCGGCGGTCTGGACACTGGCATACGCTGGACGCACAATGCGATCAAGGCTAAGTATCGCGGATGGAACGGCACCACGGCGGATCACAATTATAACTGGTACGATGCGGTCCACACCGGCGGTGGCGTCTGCGGGGCCAGTACGATAGCTCCCTGCGACGACAATGGCCACGGGTCTCACACTCTCGGAACGATGGTCGGTGACGACGGTGGTTCTAACCGGATCGGCGTCGCTCCAGGCGCAAAATGGATCGGGTGTCGAAACATGAACCAAGGCGACGGAACACCGGAGTCTTACACTGAGTGCTTCCAGTTCATGATCGCCCCGACAGATTCTGCCGGAAATAATCCTAACCCGTCTCTGAGGCCGCATATACTTAACAATTCCTGGGGATGTCCCGCGAGCGAAGGCTGTACAACGCGGGCCGAGCTTGAGGTCATCGTCAACAATACGCAGGCGGCGGGCATCTTTGTTCAGTCATCGGCGGGAAACACGGGCGGAGCCGGGTGCTCGTCTGTGTCACAGGCGTTGGCGATATATGATGCTACGTTCGCCGCCGGTGCGATCGATGCCACTAATGCCCTCTCACCGAGCAGTAGCCGCGGCCCAAGTACGTTCTACACGCCAAATCTGTTAAAGCCGAATATTACCGCTCCAGGTGTCAGTATCCGTTCTATGACGCGTTTGGCCGACGACGCTTACTCGCTCTCTTCTGGTACGTCAATGGCGTCACCTCATGTCGCCGGTGTAGTCGCATTACTTTGGTCGGCACGGCCCCACCTGGTACGGCAGATCGCTGCGACCAAAAAGGTCCTTCAGGACAGCGCAAATCCGGGCGTCTCGGTCGCCGAACAAACGTGCGGCGGCGTTCCATCGACTCAGATCCCAAATAATTCGTTTGGCTACGGGCGCGTCGACGCCTTAGCTGCTTTTGAAACTTCCGTCCCCGTGCTGGTAAACGTCAGTGGGCGGGTCCTATCACCCGAGGGAGCGGCGTTGCGAAACGTGGCCGTTTATCTGTACGACGCGAATGGCATTCGACGCACGGCAACTACGAGCTCGTTCGGCATCTTCACGTTCGAAGCGGTCGCGGGCGGCGATACCTCTTATACCCTGACGGCGATATCCAAACGGTATCGCTTTGCGCCGAAGTCCATTGTCCTAGGTACTTCAGATCTTGCTACGACCGACTTTATCGGATTGCAATGAGAATACTTTTCTTGATCCTTCTGTTTTCCTTGGGTGTTGCTGCACAGATACCGTTGAAAGAGAGTGAGTTTAAAATCTTCACGGGCGAGGGCAAGCCGGCGACGCTCGATAGTGTTATCGCCGAAGCCGGCACTGCCAACGTACTGTTTCTTGGTGAATTGCATGATGACGCGGTCGGGCATGCTGCGCAGGCCGAACTATTCCGGCGGATCGTTGAGAAATACGCGGGTAAGCGGCCGATCGCTCTATCGCTCGAGATGTTCGAACGTGACGTGCAAATTGTCCTCGACGAATACCTTAAAGGTCAGATCACCGAGAGTCATTTCTTAACTAGCTCTCGCCCATGGGGCAATTATAAGACCGACTACCGGCCACTCGTTGAACTCGCAAAGGAGAAGGGTATTCCAGTTATAGCAGCGAATGCTCCCCGCCGTTATGTCAATATGGTCTCGCGTGGTGGGCGCGCTAAGTTGGATGCGCTTTCCGATGACGCAAAACGCTGGCTTCCAAAGCTGCCTTACGCTGAGCCATCGCCGGCATACGCTGCAAAGTTCAAGGCGCTGATGGGCCCGAGTGCTGAGGCGCAAATGGGGCTCGATAATATTCTATCGTCTCAGGCCCTGTGGGATGCGTCGATGGCCGATGCGATCGCCCGCTTTCTAAAGAAACGCGACAACGGCCTCGTCATACATCTGAACGGATCGTTTCATTCTGAGAAAAGGCTTGGGGCTGTTGAGCATCTCGAAAAGTACGCTCCAAAGGCACGATCGATCGTGGTTACGGCACGTTACGAAGATGACTTTGGTACTTTCGACCCGGCTAAGCATGGTGGCCTCGGCGATTTCGTCGTTTTGACCGATTCTAAAGTCCCGCGGAGCAAGCGTTAGCGGTTAACGAATCGTATCTTCCTGCCACGCCCGCTTTCGAAATTTCTCTTCGTTCCAGAAGCCGCGGTGGAGTTCGACCGAAGGCGACTTCTTGCTGTGTTCGAAAAGCACGGTCACGACGTCGTAACGAAAGACAAGATCAGTTATTTCAAAAAGACGACGATAGATCCGCGCGGTTCTGACGATCTGCCGCTGTTTCCGGGTATTCACGGCCGAGGTGACCGGAGCGAACTCGTCTGAAGTACGCGCCTTTACCTCGACGAAACACAGAGTCTCGTCGTCGAGGGCGATCACGTCTATCTCGCCTGTTATCTGAGCACCATTCCGGTTGCGCCCGACAGGCACCTTAAAGTTTCGAATGACAATGCGGTATCCTTGTTGTATCAGATATTCGCAGGCGAGTTTCTCGCCGAGTTCGCCGAGGGGGCGTCTGTTATCGGGGTTCTGACGAATATCCTTGTTCGTAGGAAAGATAGTTTCAAACATTGCCGCTATGATCGAAAAGATTACCAGAACTGTTTCTCTATTTGCTACCTTAACCGCCGTCGTCGCATGTACGGCGGGCCAGGCACCTTCGCCCAGCCCGACGCCCTTCGTTCCGCCGCCGCTGCCTTCGATATTGAACGTTGAGCGCCCTGAGGCATTTTCTTACGATCCGAATAAACTCGCCGCACCGTTTCATACCGAGAGCGCCAGGCGGCCATCTCGCGTCATCCCGCAGCCCGCGGACGCAAAATTGACCGTGCCCAAAGGCTTCAAGGTCAACGTCTATGCCGAGGGCGGGTTCACTTATCCTCGGTGGATGGTGCTGGCTCCGAACGGCGATATCTTCGTGGCGGATTCTCGTGCGAATTCGATCGTCGTGCTCCGCGATACGGATAAGGATGGTAAGGCGGATCAGCGCTGGACGTGGTCGAGCAAGCTCGATCAGCCGTTCGGGATGGCTTTTCACAAGGATTGGTTCTATGTAGCGAATACGGACTCGGTGGTTCGGTTTGCCTACAAGAAAGGCCAGACCGAGGCTTCGGGCGAGCCGGAACGCATCGTCGAACTCACGCGCGGTGGATATAACCAGCATTGGACACGGAATGTGATCTTCTCGCCGGACGGTAAGAAGATGTTCGTCTCGATCGGCTCAGCTTCGAACGTCGATGTCGAAGAAGACCCGCGTAGAGCCGCGATCTCCGTTTACGACCCCGACGGAAAGAACCACAAGATATACGCAGGCGGACTTCGCAACCCGATCGGGCTTGCATGGAACCCGAAGACCGGCGAACTATGGACCGCCGTCAACGAACGCGACGGGCTTGGAGATGATCTCGTTCCCGACTACGCGACCTCAGTTAAGGAAGGCGGCTGGTATGGCTGGCCATATTCTTATATCGGAAAGAACCGCGACCCGCGGCGTAAAGAGGAAACGGACCTCGTCGACAAGACGATCGTTCCCGACGTAATTTTCCAGTCGCATGTCGCGGCGCTCGGCATCGTGTTCTACCAAGGCAAGATGTTCCCTAAGGAATATCAGAACGACGCGTTCGTAGCCTTTCACGGCTCCTGGAACCGTGCAAAGCTGTCCGGATATACCGTTGTCCGCATACCTTTCAACGACAAAGGAAAGCTCGAAGGAAATAAGTACGAGAATTTCGTCTCAGGCTGGCTCCCCGACGAGAATTCAAACCTGGTCTGGGGCCGCCCAGTCGGATTGCTCGTCAATACTGACGGCTCGCTGCTTATCGCCGACGACGGTGGTCGCAAGATCTGGCGGCTGAGTTATGGGAAGTAGCCGTCTCGGCATGTTCGGAATTGTCTTCGGTGGCATTTCTGTCCTTCTCTTCCTGTTGAGTGTCCCCGGGGCGTATTACGAAGGTAGTCACCTGAACTATTTGGCAGTTACGGGTTTTTGGATGACGAGTGTTGCGACTTCGGTCATCTTTCTCGTGCTAGCGATAGTCAGGAAGAACCGCCAATACGTTATTTTGTCTCTCATAAACGCCTTGCCAACCGTCCTCCACTTTAGTCTTTTCGTGCGAGGTTAGTAGAAGGAGCGTTTTGTGGGCTTTCAAAACGCCGGTTCCTCATAGATCCCGTAAACGTCCCTCAATGCAACGCAGATCTCTTCCACGGTCGCGTATGCGGCGACGGCCTCGATGATCGCGGGCATAGTGTTTTCGCTCGTCTGGGCGGCTTGCTTTAGCTTTTCCAGGGAATTGGCGACGGCACCCTTGTCACGGGTGGATTTTACGTGTTCGAGCCGGAGGAGTTGATGATCGCGGACGGCTTCGTCGATCTGTAGGATGTCGGTCTTGTGGATCTCTTCGTCCATGGCGTATTTGTTAACGCCGACGATCGTCTGCTCGCCGCGCTCGACCGCTTTTTGATATTGATAGGCAGATTCCTGGATCTCACGCTGCGGGAATCCTGCCTCGACCGCCTCGACCATGCCGCCGAAACCGTCGATCTTATCGAAATAGTCGAGGCAACCATCGACCATCTTTTGCGTGAGAGATTCGACGTACCATGAACCGCCCAGAGGATCGACGGTGTTGACCACGCCCGTTTCTTCCGCGATGATCTGCTGCGTACGAAGAGCGATCAACGCGGCATTATCCGTGGGCAGGGCGAGGGCTTCGTCGTAGCTGTCCGTGTGAAGCGACTGCGTGCCACCGAGGACGCCGGCGAGAGCCTGTATCGCCACGCGAGCGATATTATTGAGCGGCTGCTGAACGGTAAGCGAGACGCCCGCCGTCTGCGTATGAAAGCGCATCTGCATCGTCCGCGGATTCTTGGCGCCAAAACGCTCCTTCATCGTCTGGGCCCAAACGACGCGAGCGGCTCGATACTTGGCGATCTCTTCGAAGAAATCGTTGTGAGCGTTGAAGAAGAACGAGATCCGGGGAACGAACTCATCAACATCCATCCCGCGATCGACACCGTACTGAACGTACTCGACGCCATCACGCAGAGTGAATGCGAGCTCCTGCAATGCTGTCGCCCCAGCCTCACGAATGTGATAGCCGCTGACAGAGATCGGATTATATTTCGGAACGTGTTTCGAACAGTACTCAAAGGTATCGATCACCAGCTTCATCGCCGGTTTTATCGGATAGATCCATTCTTTCTGGGCGATGTATTCCTTGAGAATGTCGTTCTGAAGCGTTCCTGAGATCCTACTAAAGTCTGCTTTCTGCTTCTCGGCGACGACGAGGTACATCGCCAGAAAGATCGGGGCAGGAGCGTTTATCGTCTGCGAAACCGTCACGCCGTCGAGCGGGATACCGTCGAAAAGCACTTCGAAATCTGCAAGAGACGACACCGCAACGCCGCATTTGCCTACCTCGCCTTCGCTCAGGGGTGAATCGGCATCGAGGCCCATCAGAGCCGGAAGGTCATATGCCACTGAAAGACCGGTCTGGCCTTGAGCCATCAGATACTTGAACCGTCGATTTGTCTCTTCGGGTGACGAAAACCCGGCGAACTGCCGCATCGTCCAGAGCTTGCCGCGATAGCCGGTCGGATGTATACCGCGTTTGTAGGGATATTCACCCGGAAAGCCGACCTCGAGTCCTTCGGCGTCGTTCGCGGTATAAAGTCGTTCGACGGGCTCAAGGCTAACACCCTCAAATCGCTCTTTGCGTTCCGGACTCTTGTCCAGAACACGGGCCAGCGTCTCGCTTTCCCATCGCTGCTTTTCCGAGTCAATTGTCTGTTCTACACTCTGCTTCGTTTCAGTAGCCATATTTATCGGGGTATAACCCACGATTTTAGCATATCGTCATGGCGAATAGGTTCCGACGGCCGCGTCAGGCATTCGAGCAAGGCTCGATATTGCTTTGCAAATCGCGGCGTGCAATGCCTACAATAGGCGAATGTCGTTACGGGCCTGCGGGCTTTTCTTTTTGTTTTCGATCGGTGTGCTCGCTGCGGGGTGCGGAAGTTCGGAAAGCGTGAATAAGCCTGCTGCTCCGGGAGCGAACCGTGCCGTCAACGCCAATTTGCCGCGTACCAACGCCGAAGAGCTCGGCGTCTTGATAAAGCTTCCGTACGAGACTGAAGATATCGTATGGAAAGAACGGACCTCCGGCAAGCGCTCGGTCGTGGCCGTTCTTCGTTTTTCGACCGCCAATGCTGAGAAGATCGTTTCTGAAGCAGGAGCTGCGCAAGGAACGCGAGATCTGATGGTTGAGACGTGGTACCCGGAAGAACTCGTTGCTCAAAGTGAGATGAGCGGTGACAACGCGCTCAAAGGAACCTCGTTCGCCGCGACCGCTTTCTATCAGGAGCCGTTTACTACCGGAACGATAACAAGGGTGGAGGGCACCGACTACTTCATTCTTGAGCTTTCCGCAAAATAAGCCTAGTCCAATTCGAAGCGTTTTAATTTTCGATACAACGTCGAAAGATCGATGCCGAGTACCTTAGCGGCAGCAGCCTTGTCGTCGCTAAGCTCGCTTAGTACGGTCAGGATGTGCTGTCGCTCGACAGTTTCGAGCGAGCGATGCCCATCGCGCGAATCTACCCTATCGTTAACGTTCAACTTTAGCTTTCGCGGCAGCGAGTCGACCCCTAGTTCATCGTCGCTGAGTATCAGAGCCCGTTCGATGACGTGCTCGAGCTCACGGACATTTCCGGGCCATTTGTAAGCTTGGAGTGTGGCGAGAGCTTCTTCGGTGAACATCCGCATCGGCGCATCAAGTTTGCGGGCCTCTTTCCCGAGAAAATGCCGAATTAAGAGAGGAATGTCGTCTTTCCGCTCTCTAAGCGGCGGCACCTCGATCTCTATCACGTTGAGGCGGTAATAAAGATCATCGCGAAAGCGGCCGGCGGCGATCTCGGCCGCCAGGTCACGATTGGTGGCGGCGACGATTCGAGCGTCGAACGACACGGGCGAGGCAGAACCAACGGGCATCACCTGAGATTCCTGCAAGGCGCGGAGGAGCTTTACTTGAAGGGCCGGAGAAAGCTCTGATATCTCGTCTAGAAACAACGTTCCGCCGTCTGCGGCTCGAAAGAGGCCCTTTTTGTCGGTGATCGCACCAGTAAAAGAGCCTTTCACGTGACCAAAAAGCTCACTCTCGAGCAGCGATTCTGTCAGAGCTCCGCAGTTAACCGCAAGAAATGATCTGTCGCGCCGAGGGCTATTGAAATGGATAGAACGTGCGACCAGCTCTTTTCCGGTGCCGCTTTCGCCCCGGATCAGTACATTGGCCGACGTCGGGGCGACCTTTTCGACCATCTCCTTGATGCGAAGCAGGGATGCACTATTCCCGACCATTTCTGAGAATCCTGAGTGGCGGCCAAGCTCTCGGCGGAGGAATCGATTTTCACGAAAAAGATCTCGTTGACGGGCGGCATTGCGTACCGTTTGGATAAGGTCTTCATTTACGAAAGGCTTGGTCACATAGTCGTACGCACCTTTTCGCAAAGCGGCGACAGCTGTATCGACGGACGAGTACGCCGTCATCATCACGACCATTGCTTCGTCATCGAGGCTTTTTATTCTATCGAGAAGCGTGAGGCCGTCGATACCGGACATTTTGATATCCGTCAGGGTTACGTCGATATTTGAGGTCGAGAACACGTCGATCGCATTCTCTCCGCTGTCTGCGGTGAACACGTCGAAACCGGCTCCCTCTAGCAGCTGACGCAAAATGCCGCGCATCAGCTCTTCATCTTCGACGATCAGAACGGTCGGTCGACTCATAACTATCTCGAAATGCTAAGTCTAGCACACGCTTTTCGTTCCCTGAGGTTCGTGTTAGCATCAGATAACATCTTATTGATTCGATGCGGTTTATCAGGTTTTCATTGGGGTTCGCATTGCTAATTGCTTTCGTGAACAGCGGTTTCGGACAGCAATCGAATCCGGTCGAACGACAGGTCGCAAATCCGATAACCGATACGCCCAACATCGACCCGGTCGCCAACGAACGCAAGCTCTCCGCCCCCAAACAACCCAAAAAACCAACCTTTGCCCCCGAAGGCGGCGACGGCGAACTTGTCGTCTATTCCGAGCGGAATTCCGTTGAGGGTGAAGACAAGGCCCGTATCATCCGGCATTCGGGCAATGTTGACGTTCGGTTTGGCATCTATCGCATGCAGGCGAATGAGATCACTATCTACGAGGCGGAGAACCGTATCGAGGCTCGCGGCAGTGTGATCTTTGATCAGGGCGATGACCAACGTATCACCGGAGCCGTGGCCACGTGGAATTATCGGACCAAGCTCGGATCTTTTGAAGACGCGACCGGCTTTACCAACCAAACCAATGACGGTACGGTCCTCTACTTCACGGCGGATCGCGTCGAACGTGTAGCACTAAACGAGATCGTCGTGATCAACGGCACGTTTACCTCGTGCGACGAAGCCGTCCCAAAATGGAGCTTTTCCACCGAGAAGGCAACGATCAAGACGAACGATCGCGTTCGCTTAAACACGGCCAAATTCAAGATAAAAGACATTCCGGTCCTCGTAATTCCGTTCGCGTCGATCCCGATCAAGCAGCGTGACCGCAGTTCGGGATTTCTCACACCGACGGTCGGATATTCTCAGCGAAAGGGGCTCCGGCTCTCGACGGCGTACTATCAGACCCTGGGAGAGTCTGCGGATGTGACTTTCCGAGGCGATGTGTACACAGCCCGCGGTCTGGGGTACGGAATGGACGTCCGAACACGGGCAAATTCGCGGTCTTATCTGAACTTTGGCTTCTACACGGTTAAGGACAGGCTTTTTGGCAAGGAAGCCGGGCCGGCCAATCCGGATCAGGGCGGAACGCTCATATTCGCGGACGGTGTTCACTATTTTAATAACGGATTCACAGCGGCGGCGGACATTCGCTTGACGTCGAATCTCGCATTTCGGCAGGAATTCTCCGACGGGATTCAGCAGATCATCTCGCCGATCGAAGTGTCGCAGGTCTTCATAAACAAGAGTTGGGATGATTACACGCTGAATCTGTTGTCTCGATCGCAGGTAATTTCGATACCGAACGTTCGTGAAAAAACACGAAACCTGCCGAGCATCAATTTCGAGAAACGACCGTCGATGCTCTCATTCCTTGACGGCGTATATTTTTCGTTCAAGACAAGTCTGGAAGGAGTGGCTCGCCGTGAGGAAGTAGACGACCTGGCTCTTTACCGGCTGCAGACCGGCTCAGATCCTGTAGTCACCCCGGCACTATCGCAGCGGCTGGACATGTATCCGCAGGTCACCGTTCCTTTCAGAACGAAGTACTTCAATTTTACGGCGAACGCGTCGGCACGGGTGACGTATTATTCGAATTCGTTCGATGCACTGCGCCGCGTCACGGGTGAGAACGTCGTGCGCCGATACGGCGAGTTCTCATTCGACGTTCGTCCGGTAGCTCTCGCAAAGAACTTCTACAAGGGAGATGGCACTTTCCGCTTTCGACATGTCATCGAGCCTTACGCGACATACCGGCTCGTCAAAGGCATTGATAATTTCAACCGCATTGTCCGCTTTGACCACGTTGATACTGCGTCGAATACCAACGAACTAGAGTTTGGCGTGATCAATAGATTCTTTACCCGTCGCTACACCGAGGCCGTTACGTCGGAAGCTCAGCGGCTATTGAATGTACAAGACTCGACTGGCGATGACAGTGACGATAAGAAGTCTTCGATACAGCCGTATGAGATCCTGACGATATCGCTCCGCGGGAAGTACTTCTTTGACAAAACGTTCGGTGGTGCTCTTATCTCTGGCCGGCGCAATCAGATCGAACCCATCACCGCGCTAAGCTTTTATACGTTCGGCGGCGTGCCGAGACGGTTCTCGCCGTTAAGTCTCGACGTAACGTATCGCCCGCAGCGTACGATCTTTGCGAGTACTCGCATGGACGTTGGTATGAATGGCGACGGGCTCCGAGCGATCTCGGCGACGATCGGCTACGACACCTCGTTCCTTAAGTTCTTTCAGACCTTTTACTACACGCGCGCAGTCACGCTCATGCCGTCGCTCGCTCAGTATGCCGACCCCGAGGGTAAAGAGCCGGGAACGCTGCGAGGTTCTCAGTGGAGCCCGTCGATCTTCGTCGGCAACCGCGATCGTGGGCTATACGGCGGTTATTCCTTTTTCTTCGATTTTGAGAACCGCCGTGAACTACGACAGACGCCCCTCATCAGTTCGCTTGTGACGCTTGGTTACGCGTATGATTGCTGCTCGCTTGCCCTGCAGTACTACACATTCAACGTCGGGGTGAGGAAGGAGAATCGCGTTGTCTTCAGCTTCCGGTTGAATGGCATTGGTTCATTCGGTACCGAGCAATTTGGGCAAGGGCTAAGGTAGTCGCTGCTTGAGATAGACCGATTGTGCGACGGAATTGTAGTACTCGACCGGAGCAAGATCGTCGGTCAGAATAGCTTCGTTAATTGAGATCTCGGCATCGTAGCGGGTTGCGAGCATTCGGTCCGTCTCGGCGTCACCAGTCGGGGCCAAACGCTCCGTCAGATCGGACTTTGACGCGACTATCACGAGATTCTGCAGCCGATCATCCGAATAGCCTTGATTCACCTTAAACACCTCCGCAAAAGGGAAGACCTCGCGATAGGTAGCCAATTCGGCTTGCAAAAATCCGCTCGCAGCTCCGCTTAACGCACCGCCGAGATTGAAGATCACCACTCCGTCCGGCTTCAGTATCCTCTCGAACTGCCGCACCGCTTCGACCGTCGTAAGGTGCGTCGGCACGGTGAAAAGCGAGCCGAACGCGTCCATCAGGATCGCGTCGTATTTTGCCGAGGGAGCTCGGTTGATGAACATCCGTCCGTCTTCGTGAGTCATCTTCAGCCGCGGGTCGTCGGCCAACCTAAAATGGTCGCGGGCGATCTGCGTCATTCCCGGATCGATCTCGACGACTTTGATCTGCGCGTTGGGATATCGTTTCAGATACTCCTTTGGAAACGAGTATCCAGCTCCGCCGATCATAAGCGTTTCCGAGAAACCGGGTTTGAAGTGTCCGATCAGATGGTAGAACTTGCTGTATTCGAGCACCAGATCTTCGCCTTCCAAGAACATTGCCGACTGAACGAAATAGGGGTCGGTAGCGAGTGCTCGGATTGGTTTGCCGGTAGCCGGATCGCGAGAATTGAAGATCTGCACCCTGCTGTATTCGGTGTCGATGTCGATGAGACCGCTATTTTGATGCTGCAGTGCAGCAATGCCTTCGTTCGCTGTGATGCCGAGCAGCAAAAGGGTGATAGCGGCGATCTTACCTTTAGTAATTGCGAATGGGACAAGCGCCAATCCGAGTATCATTAGAGAACCAGCGATCAGATAAAGGGTTCGCGTGCTGCCGAGAAAAGGAATAAAGAAAAAGCCCGCGGCGAACGTGCCGACGATACTGCCGATAGTAGATAGAGCGTATAGACGTCCGACGAGCCGCCCAGTCTCGTCGACCGAGGTCGCGGCGAGACGAACCGCAAAGGGCGTGACCACTCCGAGACATACACTCGCCGGGGCGAACAGGAGCAATGCGGCGATCACCGCTTTGAGTTCTATGCCAAATTTCGCCGAGCCGATCGAAGAGAGTACGACATCTTCAGCAAGGACGGTGGCCGAGACGAGTCCGCCGGCACCGAAGATCGCGGCAGAAAGCAGCTTCAGATCAGGTCGACGATCGGCCATACGTCCGCCGAGCCAATAGCCCAAGCTCAAACTCGCAAGTATCACGCCGATCAGGCTCGTCCAGATATAGGTGGAGGCGCCGATAAACGGTGAAACGATCCTCGAACCCACGATCTCGAGGACCATTACGAGTGCGCCGCAAACAAAGACCGTCACACCGAGTATCGTGCGGTTTATCGTCAGTTCGGGCATCGTTAGTCGGTTAATAAAACAAGAGATCGCTCGATGGCGATCTCAAGGTTTAACTTGAAGTTAAGATTCGATCTCAGACATGCATCGCTGCGGTAGGATTAACGTAGGTCAGCCACTCAGCTCCTCCGGGTGCCGGACGCGAAGCACTGAGTATCTTGAAAAATTCGGTCTGCAGCGATTTTGTCAGTTCGCCCGCACGGCCCGATCCGATCGTGATGCGATCGACCGAACGTATCGGCGTTATCTCGGCAGCAGTGCCGGTAAAGAAAAGCTCATCAGCGAGGTACAAAGCAGCTCGCTGTACGGTCGTTTCGATAACCTCAATACCCATTTCGCGAGCGATCTGGATGACCGAATCACGTGTAATGCCCGGCAGAATAGACGCTCCTAGCGGAGGTGTGATCAGCCTATTTCCGTTCACAAGGAAGAGGTTTTCACCGGAGCCCTCCGACACGTAACCACGGTCATCCAGAGCGATGCCCTCGGAAAAGCCTCCTAAGATCGCTTCCATTTTAATTAGCTGCGAATTCATGTAATTCGCCCCAGCTTTCGCCATCGACGGCATGGCATTCGATGTGAGCCGATTCCAACTCGATACGCACACGTCGATGCCGGTTTCAAGAGCTTCTTCGCCGAGGTACTTGCCCCATTGCCAAGCAGCTATATAGCTATCGATCGGGTTGTTGAGTGGATTTACGCCAAATGCCGGCTTGTCAAGGTCGAGCCCGCGAACGATCAGCGGCCGCAGGTAGCACGAATCAAGCCCGCTGTCAGCGATCAGGGCGACCGATGCCTCGCAAAATGCATCGCGGTCGAAACCCTCGGGCTGCATACGATATATCTTCGCCGAGTTCATGAGCCGCTGCATGTGTTCCGTGAGGCGAAATACAGCCGGGCCGTTATTCGTCTCGTAGCATCTGATGCCTTCGAAAACGCTCGAACCGTAGTTCACAACGTGCGACATCACGTGAAGATTTGCATCTTCCCAAGCTATCATTTCGCCGTTTTTCCAGACCTTAGGTGCGATCTTCATCGTATTTACGTCTTGTCCTGCCATATTTTTTGAGGAGCGACGGGGTTAGAATTTCTCCCCGTCGCAAACTCCTCATTTTATCCCACCGCGTAACCGCGCGCAATTTCGGCGATTCACACGAAAAAAGCCCTCGCGACAAGTCGGAGAGCTTTTTCAACGGCGATCTGAAAAGATTCAGCTTCGTCAGAGGATCGAGATGCGCGTTGAAGTATCGTCGAGCCTTGACTCGAACGTTACTCCATTAACCGTTACCGTGACAACTATCGGAACATCGCCTGCTCCGAGTAACTGCGTAGGCATGTCGAAATCGATCGTATAGACTCCGGGTTCGACCGGAATGGCATTGGTCCGGATCGCAGACCCCACAACGGCCGCGTCGCGAATCCTCATCGTAACGACGGCCGGTGTCGCGGCCTCGACTCCGGTCAAATACAGCCTTATCACACTTGGAACCAACAGATCCCCGCGCCGCTTCACCGTGCGGATCGCATATGGCTCTGTGGTTAATATCGTATTTGTCGCGTTGAATGACATCGCCCGGCCGCCAGGCCCGACGTAGCCGTCCTTGGCAAAAATGTCCGGACGCGACGGGACTATCGTCACCCAACTCTTCATCAACGTTCCGTTATTGTGGATCGCGATAGGCAGGATCGTTCCGGTAGTTTCACTCGCAAGCGCGGGTGGGACGACAAATTCGATCCTTCGGCCATTCACGGACTTTAATCCGCACGCCGCTCCATTGATCGCGACCGAAACACCGTTCAACTCGATCGGGAGCTGAGGTGCCCGTGTGAGGGATCCTATGGCCGTCTTGGGCGGGATCGGCGTGTCCGTAGCCGTGTACTCCATGATCACGAGCATGCCGGGAGACATTCCCAGGACATCAGCCGGTGTTACCGGGGTTGGTGTCGGCGTCGGGGTTCCTGTCGGGGTCGGACTAGGACTCGGCGAAGGCGAGGGCGACGGCGACGGAGTTGGGCTCGGCGTCGGTGTCGGCGTCGGCGTGCCGGTCGGTGTCGGGCTCGGGCTCGGCGTGAATTTGATCGGCAAACGGCTCGCTCCTGTGAAGAAGTTGGTCGTTACCGTCGTCTCTGTCGCCGAATTTGGCTGCAAGAGGTAATAAACCTCGGATTGGCCCTCTTCGTTGCCCGTACCAAACTCAGTAAGTGCAAGGTTAAACGCGCAGCGGCGGATCGAATTGCTCGGCAGAACTTGTGTCGAAGCAATGAAGTTCGCTGGCGTCGGGAATTTCGCCAAACGCGTAAACGTTGCAGTCGACGCAGCGACGTTCAGCGGGTACGAATATATCTGCGACGGGCGAAATACGCTGTCGTTAAGGCCCTCGGACGATGTCGTCGGGATCGTACCGTCAGGCTTAATATTGAGCCTCGTTTCGAGAACGAGCGTCGCAGGAGTGCCGCTCGCGTCCGTATCCGTGAATCCAGGATAGTGAGCTACGTCGCCGCCAGTGGCTGCTTCGTCCGCATCGCTTCGGGGACCTATTCGCCTAAAGGAATTACCCGTCGCATCGTAAAGGTACAGAGCGAACGATGTGTAGTTCGTACCGCTGTTCTCATTTGCGAGATCAGCGTACGAGTCAAAAGCGATATAGCGTCCGTCCCGACTCATTCGGCGACCGAGATCGAGAATATTCACAGGATCGCCAGGATTGGTCGGTGTCGTGGTCGTGACCTGGCGTTTAAGCGAAGCCGCATTCGGGCTTCCGCCGACCAGTTCGGCCAGGAAGATCTCCTCGTTGCGGCTGGCGATCGGATTAGCACCGCCGGTCATCCCGACGATCGGATTTTCACCCGTACTGGCGAAAAGCACCCTTTGCCCATTGCCCGATATTGTCGGATTCTTGGAGTAGATCGGGTTCGAGACGATCCCGCGAGGCGTTTTTGTCACCTGACCGAGCGTGCCCGACGATCTAACGTACGTAAAGATCTCGTCGTTGTCCTCAGCCGGGAACGCGTTGCCAACCGCGGGAACGAGGTCGCGGGTCGATACGAAGGCGATCACGTTGCCGTCATCGCTGATGCTTGCGTCGTGGTTATCATCTGCGACAAAAGCACCGGTAAGATTGGTCGCCGCACGGGGCAACTGGCTCGGATTAGTATTCGTAACGCGAATGAAGTTACCGCCAGCGAGGTTTGCCAAAGGAACCTCATCACCGGCCGACAAATCAGCGACCGCGGGATACGCCGGGATCTCATACAGCCAGATCTCGAGATTGCCATCCTCGGTCAGCGGGTTAGCGGCCGGGGTCGGTGTCGGCGTTGGGCTCGGCGTTGCCGTCGGGCTTGGCGACGGAGATGGCGACGGCGAAGGCGTCGGCGTCGGACCTAGCGGCGTCGGAACGGGTGTCGCGGTCGGCGTTGGTGTCGGAGCAGAGAACGAGTCTCCGTAGAAGAATCCTGGATTTGTGCTGTTCGGAGAATTCGGCCGCGAAGTTGTTGCGTTTGAACTAAAGGCTATCCAGCGTCCGTCATTGCTGATAACAGGTCGGGTATTAACGATCGTGACACGGACGTTGCTAAAGCTTGCCGGCGCCAACGTATTGAAGAGAACGCTCTTAGTATCCGTGATCTGAAAAATACGCCGCTGGGCGTAATCGAACAGAAATATTTCGAGATTTCCGTCAGCGTTGCGGGGATTTTCGGTCGCAACGTCGCCGGTCGATTCAAATACGATAAAACGGCCGTTGCCGCTCATTCCACCTGCAAAAGACTCAGCGAACGAGTCGGACAATTGGGCAACGAGCGAATTGGCCTGCCCAAAAGTCGGGACAGAAAATAATGCGGATAAAAACAATAAAATGACCGTAAAACGGATCGTCACAGGATTCCTCCAACAACATCGGGCTTCTTGCCCAGCGATACTCACCTTTGGGGTCGGCGTCAAATACTCAAAACCTCAATTTTACGGGCATCAGAAGTGTTCTGCAAGCAGGTGTCCGCGGTAATGAGACCAAGTGTAAAAAACTTCGTATGAGATGCTATTCGACGCCCTGGGGGTTGTCATTCGGGGTGACGCCTGTATGATAGCGAAATCGACGTGAATGCGACCGAGAAAATCGAGATAATGATCGTCGCGGGCGAAGCGTCCGGCGACCGGCATGCCGCACGGCTGGTTCACGAGATCGAGAATCAGATCGGCCGAGCTTGCCAGTTCTTTGGCTGCGCCGGCCCCGAAATGCGGGCCGCTGGTGTCGATGCCGTTGTTAAGAGCGATGAAATGTCGATCGTCGGCGTAGCTGAGATCGTAAAGGCTCTGCCCATGTTTCTTGGCGCGATGAGGAAGCTGAAAAAGGCTGCGACGGATCGAAAGCCGACGGCCGTGATCCTCGTAGATTTTCCGGATTTCAATCTCCGCCTGGCTAAATGGTTAAAGAAGCAGGGCTTTACGGTGATCTACTATATTTCGCCTCAGCTTTGGGCGTGGCGCCGATACCGGATCCGGACGATCAAGCGGTACGTTGATCTGTTGTTGGTGATACTGCCGTTCGAGAAGACGTGGTACGAGAAACACGGCGTCGAGGGCGTGGTCTATGTCGGAAATCCGCTTGCGAGGACCGTTAGGCCGTCTCGCATGCGGGAAGAGTTCTTGCGAGACTTCTCATTGCCTCCCGATAGACGTCTAGTGGCGATCCTGCCCGGCAGCCGTCATCACGAGATCGTGAACATCCTGCCGACCGCTCTCAACGCCGCGCGGGAACTCGTGAAAAGGCACTCCGATCTACATTTTGTCATCGCTGTTCGCCGTGGGTCGAATCGGTCGGATGTTGATTCGATACTGCAGAAGTCCTCAAGAACGGAGATCGTTTCGGTCGTCGAAGGAGCAACCCTCGACGCCTTGGCTGCGGCGGATGCGGCCATCGTGACGAGCGGAACGGCAACGCTCGAAGCCGGCATCATCGGCACACCAATGGTCATCGTCTATCGAGCCTCTTGGCTCAATTACTTTTTATTGCGGCCGTTGATCTCGGTCGAGCATTACGGACTCGTCAACCTTATCGCGGAAAAACGCGTCGCCACTGAGCTGATCCAGGGCGAGATGACGCCCACGGCGATCGCATCCGAGATCGAGCGTCTGCTCGAGCCCTCAGTGAACTCAGATGTTCGGAACGAATTAGCGAAGGTTGCGGCGAAACTCGGAACCGGGAATTCGGCGGCCGCTGCGGCAAAGGCGATACTCGACCGGATATGACGCGGTCAACCAGCCTATTCGTCATCTTCTGACTGGCGCAGCATTCGGTTTATCATCGCATGCTTACGCCTGTATTGGTCGACCGGTTCGACTGGAATTCCAGACCAAAACCCGCGACGGAGTATCTTGTTAGGAAAGACGGATGACTTCGCCCCAATGATCGCTCCGGACTTAACCGTCACATGATCGGCGATGCCGACCTGCCCTGCGATAACGACGTCGTCTTCGATAGTCGAACTTCCCGCGATGCCCGATTGGCCGGCGATCAAAACGCGTTTTCCGATAACAACGTTATGAGCGATATGTACGAGATTATCTATCTTCGTGCCCTCACCGATCCGTGTCTCGCCTAGCGAACCTCGGTCGATCGTGCAATTCGCACCGATCTCGACATTGTCCTCGATGACAAGCGTGCCGGCCTGTGGGAACCTCTGATGGCCTGAAGCATGCGTCACATAGCCGAAACCGTCCGAACCAAGCACTGTTCCCGCGTGAATGGTGCTGTTCGCGCCGATTACTGAACCGTCGTAGATAACGCAATTCGGATGGATGATCGAGTTTTCGCCGATAGTGATTCCGTTGCCGATGCGAACGCCCGCGTGGATCTGACAGCCTCGCTCGATAGCGCAATTGTCACCGATCGAAACGTTTGCGCCGATGTATTCGGCATCAACGCTTGAGAGTTCGCTGATAACCGCGGATGGATGTCGGCCGTGATGTGACACTGGCGGCGAAAGAACTTCGGCAAGTTGAGCGAATGCGAGTTTCGGGTTGTCGATCCGGAGGAGTGTAAGATCAGCGGGCCCTTCGGCACTCGGCGATACGATCACAGCCGAGGCATTCGTTTGCACAACCCGATCTTCGGTAGAGAAAGATATCTCACCCGGACGGGCGCGGTCGAGTGCGGCAAAGCCAGTAATTTCGACGTCTCCGTCGCCGACGAGTTCCGCAGAAAGCCATTCGGCTATCTCCTTTGTTTTCATAGAGAAAGGGCTTTAGACCCCATGTCTTTCGACTTCGTTGACGACAGTCTGTAGAAAGATATCGAGTCCCTGCACGCTAAAGGACTCATTCTTTTCCATCTGCCTGACGATCGGCGCGGCGTCACTATCCATGAAGCGAAGATCGGCAAGGTCGATTATTACGTGGTTTCCCGTAGAATCGGCGATCTGAGAGGCGATCCGCTCGAGCAGCCTAGCATCTTCGCCAAGAAGTTCCCCGTCTACGCGGAGGATCGTGATGCCGTTGCGTTCATCATCGATCTGATTGATCTGTGTAGCCATTTTCGTACGATTAGATGCGTGTTGACGCCAAAACGCAACCTTACTCGGCAGATCTCTCGTATTTTTTGATCGCGAGCAGCACCCCTATGAAAACAAGTGACGCCGCGAACACGAATCTGAGATCGATCTTCTCCCCGATGATCGCGACCGCCAGCAAGAAGCCGATCAGAGGCTGCAGATAGACGAACACCGCCACCGTCGACGGCGTTACGCGTGCGAGGGCCCATGCGTTTAGAAAATAGGGAAGTGCCGTCGCTACAAGGCCGATATAGAGAATAAGCAGCATCGTCGACGCGTCGAACTCCGCATGGCTGGCCGGTCCGAACGAGAAAAAGCCCAGTGGCACGCAAATGAGCGATGCGAAGGCGAATATCCACATGATCGACCGGACCGCTCCGTTTCGAGTCACGATGTCTTTTGAGATCGCAACGTAAATCCCGTAGGAAAGCGAATTCAGTACGATGAGCAGGTCGCCGACGGTCGTATCCGATGAGAACGAAGCATTTCGCGGATCGATCAGAACGACGACTCCGATCGCCGCTAGCAGAATTCCCACTACGGTCCGCAGCTTCAGCCGCTCCGTGCCAATGGCAAGGCCAGCAGCGAGCGTAAAGATCGGTATCGTCGAGGCGAGCAGCGACGTGTTCGCTGCCTTCGTCAATGAGAGTCCGGTGATGAACAGGATCTGGTTTGCGGTAACCGCAAGGAAGCTGAGCCCAGCAAGCTTTGCGTAATCACTCTTTTTGGCGAGCCGAACGCGGCCCCGGAAGAGCTGGATCGCTGCGAGGGCCAGAGCAGTGATCCCAACCCGAAAGCCGACCAGTGTAAGCGGGGGTATGACAGCGAGTGCGAATTTGCCAATGACCGCGAGCGAACCGAACGATGCCTGAACGCCGAGCAGAGCGGCGTATGGGCCAAATGATCCGCTTCGTTCGCTCACTTTACGCGAGCATCATGCCCGGATTCTCAAGCATCTGCTTGAAGGTTTGGAGGAATTTCGCTCCCGTAGCACCGTCGATCGCACGGTGATCACAAGACATCGTGACGTTCATGATGCTGCGGATGACGACCTCGCCATCTCGTACAACCGGCATCGGCGTGGCGGCCCCGACGGCGAAAATACCGGCCTCGGGCGGGTTGATGATCGCCGTAAATTCCTTGATGCCGAACATTCCGAGATTTGAGATCGAGAATGTTGCCCCTGTGTACTCCTCAGGCTGCAGTTTTTTAGCTTTGGCCTTTGCAGCAAGGTCCTTGATCTCGGCCGATATCTCAAGGAAGCCCTTTAGATTGGCGCCGCGGATGACGGGCGTTATCAACCCGTCTTCGATCGCGACGGCGACGCCGATATCTGCCTGATCGTAGAAGCGAACGGTTTTATCTTGATACGACGCGTTTGCCCATGGGTGTTTCATCAGCGCCATTGCCGCCGCCTTGACGATAATGTCATTAACGCTGATCTTCTGGTCGTCGCCAACACTGGAATTCACCGATTTGCGAAGCGACAGCACGTTGTCCATCTCGATCTCGACCGTGAGATAAAAGGTCGGGATCGGACCGATCGATTCTGCGAGACGCGAAGCGATCACCTGCCGCATCTTCGACGTGGTCTCGTCGCGGTATCCTGCGGCTCCAACGACGGTCGAAGGCGTAAAGCTCGGTTTGGCCGCAGCCGAAGGACCGGCTTCCATCGCGGCTTCGATATCGCGTTTGATAATGCGGCCATTCGGGCCGGAACCGCTGACGGTCTTGAGATCGATCCCATTTTCCGCCGCCATCCGCGCGGCGATCGGCGATACGACCAGCCTGCCGGAGTCATTTGAACTTGCGGCTGACACAGATTCAGCTTTGGCTGGCTGTACCTTTCTCGCAGCATCTTCTTTCGATTCTTTGGGTGTCGACTCCGCCTGTTCATTGCCGTCCGCTGACGCAGACGGTTCTGACTTGGCTTCACTTGTTTCAGATTTGCCGGCGCCATTGGATGCGACCTCAGCGAGCAATCCCGAGATATCTTCACCCTTCTTGCCTATGATCGCGATGGTCTCGCCCAACGCCGCCGTGTCGCCCGCGCCTTTCAGGATCTTCAGAAGCGTGCCGGCCGAGAGAGCGGTCATTTCCATCGTCGCCTTGTCGGTGTCGACCTCAGCGAGCGTATCTCCGGCGCCATAGTTCTCGCCTTCGTTTACGACCCAACGCGCGATCTGGCCCTCTTCCATCGTGGGCGAGAGTTTCGGCATTAAGAATTTTTCAGCCATAGGATTAAAGTTTTCGGTTTGCCGCGATCATTTGCAAACGCTCTTCTCGGGACTTTTTCTTTTCGTTATAGCCGGCATCACCAAATGGTTTTAGCCGCTCAAGCCAGAGATCTTCGAGCACTTCCAAGTCGCTAGCATAGTCGTAATCGACTTCGCTTCTCGGTTCGACCGGCTCGAGGGTCTCGAACTCGAAGGCATCCGGTCCAAACTCATTCCAATCCGCCTGCAGCGATCTGTTCGGATGAGAGCCCATCGTGAGCTGCAGCTTATGCCGGTTTATCTTGCCCGGAATATTCGTACTCGAATCAACAAAGATCCTTTCGTTTACCGAATTCCGGATCTGAAAGACGCCCATCGGCCGATGCGAAAGCTTGTATTCAAGTTTTGCCGCCTTTCGATCGAGCATTCTGAGATCAAAGGTAACAGACCTCTTTGACCGCCGCGACGATCTTATCAACGCTCGGCAATGCGAGAGCTTCGAGATTCTTTGCGTACGGCATCGGAGCCTCAGCGGTCGCGATACGTTTGACCGGTGCGTCGAGGTAGTCGAACGCATTTTCCATGATCTGGTGCGATATCTCCGCACCGACGCTCGCGAACTCATGCGACTCTTCAACGACGATGAGACGATTGGTCTTTTTGACGGAATCGATGATCGTGTCGATATCAAGCGGCTTGATCGTTCGCGGATCGATGACCTCGACCGAGACGTCAAATTCCTTTTCGATCTGCTCTGCGGCCGTGATAGCCATCGGCACCGTCATTGACCGTGCAACGATCGTGCAATCTTTGCCTTCACGCTTGATGTCGGCAACACCGAGCGGGATGAGGAAGTCTTCGTCCTCCGGAACTTCGCCCTTAATGCCGTACATGCGTTCCTGTTCGAGAAACATCACCGGGTTATCGTCGCGGATCGCCGATTTTAGCAGGCCTTTGGCATCGGCCGGCGTCGAGGGCATCACGACCTTCAAGCCGGGGAAATTCGCGTAGAACGCCTCAAGCGCCTGGGAATGCTGTGAAGAAACCTGGTAGGCCGAGCCGTTCGGCCCGCGAAAGACGATCGGTACCTTGAACTGGCCGCCGGACATATAAAGCATCTTGGCCGCGTGATTGATGATCTGGTCAGCCGCAAGGATCGAGAAGTTCCATGTCATGAACTCGATCACCGGCCGCAGACCAGCCATCGCCGCACCGACGCCCACGGCTGCAAAGCCGAGCTCAGTGATCGGCGTATCGACGACGCGCTTATCACCGAATTCCTTCCACAGCCCGCGAGTCACTTTGTATGCACCGTCGTATTTGGCAACTTCCTCGCCCATGACGAAGACGTTCTCGTCTCTTACGATCTCTTCGCGAAGAGCTTCGTTCAGCGCATCGCGGATGGTTAAAACTGCCATAAATTAAAGTAAGGCGTAAGGTTAGCCGCCGCACAGCTTACGCTAAGACGTCGGTCATCAACTCGCTCTCATTAGGATACGGGCTTTCTTCGGCAAATTTGACCGCCGCGTCGGTCGCTTCCTGCGCCTGTTTTTCGATCGCGTCAAAATCCTTATCGCTGAGCACTTTAGCCTGCTTCAGGCTGTCCTTAAAAAGCACGATCGGATCGCGCTCCTGGTACTTCTTGATCTCGTCGACCGTGCGATATTTTCCGGGATCAGACATCGAGTGGCCCATGTACCGGTAAGCCCGTATTTCCAAAAGCGTGGGCAACCCGTCTTTGCGCGCCCTTTCAATAGCCCGCAGCGTAGCGGCCCGAACGGCCATTACGTCCATACCGTCAACGAACTCATTCGCCATTCCGTACGATTCCGCTTTTTTCGCGATGTTTCGCGTACTCATCGCACGCTGCTGCGAAGTGCCCATTCCGTACTGATTGTTTTCGCAGATATATATACACGGCAGTTTCCAGAGCTGGGCCATGTTCAGCGATTCGTGAAAAATGCCCTGATTTACGGCCGCTTCGCCAAAGAAGTTGAGCACGACCTGCTTTGTACCCTTGTATTTCGCAGCGTAGGCCATTCCGGTGCCGACGCCGATCTGGCCGCCAACGATGCCGTGTCCGCCATAGAACTCGAGGTCCTTTGAGAACATGTGCATCGAACCGCCTTTGCCTTTGACGCAGCCGCCTTCTTTGCCGTAAAGCTCTGCCATGACCGCCTCGGGCGAGATGCCCTTGACCATCGCCTGAACGTGGTCGCGATATGACGTGATGACCATATCGTCAGGCTCGAGCGCCATCATGGAGCCAACGCCGATCGCTTCCTGGCCGATGTACAGGTGGCAAAATCCGCCGATCTTACCCATTCGGTAAACTTCGGCACACTTCTCTTCGAAACGCCGCCCGAGCACCATCTGATATAGCATCTCGCGGAGCAGCTTTTTGTCGGTCTTTTTGATCTCGGCAAGCTGCGATTCGAGCCTCTCGCCGTACTCCGCTTTCGCTTGTTCGACATCAACAAATTCGGTCGATTTCTTTTCATCAGGAGCCGCTTTTGCGGCCCGCGAACTGCCGTTCGAAGACGTCTTTTCGGCGGTTGCAGCCGAGGTCTTTTTGCGGGTTGCTGCTTTTGGCAAAGTTATATTCCTCCGGAGAAAAAAGGCAGATCGGATCAGCTTTTTCTTTTAAAATTATTATAAGCAAGCGGCCAGAATTAAGCAAAATATTGAGCTTACGGCATTGTCTGGCCTGCGTGAAAGCCCCGCCGTTGACTTTTGCTCGAAATCGCAGAAAAATAGCTCCTTTCGCTACAAAAATGAGATCTGTTCCAATTCATCAAGTCATCGAAGGCCTCAACGCGATCCCCGACGCCGATTTTACATGCCAGGGCGTCTACGACTTTCTCGCGGCAAATCCCGTCGATGTCGAGACGATCGAGAGGTTCTTCTTTTTCAGCGACAGCTTCTACACACGGAACTTGATCTTCAAGAACGAGCGGTACGAGGCGATGACCATTTGCTGGGAAAAGGGCCAGGTATCGCGGGTGCACAATCATTCCGATCAGAAGTGCTGGATGACGGTGCCGGTCGGCAAGCTAAAGGGGCAGAACTTCGCTGTCGATGCGATCGATGAAAGCCGAGGCTATTGCCGTCTGGTCGAGACCGATTCGTACGAACTCTCGAATTGTGCCGCCGCGGCCGTCGAACTCGAAGAGCCGATCCATCAGATACTCAACCTTGCCGAATACGACGAAAGGGCCGTCAGCCTCCACATCTATTCCAAGCCGTACGCGACCTGCATCTCGTACTGCCGCGACACAGACACCTTTAAAGAGGTCGCCCTCTCGTACACGAGCATCGACGGCAAACTCTGCGACGGCGTTACGCTCTAGCCGACCTCATTGTTTATTGGTCTTGAGTTAGGAGTGAATAGTCGATGAGCGACATGACTATCAACTACCAACTATCGACTAATAACTGAACAAGATCGGCAGTTCCGTGCCCATGACCGACACATCTAAACTTCGGATACTGGGATTAGCTCTCGTCGCGGTCCTTTACGTCGCGATGCGGCTGTGGGGGCTCGGCGAATCGTGCCTCTGGTTCGACGAGATCTTCGGCGTTCACGCGGCGGGTCACGGATGGAGCGAAATGCTCGAATTCGTCGCCCTCGACCTCATTCACCCGCCGCTTTTCTATATCCTCCTTAAACTCTGGATCGCCATCGGCGGTGAGAGCACCGTGTGGTTACGGCTGTTTCCGGTGATTTGGTCAGTATTGGCCATCGTGTCTTTCGTCGGTATTTGCCGCGAACTCGGTCTAAAATATTCGGCCCAGATAGTGGCTCTCGCTCTCGTAGCCGTTAACGGTTCGCTGATCAAGTACGCACAGGAAGTTCGCATGTACAGCATGCTGATGTGCCTGTCGCTTGCGTCGATCTGGCTGTTCCTGCGCGTGCAAGGCAGAGACTCGGGCGTCGCGATGCTGATCGCCGTTAACATCGCACTTGTCTACACCCACTATTTTGGCTGGCTTGTCGTCGCCGCCGGAGTCATAGTGTTGCTCGCGGCCGGACGGGAAAGCCTGAAAAAGGCAGCATTGATCGCCTTTTCAACCTTGGTCGCCTTAGTGCCGTGGCTCGTGGCAGTGTTCAATGCCGCGTCGAGCGGCTCGGATATCGGCCAGAACATCGGTTGGCTGTCGCGTCCGGGCATCCGGCAGATGGTCACCTTCGTTTTCAACCTGATCGAACCGTTTTACTACCAAACGAGCAGCGATCAGCCGATCTCGCGGTTTGTCATCGCAGTGCCGTTTCTGCTCTTGCTGCTGACGGCAGCGATCGTTTTCGCGATCGATCGGATACGCGAACCGAAGATCAGTAAGAATCTCCTGACGCTCGGCACATTCGTCATAGTTCCGATCGCGATCGCTTTCACGGCTAGTTGGCTGCTGCCGTATTCCTTCTGGGGAACGCGGCATCTGATCATCGTTTTCGTGCCCTTTTTGCTGTTCGTGGGTATTGCTCTGACAGAAGTCACTTCAACAGTTTTCCGGGCGGCTGTCGTATCGATCGCAGGCGTTCTTGTTTCAGCTGCGTTCGTTTTCCAAACCGTTGAGCCGAAGCCGAACTATCCGTGGTGTTTGTGGGAAGCTTCCGCAAGGCATCTCTCGGGTCCAGTTTACGCCTTCGAAGACCTCGCGGCCTACCATCTATGGTTCGCCACGAAAAGCAGTTCAAATTATCAAATATCGAAGGTTAGCGGCACGGGCGTTCGTGAGGATACCGCCTATTTCCTGCCTCGCGGTTTTGACGTTGTACAAAAGATCGCCGTTTCCGAGATCAACGCGCCGCGATTCAGCTTCGTTTTCCGGGACTCGGTCTGGAACGAATCGCATCCGCCGATCGCCGAACTCAAGCAACGCGGTTACGCCGTCAAACAGATCGGCGAGACCGAACCGGCCGGCGGCGTTCGCGTTTTCATCGGTGAGGCCGAACGCGTAACGCCTTGATCCAACCTCACTTACGTTTCCAACGAACCCCGTCTTTCGTGTCTTCGAGAACGATGCCTTTTGAGGCGAGTTCGTCACGGATCTCATCCGAACGGGCGAAGTCGCGGTTGGACCTGGCCGTCTGACGTTCCTCGATCAACGCCTCGATGTCGGCGTCGAGCATTTGATCGTCTTCCGCCCCGAAGATACCGAGCACCGCATCGAATTTCGCGATCGCTTCGAGCACCGTGTCGCGTTCGTCCTCGGTCAACGCCCGCTCGGCAAGCGTAGTATTTACCTCGCGGACCATGTCGTGAACGGCGGCGAGAGCCGCAGCGGTGTTCAGGTCATCGTCCATCGCGGCTTCGAACTTCTTCATCGCGACGATCGCCGTCTCAGCGACCTCATCGGAATCGGACTCGACGATGCGGCTATCACTAACCAGCGAGCGGAAGTTGCGGAGCCTTTCGACCGTCGACTCAGCACCTTGCAAGCCTTCGAACGTAAAGTTCAACTGCTTACGATAGGGCACCGAGAGCAGTACGTACCTGATCGCGAGCGGCGTATAGCCCTGTTCCCTCAGATCGCGAAACGTGAAGAAATTGCCCTTTGATTTGGACATCGTGACGTCGTCGATCTTGAGGAACTCGCTGTGGATCCAGTACTTTGAGAAGAGCTTGCCGGTCGCGCCTTCGCTCTGGGCGATCTCGCCGAACACTCGATATGCCAGCCCGGGCGTCCGCGCCCGAACGGAGCATCCCAACCCGGTTCGTCATCCGGCCCGACCAGTTTCCACAGGGCAAAATCGCGTGCGTCTTCCTTGTCGTACTTGTCAGTATCGATCCGCTCCGAACCGCCGGCGATATTGCCCGAAAAGCTGATCTTCGAGAGCTTGCCGTACTCGGGAAACGCCGCGATGCGGTAATAGATCGAGCCATCGGATTCGTACGCGTGGCCGTTTGCGAGCAGCGTCGAGATGATCTCGATCATTTCGGCGATGTGATGCGTCGCACGCGGCATCACCTCGGGACGTTCGTTGCCGAGAGCGTCAAAATCCTCGAGAAAGTACTGCGTGTACGGTGCCGTAAACTCGTCGATCGTGATCGAACGGGCAGCGGCCTCGTTGATGATCCGGTCGTCGATGTCGGTCAGGTTCATCACGTGGGTGAGGTCGTAGCCCTTGAATCTCAAGTACCGCCGCAGGATGTCGCCGAATACGAAGGTGCGAAAATTCCCGATGTGAGCAAAATTCCAAACCGTCGGGCCGCAGATGTACATCCGGACCTTGCCGTCCTCGATCGGCTGAAAATCCTCGACCTGACGCGTTAAAGTATTAAAAAATCTGAGCATATTCGAAACTTTTCCGAACGATAATCATAACGAAATAGCGCGAGAAAAGCAGGTTCGTCCTGTCCCGCATCTGTCCCACCTCTGTCCCATGGCTTAGTGCGACAGATAAACCATTCTGGATCAAGATGTTACCGTCTTTTTCGCGGCTGTCCCCACGAAAAATCGAAAAAAAACTGTTTCACGTTGTTTCAGTAGTGTTTCACCTGCTGTTGAACCGGCTAAGCTTCTGTGCCGCAATGGGTTGTCGGCAAAACGCCGCCCTGTTTCATCAAATTTGAAAAAATATTGTGTGAAACCTGGGTGTGTGTTGTCCGGAAACAGCAGACGCCTTTGACGCGACCCCGTTTGCTTGCTCGACCGGGATCACGGCTTTCTAATTTCAAAGATCGGCTTTCTCACCTGAAATGCGTTAGCGAGACGCAACAGCGTTGCGAGGATAGCACATTCGAGCCAAAAGGGCAAAATTATGAACTCGGGCTCTAGTCCGACGGCGGCGAGTTGGGCCGGGCTGGACGCGGCGATCTCAAGACGCGTCGCCCGTCACCTAAAAGGCAGCGGCGATCAGCCGCCGACATAAAAACAAAAATTAATAATTATTGCGGATCCTGGGCGAGATCGAGCAGCCATATATCAGACTCGAGATTCACGCCGGAATAGTAGAGTAGTTTGCCGTCACGGCTGATGAAAGGTGCGAACGCCTCGACATTAGTGACTTCGAGGATATCTTTGACCTGTTTTGAGCGGATGTCGACCGCCTTTATCTTGCTTTCGGATGACCAAAGAAGGTGGGTGTTGTCAGGCGACCACTGGATCGGGATCGTCGCGGGAATTTTCGCCAGGAGCTCATGAGCCTTCGAGGCGAACGAGTAAACTCCGACCCAGCGCTCTTCACCTTTTTGGATAACGCCGCCGAGCATCGTCCCGTCCGGCGACCAGTCCCAAGAGATAAACCCGGTCGTGCCAGACATAGCCGGGATGTCAGAAAGGTGCTGGCCGGTGCTCGAATCGATAAGGAACACGCTTTCGTTGTAAGAAACTGCGATCTTTGTGCCGTCGGCCGACCAGATCGGAAATCCAGCGGGCTTTTGCGGGTCTTGAGAAAAAGTCAGTTGCTTGAGGCCTGTGCCGTCAGCGTTGCATACCCATACCTCTCCGCCGCCATTCCTGTCGGAAGCAAAGGTCAGCCGTTTGCCGTCCGGTGACCACCGAACGTATCGATCGAACGGCTCGTCGTTCGTAACGTCGCGCCATTCGGTACCGTCGCGGCTTACGGTAACGACATCGTCCTGGGTCGGTTTTATCAGCCGCAGCACAAAACGAGTACCGTCAGGCGAGAGTTCGGGCCGGGCGATCTCGCGCTCGCCCTTCGTGATCCAGTAGGGCTCGCCGATGGTACTGTAGTTCGAGAGGTCAAAATCGACCCCCTGGATGTTCGACGTATTCCGCGTCTGAACGTAAGCCATCCGCTTTCCGTCGCGTGAGAAGGATATATGCCGGCTATAGCTGGACGGAGTGACGACGGGTTCCGGATCGTCCAGAACGACACCTGTCTGTTCGTCAACGGCGACACGCCAGAAATTCATCTTTCCAGCCCGGCTACTCACGAAATACAGGAATTCGCCGTCGGGCGACCACACCGGATTCCAGTTGGATACGGCAAAATCCTTTGCAACTATTACCGGTTCACCGCCGCCGGCAGGGATGGTCGCAATGTCGCGGCGTCCGAAAGTGCCGGTGTAGAACCAATAGGCAATGCGATGCCCATTCGGCGACCACGATGGGAACGTGGCTTCGGCGTCAAGGAGTTTTGAGCGGCCGCCGCTCTGTATGTCGATGATGTCGAGGCTCATTCCGGGCGCGGCACGCACCGTCGGCTGGTCGCGTCCGAACGTGCTGACAACGATCTGTTTGCCGTCGGGCGAGAACGAGGGATGATAACCGAAATCGGCGATGCGCCGCAGATTGTCTCCCGACGGTTCGATAACATAAATGCCGGCCGGTTCGCGTTCGGACCGAAACGCGATCAGGTCGCCTTTTGGCGAGAAGGCGGGCTGGGTATCGTCTTTCGTCGACCCGAGGGTAAGGTTGGTCGGCTTTTTACCGCCGATGCGGAGCAGAAAGATATCGTACTGGCCGTTCTCCTTCGCCGCGTACGCGATGTCCTTGCCATCGGGTGAAAGGGTCGGAAAATACTCGGTGCCGACCTGATTTGTGATCGGCATGCTCGTCGCCGCCGACCAATCAGGGCCTTTTGGGCCGGATCCTCGAACAAAGTAAAAGTAACCTCCGACGGCCGCGGCCGCCAACACGATCAAGATGGTCGCGACCGAAGCATAGCCAAGAATAGGTCGACGGAAGGCGCGCGACCGCCGGGTCGATAGTGACGAACTAGAATGCAGCTCGCCAGATTCGCTCAGATCTAGTTCGCGTTTCACGACCTTGAGGTCGGCCCGCAGATCGGCAGCGGTCTGATAACGGTGATCCGAGTCTTTCTCCATCGTTCGAGCAAGGATCCGGTCGATCTCTTCGGGAAGGTCTGGATTTATTGAACTTGCCGGCGGCGGCTTCTTGGTGAGGATCGCTTCGAAGGTTTGTTGTCGGTTTTCTCCCTTGAACGGGTTTTGCCCGGTGAGGAATTCATACAAAACGACGCCGCAGCTCCAAATATCGGTTCGATGATCGACAACATCACCGCTTACCTGCCGCGGCGACATGTAAGACGGCGTTCCGACGATGATGCCTTTCATCGTTTGTCCGAACTTTAGCAGCGTATCCGGCCCGATCTCCGTGAGCTTTGCAACACCAAAATCCAGGATCTTTGCGTATCCGTCGTCGCGGATCATTATGTTTTCCGGCTTGATGTCACGGTGGATGATGCCCGCTGCGTGAGCGGCCGAGAGTGCATCGCAGATCTGGATGGAATTCGCCATCACGTTGCGCAGCTTGAACTTACCGCCGCTCAGCTCGCGCAGCGTCTTGCCTTCGACATACT
This sequence comes from Acidobacteriota bacterium, assembly GCA_041940165.1. Lineage (GTDB taxonomy): Bacteria > Acidobacteriota > Blastocatellia > Pyrinomonadales > Pyrinomonadaceae > OLB17. The sequence continues at coordinate 133,456 of JBGTSR010000009.1, forward strand.
CGGTGGCTATGTAATTGACGCCATCGGCCTTGCCGACGTCGTAGATGGTGACGATATTGGGATGGTTGAGTTTCGAGATCGCACGGGCTTCCATCTCGAACCGTCGGACGCGTTCGTCGTCGGCCGAGCCGTCACTCGGCAGGATCTTGAGCGCGACGTTTCGCCGCATCTTTTCGTCAAAGGCGAGATAAACTTCGCCCATGCCGCCCTGGCCGATCAGCCTTTCGATGCGATAGGTCCCGATCTTTTCTCCGACGCGGCTGCGGGTCGGAATTCGCGGCTTTTCCTCGGCCATCGCCTGAGCGACCACGCGCATTGCAGATTGATCGAGAAATTGGCTTGAGTCGGACTGGGCTCCGATAAGCTTGAGAACGGCCGTCTTGAGTTCCTGATCGCCGCCGACGCGCGAATCGAGAAACGCATCCCGCTGAGAGTCCGGCACATCGAGCGCGGCATCGACAAGTTCATCGATCTGTTTCCAGCGTTTGGGGTCCATGACCGGCCTGTGAGTTACGAATTAGTGAGCTGAAGATACAGCCATGCCTTAGCCTTTTGCCACTCACGCATTACCGTGATCGGGGCGACCTTGAGCACCTCAGCCATCTCGTCAACGCTGAGGCCGCCGAAGAATTTCATCTCGACGATCTGCGCCTTGCGGGCATCGAATTTAGCGAGTTCGGTCAGAGCCTCGTCCACGGCGATCAGATCCCGATCGCTTCCGGCCGTAACGGTAAAGGCTTCGTCGAGCGACACGTGCTGAGCCGGACGGTCGCCGCTTTTAGGCCGCCGCCGGGCAAAATCGACGAGAATCCGCCGCATCAGCTGGGCCGAAACCCCAAAGAAGTGCGCCCGATTCTCGAATTTCGCCGATTTCCAGTCCATCAGCCGCATATATGCCTCGTTGACCAGGGCGGTCGTCTGCAGCGTATGGCCATCGCGTTCGCGGTTCATATAACGATGCGCGATGCGATGAAGCTCGGCATGAATGATCGGCGTCAGTTCTTCGAGGGCGCCATGGTCACCGGCGTTCCATTTTTGAAGCAGTTCGGTTACCTCGTGCGAATCAGCCATGCCTTCGAATTGGATACGTTAAAAGCCTTATTTTATCACAAATAGCGTAGTTGATGGCCTCAAAAACGAAAGCGGATTCGGACGTGGATCTTTGGTTAAATTTGACGCCTATCTCCGTCAACAAAGTTTGCTCTCGCCTCATCCGAGAATAAATATTCTTTCGTATAAAACCTCAGCGGATAGTCTTTGTCATATATCTCGACCATCTCATTCGCTTTGTCGAGCAGGGAGGCGCCGTTCTTCGACGCGTTGAAGCCGGCAACTGTCCGCATCCAGAATACGGTGAGCGTCTCGTGATAAGGCATTTCCCTGGTCAGATCGACACCAAAGGCGCCAAGTAGCTTGAAAATACCCGCGCGCATCTTATCGATAGCTGTTTCGATGTCGTGCCGCGTTGCGTAATGGAGCGCGACGATCAAGTGCTCGGGGTGTCCCCAGGCATCTCGGCTGACCGTCGCCTCCTCGAACGACCGCACCACCGCGGCGATCTCTTTTTCATCCGTATATCTCATAAAATCACCATAACTATTCACTTGTCACTAATAACTATCCACTGAATAGAGCGAACTGCTCACGAAAAAGACCGCTTATTCAGTGAATAGTGAACAGTGATTAGTGGATAGTCGTCAGTCCAAAATAGTCGATTATCCTTCGCGCCGATTCCGTCGGCGGGACGTTTGTCGTATCGATCTCAAGCGTGTTTCGGCCGGGCAGCGTCGAGAAGAGATCCCATTTCTCGCGTGACGTCTCGATCGAATCGGGATCGGTCAGCTTGCCGATAGTTTGCCGATCGTCGGCGGAGATCCGCTGCTTGCGGATCGCGTCGTCACACACGAGCAAGACTGTGTGAACCTCGCCTCCGTTGTCCTCGGCCGCAGCGATGAGCTTGGCAAAATGCTCGTCGTCGGCGCCTTTGGCATAGACGAAAGTGTGGTTCAGGCTGACGCCCTCGCGAGCAGCCTCGGCGATAGTGCCGAACCGGATCATCTCGATCAGCCTGTTGAACGGCTCGCTGCCGAACTCGAATATCGGCTTAACACAATCGATGCTCAGATGATTGTGAAAGAGCTTAAAGCCTGTCCGAGCAGCGAGTTCGCGGCTCACCGTCAATTTTCCCGCAGCCGGCGGGCCGTGGATTATTATCAGTTTCATAACTCTCCCGTCAGAACCACCTGCGATAGCGCGTGGTTGATCGCTCCGGTCGGAGGAATTTCAAATTTCAAATTTCGAATTCCAAATTCCGCTACGCGATCCCGATCTAATTTATGAAAAACTGAACAGCCGAAAGCAAAAATCCGTACCGCCTGCGTGAGCGGGCGGCAAAATACGTTCGTACATCAAAACGCAACCAAATAAGAAAGCCGCTCGAAAGCGGCCGTAGTCATTCAATTCTATTGTTCATTCCCGCCCGCTTACGTAGGCGGTACTGACTTTATTCTAAGCTGCCACCCGTTTTGCCTCTTCGTCAATGTCGTCCATGAAGAGGTATTTCCTCCAGTTCGGACGGCTTTCGGCGTAGTGGCACAGCAGCACGTGGTCGAGGCCCAGACGCAGCAGTTTTTGCGAAGTGAGCATCGGCATGCGTGCCTGTTCCGGCGTGCGGTTTCCTTTACGCTGGTTGCAGCGAACGCATGCTGTGACCAGATTCTGCGGGGTGCTCTCGCCGCCCTGTGCCCTCGGCAGGATGTGATCCAGCGTCAGGTCTTTAGCGTGGCGATGCTCGCCGCAGTACTGGCAGCGGTAACGGTCGCGGATGTAGATCCGCGCACGTTTCATCGTCGTCTCGCGATTGTTGCGGCGAACGTGGATGTAGTTTCTAAGGCGGATCACCGAAGGAACGGGAAACGTGGTCGACGGAGAATGCAAAACATTGTCGCCATCGTTTTCTTCGACAAAGACCGCGCCGCGAAACCATAGGCAGACAGCACGAGCGACGCCCACCGTTCCGAGCGGCTCGTACGAAAAGTTTAAAAGCAATACTCTTCCTGTTAGCAAGTTATCTCCTCCTTAATATTCGGCACCGACTAGGATGAAGATTCGACGGAATAAATTGTCTGTTTATGTGTCGAGGCGCACCTGTACGGTTCTACCGATAATTTTATTACAACTTTGGGCAAAAGCAAGCACAATATTTTGTTGCGTAACACAAACTTCAGACTAGATGTAGAAGTTCGTCGGGTCTTCTGAGTACTCAGAGTCTCCCTTTACGCAATCTGCGTCATTTTACGCAATCTGTGCATTCTGTGACATTTTGAGAAATCTGGCATTTTCAGCACGGCGCGGCGATGCTACGTTGGCTCTATGAAAAGACACCAGAAAGCACCGACGACCAAAGAAACTCTCAAAGACATTCAAAAAAAACGCATCTCGTATGGCAAAGACGAACGGCTCGATTTCGTTGAGGACGTTTGCCGGATCCTCGGCGAAAGCCGCGTGGGCCCTTATGTTAGGCCGCGAGTTCGTATCGCGGAACAGGACGCGGAAGCCCCGCCGCCGACCATCGCCGAGATCATCGATCAACTCGCCCGTTCGCACGTGTTCCATTTTGTCGACGGCGAATACGTCAGGCTCTCGCCCGGCCAGGCCTTCGAACTCATCATGTCAAATGAGAACGCCACCGTCGGCATCATCGAGCGCACCACCGCCCACGATCCGAAAACCCCGCCATAGCGTGTCAGTACCGGAAGCGTAGCGACCGGGGTCTTGTCAGAACCACCTGCGATAGCGGGTGGTTGAACGGTGATCGAGTCAGAACCGGGAGCGATAGCGACTGGGTTCATCACTCTCGCGAATCCCAATGGCGGAAGCGACCGGCGCATTTCACGATTTGCCCCAACGCAAATTTGCCCGCGAAACACGCGAAATCCGGGTCAGAACCACCTGCGATAGCGGGTGGTTGAACGATCGAGTCAGAACCGGGAGCGGTAGCGACAGGGCAAACCCCGACGACGCGTGGGAAACAATAAGTCAGCATCGGAAGCAAGCGACCGGGGCCTTTCACGATCCGTCCACATTTACCTCGACCCCAAGGTGAGAAACACGGCACTGCTCTTTGAAAATTTACGTTCTAGTCCGCAGAGTGAGAAACCCATTACCGCTTGCGTGGGAAACTATGCGGCCTAGAGGGATTGAGCGGCAAGGGATAGACCTTGCCGCCCTTGGTTAATCCAGAAAAACAACGTTCTTCGCGCCGGGAGCCTCGGACTCGGTGTTCATGAAGATCTGATGCCATCCGTCGAGTACGATCGTCTTATGATCGGGATGACGGACGGTGCCTCGGGCGTAAACCGATGCGTTGATCTGCATTAGGCGCCAGTTCCACTTGGCAGCCTTGAGGTTCGTTTTCAGGATATCTTCATAGCGTTTTGGTGAAACGCCGGTCGGATATTTATTGCAAACCCAGACAGGCTGGCCCTTGCTGCGGAAGACTTCAGCACAGATGTGCGGCTTGCTTCCGAAGCCGCGGGTGATCGGCTCGCTGCGATGGATCTGATTTGTGAGATCCGTTTTGAGATCCAGTTCGGGAAACGGCACAAAGAACCATTCGCCCTGACGGACAAAGGCTTCGTTTCGGCGATCGAAACGAGTCTTGATGCGCTTGATGCTTTTCTGTATCTGCTGCCGAACGAATGCAGGCTGAAGAGCCTCCATCGCCGACAGGACATTCGTAACGCTGCGTCCGGGAACGGCGCACACGAACCAATGTCTTTCGTCATGACCGCAAAGAAACTTCTCCTTGCCGTCTTCGCGTCGACCTAGTAGGAGCAGGTGACGCAGGTCTTTTCGCAGATCGATGACTTCGTACGTGAGGTCATCATCTGCCGCGAGTCTAATGTCGAAGAATTCGCCATGGCGATCTTCGCGAATATCGATCCCGACTGGGAGTCGACGATTTGGGACGTCGAGTTCTGTGATCCGAACGCGAGCCCCGAGAACACCGAAGTGTTTTTCAAGCAATTGATTGCCCATACATTTTTCCTCTTTTCGTTAGAAATCCAAAAATATGTACGGACAGGTAAATTGAGTTAATTTACGTCCGCACTAGTAAAAATCGCGGTTCTGCAAATTTTTTTGTGACATATTTCCTCCTATTTTTCGGACGGTGACATTTAAGACGCAAATCTGTGGCCAATGATTGTAGTCGGAGCTACAGCTCGTCAACCCTTGCGAGCCCAACTGAAGCTGGAACTCCGAACGTTACCCCTTCACACAGATCACCTGTTTCAGCTCGGCGACGACTTCGACTAGGTCGGTCTGGGCACGCATGACCTCTTCGATGTCTTTGTACGCGCCGGGGATCTCGTCGACTACGCCGCGGTCTTTGCGGCACTCGACGCCGGCGGTCTGAGCTTTCAGGTCGTCCTGAGTGAAGCGTTTCTTCGCCGCGGTACGCGACATTTTGCGTCCCGCACCGTGAGAACAGGAGTTGAACGCCATCGGATTTCCCAGGCCGCGGATGATGAACGATTTCGCTCCCATCGAGCCCGGAATGATCCCGAAGCGATCGGCTTCGGCGTTGATCGCACCCTTGCGGGTGACGTAGACATTCTCGCCGAAGTGCTCTTCGCTTGCGACGTAGTTGTGATGGCAATTCACCACGACTTCCGGTGATTCGCTCCAGTCGTTTACACCCTCCCTACCGGTCGGGTTTCCGCCTTTGAACATTCGGTTGAACGATCGGATCAGGCGTTTCATCATGATCTCGCGGTTGCGCATCGCGTACCGCTGGGACCACTCGACGTCATGCCAGTAGGCCTTGAACTCGTCCGTGCCCTGGACAAAGTATGCAAGTGCCGGATCGGGCAGTGTGTTCAGCTCGTGGAGCGATTTCGCCGTGGCGATGTGACGCGTCGCGACCTCGTTACCGATGTTTCGCGAACCCGAATGCAGCATCAGCCAGACGTTGTCCTCAGTATCGAGACAGACCTCGATAAAGTGGTTACCGCCGCCGAGCGTCCCGAGCTGCTTCATCGCCTTACGCTTGCGGTCCTGAACGCCCGGGTGAAGCTGGTCAAATTCGGCCCAGCCGGGCCACTCGTTCGATTCGTCGACCGGTTCTTTGTAGTCGTTGAAGCCGACGGGAATGGCACGCTCGATCTCGTGTCGAAACTCGGCCATCTTGCGATCGAGAATTCCGCTCTTGAACGGCGTCTTGACCGCCATCATTCCGCAGCCGATGTCGACACCGACCGTCGCCGGAATAACGGCGTCTTTAGTAGCAATGACCGAACCGACCATCGATCCGATCCCGAGATGTGCGTCCGGCATCAACGCGACGTGCTTGTACAGACACGGCAGACGCGAAACGTTGCGGAGCATATCGTGCTCGTCAGACGACATCGTGTGGGTGACCCACGACAGGACGTCAGCCTGCGAGCCGGAAATATTAAGTTTGTTGTATGGCATTAGCCCTCCTGGATCATGTCAGTACCACCTGCGGTAGCGGGTGGTCAAATATAAGAATTAGATGACGACACGGATCGAAATGATCGCGAGAGCGTTGCAGAAGCCCGCGCGTTTGCAGAAGCCCGCGCGTCAGCAAGGGCGGTATGCGAACGTTGAATGTACCGCCCTTCCTTACGGTGAATGTTCCGCCCTTGCTGACGCGCGGGCTTCTCCAAAGGATCAATGTTCTCCTGGCGGGCAAACGCAGCCCGCGTATGGCCCATTTGGGTGCCTGCATCCGACAGCTTTGTTGCAAACAGAAGACAGGACTGCCGGATGGCAAGCCGGGCCGCACGCGGGACTGCATTTGATCGTGGAGAGGCGTGGGAGAAAATTGGTGTCGAGCCGCCCGAGCCCCGCCGGCCGTTTCCACGGCGAAACGGCCGGCATTGCGGTGGGAGACTCAGTGAACGGCCGACGCGGCACGCGCATGCTGCGGCGTCCGGCGACGTTCCTCGATGATGGCGACCTCGCGTTCGATCGCATCGCGAAACGCGTTGATGATCTCGGCGAGTTTGTTCGCTTTGTAAAGGCTGTTCTGGCGATCCTCGGCGGTCACGAGCGAGAAGTGCAGCTCGATCTCGTCGTAGCACGAAGCGATCTCGAGGTGGACCTCACTTTCGATGCCGTGGTCGGCACAGCACGATGGCTTGTCGCTCGTGTCTTCGACCGATGCGATGACATAAGCCCTCCATGTTGGAAATTGGTTCAGGAACTCGCGTCGCTGAACGTGGTATTTTTTGCTCATTTTTCCTCAAATATATTGCTGAAGTTTATGGTTTCGGTTTCCAGACGCGGCCTCAGCAAACTAGGAAAAGCTGAGGGCTCACGTCGCGATAAAGTTGCGACTCTTGAGTGCAAACATAAGGGTTTCTCCTTTGTGTCGATCAAAAAGGGTGGTCAGTGGACAGATCTCTGAGCACTGGCCACCGACAACTGTGGATTGGGAAGAGACGGCAGGACTCGAACCTGCAGCCTTCTCGTTCGTAGCGAGATGCTCTGAATTCCGTTGATCTACGTCTCCGTTTGTGAAAAGTTGGCAGTGGGCGGAAGGCAGTTGGCAGTAAAAGCAAAGACTGCTTACTGCAAACCGCCCACCGCCAACTGCAAATACGGCTATTCAGTTGTCAAACATCAAAAGTAAAAGGAGCGGCTACTCAGGATCCCCAATTGGATCTGCGTAACCGCTCCTAAAATCCGAAAACGCTAATTTCGCGTTTTACTTTCGATGTTTCGGGAGCGGGAACGCCGCTCCCGCTGTGTCAATCTGTGGTTTGCGAACGATCGATACCGTTCGGTTTTGGTTGATAATTCATGCTTCCGAGGCTCAATTCGAGACACGTCGATGCAGATCTATCGACCTGTGCGACGGCAAAACCGCCCTGGGCAAATGTCTGTTCGGTTGTGTGTATCCAGCTTCGGATCATCAAATTACTCCCAAAAAATATTCGCCGAACTCGGCGGCGAAGTCCGAATACTGACACAGGTCAAAATTCCGTGTCAAGCGTTTTTTGAAAATTTTTTTCCCGCGGTGAAAAATTCGAAGGTCAGAAATGTCGAAAGCCCGAGGGCTCGAGGATCGTCGTTTTCCCCTCGCGTTCAAGTTCGACGATCCCCGTTTTGTCGGTGATCTCGCCGATAGGATGGAAGCCGAGATCGAGTGCCGCAGCGACCGAATCCGGCCTGGTTGTGAAGAGCAGTTCGAAGTCCTCGCCGCCGTCGAGGGCCATGTCGAGAGCCTCGTTTTCAGAATCAAAAACGGCGGAGATGGCCGGGTCGATGGGCAGCAGATCGGAGTCAATTCGAGCCCCGACCCCGCTCGCGTGAGCTACGTGGATCAAGTCCGAAGAAAGGCCGTCGCTGAGATCGATCATTGCCGCAGCTAAACCGTATTCTCTCAACAGCTTGCCGGTGGTAACCTGAGGCAGCGGCTGAAGCTGTCTGAGCAGCAAATGCCGAAGCGGAGCAGGCTGCGAATCGTCGTAACGATGCCCGGAGTCGAGAAGCCTCAACCCAGCAGCGGCTCCGCCGATGTAACCTGTGATAAATATCCGATCCCCGGGCTTCGCTCCCGAGCGAAGGACAGCTTTTCCTTTCGGGGCTTCGCCGAGAACGATCGAATCGACGGAAAACTTGTCCTCAGTTCGCGAAACATCCCCGCCGACAAGTTCTACGCCGTGCTGTCCGGCGAGGGAATTAAACCAGCTGTAAAAACGCTCGAGGAAGTCGGTTTTCCACAGGCGTTCGGGAACGGCGATCGAGGTCAACGCCCAACGCGGAGTTCCGCCCATTGCGGCGATGTCCGAGAGCGACACGGCCAAAGCTTTGTGGCCGATAAACTCCGGCACGGACCAGTCCAGCCGAAAGTCGACATCCTCGACAAGAAGGTCGGCGGTGGCCAAAAGATCGTTTTCGCCCCCGATCGGAAGCACGGCGCAGTCGTCGCCTACGTGGCCGAGTTTGTGCCACAATCTAAGGTTACGGATGAAGTCGAATTCGCCGGTCATTCCGTTGACACAAGTGTAATAAATACATACAATAACGCAACCTTACTGAAACTGTACTTTAAGGTCGTTTCGATGCCGCAAGACCCTGTTGTAATTCCTGAGAAGATCTACTTTAAGATCGGCGAAGTGTGTGAACTCGTCGGCGTTCAGGCCCACGTGCTCAGATATTGGGAGACTGAGTTTTCGAGCCTTTCGCCGCAGAAGAACAAGTCTGGCCAGCGAAGTTATCGCCGCCGCGATGTCGAGATCGCTCTTAGGATCAAGCAGCTTCTATATAACGAGATGTTCACGATCGCCGGGGCTCGGAAAAAGCTTCAGGCCGAACTTCGTGAGGGATCAAAGCCAAAGGATCAAAAGCAGGAAGTGGCCTCGACGCCGGCCCCGGTGTCGCTCGGCCCGACCGGTGCTCCGCTGCTTTTCGATGCCGGTTTTCAGGGCGAGTCGAATGGCTCGACCCCAGCCGATTCTGCACCTCAAACCATGGCCGCGTCGGCCGTTTCTACAGAATTGGGAACTGATCAACGCGACGCTCTGAAAACGCTCGCAAACCACCTTCTGGAACTTCGCGAGATGCTTCGAACCCCGATCGCCTGACTTCGTCGTGAAACGCGGGCTAGGTTGACATTTCACCGCGCCAAAAACTACTCTAGGAATTCGTTTTCGGGACGTAGCGCAGTCTGGTAGCGCGTTCGCTTGGGGTGCGAGAGGTCGTGAGTTCAAATCTCGCCGTCCCGACCAATAAAAAAGGGACTTTCGAAGAATTTCGAAAGTCCCTTTTTCGTTAGTTCACGCAGGCAATGAAAGGCCAACCTGTAAGCCCCTTATCGCCAATACTTACAACGATTCCCTGTCGAAAAAAGCGCCTCCATTCTGCAACCATCGTCGCTAGCCACTTCCTTTTGAACATCTTGGGCCGCTAGCGCCCCAACCGGTCCAATAATGCACCGCCTTGGTGCAGAAACGGACCGATCTCAGCCATATCATTCCAAATCTCAAACAAATAGGCTGCTGATGGCCATCACGGAAGACGTGGTCGACTTCGAGCGCGAGCGGATCCTAGTCATCAGGTCAAAGGAACGACCGCCACGCCGTGTTCCGATAAACGCGACTGCTGCGGCCCGCACGGATGTCCTTTTTTGCGTTGAATATCCACAAGCGTTTTCAAGGCACTTCAGATAGTCCACCTCCAGTCACTTACGACAGACGATGCCCGGGGGCTTTCCCGTGAAACTCGGTGTGCCTCCATGTTCCTTCGTTCTTCGCTGAGAAAGAAGCGGGCATTACAGATTCGAAATTCGCGGTGTATCATTGGCCCATCCGGCATACTCAGCAGTACTGTGATGGCTTTCGGGGCATTGGTAACGTTAAGATACGGGACGAGTTCAAAGGCAATTGAGGCTGTGTTTGACTACTTCCACCTATGTGCGGGAACAACATCCCTCCGAGTTTGGAAGCTTGGTGTCGAATTGTAACCTTCGGGTCCGATATAAAGAGGGCTGCTGGAGCGAACTCAGCTTTTTGCGGCTGCTGCAAGGAGTCCGAGAACTTTTTCGGAAATGTGATCCTCCATCGAGAACATGTCCGTATACTTCCCATCGATCGTTTCGGACATAAGGGTGACTTTGTTTCTCATGCAATAAACGTGAAACGTGACCCTCATCTTGTCCTGATCTTTCTGGATCGTACCCCAGACAACCGCGTCCGCCTTCAGGCTCTCAGCCGCCTCAAAAGGATCGAGATTGTCATTCGTATCGAATCGAATAACGGCACTTGTTGGTATTACCCGAACATTTTCCAGTTTGCCAAGCCTTGCAATAAGAGAGTCAGCGACGCCGAGACCTATATCGCTGTCGTCGCGAAGGCCTAATCGATGGAATGGAAGTACGGCCAATGAAGTGACACTGGTATTAGCCTCCGCCGGGCGGCTTTCGACGTATACTACCGCGTTTATAGCCGCAAACAGTAACAGGACAAATGACGAAATCACGACTCTTCGGTGATTCGATATGGGCAAGCTGCTCAGCTTGGGCCAACGGCTAGAGGTATGAAGGGGGGAATCTGATTCTACGTGCGGAGTGAGCTTTTCCTCCAGAAAGAGCCCTTTCGCAAAATTATCTGGTGGAAAGCTGTTGTCGATATTCTCTTCAAAAACATCGACTACCTCTCCAACGAATTTGTATCCGTTTTTAGGGATCGTTTCGATCGGAAACTCTTTTGCCCCATTGTTTCGAAAGACTTTTCGCAGCATGTAAATGTGCTGGGTAAGCGTCGCCTCGTCAACGAAGGTGCCCTCCCAAATTGAATCAAGGAGTTCCTTCTTCCTGAGGACTCGATCACGCTGAATCAGCAAGTATTGGAGGAGCTCGAAGCACTTTTGCGTCAGAACGACCGGATGTCCATCTCGAAGTACTTGTTTGTTCTCAAAGTCCACCCGAAATCCACTAAAATCGGAATATAACAGTTTTGCTTTTGCCATCGCTTTTAAATCAAACCCAGGCCCTGAATTCATCAAAAAAAGCACCATCGCTTATATTTGATATATCAATAATATCAACGTAGATGAATTTTGAAAAGTTCCGTAAGCAGCGATCTTATTTCTGAGGGTGCTTCAAAAGCGGAGCCAGGTTAGGTGAAACGAAGCTCAAATGACAGCAAAATTGTCAGATCTGCAGTTCCCCTAGGTACCAATCCCATACCTCCTTACGATCGTATTTAGTGTCGTGTGCTTAAGCCTGAGCAATTTTGCAGCATGGTTTTGTCTTCCGCGGCATTTCCGCAGGGCGCACTTAATAAGGCTTATTTTGTAGGAACGAACAGCATCATTAAAATCGACGCCTTCGTCCGAGAGAGAGGGATGCGCGTCCTTTGTAAGGTCCAAATTGTGAAGAGCTCTTGTGAGCGTTCGGACGATCTTATCGATTGAGAATCTTCCGATGGCTAGTTCGCGTAGCTCAGCGTCAAGCGAATCGACCATAGCCGATCCAGTTTCATCTATCGACCGATCCAACCCACCTTTGTCTCTATCAAGCGTATGTATTCCTCCGAACCTCCGATGTACGCTTTTCTGCACCTAAGAAAAGGTTGCTTGTATAAACCATCTTTCACTCTACTTCGCCACGAAACTAAATGAGGAAGCTCCTTTTGACGCGGAGCTTCCTCTAACGTGAAGGTGTCTAGAAAACGAACCTAAAGCCAAATCTTACTGCACGTTTGGCCTGGTATCCATTTGCTTTCCCGTATAGTACATTGCGATTGCCGGCCAGGCTCTCCAAGGCGGCGAGCTGAGGGCCAATCTGTCCGGCCAGCACCCTATTCAAAATTGGGATCAGGGTCTGTGTAGCCTGATTATAGGTTGGGTCTATATCATCGGCTGAGATCGCGTTGACGTTAATGTACCGGGTTGTGTCCAACGAAGTAACGTTATTCTCGTTGAAGGCGTTTATGACATTGAAGTTAAATACAAGCTTGAAACGGTTGTCTGCTCCAAATTTGTAGCCATGAGAGGCCGCAAGATCGGTCTGAGTAAGCATCGGAGTCCGGCCGAGGTCACCTCGCTTGCTTAGAGGAACCGCGGTTGCAACGACAGTTACGAAGGTCGTTTGAGGCGTACCTGACATTGCGGTGGTAAAGAACGATAACTCTGTCGCGTGATTCTTGTTCCTCCGCCAATCGAACGTGTAGCCGCCATATGCCTTGAACACATGTGGGCGATCGGTAGCCAGGCGACCGTTGTCGAGTTCTCCCAAAGCGGTGAAACCGTTGATCGGGTAATCAAAGAATCGGTTTACGCCGGGGGAAGTTCGTCCAAACTCATCTGAACTAGCAAGCCCCGAGTAGTTTCCGTAGAGACGGCTGAGGGTATAATTCGCGCTGAAGAAATAATTATTCGCGAATCGTCTGGTTAGGCCGAACTCAACCGCGTCGTATTGGCGCTGAACCTTTGTTTGCCTTGCAACGCCCGCGGATTGTCTAGAACTCTGGGCCAGGCCGACACCAACATTTCCGATGATGTATGACTCTGCCTCAAAGAAGCCCAGATTGGCTTGATCTTCGATCGCGTCATGAACACGTTTGTCCGTAAACCTCGCGGAAATTAAATAGTTTCTCGAGATCTCACCTTCGTATCCAATAGTGATCTCATCCTGCCGAAACGGCTTCAAATCCGGATCTACACCGCCGATCGGTAGTCCAAGCGCCTGATAAGCCGAAGCCGGAATGTTTGAAGGGATGCGGAAATCTGATTGAAAGATACTGAGACCTCCAGCCAGCGAAGGGTTACCTCCTCCGATCGGATCCGTGAAGTTTCCAATTATTCGATCCCGTGTGTAATACGAGTACTCGGGATGAGTTGAGAGGATCGGAAAATAGTCGCGGCGGAAGAAATCTCCGCCGAACGAACCGCGCGGGAGTTCGAATTTGAGACGGTCATGAAACCAGCCGTAGCTGGCAAAAATCCGGCTCTTGCCATTACCGAGGATATCGAACGATCCTCCAAGCCGCGGAGCGATCTTTCGGCTCCAAGGGAACGAGATAGGGGTTCCCGCCGATCCGCCCGAATGCGTATTGAACGCCGGCAGATTTTCCGTCTCGGCCCGCAGGCCAAGGTTAAGCGTAAACCGACCGTTTGGTTGCCATTTGTCCTGAACATAGAGAGCCTGATAGCGGTTGCTCGCGTCGCCAGATGTGCCGAATCGCTGCATCCGGCCGACGCCGATGCAATTCGGCGTAGCCGCGCACGAGCCGCTGACGCCATAGAAGTTATAATCTCGGCCGTACTGAAGCGTAACGATCCCAGTTTCCTTGTATCCGTTGTTCACATTATTTTCGACACGGCCATTCTCATAGCCACCCTTGATATTGTGAGTTCCGGCAAAGCCTGTTGCGTAGTAGCTCGTGTCAATGTTGACGGTATCTCTCTTTGAAACGTCATACGCGGTCGGATTGTTATTTAGAGTATTTTGAAAGAGCCTCGAGCATTGAGCCGTACCTGATGTATAGGCTACGGACGATGCCAGGCCCGAGCACTGGAATCGCGTACCGACAAATATTCCGTAGGCATTTGCTCCTTTTTCATTGAGGAATCCATGACCGTACCGAGCTGTCAACGCCCACTTCGCCGTTGGCGTCCAAGAAAACTGGCTGGTAAAGATATTCGAGTTGATTCGTCCGCCTTGAATTCTTGCAAGATCCGGCCCTACCAACCCGAACGCGCTGGCGGGGGTGCCACCGATCGCTATCGCATTCAATGGAATGATGCCATCGATCATCGTGGGATTCCACAAGTATGATGCAAAACCGCTAGTGTTCTTAGTTGGCGTGAAATCCAGCCTTCCCTGAGCATATTCAAAGCGTTGGGTGGCAGAGTAGCGATCTGTCTGTGGGAAGGTCGTGCTCTGAGTCAAAGGAATTGGTGTCGCGTTGAAATATCGAGTGTCGCGATCCGTTTGAAAGATCTGGGGTGAGTAGTTGCCCAGGAACCAAATTCGATCTTTCAAGATCGGGCCGCCGAATGTTGCGGATGGGTAAAAGTTCGTTCCACCGTCTTTCGGTTGTTGGACGGCATAGACCTGTTGAACGAGAGCTGACGGCTGATAGACTGTAGGAGCAAACCTGTTGTTTGGTTGTAACTTGGCCACGTCAAATGACACTCCAACGTCTCCGCGAAACTCGTTTGTCCCGCCCTTCGTTCCGATTGCGATAACCCCGCCGCTGGCTCCGCCGTGCTCTGCTTCAAACCCGCTCGTTTTGACCTGAACCTCCTTTATCAAGGCTGTAGGTATGTTATTTGCGGAGTTAAGGGTGCCGGTTCGAAAGTTTGTTACTTCCTGGCCATCAATAATAAACGTGTTTTCGGAACCGCTTGCTCCGTCTACTTGAAATCCGCCGGAACTCGGTTCAGGCCGTGTTCCGGGCGAGATCTTAAGCAGCGAACTGAAGCTCACTCCTTTTGGAAGGGAATCGTAAAGTTGCGAGGTGATATTTGTCTGAACCTTGCTATCAGACGTATCAAGTACAATGCCGAGCGGATCAGTTCCAACCTCGACATTAATCTTTTGCTCGATGCCCAACGTAACATCGGCGGTCGTCTTTTTTTCTATAACGACCTGGGCGTTTGCGGTTGTTTGGGAAAAACCGCTTATTGCTCCGACTGTGATCTTGTAAGTGCCAGTTGGGACGCGGTCGATGCGGTACACCCCATCATCGTTAGTGATCACCGTCTGGGTGAAGCCAACATTGGTGCCGGAAACGGTTACACTTGCCCCGGGAACAACTGCCCCTTTCGGATCCGTAACTGTGCCTTCGATCGTTCCGGATGTTTGCTGCCCGGCAGCCATTCCTGCAAAGACCAGTAGCATACTGAAAAGGATCTTGCTTAATAAAACTATTTTCATTCTGTGCTCCTTATTTATTTTCTGCTCGGCATTGGATGCCGCCCTCCATAAGGGCAAGTTCGATTCCATAAAATACGGCGCTTCAGTCACAAAATTCGTTGAGTGCCTGTATTGATGAGGGTTCCGATGCCGTTGGCATCTGATAAATGAGGGGAATTTTAGAAGGGCGGGCCGGATTTGATTTTGTGTTCGTCTGCGGCCTACCCGATTTTGTTTTTTCTACAGCTTTTCGTTCGCAAAATCCGAATTTGGAAGGTTGTTGTCTACCTGGTCCTGGTTCTGGCTCTCACTCACGCGTATGCGCGAGTTACTAGGGGCGAAAACGGATATGCTCGATAGTTGACATATCAATAACACGCGGATAGATTCACAAGTTGTCCATCGAGGGTCTTGATGGCGTTTTTGAAACAACTTGGTGAACGGGTGCTGAAACAGCCGCTCGCAATACGAAGGTCAGAATGAAGGATTCATCAAACACCGAACAGCCCAACGTCGAAGCACTCGATCAGGTGATCTTTTATAAGCTTGAGCGTGCGATCAAAGCATATCGACAATTTGCCCAGCGAGAATTACGGCAGGCAGGGTTTTCGATAACGATCGATCAGTGGCTGACGATCAAGAATATTTCCGAGCATCCGGGAATTAAGCAAAATGAGCTCGCGGAACGAGTCTTTAAGGACAATGCGTCTATTACAAGAATTATTGACATTCTTGTTAAGGCAGAGTATCTCGAACGCAACGTCCACAGGGACGACCGGCGGCGAACAACTTTGTCGGTCACCAGGAAGGGGCATAAAGTAATTGAGGCCGTCAAAGGAACAGTCAAAAGAAACAGGGCAGAGGCACTTAAGGGGGTCTCTCAAAAAGAGCTAGAACTGCTGGCCGAAATTGCCCGGACAATTACTGGAAACTGCGGGGCTAGTAACGAAACTTCCACCCTTCGAGAGTCTTAGGCCAGATTGCTAGCACCGCCTATTTTTCAGCACTTCCCGCCGCGAATCAGTAAAAATCTTCTCAAATAAATCTAAAAGCAAGTCCTTAAGTGCAGACGCCACAGGACTTTACGCCCACGTATGTCTCTGGGCCACATATTTGAGATTTTTTGCGAACTTTCCGTCGTAGTATCAGTCATCGAAACTTCGACAAATTGAATAACCTTGGAGCAAACATGAAAAAGTACGTTTTGATCTCAATTCTGTTATTAGCCAACATCGCAGCGAGTGCACAGCAAAACACCCAATTTAGGGACACAACCGATTCTACTCAGGACGTCTCATCCAAGTACTTCGACGCGTACATGGCTATGGACTGGGACAAACTCGCACCAATGCTACACCCGGACGCCACATTTCTTGACTCAACCGCTCAACTGCTTTTTGGTGAGAACAGGCCTGTTGGAAAAGACGCGGTCATCAAGAATTTTCGAGAAGGGTACGCGAGTTTGACGAGTATGAAACCAAAACCCCTTCGCACCTTCTATTCCGGCGACACCGGCGTTTTTGAATTCGATCTTACTTTTGGTTTCCGCAATCGCCAGAATGGCATCACGACGATCACCATGCCTCTTGTCGTAGTGATAACGGTCAAGGAAGGGAAAGTGATCTCACACAGGGACTATGGCGATTATCGCGAGTATGTGAAGCAGTTGAAAGCGGCACAAGAAAAGGCATCTCAAAAGGGTTAGAGATATTAATGAAAGATAGCTTTTCGCTCGACAAGATTTGCATGCGCGTTGTTGCGACCTCCGAACTGGGTAAGATCGACGCTGATACTTTGTTTGAGTTTAGCCAAGCGGGATCGATGATCTCGGCCCGATATGTGGGAGGAAAGATCAGGCTCGGCTTTTTGATCGGGACGATCGTTGCGGATGAAGTCACCTTTCGATATTGCCAGATCAATCATGAGGGACAAATCGACGGCGGGTTTTCGACTTGCCATTTAGAGCGAACCGAAAGCGGACGGATAAGACTGGTAGAACATTTTCAGTGGGAATCAGGCGAAGGTTCAGGAACGAATGTTCTTCGGGAAGAATCGAATAGTTAAGGAGAAGAGACTTCTCAATGGTCGGGATGAAAAACGGGCCGAAATAATTATGAGGCAAATATTGATAACGATCGCCCTCTTAGCCCTCACTTTAATATCATTTGGGCAGAGACAAGATGGCGTTTCAACCCAAGTGAAACCAAAGGTCCAAGAACCCTTGAAAAAAGAACTCATCGAAAGCACGGTTCATAAGCTCGGTGAACTGATGCTCAATTTCTACGTAATCAAGGATAAAGGAAAAGCGGCAAATGAGATGCTAATGAGCAATCACAAGAAAAAGAAATACGATCTCCTAGGCGGCGGAGTGTTGGCAAATTCGTTATTGGAAGATCTCCGGTCTGTCACCAATGATCAACACTTGATGATCAAATTTTATCCTGACGGAGACGCAGCAAAAGATTATGTTGCTCAGGATCAGAATAAGGATCGGGATTATAAACCCGACGAGTCATCGCTAAAACGGGCGCGTATTCACAATTATGGATTCAAGGAAGTATCGATCTTAGATATGAATATTGGTTATCTGAAGCTTGACGGATTCTATGACATACGCAACTCCGAGACCACAAAAACTGCGGCTGCTGCGATGGAGTTTCTGTCACATACCAATGGAATTATTATCGACCTGTCCGAGAATTCAGGCGGAGACTCCGCAACCTTACAGTTTCTTATAAGCTATTTTTTCAAAGTGGAACCACCGACTCATTTCAATACCTTTCATTTTAGAGACGGCAATGACCATTATATTGAGGAACGCACTCTTCCCTTTGTTCCCGGCCAAAGGAAACCAAAAACACCGCTGTATTTGATCACCGGAAAGAATACCTTTTCCGCCGGGGAAGCATTTGCATACGCGTTGAAGCATCTAGGCAGAGCTACCGTGATCGGGCAAACAACAGGCGGCGGTGCGCATGCGGCAGATTTCAAGGTGATAAATGAGTATTTCGACATGAGTATACCAATGGCCCGAGCGATCAACCCGATCACTAAAACCAATTGGGAAGGCATCGGGGTAAAACCCGATGTCGAAATAGAGCCCGGCAAAGCCAAGGAATATGCACACGCCTCGTTAATAAAAGTGGCGATGAAGCAAGAAACCGACGAAACCCTCTTGCCCAGATATAAATGGAAGCTTGAAGAGCTGGAATCAAATTTGAACGGAGTCCGATTGACGGAAAATGAACTTAGAAGATTTGTCGGGAAATTCGACGGAGACCGAAGGATCTTTATCGAAGACGGTAAATTGAAATACCAGAAAG
This sequence comes from Acidobacteriota bacterium, assembly GCA_041940165.1. Taxonomy (GTDB): domain Bacteria; phylum Acidobacteriota; class Blastocatellia; order Pyrinomonadales; family Pyrinomonadaceae; genus OLB17. The sequence continues at coordinate 152,173 of JBGTSR010000009.1, forward strand.
GTGCTGGAAAGATCGCAACTCTAACACCCTTAAGTAAGACTTCATTTAAGTCAGATACTTTCTTAGACGTCCGAATAGGGGCTGATTTTGACAAAGATGAACTAATAGGACTGCGGCTTTATTTGGAATCCGGACAATTTAATCTAGCCAAGAAGGTAGGTCATTAGAAAAGAGAGTGGAGCGTTCTAACGAATTCTCCCGTGGTTTGGAGACGAACAACAACGATCTTGAAAGCTAGCCGTGGTCAACACTCACTCATGAAATCGCCAAGTATGTACTCAAAACTCATATGTATTCTATTTGCTGTGATAGTCGCCCTTAGTCCGACTTCGGTTCGGGCTGAGCACTCTGATCAATTGGGACATTCGCAACAGACGGGGCTCATCGGAGCGCCATTTGAAAGTGGGATCTTAATTGAAAATGTCAGTGTGATAAATCCTTTGGCAAATGGAATTGAAGTGTTTAAGGGACACGTACTGATCCAGAATCAAACAATTTCGTATGTTGGGACGAAAAGGCCTACAGTTTCAAAAGATGTTCAGAGAATTGACGGAAAGGGCAAGTTTGTTATTCCGGGGCTGATCGATTCTCACGTGCATCTTGCCAACATTGCCGGAATGAACGGGAAGTTTGTCCGAAAGTACCCTGAACTCGCCGAGAGTTACTACCGCCAAATGCCGAGAAGCTACCTTTATTTTGGCTACACAACTTTGATCGATCTTAATAACCATTCACCAAAAACCCTAGATGCCATCCTTGCCGCAAGCATAAGGCCGGAGATCCTGACATGCGGCGAACAAATCGAGGTGATGAATGGATTCATGATGGCAGAAACGAATCCTGAAGATCGACTCGTCGAACATCCCAATTTCTTGTTTGACACATATAACAAAAACACCCGACTTCCCGGAACCGTTACAGCCGATGAACATACTCCAAACGCTGTTGTACGGAGGGCTTTAGAGAAGCAAGACGGAAAGTGCATCAAGATGGCCTTCGAAAACGGTTTCGGCGGAACCGAAGAGGTGTCTTGGGAAATGCCGACGAAAGAAATTGTTCGGGACATGGTTGCCGAGGCTCGTAAGGAAAAGCTTCCGGTCTTGCTCCACGCCAGTTCGTTTGAGGCACAGCAATTTGCCCTGGATACTGGGGTCGATATTATCGCCCATGGTATGTGGCATTGGGGACTGCTGACTGACTACCAGAATGTTAAGGGGTTACCCGAAACTCACAGATCGCTGCTGAGAAATATCGCCCGGAAGCACGTCGGATATCAGCCGACCTTCAGAGTGATCGCGGGGCAGAGAGATGTCTTTGCGGATGGATTCATCAGCGATCCGAATCTGGGCTCTGTGTACACGAAAGAGTTCTTGACGTGGCTCAAGACGGAAGAAGGGCATTGGCAGCAGAACAATATTAAGAGATATGCCAAAGGGGCCTTCGATGGGAAATCGAATCTGGAAATCGCTGCTTTTATGCAGTCGTTTGTCGACAAGATCAATGCGTCGACCAAATTTCTCGCCGATAACAATGGAAACTTGCTCTTCGGGACAGACACTCCCGCCAGCAATGCCCACACCAACCCGCCGGGATATAACGGCTATCTCGAAATGCAGGAATGGTCTAAGGCAGGAATTAGTCTTAAAACGATCTTGAGTGCAGCGACAATAAATAACGCTTCGGCGTTTAATATCGATAGATCACACGGAAGTATTGAGAAAGGTAAAGTCGCGAATCTTCTAATTTTGGACAAGAATCCACTTCGAACGGTTTCTGCCTATGATTCGATAAAACTCGTCATTATCAGCGGAAAAATCCGAGAACGAAAAAGCTTATCGGCTGGAGTTGATGATCGAAAAAGATCTTCGCGAAATCTTGATATGCGGTCACAGTCGAAAAATTGAGAGGGGCAAGGTTGAGAGATGAGTAAGGCATTTTTTGTTCCGGTGTTCATACTGTTTTCAATGGTTCCTTTGTTCACGCAGTCTGTTTCAGCAACGTCATTCGGCGGTGGAGCTGAGCAGACAATACTGAAATATCGTTTAAGTTTTTCGCAAAGGGATCTTCGGATAGTCGATGTAAAGGCCTCGTTGAAACTCGAGGACGGACATCTGGAAATGAATTCTTGGGGGATACCTAACGAACTCACGAAAGGCTGGGCAGAGTTTATCGAGATAAAAAGTATTACCGACTTGGATGGAAACGATGTCGCTTTCCGTTGGGAAACGGACAAAAAGCGATGGAGTCTTGACGTCAAGACTGGGTCGGAAATAAGTATCCACTACCTGGTAAAGCTAAGGCACGATGACTACGACTGGGAGTCAGCCGGTGGCATTGACGGCAGGCCAACGGTGTTCGAAAACAAAACGATCTTTTGGGTAACCAAGGGCTTGTTCATCTATCCCTCCGGTTCGGCTACAAAAAGATCGGAGATCGAGTTTCAGGTGCCAAGCGATTGGACAATATCAACCGCCTGGGTCGAAAAAAGTAGTCGAAAATTTGTCGCTGAAGACATAGATATGCTTTCGAGCAACCTGCTTATGATCGGGAAACATAAGGAGAAAGTCGTCAAGTATGACAATATGTCGATTACAATTGCGAGCGCTCCTAATTTTGAACAGCGATTGCCACTCATCGCCGACACACTTTCGAAGGTGCTCCCGGTCTTTCGAGGGATCTTTGGTGAATTACCAAAGGCGAATTATCTCGTTTGTGTTTCAAAGAACAAGATCGAAGACGGCGAGGCGTACAACAATAGCTTTCACCAGATGTTTGATGACAGTGACCTTCAATATCGAAAGATTGTCTGGGCAAACACCCTCGCACACGAGATGTTCCACTATTGGAACGGGATCTATTTTTTGTTTAGTGATGACCATGAAGGGAACTACTGGTTTTCCGAGGGATTTACAGAATACTATGCCAATCTAACGCTGCTCCGAGCCGGAATAGTCAGTCAGAGCGAGTATCTAGCTAAGGTAGCATTCCAGTTTTCTCGGCCATACAACTATCAGAAATTTTCCACTGGCGAACGAAAAAGTTTGGTCGAAGCCGGACGTCAAAAACTTGTCAATTGGCAATTTGTTTATGGCGGCGGAGCATCTGCTGCTTTCATATTGGATGTGGAGATAAGAAAACTAACCAATGGAAAGAGGTCACTCGATGATCTAGTGCGAGTGTTATACACCAAATATGGAAGGGCAAAGAGGCCGATCAACTTGGACATTCAGATACAAGAAGTCAATGCTTTGACGAATTCCGACCTGAGGCCATTTTTTGATCAGTATATTATCGGTACCAAGCCCCTTATTGATCCAATTCTAAGAGCGACCAGCATGTCTGGTCTGGTGGTGGCTCAATATCAAGGAGAGTTCTATTTGAAACCTCGGCCAAACGAACAGAAGAGTATATTCCGGTCGATAGTAGACGACCATTCCGTGCGTCGGAAAAATTGATTCATAACGATCATCCATACCGTCGGATCGTTTAGTTAGAAACTCTGCTAACGAACTATTTCGGCCATTGAACCGGAAAAGCAAACTATTTTCGAATAAAGATCTCTTCCACGTTCCACAAGGAGTACGGAACGATGCCGCTCGGGGCAAAATTGCCGATCTTTTTGTTTGCGGCCGCGACGACGTGCCGGGCAACGAGGGGGATCGTAGGCAATTCTTCGCGGAAGATGGTCTGGATCTCGGCAAAGATCGCCATGCGTTTTTGCTGATCGCGCTCCGACGCTTGTTGGTCAAAGAGCTCATCGATCCGCTTCTCCCATTCGGTAGCGGGCGTTTTCTGTTTGGGCTGCCACTGATGATTCGATCCGGTACTTTGCAGGAAGCTCGCGTAGGACGAGGGTTCGACGTCAGTCTGCGAGAGTCCAAACAGGATCGCGTCGTAGTCGTAAGTCTTCTGCAGCCGCTCCTGCACCGCGGCGTTTTCCAGCGGGACTACCTGCATCTTGATCCCGAGCTTTGCAAGGTCCTGTTGAACGACGGCAGCCATCAGTTTGCGCGGTTCATTCTCGGCGGGGACAAGGAGCGTGAACTCGACGGGCTCGTTCTGAGCATCCGTCAGAACCGGTGCATCCGGAGTTCCACTTTTCTTGTAGCCGGCGTCTGAAAGCATCTGTTCAGCGGCTTTTGTGTCGAAGTTGATCTTGGTCACGCCGGAGCCGAGCCAGATACGATTTCCGGGCGACACAAATCCGTAAAGCGGCGAAGCAAGGCCCTGCAGCGTTACGTTTGCGATCGATTCACGGTCGATCGCGGTCGCGATCGCCTGTCGAAAGCGTTTGTCCGCGAACCACGCGCGTTTCTTCGCGTTATTCAGTGGAGTTCCGTCCGGTGCCGCGGTGTTCTGGTTCAAGATGATGTGGTCTATCCCAAGGCCCGGCCCGGCGTCATAACCGAGCATCTCGCCCTGGCCCTTGGTAAATTCGGTAAAATCCGTTGGCCGAATTCTGTCTGCGGCGTCGATGCTGCCCTGACTCAGCCTTGTAAATGTGTTGTTCGCGTCCGGCACGACCTCGAGGGTCAACGCATCTAGATAAGGCAACTGCGTTCCCGCCGCATCCTTCTTGTAGTAATGCTCGTTGCGAACGAACTCGACCCTTTCGCCCGGGACCGCAGCTTTCACCTTGAAAGGCCCGCTAGTGACGATATTTGCCGGCGGCGAATCGATCTTCCAGGCCTCGCCAAGTTTTCCAGACTTTAGGTCGGCCTCGAGAATGTGCCGGGGAAGAACGCCTAGATTCACAAGGTAATTCTCGGCTGAAGCGACCGGCCGCGGAAAAATGAACTGCATCTCCGTGTCGCTGATCTTTTTCGTTTCGATCGGTTTGTCATCGACCAACATCGCGTCGCGAAAAGCGGGCGATTTGACCTTTTCGTCAACGATCGCGGCCAGGCTAAAGATCACATCGTCGACAGTTAACGGCTGGCCGTCAGAGAACTTGAGTCCTTCGCGAAGTTTAACGTTGACCGTTTGTCCGTCTTCGGTCGTCCATGATTCGGCGAGTCCCGGCACGAACTTCTGGGTCCGATGGTCGAGGTCGACCAGGCGGCCCATCATCAGCGAAAAGGCGGCGATCAGTGTCGGTTCATCGGCCGTCATCAAATAATTCAGCGTCTTTGGCGGTGCCGCCAATCGATATGTCAAGCTGCCGCCGCGGGCGCCGTTAGTGCGGGGCTCGGCCTTGCCGACCTGTGCAGAGTTTGATGGCGCGGGCTGCTGGCCGCAACCTGTAAACAGCAATGCGACGACGAGGAGGAGCTTCAGGCCGAAGCTTCCATTTATGAGATCTTTCATCATTTTCGCTCTGAACTTTTTCGTGACAAACGAAGCAATGTGGGCGCTTCGCGAGTTTAGTTTCTTTTGTTTTGCAAATCAATACCCGATGGTAAAGAATGTTGGTGTTTTTCCTTACCGTTAATGCTCAATCTTTTTTTCCGGAAGATCTTTCAGGGCCTGCTGATGCTGGTGGTAGTTTCGGCCATCACGTTCGCGTTGCTTGCAACGGCCGGCGGCGACGCACTCTCGGGGCTGCAGGATAATCCTCAGATCTCCGAACGCACGATCGATGAACTTCGCAAGGTTTACGGACTCGACCGTCCGCTGATCGAACGATATGGAAAATGGCTGGCCGGTGCGGCGACGGGCGATCTCGGCGAATCGATCGCCTTTCGGCTGCCGGTTACAACGCTGGTCGGTTCGCGGTTCATAAACACTCTGATGATCGGCCTCGCGGCCCTGGTTCTGGCAGTCTCGGTCTCGCTGGTGCTCGCGGTAATAACTGTTGTGCGTCGATCTCGGTTCCTCGACGCTTTCGTCGAAGTTCTGATCTTTCTGACCGCATCGACGCCGCGTATGGTGCTATCGCTTCTTGCGCTGTTGCTGTCTCTTAGTGTTCTTCCGCGTGGGTCGGCGGGTGCGGCGTATTGGTTTCAGTTTGCCGCGGGCTCGATCGTACTTGCGGTGCCGCTGACGTCCATATTTCTCGCTCAACTGGCTAACGGGCTCAGGGGCGTGATGGAGGAGGATTTCATCCGAGTGGCGCGTGCGAAAGGACTCACCGCCTCGCAGATCGTTTCCAGACACGCGCTTCGGGCTGCTATGAATCCGTTTTTGACGCTCGCCGGACTATCGCTCGGCGGGCTTCTTGGCGGCTCGGTGATCGTCGAGACGGTTCTCGGTTGGCAGGGGATCGGTTCTCTGATGGTGGCGGCCGTTCGCGGACGTGACGTGCCTCTCGTGATGGGCATTGTTCTGGTCGCGAGCGCGGCGGTCTGGTTTGGCAACACTATCGCTGAGTTTCTCCAGGCGATGAACGACAAGCGGATTCGCGATAATTTTTGATGGAGATCGGGCAGAACAATTTCCGTCCGCGTGGCCGTGCATTCTACGCCGGTCTGGCGATCATAGCCGCGTTGTACCTGGTTGCGATCTTTTCAGAATTCATCGCACCATACGACTATCGCGAGCAGACGCGCAACGAACCCTTTTCACCTGCTTCATCGATCCGATTCGTCGACGCAGAAGGGAATTTCACCTTTCGGCCTTTTATTTATTCTCGTAAACTCACCGATGCTCGAAACCTTATTTACGAAGAAGACAGTACAAAAAAATATCCGTTAGCGTTGTTCGTCAGCGGGAGTTCGTATCATCTGTTCGGTTTCATCCCGGCCAATACGCATCTTTTCGGGGTGGTCGAGTCTGGTGAAAATTCGCCTCGGGTCCGCCTTCTCGGGACAGATCAGCTCGGACGCGACCGGTTTTCGCGTTTGCTCGTCGCGACAAGATTCTCGCTCTTAGTAAGCCCCGTCGGAACCGTCTTCGCGTGTCTTATAGGTGTGATCTTCGGAGCGATCAGCGGTTACGCTGGCCGTTCGGTCGACGGAATCATGATGTCGATAGCAGATACGGTGATCTCGCTCCCGACGCTGATCCTGATACTGGCCGCGCGGGCCGCTTTCCCGCTCGAACTTCCGCCGATGAGTGCCGCAACGATGCTCGTGACGATCTTCGCTTTGACCGGCTGGGCTGAGATGGCCCGGCTGACCCGCGGCGAGGTCGTCGCCGTCAAACAACGTGAATTCGTCACCGCGGCCCGAGTCGGCGGCTCGACGGAAGCTCGCATTCTGTGGCGTCACGTACTTCCGAATAGCGCGGGGCCGATCCTTGTCCAGGCGACGCTGATCCTTCCCGCGTTCTTTCTCGCCGAGATCGCATTGTCCTTTCTCGGCGTCGGTCTACAGGAGCCCGAACCGAGCCTCGGAAGCATGTTAACCTCGGCCTCCGATCTGTCACGGCTAGGCGATCATCCATTCCTGATGCTCTCGCCCGCGATCGTTATTTTTCTTTTTGTCCTCGGTATCCGCTTGCTCTGCCGCGATCGCGGAGAGAGCCAGCAAGCTTAGTTACTCACGCTGACCGCTACCTGCCTTGACCACTCTTGATCGTGAAATCGACTGCCTTGGTCACATTGCCCCGAACGCGATAGTAGTACGTTCCCGTTGCCAGACCGTCTAGGTAGATCTTTTTTTGGTCGGTGCTTGCGATCAGGTTTCCATTAGCGTCGAGCAGTTCGAAAACCAGCTGCTGATTGCCGTGGCTCTGATTTATCTTGGCGTCAAGCAGTGATCGACGTAGTTCGAACGCGATAGCAACAGAGCCCTGCCCCGGATCTATCGTGCCTGAATAACGTTCGTCAAATCTTCCTCCGGCGTTCGGATCAGGCGTCGGTTCCGGTGTCGGTGAAGGACTCGGTACGGGTGTCGGGCTGGCCGCCGGAGTCGGCGATGGCGTTGGGTCCGGATCAGGAGTCGGCGAAGCATCAGGTGATGGCGTGGGCGTCGGCGAAACCGCCGGTGTTGGCGTCGGAGTCGGCTCTACGACTTCTTCGATGTCGAAGTCAGATCCGGTCGCCGAGTCCGAGTTGAGCAACAGTCCGCCCGTCAGGCTTGAGCCGATCATGATCTGCGATCGGGCCTGCGTGCTTGTCGATGTTGTCCCGAGCACGTTTATACCGACGGCGGCATTGATCTTAGCGAGGTCGAGCCTGATCGTTATCTCGTTGGAGCCAAACTCACCCGCATCCGCCGCACCGATAGTTTCCTGATTCTGCGTTCCAGTAGCCAGCGTCGTGATCCTGCCGTATTCGTAGGTCGTGGCTGTCTCATCAACGGAGGCTGTTACAAATATCTGCGTCGTGCCAAAGCTTGACTGCATCGTCCAGCGCATATTCGGTGTTCGTACTGAGGCGTCCGATAGCTTCAGACGGTAGACCAACTGGCCGGTCGCCGCGTCGTGCTTGAAATAAACTTCGCGAATGTCCTGGGCAGTCGTGCCTAGTTGGTCGTCCGCGGGATCCACGATCTGAGGTGCATTCGGATCGTCAGAAGGGAAGAGATCTGCCGGATGCAGCACCATCGGAAGAGACATCGCGGCTCGGACCGCATTATGGGCGTCGACGTAGCCCGCGCCTACGACGCGTTCTTCATAAGGCATCGGCGTTGCCGTCTGTCTGAGGATCGTGACGATCTGGTCTGGCGTGAGCAGCGGATTGACCTCCATCATAAGAGCGATGATGCCGCTGACCTGGGGCGTCGAAAAACTAGTGCCTTGCGAGGTCGTGTAATACGGAAGAAATGCCGGCGGGATCGTCGAAAGGTCATTCGCCCCGACAAATACAGGGATCGTACCGGCGAGATTCGTCACGCCAGGAGCCTTGGAACGAGCACTTTTGATGTCGACGCCGGAACCCGTGATGTCGGGCCGCAGATTTGGCTGTGTGTCCGGATCGGCTGGCTGTCCTGCCGTGTCGCTGCCTGTTCCGTTGTCGTTTCCTCGCGAAGAGAATCCGGCAGGCGTGCCAAGGCCTTGCTTTTCAGCCGCCGCGACCGAGATCACCCAAGGAGCGACCGAGAACGGATTGATCATATCCGGCGCGTCGCCGTCATTTCCCGCGGCAAAAACGACGGTGATGTTGCGATCGTGCATCATCCGGGTGGCAATATTTACCGGATCGTTCGGGTCGTAGGGCAGATTCGCGAGCGTAGTTCCGTACGAATTATTGCAGACCCTGATGTTGTACTGATACTGCTTTACAAGCGTGTAGTCCATCGCCTGGACGATCGCGTAGGTAGTGAGGCCGACGTCGTTTCCCGCACGAATGCCGATCAGCTTTGCACCTGGAGCCATTCCCATATAAAGGCCGCCCGACGCCGTACCGGTACCCGCCGTGACGGCGGCTCCGAACGTGCCGTGACCACCCTCGACGTCCGAGATCGGCACGTCTTCGACGGGAACCACCGGCAGAAAGCCCATTGGTAATTCGAGCGGAACGTCAGCGGTCGCAAAATAGACATTTTGGACAACATTCTGCCCAAGAACGAGATCGGGATGCGTCGCATCGATACCGGTGTCGATGTACGATACACCGATGTTGCGCCCCGTCACGGGCAAACTCTGATTGATGGCGTTCACCTCACCGTCACGGATCAGGTTTTCGACACCGGAGATCGTTCGTCCTTCGCGGTCAAGCAGGCGAAAGGTGCGGTTCGCATATAGCGACTTGATCTGCGGCTTGGCCTTAAGGGCGTTAAACTGCAGGCGATTGACCTTAGTTAGCACGATCGGGAGCTGACTCAATACACGCCCGCCGCGAATGCCCAGCGACTGCAGCATGTTAAAGTCCGCCGTCGTCGGCCGCTGTTCAAAAGTGATCACTACGGGCGTCAACGCCAGCGGCGATGCGTTTATCTGGCTGCTGAGTAACGTGTCAACGGATGGGATCGCATAGGCCGAAACCGTGATGATCAATGTCGCGAGCAATGTAGCTACTGTTTTCATGATTTTTCTCCCGATCTTATGTCGTCAGAATACATTCGCCGCCTTGAGCGAGACTTGAGTGAAACTTGAGCTAAAAAAAGGCGAGATTCCAAAGAACCTCGCCGAAATGCCGAAAGTGGCCAGTGTGCAATCTTCCTAACGGATGACCGTCGAGGTTATCCGTCCTGTTAGCGGATTGACCGTGAATCGAAACAGCCCGGTGATCACATTGGTCGTGACCCCTGAGAGGATCGAGTCGCCGCTGGAACGCGTCCCGCCGTTGGCGTTCGGTGAACCGTTGGGCAGCAACTGCGTGGTGTCGATCGTGTAGGTCGCAGGGCCGTTGGCGAATCCGAGTACGCGAAGGACGTACGTCGTATTCGGCTGGACCGATGCACTCACGAATTCGCGAGCCGTCAGTCCGGCGGAGGTCGCGATCACCTCGCCGCCTGTCGTCCTCAGTTCGAAATCGAGGTCCGGTGCCAGCTGCGACTGCAGCAGGGCTTCCAACGCGATCGCGTCCGACTTGGTCGTCACGAGAATGTCATCCCAGGTAATTCCCTTGAATGTCGGGTTGCCCCACGTCGCACTCGCCGAGGCCGTCGCGGTCGGATCGCCTGCCAGCAGCGTACCGGTAAATTGCTGGTTGTACAGCGAGTAAACGGTCGGCGGAGGCGGAAGCGATGTGCCGTCACCACCCGAAGTTCCGTTTCCGATCGTGCTGCCCGCGAAAGCATTGCCGTATATCTTTGCGTCAAAGGTGAACAGCTGAGTCATCGGATTGTTGAACTCCATCCTCTTTGCCGAAGACTGAGCTCCGAGCGGCAGCGTCTGATTGAACACGAACGTATTGCCGCTAGCGTCGGCATTTCGAACCGTAACGGAGGGATTGGAGATGCTCACGACCTTGAATTCGAGCGGCGTGTAGATAGTCTTATCGGCGGAGAAAGCACCGCGAGCGTTCGTAAGTTTATTGTCGAACGACGTGATCCCGCCGCCGAACGAGATATTCGAAAGTGCAGAATCGACCTGATTCGTCAGATCCTGTCGAACCTGGACGGCCTTCGACGAGCCTGAGAGAGCCGAGAAACCGACCTGATTCGACGAGTTCACGCTGATCGCCCGAACGACATATTCGCTGTCGAATAGATTGCTAAGTCCGGCCGGAGTGAAGATCTCCGCGACCTTACCTCTGTCCTCGTAGTTCAGCGTGTTGCCGTCAACATATGCCACGTGGCGATAGCCTGACGTCGAGCTGTCACCATCGTTGTATTCGCGGCGGCCGTTGGGTTCACGCTGACCCGCGAGAGCGGTTTTTCGCTTGAGGACTTGATAGGCCATCGCACCATTTACGCCGTTCCACGTAACCTTTAGCGACCGCGGCGACGCGGGCGAGACGCGAACGTTCGTCGGCTTTGACGGTGCCGCTTGATTGCCGGCGAACGGCGTGACCTGCGTCGAGATCGTCACCTTACCAGCTTCGAAGTTGCGGGCGTTAACGCCGAGTTCCTTCGAAGCGAAGAGCTGTTCGATAAGTGCACGGTGCAGGCCCGGAGCCGACGAATCGGTCGGATTTGACGAATAGAGCAGTTGGTCGGCGACGATCAGAGCATCGCGGGCCTTGACCATCGTGTCAGGAGCCGTCGTGCCGAGGATATACATCGAGCCGAGGAAGTTGCGCTCGAAGATATTCGTTCCCTTGGTGATCGCCTTTGTCGGCTGGCCCGTGTCAGCCGCCGGGCGTTTGAATTGCGTCGCCTGCGGATACATCCTGTTGAGCATCTGGCGGAACTCCCACATCGTAGACATGTAGATCTCCCCATCGTAATGCTCTTCGAGGCTCGGTTGGCCCGAGATCAGCCGTGTAGCAAAGTCTGAGTACTTGAGCGTCGAGTTCGCACTTCGGATGTACCCGATCGAATCGGGGTCGCGTCCGAGATCACGAAATGCCTGACGCAGTCGGTAGCCGTTTACAACGTACTCGCCGAGAGTTGGGCTGTCGGTGATTGTAAACGCCCACATATCTGCCTGGCCTTCGTTCAACGCGTCACCTTCGACGCCTTCGAGGCCGGCGATCGGAGAAGTGATCGCGTGCATGCCTTCGTGGTACGGAACCGTGCCTTCCAGAGCGGTATTGTTGAAAAGAAAACCGTGGCCGTAGAACGTCGGGTTGATCACGACCGGCGATTTCTGGCCCGTGAATTCTTCGACGATCGGGGTTGCGTTCAACGCGAAAGCATTGTCGAGGCCGAGTACTTTCTGAGCGAACTCAGGATCACTGACCGGCGGATATTCGCCGCCTGCTATTGGCGTGATCACGTCTGGAATATGTACTGTTGCGGGAAGTGGTGTTGTCGAGTTTGGGTATTCGTCGGGGAAGCTTCCTGTGGAACCAAACGTTCCTGCGTCTCCGGCACGATGCAGGTGGTCGACGTATTCAAGCAAATAGGTCGTAAAGAAGAACGCGTTGATCTCGTCCTGATGCTCCGCAGGCTCGGCAAAGTGGTCCTGCTCGTTTGTCTTCGCCTCGAGAGCGGTTGGATCGTCCTTTGCAAAGTGCCACGTGCCTAGAGCGGCCTGTCCGAACGGCTGTTTGGTCGGCAGAGCGTTATTTACGATCGTGTGCGTTCCTGTCAGAGTCCCGTTGAGGCCCGTGATCACGTTGGAAGCATCGAATTTACGAAGCTGGACGCGGACCTGATCGCACGGCTTACCGTTGCATGTGCTGATGATGCCCTGATCTTTGAGCTCGTTCGTGATGCGCGGGAATTTCGGATAAATGTCGCCCGTGAACGGCAGCACGCCCGGGGCCTGCTGATAGCTCACAAAATCTCGGCGAGCGACAGTTTGGCCGGTGTTAGCATCGATCGAGACAACATAAAGACCGAAAGGATTCGTTGAAAACTTTGCAACTTTCCAGATCAGCTTATAGCCGTCGGCGGTCGGGTAGATGCCGAGTTTTGGCTCGAGTTGCGAGATGGCCGCGGTCTGCTCGCCCATAATATTCAGAGCGGGCTGGAGGAGATTTGAGACTGCTGACGGTATGTTAGCGGCAAACTGAGCGATGTCGGCTGCCGCGGCGGTCTTTGCCTCAGCGGCGCTCAAGGTCGGCTCGGTCGAGATGTCGATATCGCTGAAGAACGGCCCCGAGACCATGACGACCTGCTTCTGAGCGTTCATCACGACGCCGATACCGCCATCCTGGACCGGAATTCCGTTGAACGTCTGGTTGAACCGGAGAAGGTGCCCGCCCAACGCCTCTTTTGCGTCAAAGAGAACGATGTTATTCGCCTCGGTAACGTTGAAAAGGCCTGCATTCTGGCTCAGAAATGCCCTTGCCGCTTCTTCGGCGGTGCCGCTGTACGGCTGTGATGCAAAGTCATAGATCACATCCGGCGAGCCGCCGAAGGCATTCCATCGGACGGTCATGTTTGTCGCACCAGTCGCGGTCTTAAGGCTGGTGATCGCCGAAAGCTGTTCGCCCGTTGCAGCCCGAATTCCCGCGAGGTTGCGTGACAAGTTCAGATCGAACGTCGGCGCGGGACGCTCGTACATTTTTGCAACCGGGTCGCCTGCCGATCCTGACGGAGCAGCATCGGCCTTGCCGAACGGCAGCCAAAGTGCAGTTGCGAGCCCACCAAGAGCAACGAGAGCGAATGCCGTTCTGGCCAGCCTCGACTTAAAGGTATCTTTTCTTGCGTTTTTCATTTCTCCTCCGATCGTATTCCTGAAATTTATTAGATCTTTTGAGCACGGGGCCGGCACTCCCGCGATGACCCCGTGCTGCTCGTGTTCGCCCACCCCTACGGGCTGACACGAACGTTATCCGCCGATGATGAAAAGTTGGCGGTATTTCTGAAGTTTGTCGGCGAGCGTCGCTCGCGTGAACGTGGCCGTTGGTTCGAATCTCGGTCCGGGGACGGCGACGAACTGTCCCGGCCCCGTCTGCCGGATCTCGGCGGGGAATGCTTCGAGCAATCCCTTGTCGAGAGCTAGTTGAACGTATCCGCGAAGTGCACCTGGGATCTGTGCATTGTCGGTCAGAGCCGTTCCGCCGGAAGTCACGGTCGAGTTAGCGAGTGCTCGTGCCGCCGCGTCGTGACCGAGGGCCTTGACGAGACCGACTGCCAGATCGAGCCTTACGGCGTTCGAGTTCGGGCTGAACATGCTTCCGTTCCCGCTCATCATTCCGCTCGGCGTGAAGTCGTAATCGCGGTTTGTCGAGCCCGAAGCCGTTGCGTACTCAGCGAATAGCCTGAGATCGGAGGGGACATCCCAGAACCTGGGCGTCGAGCCGAGAGTCTGTCGAGTGCTTGCGTTCGTTACAAGCGACGCGGCGAGATCCCGGCGTTTCACGGTCGAGTCCGGCTTGAATTTGCCATCGCTGAACGTGTCGATCACACGATCTTTGATCGCTTGTTCGATCACTTCACGCTGCGGGTGGTTCGCGATGTCAGGGATGTTCGGCAGAATGTACCTAGTTTGAGATACGGTGCCGTCAACCGGGCCGGGAGCTGCGAGCTGCATCGGAGACGAGACGCCTTCAGCCGCCGTGAGTCCGCGTGCACCACGAACCTCCAGGGTCCATGTTCCGGCTTCAGGATTCTGGACGACGATCTGCCGTTTGTCCGAGCCGATCACCGGAAAGTCGATCGCCGTTGAGTAAGACGTGCCGCTCGGGCTCGTAATTCTAATTCCGACCAGATTGCCGGTGCCTTCCTGAGCGATCGTGTCGACGGTTGCGAAAACGTCGAGGACGTTCATTCCCGGCTCGACCGTGAACGACGCGGCGTTGGTCGATGTCGGGCCTGAAACCTCTGGGCTGAAATCGACGTGAAATGTCTGCTGCGGAGCGTTCTCTTCACCAAATTCTGTGTTGAAATCGATCTCCTGAATATTTCGGTACGGTTTGCTGCGGTTGAATACCTTATCAACGGCAGCGGCGGCATTAACAAAGCCGGCACCGACCTCCCAATCCTCACGTCCGGGCATACGGCTCGCCGTGCTCGTTAGGATATTGCGGATCTCGTCCGGCGACAGGGTCGGATCGGCGTCGAGCATCAATGCGACAACGCCCGAAACGTACGGCGTAGCCATCGATGTGCCGGAGATCTGCGTGTAGAAGGGAATGTGCCCGAGCGGCAGATCGGCGTCGTCCGTCAGGCCGTTTGCCGTCAGGTTGATCGTCGATCGTGTCGAGACGACAGCGGCGGTCAGCCGGTCGGCATTTGATTCGTATATGCGGCCTGTCCCGGGAGCCGTGATCGTCGGTGCGTTAAAGTCATCGTTGGGATCCGCGTTGTTCAAACGCTCTTCCTTACGAACGCCTCTCGACGAGAATCCGGCAAGATCGCCTTCTTTCGAGCCGGCTGCGACGCCGATGACCCACGGAGCTTTCGCGTACGTGTTGTAAGTGTCTTTGGTCGGGCCGTCGTTACCGGCTGCGAAAACGACCGTGATGTTCCGCTCGTATGCGAGACGGCTGGCGATCGTTATCGGATTATTTGGGTTGAAGGCACCCCCGCCGCCGTAGCTGTTAGAGATGACTCGAATGTTGTATCGATACTGATTCGCAAGAGCCCATTCCCAGGCAGCGAGTCCATTGATCACGAAAAGTCCGGCACCGAGCCCGGCTCCGATCAGCTTTGCTCCGGGAGCAACGCCCGTGTAGAGTCCGCCGCTGCGAAGCCCCGTCCCGCCGATGATGCCCGCACAGTGCGTACCGTGGCCGACGGTCTGATCTGTGTTCGGAACATTCTCGATCGAAACGTTCGTCGTAAATCCGGGAAGGGTACCCGCCGCGACGGGCGTTTGCACGTTCTGGATAACCTTCGTGCCGAACTGCAGGTCGGTGTGCGTCGCATCGACGCCCGAGTCAATGACCATGACCGAGAAGTCGCCGGCACCGGAAACGGGCATTCCGCCGTTACGCAGCGTCATCGCGGCATCTGACTGAAGTTTAGCGACACCGCCCATGACGCGGGCCTGGTGCATGTAGTACTGAAGTCGGTCGTTCGACCAGAGCGAACGCACCGCCGCATTCGTGCTCAAAGCTCGAACTTGTCCGGCTGTCATCGGCTGAGCGACCATGCCGAGCGTCGGGAAGGTCTGGCCGCCGGAAATGCCTACGCTCTGAAGCAAGTTCAAGTGCGACTGCTGAAGGCCGCTGTCGGTATCAAATGCAACGACGACCATGCCCGCGTCGGCAGTGTCGCCGAGGCCGGCTATCTGAGAACTCAATGACGGACTCAGTTTTGAAGAAACGGTTTGGGCACCGGCATGCGGGGCGACATCCGTCGCCGGCGAAAGCCATATGGTGCTGACGATGGCGAACGCAAACAAAAGGCTCATCGCACGCCTGCAATAGTTATTGGTCTGAAATTTCACAGCTCTGTCTCCTGGTAAAGAAATTCGGGTAAATCGTTACCAGCGACCTTAATAGACAGGCTTTGAGAAATACTTGAGCGGGTGGTTGTTAGACTTGAGGGAAACTTGAGTCGACGGGCTGCGGGTAGGTCTACTACCCTATCAATTCGTTGAAGACTCTTTTTGTTTCGGAGGAAGGTTCGATGCCAAGTTCTTGCCTGAGCAGTAATTCCATATCTTCGTAATGCTTTTTCACGGCGCTGTGCTTACCTTGGGCCGACAAGACCTTTAGAACGACGCGATGAAGATCTTCGCGATACGGGTCGATGGCCAGGATCTCATTTGAGAACCTTAGTGCGTCCGTCCAACGCTTTTCGGTCACCGACAATTTAGCGAGACTACTGAGCACACGCGAAAACTGCTCGCGGTAGAAATGCCGCTGTTCTTCGGCCCAGTCTTCGTACGAGCCGTCGAGAAAATCGCCGCGATACAGCTCGTACGCCCGTTCGAGATGCTCGCGGCGAGCGGCGTCGTTCTTTTCTTTTTTTGCGGCCTCGGCCGAGGATATCGCGGCCAGAAACTCCTCGGTATCGATGAGATAGCTGAGTTCGGGATTCAACTGATACGCGCCGTCGCGAAAGACGATAAAGTTCTGCTTCAACTGCTGACGGCTGTTCAGAGCCTTTCGGATGTGCGAGATCGTCGGGTGAAAGTTCTTTTCGATAGTCGCTAGGTCCTCATCACCCCAGAACGCTTCGATCAGTACGTCTTTCGCGACACGCCGATGCTTGCTCGTGGCGACGTAGCAGAAGATATCTCTCGCCCGCTTTGTCGTCCAGGCATCCGGAGCGAAGGGCTTGGATGGATCGCGGTAGATCTCAACCGGCCCGAGGATCTTGAGCGTGAGATCGGTTAGCGGTGTCGCGGCTACTGCCGGATCGGGCACTCTTGCCGCGGGTGCTACTGCTTGCTCTTCGATCTCGACGATCTGCCTAAGGTCTGGCGGCAGCCTTTCGAATACATCTTCGTAGGCGAAAATACCCGGATTGTTTCGAATTGCCGTCTTCAGCCAGTGGTCGTAATCGAATCGGGCCGAGAGGTCGAGCACTCGCTGGACGCGAGCGACCATTTCTTTCTTCTGATCTAGAGCGAAAAGCGTCTCGGCGAGCAGCATCGCGGCGAGTGCTTCGTCGTAATAATGGTTATGTGTGTGGAAAAACTCCAGCAGTGATCCGATCCTTTCGGTCAGGCCATCGGTCTTATTTTCTAAAAGGTCGACCCTGCAAAGGCCGAGTCTTGCCGTGTTGACGACAAGTTCCTTATCGAGCTTTTCTCTCGATTCTATCGTCGCTTGAAGAAGCGCCCGGGCTTTGACCGTGTCGCCCTGCTGCATATAGAAGTGGGAGCGCTCCTCGTTCAATTCGCGCGTCGCGATATCGACGCCCGCATCGTTATAAGCCATCGCGGCCCGCTCGTAATATTCGGACGCGTGTGCAACGTCTTTTTTCTCGCGATAAAAATTCGCATAGGTCTCGAATATCTCAGGCATCAACGCCTTCAGGTTGAACATCTGGCCAAGCTCGAGCGACCTTGCAAGCCGCCGCTCGGCCTCTTCGAATTCGCCGCGATAGAGGTGAAGGCGTGCGATGTTTAGATGGCCTATCGCTTCTTGAGGCAGCGGACGTCCGGCCTTTCTTTCGAGAAAAATACGATTGAACCATTTCAATGCCTCGCCAAAATCGCCTCTCAAGCCTGGTGCAAGAGCGAGGTTGTGGGCGACAAGGCGCACGTAGTGTTCGTTCGACTGCGCCTCGGCGAGTTCCAGCGCCGTTCGAAACTGCTGTTCGGCTTCGTTCCATTTACCGTCTGAGATAAGGCAAAGCCCGCGGGTATTCAGGCACTTGAGATATGTCTCGGAGTCCTTGGAAACCAGCTTTTCAGCTTTTTCCAGCAGTTCGAGAGCTTCACGTTGGCGGCCTCGTCGGCGGGCGAGGCTTGCCAGCGAATGCACCGCTTCGCCCTCGCCGGCCGCATCTCGCTGTTCATGAAAGAGCTTTATGGCACGGTTGAGCAGCGTCGATGACTTAGTCGTTTCACCTTGCAGCCGCGCGCATTCGGCCGTGTGGAGTAGTGAGCGCGGATGTCGCTCAAGGAATTCGTCAGGGATCTTGTCGGCGAACGAGGCGAGCGAAACGATCGCGCCCGTTGCGATCCAGTCGCTTCCGTGGTCGGCGAGCACTTCCGCCGCCCGATCGAAATTCTCCGCGTCCAGAAAGAACGGCAGTGCGTGTTCCCATTGCTTATTCTTGAAGAAGAGTTCGCCGATCCTATTTCGCTCGGTCTGTACGCCGGCCTGCCCGATCTCGGAACGCAGCCGACGCTGGAGAAAATCCCTGAAAAGAGGGTGAAAACGATATTCCTCTTCGCCGCCGTCGCTTGCAACGCCGAGGAAAACATTCTTTTGAGCGAGCTCCGGCAGTACAGCGGAACAGCGCATCGTTGGAAAAAGCATGCTGCACTGCTCAAGCGGCATCGATTCCAGTAGCGAGAGGTAAAGCAGCAGGTCCCGCGTCTCATCATCCTCGCGTGAGAAGACCTCTTCGGCAAAATAGTCGAAAATATCCTTTTCCGACCGCCTAAGCATCTCCATCAACGCAAACCTCGATGCGGCGTCAGCACCCAACTCCTTTTCCGCGACTTGCCGAACGAGCTGAAGAGCGGTGATCCATCCGTGCGTGCGATCGCGATATTCCGCGATCTCATCGGTCTTTAGCTCGACGCCGAGCGTCTTCTGGAAGAGTTCTCGAACCTCGGCGTCTGTAAAAAGCAGGTCGTCCCGGGTAATGACGAGGGCCGCGGCCTGCGTTCGCCTCCGCATGATAGCGAGCGGCGGCAGATCTCGCGTGGTGATCATCAGGTGCAAAAGCTCCGACGAATATTGCAGGATCCGGTCGACTATTTTGTGAACGATCGTGTCGCGGCCAATGTGATGATAGTCGTCTAGCACGAGTATGACGGGCTGGTCGATCGACTGCAGGATCTCGTTGATCAACAGGTCGGCGGCCCGTTCGGGAAAGCGGAGCATCTCTTCGTTCGCGGCCTCGAGATACGAAAACAGAGCCTCGCCAAACTCCGGCTTCACATTTCTGATCCCTTGCCCGACGTAGTTGAGGAATACGATCGGGTCGGCGTCCGTATGGTCGAGTTGGTACCAGATGAACGGCTTAGGCTGATCGCGCAGAAAATCGGCTATAAGGGTCGTTTTGCCGTATCCGGCATCGGCGGCGACGAGAGTGACAGGTGATGAAGTATATTTTGAGAGTTTATCGTTCAGGCGCGGTCTTGGAAGGAGATCGAGGACCGGTCTCGGCGGGAGCAACTTTGTACGCAGAAACATATTTGAATTCTGCATTTTGGCTAATCAACTAAGCGAAAGCTTAGCCTGATTATGCCATAACTGATTGCGTCAACGAACTTTGCGAACGATGGGCCCGCATCGAACGCGAGCGTGTTAGCCAGCAAACTGGAGCATTTTCGATATGCGGCCAAAGCTCTTTTCTCGTGCCATTTCCGCTTTCGAGATCGGTATCCCTAGTGATGTCGACAGGACCTGTGTTTCTTCTGCGTCAAATGCGAGTTCTTTCTCGTCGAGAACATTCAGCATCTGTTTCGAACGCATTCGCCACAGCGGTGCCGGCGGCTTGCTTCTGCACAGCAAAAGCAAATGCGAATCCGCAGGCAGTGAGCAGATCAGCAAATAGAAGAAGTCCTCGAACCAGTCGGTATCAAAAATATGATGAATATCGTCGAGAACGATCAGGCTGGCCGTATCTTTCGTCTTCGATTCATCTCGAACAAGGTGCCTGAGCAGGAAGTACGCGATATCTCCCTGTGAGCACTTTTCAAGCTGAGAGCCTTGATCCGGCCTCTCATCACAGCTTTTGGATCCAGTCAGGCTCTCAGCGAGATACCTGGAGAACACAGGCCAATCGGTATCTGCGGCATCGACCGTGTACCAACACGTTTTTCCGGAGTCTTGCGCGAAAGCCGCGGCGATCGCGGTTTTGCCCGTTCCTGCGCGGCCGGTGATCAAGGTAGCGGGGAACTGTCGCCTGGACCGCTCCAAAGCCCGGGCCAGCCGCGGCCTGGTGATAGTCCCTTCAACGACAGGAACTCGTAGCTTTTCCCTCAAAATATGGAAATCGTCGGACTCAAGGCCGTTCGTATGAAAGAGATCATCCCGCCCCGGATCATCGAGTTCGTAGGACGCTATAGGATTGGTGCTGTCGCGGAAGAAGTACGCCATTGTCATACGCAAACGAGACTAAAAGACCAGACTTGAGAAAAACTTGAAAAATTAGCCGGTTAACTGCTTTTCCGAGCTGAGCCGCCCCAATTCTCAAGTTTTTCTCAAGCGCCCGCTAATAAGATAATTGTCAATGATCGACACATTTCGATCCTACTCTTCCCGAGACCGATGCTGGAGAAATCAAGAAAAGGGGTATTTATGAAGAGAACTTTGTTTTACATCGGCGCAGTGGTATTACTCGCGGGAATTGCGTGGGGCCAGGAAAAGGATCGTGGGAATACGACGATCGACTCCGGGACCCGGCTTGAGGGGCAACTGCAAAGCACCGTCGACGTCAAAAAGGCGCGTGTTGGCGACGAGGTCGTTCTGAAAACGACGAAGTCTATTAAACAGGAAGGCAAGACCGTCGTGCCGAAAGGCACTAAGCTGTTCGGTCGCGTCACAGAGGTGGTTCAGCGGTCGAAGCAGAACGGAGAATCGAGGCTTGGGCTGATCTTTGAGCGGATCGAGGGCAAAGACCTTTCGGCTCCGATCAACGCATCGATCGTTTCGATCACAAACGTGGCAGCGAGTTCTGCTCTGTCGAGCGACGCCGCGAATGCCGACCTGTTTGGCTCTTCGTCTGCAACGACTCGAACGAATGCTTCCTCGGGCGGAGGACTTCTGGGCGGCGTAACCGGTACCGCTGGCGGCCTTCTAAACACGACCGCGCAGACGGCGACCGGAATAACGAGTACCGTTGGCAATACCGCGACGGGCTCGATCGGAACCATCGGAAGTACGTTGAAGGGCGTGCAGCTATCGAATTCGGCAGGCATGTCGGCGGGTTCCGCGACGACGTTGTTATCGACCGATCGAAACGTGCGGCTGGAAAAGGGTGTTGCGGTTCAACTGCAGCTTAACAGTTCGGTGAGCGGCCACTAGACTTTCGATCATTTGGGGAGCTATGATTAGGGAGTAAATACCCCTAAAAGATAGCTTCCCGATTAGAATCTTTTTTACGTTTTTAAGTAATCTGGCGAACATTCGTTTAGATCCGTTTTACTTACGATTCTTCAGACTCCGATGAGAAAGCAGTTCTGTCTGATAGCTCTGATCTGTACATTGTCGAGCCAGGTTTTCGCCGGGCTCGATATCGTGCGTTCTAACGGCATCACGCTGACCGGTGCGGACGGGATCAGATATGTCGGTACGTCAGGTATCACACTGACCGGTGCCGACGGCTTTCTCGCATACAGATCCAACGGAATTACACTGACCGGAGCCGACGGGATCACGCTGACCGGAGCCGATGGCATCACGCTAACCGGAGCCGACGGTGCGACTTACACCGGGCCGAACGGCATTACGCTTACTGGAGCTGACGGTATTACCCTCACCGGAGCCGACGGCATCACTCTTACCGGTGCTGATGGCATCACACTCACAGGAGCGGACGGAACGCAGTATCGAGCCGACTCGGTCATCGTAAGACAGCCAAACGGAATTACTCTGACCGGAGCTGACGGCATTACGCTTACCGGAGCCGATGGCATCACCCTCACCGGCGCTGACGGTGCCACTCGTGTAAGCGAGAACGGCATAACGCTCACCGGAGCTGACGGCATAACGCTTACCGGAGCCGACGGGATCACGCTGACCGGTGCTGACGGGATCACGCTCACGGGGGCCGATTCTGTAACGGGGATCAACGCGAACGGTGTCGCTTTTGAGAACATCGATCCCGCGGGCATTACGCTTACCGGAGCCGACGGCATAACGCTGACCGGAGCGGACGGCATTACGCTTACCGGAGCCGACGATGTTGCGCTTCGTAACGTAAACGGCATCACGTTGACCGGTGCCGACGCCCTTTCAACAGGGCTGCAGAGCGTCGATCCGGAACTCGCGATGACGTTGAACAATGCCGCCGACGACAGCAGCGTCAATGCTGTCGTCGTATTTCACAATGCGGTCACGCAAAGCGATCTCGAACAGCTTCGCCAGATCGGAATTCAGGGCGGAACGCGATTTCGTGTATTGCCGATGGTATATGTGACCGGGACCAAGGCGCAGATCATCGCCGTTTCGCGGCTTGCGACGGTCCGTTCGATCTACGGTAATCGTACACTGACGCTCGACGCCGATCCTTATTACCAGACGACTGGGATCCAACGAGTCGCTGCCGACACCGACCTGATAAATCGAAACGCCGGGCAGCCGGTGACTGGGCGAAACGTTACGGTCGCCGTGCTCGACACCGGTATCAACAGTCAGCATGTCGATCTGGCCGGCAAGGTAGTTCAGAACGTACGCCTCGCGGACCTGCAGAGTGCACCCGTCGGCTTCTTGAATCCCGTTTCGGTCGAGAATCTTGCGAACACAGACCCTGCTTCAGGCCACGGAACATTCGTCGCGGGTGTTGTTGCGGCCAGCGGAGCTGCCTCGAACGGCAGGCTTAGCGGCGTCGCTCCCGGAGCAAAACTTCTCGGGCTGAGTGCAGGCGACCTGAATCTCACGCACGTGCTCTCCGGCCTCGACTACATCCTCGAACGAGGTTCGCAATACGGCGTCAAGGTGGTCAATTGCAGCTTTAGCGCGAACACGCTCTACGATTCGAATGACCCTGTGAATGTCGCAACGAAGATGCTCACGACACAGGGCGTCAACGTCGTCGTGTCGGCCGGGAACACGGGAGCGGGCAACGGAACTTTGAATCCTTACGCCATGGCCCCGTGGGTGGTCAGCGTGGGAGCAACGAATGAGAACGGCGTGCTCGCGGGCTTCTCATCCCGGGGAACCTTCGGCGGCGAGAATGCTCAGCCGACGCTGGTCGCTCCGGGCGTCAACGTTGCGAGCCTGCGATCTGCTCCGACCACGACGAGCATCGGTGGCCTCGTCGGTGCCGACTCGCAGCGGCTCACACCGGCAGAAATGCCGTACTACACGACCGCGAGCGGCACTTCTTTCTCAGCCCCGCAGGTAGCCGGAGCCATCGCGTTGATGCTCGAAGCGAATCCGTCGCTTCGTCCGGACGAGGTCAAGAATATATTGAGCCGCACGGCGACGCCGCTGCCGAAATACTTTGCCCACGAGACCGGTGCCGGCATGCTCAACACGCACGCCGCCGTGCTGCAGGCCGCTTTCCCGTCGAGAAATATCGGCATCTTCCGTTCGACGCTTTCACGCAGCGGGGTCAGATTTACTACGTCAACTTCGGCGGGGTTCGATCAGTTCGTCATTCCGGGAATTCCGAGCAGCGTCGACCTGCAATTGCCCTCAAACGTCGTCCAGGCCAACGTCAGCGTGATGTGGGGCTTGAGTGCGAACGATTTCCGCCTAAGGCTCTTTAACTCGGGCAATTCGCTCGTCGGACAGTCAAATTATCTCAATCTTCCCGGCCTGACCGGCCGCCGCGAAGAGGTCGTGCTGAGAAATCCGTCGCGGAGCCTTCGGGCGACGATCGATCACTCGGCGGGCATCGGCACGTCGCAGAATATTCGTGGAGCGGTCGAGGTAACTCGTGTCGAATATCCAGATCTGTCAGACCTCGAACAGCTTTCGTCCGAGATGATCACCGAGACTGAACGAGCGATGCTGGCAAACATAATGCTGCCCGAGGGCAAGAAGTTTCGTCCTGGCTCATCGGTAACGCGCGCGGAGCTTGCCGCGGCGTTCGTCAGGTCGGGTCTTGTCTCGCAGTACATGGCGTCATCACCACTTTATTACGATGTTCGTGATTCGGCGACGCGAAATGCGGTCGAGAGCGTTCAATCTAACCCGGAAGGCAAGCTGTTCTACGACACAACGGCGGGAAACAGGTTCTACCCGTATTACAACGCATCGAAACTCGTTGCCGCCGTCGCTTACGTCAAGGCCGCGGGTCTCGATCAAGCGGCGGCTTCCGCAACGCTTTCGCCTACCGTTACGGACGCTTCGTCGATCCCGTCGAGCCTGCGTGGCTACGTCGCCGTGGCTCTGCAGAAGGGATACATCTCGCTCGAAGGGACGCGCTTCAACCCAAACCGTGCGATTACGCGGCTCGAACTCACGATCGCTCTTAATCGCCTGATCGGGTCATAACTCACATCTAAGCTTCTTCTTGTGCTGGCGGTTCCTCAGGAACTGTCGGAGGATACATGCGTTCGTGCAGCCGCACGACCAGGAATTGGTTGAAGAATACGACCGCCGCGAGCACGACGATCATTACCGCGGCAAACACCGGCCCGAAATTGAGACTCGGCGAGGTCAGATTGTTGGCGTCGAGGAATGCTGTGTGTGAGCGATCGAGCCAAAAGAAGCGGATCACGATAAACAGAGCCAGAAAAACGAACGTCACCCACATCGCCCACGAGCGTCGGACCGTCCAGAGCACGGCATTTCCGAGGAGCAGAAGCAGCACGGCCGATATCCAGAGCAACGGCCACGCAATACCCATGTGGTATTCATAACCGGCGGACGCGGCACGCGGATCGCCGATGCTCTGAAGCCAACTCCAAGCATAAAAGCTGAAAAACGACACTACAAAAACTGATACCGCGAAAAGGCCGAGAAATATTTTGCTCCACATACCGCAAGTTGTAACACGGAAAGGGAGCAAAGCCAAAAACGAGCGTTTGATAACCTTATTTTGCCGTCGGCTTTAGCCGATGGATAGCCTGGCCCCCTAAAAAGGTATCGCCTGCCTTCAGCCCAAGCTTTTGGACTGAAGGCAGGCGATCTTAGCAGGTGGCCCTAAACCATTGCCGAAAAGGCAACGGCAATACAAATCGGGCCAATTATTCCGGCCGTACCGTCAAATAGCTCGTTTGTCCCCGTCGGTTCACCAGCAGCAGTATCGGCTTGTCCGAAGTGCCTTCGAGGGCTCCGCGGACATCCTCGATCGAATTCACAGGCTTGCGGTTGATCTCGACAATGACATCGCCGCGGGCGATACCTGCGTCAGCGGCGGCACCGGCTTCGTCGACGTCCGTGACGACAACGCCTTCGTTGGCATTGAGTCCGAGCTGCTTGCTGATCTGCGGCGTTACCGGCTCGAGCGTGAGGCCTAGTTTACCGGTCTCTTTTTCAGGAGCCGGCGTCTCTCCGCGCGGCGTAGCACCCGGCTCATCTTCCGAACCGAGATTAAACTCATCCAGCGTCGCCGTCAGCTCCGTCTCTTTGCCCTCTCGAACGACGGTCACCTTGATCTCGCTGCCCGGCAGCGAGGAGGCGACCTTATTCCTAAGCACGTTGCTGTCGTCGATCTTTTCGCCGTTGATGGCGATGATCAGGTCGTTTCGCTTCATTCCGGCCTTTTCGGCCGCACTGCCCGCACGAACGTTGCTCACGATCACGCCGCTACGCTGTTCGATGCCGAGCGATTTGGCGAGGTCTTCCGTGACGTTCTGAATATTGATGCCGAGCATTCCGCGGCGGACCTTGCCGGTCGCGATCAACTGGTCCATGACCGATTTGGCCATGTTCGACGGTATCGAGAACGCTATGCCGATATTGCCGCCGCCCGCGCCGCCGGAAAGGATCTGTGAATTAATGCCGATCAGTTCGCCGTTAAGGTTGACTAGTGCACCGCCCGAATTCCCGCGGTTGATCGGAGCATCCGTCTGCAGAAAGTCTTCGAACGAACCGTCGCTCAGTCCCGTCCTACGGCCTTTTGCCGAGATGATCCCGGCCGTGACCGTCTGGCCGATACCGAGCGGATTGCCGATCGCCAAGACGATGTCACCGACGCGAACCGAGTCTGAATTCCCGAGATTGAGGAACGGCAGATTCTCTCCTTCGATCTTGAGAACTGCAAGGTCGCTCGGTTGGTCGCTACCGACGATCTTGGCGTCGTACGATTTGTTGTCATTGAGCAGCACGCGGATCTTCTGAGCACCGTCGACGACGTGATGATTCGTCAGGATCGAACCGTCCGCCGAAACGAGTACGCCCGAACCGACACCGCGTTCGATCTGCGGACGTTCGCCGCCGCGCGGTATCTGAAACTGCCTAAAGAAGTCATCCATCGAACCGCCGCGCGGCTGCTGTCGCGTCTGCTTCTGCTCTGCCTCGATCCTCACGACCGCCGGCGAGGTTCGCTCGACCACATCCGCATACGAAGTCCGCATCCCGTCGACCACGACGGGAGCCACAGGGGCCACGGGCTGCGTAGCCGCCGGCTGTGTACCGTTCAAAAGCCCAGTCTGGCAAGCGCTCCCCAACGCAGCCGCCGAAAACACCGAAATAACCAAAACCTTGCGAATACTCATGAATAAAGCTCTCCGAACCGAAATGTAATAGTCCAATCGTAGTACACCACCTGGCTGTATACGAAATCTCGAAGGCACATGTTCAAAGCGAGTACTCAGGCAAATCCGCTACGCGGTCGAATCGAACCGTCCGCTCTTCGGAACTACAACTCAAGCAACGACGAGAGTGCTAAGATCGAGAGATACGCGATACGCGCCGGGGCAGGAGTAGCCCAGCGAATTGCAGCTGTATTAGAATCGTACTCATCAATGGAAGTTTCCCAACAGGAGCCGCGAAAGATCGATCTTCTATCGGCATACAAGACAAGAGTCCTCTATCTTTCGTCCATTGTTACGATTATTTTGCTGCTCCCGCTCACAGTGGCAAATTTGGTCGAGGGCTACTTCCTTCTCTCCGGTGCCATTATCAGCTTTGTCGCAGTGCTGAGCGTCAATCTCCTTGGTCTCCCAAATGAAAACCACCGGCCGTTCACCATGGCCCTTGTCCTTGCCACAATGGTCGCAGTGATGCTCATATCGATTTCTCAGCGCGGCACGTACGGAATCTTTTGGCCGTTTCCGTTGGTTTTGTTCCTGAGCTTCGGACTTTCTCGTTGGCTGGCTACGATCTACGCGAGCGTCCTCGTTATCGCGGCCACGGTGGCTGCAGGCATATATTTGGAGCAAGGCGCAGCATTTCGTTCACTTCTCGCTCTCACAGCGGTAGTCATTTTTACGAACATTTTTTTATCCTTCATCGATATTCTCCATCAGCGGCTGCTGGAAGAAAATATCCGCGATCCGCTAACTAATGCGCTAAATCGCAGAACTCTTGACGATGTGCTTTCCGACGCTGTCGAGCGAAGGCGTCGAAGCAAGACACCAGCGAGCCTCCTAATTATAGACCTCGATCACTTCAAAGTTTTCAACGATACCTATGGACACGCTGTCGGCGACGAGGCTCTAAGATCGGTCGCGAGAGCGATAGAAGAGAGTCGCCGTCGTTTGGACAAGTTTTTTCGTCTAGGCGGCGAAGAATTCCTACTCCTTTTGCCTGACACGCCGTTAGACGGAGCAAAACTCGTTGCAGATAAACTTCTTGAAGTGATTCGCGAACTTACCATCTCCGATTCATTGCATGTGTCCGCAAGCATAGGAATTAGTGATCTTGCGCCTGGTGAGGATGTGGAGACCTGGATTGAGCGGGCGGATAACGCTCTTTATGAGGCAAAGAAGGCGGGCCGGGACCGGTTCGCTGTTGCCAATATGTCGGCATCCTAACCCGTCGATTCGGGTTCATGTGAGGCAGCGTGCCAAATCCCAGCTAAGGGTAGAAACACTGCCGTCGGAGTTTTGGTAAGTTTTCGAGCCCTTAAGCACGCCGGGATTCCTGGGGTCGTACTCGACCTTAAATTCCAACTCGCCTTGCGGCGTCCGGCGGTAGGGCCACGCCTCTTTGCCGCTTTTCGTAACGTATTTGTCGTGTTCCGGACACGGCGTTTCCTGCTTTTCATCGTAGAACGCGTCACCCTGAATACCGGGAATGCTGAAATCCAGATACGCATAGTCGCTATAGACGGCGACGTACACCGTCGTGTCGATCTCGTTGTCGACCTTGTTCTCGTGCTTATCTGTATAGTCGCGCTTGCCGGATCTGAGGGTCGAACGTCGACTGCTTTCTCTTACGGTGCACTGAAATTTCTGATCGTTCTCGTGCCTGAAGATGGTCTCGTCGTACTTGACCCGTCCCGGGGCGAGCCAGCCGTTAACAAGAATGCCGTCGTGTTCATTCTGCTGGCCGGTCACGTTGAGCTCGACGACCTCCGTCCATTCCTTGTAACCCGACGAAGAGCGGGCTCCGTTCACGACTTTCGGGTTATCCTTGCGAAATTTTGTCGTTCGCGTGATCTTTCCGCTCCAGCCGCCGTCGCACGGCTGCCAGTCTTTTACGGGGATCGTGACGATCTTAGACGAGCCGAGGTTCGAACGATAGATCGTCTCGGCGGTCGTGCCGTATATGAAGCCGGGAACATCCTTGGTGAAAAAGGCGATGGCGTTTCCTGCCAGGTCGTTCGCCGTGCCGGCGGTTCCGGTCGCGTCGGTAAGCCGCATCGTCTTGATCTGCATGTCGAGATTGACTGACATCTGCTTCATTACGGGGCGAAGCTTCTCACGCGACATATCGCGTTTCTGTCGCAGTCCGACCGCATCTATCTTAGATTCGCCGTTGGCATCGGTGTAGTTGTAATGTCTTTTCTCCGAGTTTTTAATGCCGGCCTGCGTGTCGAGGAATACGATCGCGTCGCCGCTATCGTAAGTGCCATCCGTTAGCAGGCCCGGAATGTTCTTGACCGTGTTCCAGATATTGCCTGCGGCCGAATCGGCAACGCCACCTTCGATCAGGTTCCAATCGACGCGGGTGCCGGCTAGCACACCGTTCGACGGCACGCTGAAATCGATCCCCGCGGCGTTAAGTGCCGGCCGAATGCAGTTCATCGCCTGCCAGTTGCCGAGATCGATCTTGACCTTTGCTGTAAGCGTTTTTCGCTCGCCGTCCTGCGTGGTCTTGGTACGTGTCAACATCTGATCGCCGCTGACCGTTATCTCGCTGTCGAGTGCGGCGTATGTCGCGATGAGTTTGAGAGCGATAAGAAGGGCATTCGCTCCGCTGAGCAGGGCACCTGGCTTCGACGAAATGACCTCTTTGCTCTCGAGATAACCTGTAAACTGTCCGAAACCGAGGCCCATTCCGGTGGCGTTCAGGTCGAGGATCAGATTCTCGATCTCGCTCGTTGAGCAAGGTGCTTTCGGATCGTCAATCGGCATTGCGGCCGCATACGATGCGTCCACAAAGAGTTCTGCGTTGGGGCCGTGTGGCTGCCGAGCGTCGGTCTCGGCAATGTGGGCCTCCTGTGCCCGACGGCTGGCCGCAAAATTCAGGTCGGCGGCCATTCGCGTCATTATCAGCGAGAGTTGAACGATGTCGAGCCTGGCGTGCTTGACCTGGGCTTCGTTGAGCAGATCATACGGAGCGTCGGCTCGCCGGCCGAGTTCGATGATGAAAGCTGCCCAGAATCTGAGCGGAGCGTGCTGGCTGTTCGCCGCTGCTCGAATGCTGGTGACGAGGTCCGCGACGTTGGTCTCTTTCTTCCATTCCGGAGCAATTAACTCGAGCCCATCGCCGAATTTGCCGAGCCCCAAACCAACGCCGCTGCCGTAACTGCGGGCCATCGCCGCCACTTGCCAGGCGTCAAGCGTCATCCCTTGCCAGCCCGTTCGCTGGTAGTCGACGATGCCTTCCGCATTTCGCACGCCGTATCCGGCCGCTTTCAGCGCCGCTAATAACGCCGCCGTAGAATTCTCGTCCCGACGACTTACCGCCTCGGCTAGCAAGGCGGCTTGCTGCTCGACCGTGCCCGCCGGGAGAGCCGCCGCGGCGGGCAAAACGCCCGTTCGGTACGCCGAACTCATCGCGGCGCCCGTCTCGATCTTCGTCCCTTTGCCCGGGCCAGCCTTAGGCCCCGACTGCGGCGCCGCATTCCTCGCCGCCGGGCCGGCGGTCTTAGCTGGAGTCCGGCGTTTGGTCTGTGCAGCCGTCGTCAGAACCCCGTTAAAAAGCACCGCAAGGGCAAACAATGAAAATACCGCTCGGGCCGTAAACCTTGTGGAAACCATGTTACTCCTCGATCTCATCCTTAAAAGTAGTTGAAGCCGAAAATTAGCTTCGACAGTAAGGCGGAGAGTCGAAAGCAAAAGGATCATCGATCGATCGACCGGAGCTCAGGCTTCGAGCCTGCATGTCAGTCGCCCGCACGTGAGTGAGGTCCAGCAGCATTCTCGATGTTTACGACAGGCTATGGCCCACCTCCGGGTGCGGGATCTTGGCGTTCTGTCGCCCGTTACACGGGCGGGCGTGTTGTTGTTTCTGTTCCCAGGGCTGTCGCCCTGTGTGTGGTTGGGCTTGCGGGTGAGGGTGCCATCGACGTTGATGTGCGGTGACGTGGCCCTTACTGACGTGCGGGCTACTGACCTGTGCGGGCTACCGACGCAAAAAAACGAGCCCGAGGATGAACTCGGGCCCGCGCTTAACTCAGATCTAAGTAAACCGGATCTAGGGAACTTCGACGTTCATTTCTCTGCCTGAGAAGCTGAAGGTCGGGCGTTTGCGGCCCTTCATGAACTTCGCGGCCGTCTGCGACAGGGCAGTGATGACCATTGGCAGGGCGATCGAAGGATCGCAGGGCACGTATGCGGTCGTCGCGCCTTTGGCGAGCTTGCCAAAGATCGACGTGTGGCAGCCGCCGTACGAAGGCGTTCGGATCTCGAGCGGCGACGTATCGGTCGTCATCGAGATCGCGTATTTGTGGCCGCGAGGCGTCGTACGAGTGATGTACGACGACATTTCGGTCATGTTCACCAGATTCTGGCTCGACGTTGCACCGAGGGCGATCACGCCGGAATGACGCGTCCGCTGGGCGATGGTGTTCAGCTCCATCGTGTCCTGCGTCGTGTCGAACATGATCTGGATCTTCTTCTCGAATTTCGCACGAGCAACGCCCACCGCGATCTCAGAGCCGGGAAGATCGGGACAGAAAACCGGGATGCGGGCCTTGAATGCAGACGTCAGAATGCCGTCTTCGTGAGCGATCTCAGAGAGTTCGCGGCCGAGCAGGTGGAGAAATTCGCGGATGGAATACGAACGCGTCAGTTCGAGCTGATTGATCACGCTGCCGATCCATTCGTCGGCTTCCTGATACTCTTCGCGGTTGGCGATCACGTCGCCGAGGCGATAGATATCCGCAGCGTCGAGTTCTTCGTCGATCATGCTCGGGTGAGCCTGATAGTGATTCCGGCCGAGTATCTCGTGAATGTCGTGATACAAAACGCTGCCCGACATCACGATCACGTCGACGAATCGGTTTTTGATCACATACGCGATCAGACGCCTCATTCCGGACGTGATCAGATTCCCCGATCCGCACATGTAGATCGTCGAATTGTCGTCGAGCATATCGAGCCAGATGCGATGCGCTTCAGCAAGCTGTTTTGCACCAAATCCGGCCCCTTCCATCTTTTCCAAAAGGCCTGCGACCGAGCGATCACGGTCGATAGGGACCGGCCGCGTCGGGACGGTCAGAAACTTCGAGGCCTTCGATTTCTTTTGAGCCACCATAATGTTGTTCTATCTATTTTTAATTTTTTCGCAGGAACCTGTATGTCGGATGGCTTTCAATGGCGCCTCGCGACGATCGGGTTTTACACCTGCCGATCTTATTTTCCGTTCGGAGTCAGGTACGTATAGCTCTTGACCTGCTCCTCGTAGAATTCGATAACTTTGCTGCCGTCGGTATTCGACAGGCTCCCTTCCTTGATCCGTTGAAGTACCGCCTTACGAAACGTGTCGTGCAGTTGTTCGGGGTCAAACCTCACCGAGCCTACGGCCTCGCCGAGCGTCGCCCCGTAAATAACTTTCTTGATGATGTACCCGTCCTCACCGATAAAAACGTGCGCCTCGTGAGGCATTCCGAAGAGGTTGTGGTTATTGCCCATTACCTCCTGATACGCCCCGACCAGCATCATCGCCAGATAGTAGGGTTCGCTCTTGACGAGGCTGTGGAGTTCGAGAACGGGCTTAACGTCGTGCAGGTCTACGAATTTATCCACGATTCCGTCAGAATCACAGGTAATATCACAAAGCGTAGCATACTCCGACGGCTTTTTGTTGAGTTTATGTATCGGGATGATCGGGAAAAGCTGTTCGAGTGCCCAGTTGTCCGGCATCGAGCGAAATACCGAAAAATTGGTCAGATACTTCGCACACATCAGCCGCCGAAGCTCCGTAAACTCCTCGGAAACGTACTTCTTGAGCTGGGCGTATTTATCGGCTGCCTCACAGATATCCCAGAAGAGGACCTCGCCTTTGCCCTTGGCCTCGAGCGATATAAGCCCGAGGTTGAACATCGTGAACAGCTCGTCACGATTTTCGAGGGCGTCGTGATAGTACTCACGGTAGTTTTTGCCGTTGATGGTCTCGCGAAGGTCGTGTAGCTCATGCACGATCTGCGGATCGTCGGTCGTGAGCGTCATCTCGGGGTCGTGAGGCTCGACGACAGTTTCGATCTCGTCCTGAACGTTGGTCACGAGGATCGCATGATACGCCGACAAAAAGCGGCCGGATTCCTGGATGATCGTCGGGTGCGGAACGTTCTCGTCATCGCAAACCGTTTTGATGACGTAAATTACGTCGTTGGCAAACTCACGCGCGTTATAGTTGGCCGAGGATTCGAACGACGTTCGCGAACCGTCATAATCGACGGCCATGCCGCCACCGACGTCCAGATATTCGATCGGGATCTTCATCTGGCGGATCTTGGAATAGGTGCGGGCGGCCTCCTTCATTGCGTTCTTTATCCGCTTGATGTCAGTAAGCTGCGAGCCGATGTGGAAGTGCAGCAGCTTGAACATATCGATCCGCCCGGCTTCCTGCAGACGGCGGATGACCTCGAGGATCTCGGTCGTCGTAAGGCCGAACTTGGCGGCTTCACCGCCGGATTTCTCCCACTTGCCCGAGCCTTTCGAATAGAGCTTGACCCGTACCCCGATGGTGGGGATCGCGGCTTGCGGGTCTTCGGCGAGCGTCTTTTCGGCGAGGTCAAGTGTGTGATCGAGTTCGCTCAGCTTCTCGATCACGATCACCACGTTCTTCCCGGCGGAAGCACCGGCGAATGCCAACTGAATGAACTCGCGGTCCTTAAAGCCGTTTAGGACGAGCAGGCTGTCTTTTGCGAGTTCGAGCCCTAGCGCCGCGTAGAGTTCTGCTTTCGAGCCCGCTTCGAGGCCAAAGCTGTAACGCGTTCCTTCGCGAAGGTATTCCTCGATCACGGCGCGATTCGAGTTGACCTTCATCGGGAAAACGCACAGATGGCCGCCGTCGTACTCGAACTCTTTGATCGATTTTCGGAATGCGGTCTGAAGCTTTCGGATCTGGCCGGTCAGGAGTTGGGGGAAACGGAGCAGGACGGGCGTATTCACACCTCGTTTTCGCAGGTCGTCAACGATCTCCTTGACGTCCGCGGCGAGCGTTTCGCTTTCGGGGACACGCACGACGAGATTGCCTTTCCGATTTACGCCAAAATAGTCGGCTCCCCAATTATCGATGCCGTATGTCTCGATGCTTTGCTCTATTACAGTGCTCAACCCCTAAGCTCGCCCCCAAGATTTTTTGCAAACAATCATTATGCAACAAAAACGACTAGCTTATTAAAAAAAACGAAAAAAAGAAACACTGTTGTGTGGTTGCGGTTTCCGAGGTCTTTCGCGCGATGGGTATCGGCTTCACCGCGGCCGAATGGCACAATGCTTGCAATTTCACTCCGGCGATGAGGCCGTAATCGCCTAAAATCCGCGAAAAACCAATGAGACATACGAGTGACATCGACGAGAAGGCCCGTTTCGTGCCGTATCTTGTCAAAAATAAGTGCCAAAAAGTGTCACTTCTTGACGTTTTTCGCAATGGGGGAATCTACTGATGAATCGAAAAGGTCAGGAAGGATTTTCGCTGATCGAACTGCTCCTTGTGGTTACGGTCGTCGCTATTATCGCAACGATCGCGATCCCGTATCTTCAGAAAGCGGTGCACGCGAGCGAAAATCGCGGAATGCAAGCCACGCTAAAATCCGTTGCCTCGTCGCAGCTCAGCTTTGCCACCACGAACAACCGCTACGGCCGACTAGCCGAGATCAATACGGTGATGGCTGGCGGCATCGGGACCACGGCGGGAGCTGACGTCACACGCGGGCGTTTCACTGTTTCGATGGTGCCTCCGACGCCAAGTGACGCAGAGCTTCGCGATGGCTACGTTATTACCGCGACCCGCACGATCCCCGGCGAAGGCCTGTATATTTACGAACTGACCGAAACCGGACGCGTCCGGCAAATTCTTCCCGTCTGTGCCGCAGACTGTGAATAGGAACCGTTGCTCTATCCTGCCCCGATAAGTAAACGTCATGAATGTTTTCGAAGACCTGATCGTAGAACTAAAACAGGAGAACCTGCTCGAGAGGTCTGTGATCGACGATCAACTCGGCGACGACGATCTAAGCCACCTCGAGGAAACCGTCGTTCCGAACACGGACACCGAGTCCGAATTTGAGATCAACGGTGACGATGAATTCGATATTGCCGAAACGGTCGAGATCGATGATTATCATGCCCACCTCGAGGATACCGTCGTTCCGGACCCGAAGCCTGAGCCGGTACATGTAAAGCCGCGCAACGGCCGGGAATTTTACCGCAAACGTGCCGTGGCAGAGGTTTCGAACCTCCAGATGGTCGAGCACGTCTTAACTGGCGTTGAACGGGAGTACATGAAGGTCAAACCGCATGTGTTTGACGACTTTGAGGCGAAAAAAGCACTAAACACCTTTCTTCAGGTTAGCGAGAACGAAAACTCCGCCGAGCACAGCGAAGCCGAATTTCGTTTGATGGCGGAAACGGAAGCATGGTGTACAGCCCTTGCCGAGCGTGACAAAGAGGTCTCAGTAGCCAGTCTCCGCCAGTATTGCGAAGGGTCGAAGCCGCCGCTCTCATCACAGGCGCTCGTAGCACTCGGTCGTTTTTATCGAAATCTTCCGTATTCTGAAGGGGTCAGATCGAAATTCGATTTTGTGATCACGAGACTTTTCTCGAGAGCCGTCGAGAACGAGCTTCGTATCGCCCTGTTCAACCGCGAGGAAACACTCGGACACATTCAGACGCTCTATCGTGACTGGTCAAGTATCGCACTCTACGGAGCGCACGACGACGATTCCGACCTGTCTCTTGCGGCAATGAGTTTTGCGGACCTCGCCGCTGAGGCCGAGAACGCCCCGAGTTTTGATCATCTGATCGAGCAGGATTTTTTTAATCGTGTGCGGAACTTCAAGGAGAGCATCGGCGAGATCTTCTATGCTCCGAGCGTTTTGGCCGGAGCGATCGATGCGAACGTCAGGATCGGCAATGCGTACGTTAAACTGATCGCCGCCGAACGCAAAAAGCTTGACGCGGAAACGATCCAGACCAAATACGCGGAGTTGTACGACGATACGGTCTCTGAAGGGATCGGCCGCACGCTGGAGCTGGTCGAGATCCTCCGTTCGCCTGCCCCGTCACCTGATGTATCGCACGAAGCGGACGAGCCGGTTGCAACGCCTGTCGAAAAGACAAAACCATCGCCCGCAAAGGAGGCCGACAAGGAGGATCGCCAGCGACATCCGTTCGTTGAGAGAATGATCGCTAGCATTCTCGGAATGAACCGCTGGCTGGTCGGCGTTTCTGCCCTTCTGATTGCTGTTTCGTTGGGCATCTACGTGTACGCCAACTATTTCGTCGATGATCGGGCTGCAAAGACTGACGTAAGGCAAATGTCGATCAGCGATCCGCTGTACAAGGACTATGTAACTAGTGGCGTTATCACCGATCAAACTCTCCACGGAGTCCTACTTGCCAATTGGGATACGCTGCCCAAGGAAAAGAAGCTCGAGATCCTGACGAAGCTGTACAACTCGGGTAAGGAGAACGGTTTCAATCAAGTGAACCTCATCGCAGCAGACGGCAGATCGGCTGGGTTTGCTTCAGCCAACCGGATCGAGGTGTTCCAGAGGTAGAACTACAAGCTTACTTGACTAAAACGCCGCACCGAATGCTATCCGGTGCGGCGTTCGTTTTCCCGTCCAAAGGCTTAGAACTGCTCGGCGTCGGGAGCGTGCCGTTTGTGGCGGCGTTTTCCTCTTTCTTCGAAGTTCGTCTGCATC
This sequence comes from Acidobacteriota bacterium, assembly GCA_041940165.1. Lineage (GTDB taxonomy): Bacteria > Acidobacteriota > Blastocatellia > Pyrinomonadales > Pyrinomonadaceae > OLB17. Next base: position 188,676 of record JBGTSR010000009.1, read on the forward strand.
TCGGCGGCTTTCGCCTTCTGCTCGTCGGTCAGGATCGCAAATACTTCCGCCCTAACCCGCTCGCGTTCCACTATCATTTTCGCGGTCAGACTGCCCTGTTCGGTAGCGATCGCTTCGACCTGATCCTGATCGAACTGCCCGCTCTTACGGAGCTCCATCAACCGCGTTCGATTGGCCTTTGCCTGTTCCTTGAGCGGCTCGAACGTCTGGCGGTTAGCCTCTAAGATCGTCTTCACCTTTTCTTTCTGTTCGTCCGTCAGATCAAGCCCGCGGAGGAACAACCCGGCCTTACCAAAGTGTCCCCCGAAGCCACCGCCTCTTTTGTCGCCGCCTCTCTGCCCGAGGGCAAAGATGCAAGCTGCCACGATAAAAACGGCTACGGCGCCGCCCAATATCACCTTTTTCATGTTTACTCCTATACGATGATTACCAAAATATAATGCGGCGTTATTGCCGCCATAACCTAAAACGAATCTCCGGCGACGCGAATGTAGAGCAACTGTTAGGATGTGTAAAGAATTGTAAAACCTGCCCAATTGACCATGTGTTTGACGTAGAATGTTGAGCGATGGACAAGATCCTCATCATAGACGACGACGAGGAATTATGTGAGTTGGTCTCGGAATATCTGACCGTCGAGGGATTTGATATTTCCTGCGTAAATGACGGTGCGTCGGGCCTCGATGCGGCCCTATCGGGTGATTACGACATGGCTATCCTCGACGTAATGCTCCCGAAAATGAACGGTTTTGACGTTCTAAGAAACCTTCGTGAGCAGTCAAAGCTGCCGGTGATCATGCTCACCGCTCGTGGCGATGACATGGAACGGATAGTGGGCCTGGAGATCGGAGCCGACGACTATCTGCCAAAGCCCTTCAACCCGCGGGAGCTTGCGGCACGCCTGCGTGCGATACTTCGCCGGGCGACAGTATCTGAAGCCGATGGCGAGGCGATCGAAAAACTCGATGTTGATGGTATTCAGATCTCAGCGGCTTCACGCATTGCAACTCTCGACGATAAGGAATTGAACCTTACGTCCGTAGAATTTGGTTTGCTGCTTGAGCTCCTGAAAGAGGCCGGACGGATCGTAAAGAAAGAGGATCTGAGTGAGCGCGTCCTTGAACGGAAACTTTCGCCGTACGATCGCAGCCTCGATATGCACATCAGCAATCTGCGAAAGAAGCTCGGCGAGCGTAGCGATGGCACAGAACGCATTAAGACGATCCGTTCCGTCGGATATATCTATACGGTAGTATGAAGCTCTTTATTAAGATCTTTTTCTGGTTCCTGGCGGCGGTCGGGTTGATGATCGGTGTGATGCTTTTCGTCACGCGGACATTTCAAACCGAGCCGATGATGAGTCGATTTGAAAGATCGACGCGAAACCAGTTAACGGTTTACGGAGGAACAGCGACTCAGATCGTTAAGGCCGAGGGCGAGGACGGCCTCCGTATTTTCCTGCGCCGTCTGAAGGAGCTTGAGCCGCCAAGGCAAGTTAGCCTCGTTGCGGCGGATAATAAGGTCTGGGCGGGAGACCAGGTCGAACTGGCTGCATCTCGCGAACTCGCTTCGAAGGCTATCACGAGCGGCCAGGTCGAAACCGATTGGTCAAGCGAGGAGCGAACACTCGGTGCATCACCGGTCACTTTCCCGGACGGACGACAGTTCGCACTCATCTTTCACTGGGAGCGTCAGGCCCCGCCGTCTCTTTTTTGGGGGTCGACAACAGCGCTGATCAGGCTGTTTGGGTTGCTTCTAACCGGAGTCGTGCTTTGCTACCTGTTGGCGTTGTATTTGACGTCTCCGATCCGAAAACTACGAGTCGCTACAAACAAACTTGCTGACGGAAATCTTGAAACTCGCGTGACGCCGAGGCTCGGCCGCCGGCGTGACGAACTCGGCGATCTCGCCCGTGATTTCGACGTCATGGCCGAGAGGATCGAGAATCTTGTGATCACGCAGAAACGTTTGAATAGCGACATTTCGCACGAGCTTCGTTCGCCGCTTGCGCGCATGAACGTTGCGCTTGAGATCGCGAAGCAGAAATCATCGCCCGAACTGCTCCCGATCCTTGAGCGGATCGAGGGCGAATCGTCTCGCTTGAACGACATGATCTCTCGATTGCTGACGCTGGCAAAGCTCGAGAGTGGAGCAGAAGAACTCGAACAGGTCAGGCTCGATCTTGCCGAGATCGTTCGTGATGTCGCGGCCGACGCTGACTTTGAAGCAAAGGCCAAGGGAAAATTTGTCGAGGTATCAGCCGTCGACAGTTGCCCGATGGTCGGCAGCGAAAACCTGCTGAGGAGCGCTATCGAGAACGTTATGCGCAATGCCGTAAGATACACGGCAGAAAGAACTGCAGTCGACGTTTCGCTGCGGCGCCAGAACGGACACGCCGTGCTTCGTGTTTCAGATCATGGCGGCGGTGTACCGGAAGATGAACTACCCAACCTTTTCCGACCATTCTATCGAGTAGGCGAGGCGAGGGAGCGAAAGACCGGCGGCACCGGACTCGGACTTGCGATCGCTGAACGGGCGGTCAAGGCCCATAAAGGAAAGATCTCAGCCCGAAACCACAATGGTGGGCTGTTGATCGAGATCCAGCTTGATACGGCTAAGAAAGGGATCTAGCTTGCTTGCCGCGCCGCAATAAACGACCTTACGCCGAGCAGGAAGCACACGAGACATATCACCGACATCGCTATCTGCGATAGGACAGCGGGCGAGAGAGTCAACTGACCTAGATTCGGGATCAAACGTCCCAGCGGGGCGACGAAGCCGAGAAGTGCCACGAGCATTGCCGCGTGCATCAGATGCTTGCGTAGATTTTCTTTGGCATGGGCTACCACACCAAGGATCTCCAGGACGGTACCGAAAAAGAACGGGATCAGAGCGGTAACGCTGCCGGTATTATTCATCAAGCCGTATGCATAGCCGGCAAGTCCAACAGCCGAGAGCAATCCACCACAGATAATTACGATTAGGGGCATAGAATCTCCTACCTAGAGCTATTTTCGCATCTCGTCGATCATCTGAGAAATTGTATCCTTCACATGGTCCATCACCGCCTCGTATGCCGCATCATTATTCTCAGCTCCGGCTTTTTCGGCGATCGCTTTAGCGTCGATCGGTTCACCGATCTCGATGATGACTTTTGCAGGCCTGATCTTCCACGAACGCCGCGGCCAGACCTTGTACAATCCATCGATCGCGACCGGTACGATCTTGAGATCTAGTTCGGTGGCCAAGATCGCGGCACCTTTCTTGAATCGGTGAAGTTCGCCGTCAAATCCGCGCTCTCCTTCAGGATATATGTTGAGGACTTTGCCATTTTTCAAGCCGATCGCCCCGGCTTTCATCGCTCGCATCAATTCGGTATCGGGATTCACTGGAACCACGTTGAGTAGCTTCGCTATGTTCCGCATGATCGCTCCCTCAAAGAACTCGCTTGCTCCGACGTGGAAGATGTTCTTGAAAAGGCCATACGGATATGTCGAGCAAAGTACGAACGGATCGAGAAAGCTTTGGTGATTCGGGCAGATCAGAAAAGGCTGAGCGACCCGGCCTTTTTCGTCCAGCGAAGACAGTTTTTTGAGGTTTTCGAGGCCCCGCACCTCAAGCAGCATGAACACGCGGAAAATTGCGTAGAACAACCGGTAAACGACGAACGCGAACTTAGAGAATGCAGGTCGATCCTGCAAAACGGACCGGATCTCAGGTAGGTCGTCGGTCGTACGCCGCACGATCTCGCCCCAATTCAGATCGACCGAAACGGCATCGGCATCGTCGCCGGCGTGTTTTCTCACGAGGTCGATCGCGTTTGAAACGGTCAATGCCTGCGCCGCCTCGTCCGCATCGAACTCGACGGAAAATGCATGTTCGAGTGCCGCAAAAGTCTCGGCTCGGGCCAAACTATCGAGCCCAAGGTCGATCTCGAGGTTCATCGACGGATGAATGAGGTCGCTCTTCGAATTCTGGCGGATCGCACTGACGACGGCACTTCCGATCTTGCTCTCGATCAGGTCCTGATCTCCGGAACTCAACTCCCAGGTCCGCTTTTCCTTGATCTCAGTCGAGATCTCACCGGTCTCGATCTCTTTTTTGAGCTGAAAACGCTTGATCTTATTCGTAGCGGTTCGTGGCAGCGGCTCGGCACGGATAATATAGTCTCGAACTCGCTGATATTCAGGAAGCTCTCGGCCGAGGCTGTCGAGCTGGTGTCTGACGGCCTCTTTCGAATTAGAAATGCCGTTGGCTTTGAGATATTCGAAATCGGGGACTACAACCGCTGCGAGCTTTTCGGCCCCGGCCCGAGCTTCGGAAGCGTCCGCGATACCGAGGACGGCGATCTCGCCTACCATCGGTGATTTGAGATAGTGCACCTCGATGTCTTCAGGGTGAACATTCTTGCCCGACGGCAGAACGATAACGTCTTTTCCCCGCCCGACGATGTAGAGGAAGCCGTCCTTGTCGATGTGGCCGAGGTCGCCTGATCGAAACCAACCGTCTTCGGTGAATGCCTCCGCTGTCGCAGTTGGATTTTGGTAGTATCCGTCGAACACCATAGTGCCGCGGATCTGTACCTCGCCGACACCTTCGGCGTCGCGGTCCGCGATGCGGATCTCCGCCCCGCGCATCGGCTTACCTACAGAACCGACACGGTTGTCGCTCACATACGTCGCAGTGGCTGCTCCGCTCGTTTCGGTAAGACCGTAACCCTGCAAGATCGTGAAGCCCAGTCGATGAAAGTCCTTCGCGACAGCTTCATCAAACCGTGACCCGGCCGAGATAGCAATGCCGAGTTCGCCGCCAAAGGACTCGTGTACCTGGCTAAAGAACTTCCGTCCGAGGTTTATCCCGAGCGAATCGCGGAGAAGGCCATTAGTCTTGAGCATCGCTCTGAACAGCAGCTGGACCGCCTTTGGCTTTGCGCCGACAGCATCGAAGATCTTCTTATGAAAGAGGTACCAAAGTCTCGGAACCGTCGTCAGGATCGTCGGCTTAAAGGTCTTCATCGACTCACTGAGCTCGGCGGGCGTGAGTTCTTTCAGGTAACCGACCTGTGGCCCGAATGTCGTCGCGACCCACATATTCACGACCTGCAAATACGCGTGGAACAGGGGCAAGAGGCTTAGGATCCGGTCTTCGTCGCCGAGTTTGAGCACATCGTTGACGCCGGCGAGTTCACCGACAATATTGCCGTGGGAAAGAGGGACGCCTTTTGGTTTTCCCGTCGTGCCGCTCGTGTAGATAAGCAAGGCCGTATCATCGCCCGCCGCCGCCGGCTCTTCTTTCGCGAAAGATTCTGGGAAATCGGTCGATGCCCAGTCGTCAAACTTTCGAAAGCCGTTAGTAGAGTTTTCGAGGCCCCAAACAACCGCGGGAATCGGTCGTCCAAGTTTTTCCTCGATCATCAAGAATCGCTCCGTTTGGTCAGGCGATAGAAAAGCGGCCTTGGCTTCGGAATTTTCGAGGAAGTTAGTGATCGTTTCGATCTCGCCGTGCGGGTCAAGCGGCACGCAGACCGAACCGCGATACAGAATTCCGAGATAAGCAATAGCCCAGCACGGGTGATTCTCACCGATCAGAGCGACGCGGTCGCCGGGCTCGATCTTTTCTTCCTTGAGTCGATACGCGATCGAGCGGATCTGCTGGAGCATTTCGGCAAAGGTGTAAACCTCGTCGTCGCGGCCGACGATGCGCATCGCGACCTTGTCAGGCCGCTTCTCGAAAGCGGCGACAAGCATCTTGAGGAACGAATCCGCCATAGTTTCGCCTATTCTCGACTAATCACGCTTTTCGTTCAAGGTGCGAGCGTGGCGCTTTGTGCTCTTGGCTCTTAGGTTCAGTCGATCAGAGCTTGATCTTCCAAGAAGTTCCGATGGCGTGGATGGTCTTAAAAGCAGCGTGACGATCATCCTGCCTTAGGTAAAAGATGTCGACTGCCGCCTTTGGCGAGACCTGTTTTTGAATTCCGATCGAGAGCCGGTTTCGCGAGAGGTCGTCGGTCACGGAATCGAAGAAGACCTCTTCGGTGATGAAGAACTTCGCATCCCTAATCCAGCGTTCCGGCATCGCGTGGTCCACGGTTATCGACGGCCGGTAGCGCACACTCTCTCGCGATGAGCGGTCGCGTAACTCGAATGTGCTTTTGTGAGCGAGGCCGACGTTGCCGACGGGAAAACTGATACCAGCGGAAAGCGAGTAACGATGTTCGGTATTATAACTTCCACTCGCCGTTCGGCTCTTGATGAATTGATATGTCGGCGCGAGCGACATTCGATGAGGCAATTTAAGCGACAGACCGATACCGAAACGGGCCTCGGTCGCGGCACCGCTCTGGTTTCCGAATCGGGCCGAGACCGGGATCACGAGATCGAGCTTCGAAGAGAGCTTCTTCGAGATCTTAGCGTCATGCCAAGCTTGTACGTCCGAGTCGTCCGGCTCGACGGACGCTGATGTCTGAGCACTGACCGACCCGACCTGGTACAAGATCGCAAAAAAAAACAGGAATGCAGATCCGAGATTCACAAAGAAAGGAGCAAATATGCTGTTACAAAACTGTAACAGAAATGTTACAAACCGACTATCGTCGATCGTGATTCGGAACGCGAATTTTAAGAGAATTTGGCACGACTTGGTAGGAAGCAGGAAGCCGGCCAAGCAACTCGCCGTCGATCTCGATCGGGATCAGTTTATTCGAATCGTCGGCCTCCACAGTTATTGATTGGACGCGCGTCGTTTTTACTTCGTCGAGGCTGAGGTGCTTGCCGCGGTATAGCGAGATCGCGTTCAGCAAGATCTTGAAAGTGCTCAGATCACCGATGTTTACGACGTCCAGAAGGCCATCGGTCATCTTGGCGTTTGGAGCGACCATCATCCCACCGCCAAAAAAACGTGCATTCGCGATGCAGAGGCATATCGTCTCTAGCTTTTTCTCGCGAACGCCGTCGATATTCACTCGAACGAAAACAGCTTCGGGATCGATCACCTCCCGCAGTGTAGAGAGAGCAAAGTTCGCCTTTCCCTTGACGCTCCCGGCGGGAAGCCAGTCAAGGCTCTTTGAGCGCTTTACGCGAGATATGACCGAAGGAGCGAGTCCGACCGATGAGATATTCAAAAAGTATCGAGTCGCCTCCGCACCTGAATTATCGATAAAGGTAACTCTTCCGACGTCGATCGTTTTGGTTACGCCATCGCGAAGCGCTAAAGCCGCTTCAGAGATCGATCGCGGCATACCGACGGAACGTCTCAGATCGCCGCCGGTTCCCGAAGGAAGAATTCCCAGTTCGGCATCGATCCTGGACCGCAGGATCCCGTTTGCGACCTCATTGATCGTACCGTCACCACCGCAGGCGATGATGAAACGGCGTCCAGCACGAGCGGCTTCCTCGGCGATCCTCGCTCCGTCGCCCGAGTCCAAAGTAAACTCTACGGCGAACGGGCCGAAATTCGACCTGATGTCGCTCGCGATCGAACTCCACCGCTCGCTCGTAGAACCTCCGGCCGAGCGCGGATTGACGATCACGAGAGGCAATGTCAGGTCTTTTGGGGAATTCTTCGGGCTCAAATCAGTATTCAGGCCCGCGGAACCGAGGTTCGACGAGCCTGAACAAGATTACATTAACGAGATGCGAAAAGTCTTGTCATCAATGGCGGTGAGCCATCGCGAGGGTATTCCCGGGAACCAAGACAGATGGTCGCAGCCTGCTTAGCGGGACACTCTTTGGCGCGGTGGCCATGTAAGCCTCGATATCGGCGATCGTTCGCGGCAGTTTGCCCGACATCCAGTGAACTCCAGTTTCGGTGACAAGCATGTCGTCCTCGATGCGGACGCCGATATTTTTATACTTCTCAAAGATCGGCTTTACTTTTTCCTTAAAGGCCTTGTTCTCAGGCGTGTCGGGCAGATTGTCGAGCGCGTCTTCGCGGATATAGATGCCCGGCTCGTTCGTGTAGACCATTCCAGGTTTAAGCGGGGTCTGATACGAACCCACGTCGTGCACATTCATTCCGATCCAATGGCCGAGGCCGTGGATGAACCAATAAGAAACCTGACGTGAATTCTTGTCAGTAACAAGGCCAAGTTTGAAAAGTCCTTCATTGATCGTATCCCTCGCGATCTGGCTGAGTTGACCAAATGTCACGCCTGGCTTGGTCGCGGCTGCGACTGCCTCCTGAGCGTCGAAAACGATCTGATATATCTCGGCCTGTTCCTTGGTGAACTTGCCGTTCACAGGGTAGGTTCGCGTGATGTCGGCGGTGTAATGCTCGTACTCGGCAGCGGCATCGATCAGCATAAGATCGCCCTTTTTCACCGGACTTTGCGACTCGATGTAGTGGAGCGTCGTTGCGTTTGGCCCGCATCCAACGATCGACGGATAGCCCCAGAAATCAGCGTTTCGGCGACGGAATGTGTACTCAAGCTCGGCGTGGACCTCGTATTCCCAGTTCGCCCGCCCGACCGTCGCCATCGCACGCGAATGGGCCTCGATCGAAATGTCGACCGCGTGCTGAAGGATCTTCAATTCGTACGGCGACTTGATCAACCGAAGCTCCGCAAATATCGGCTGAGCATTTTCTACGCGGTATTCGAGACCTTTCGAGAATTCAGACTCGACGCGGAATTCGCGAGCTCCGTTCGCGTCGCGTTCGCTGTTGGGGAGCAGCAAATAAATGTTCGCAAGGCCGCCTTCGATCTTGACCGACTGATCCTTCGAGACGAATTCGCCCCGCTGTTTCAGAGCTGCAAGATAGCCCTGTAGTTCCGACGCCTCGACGATCCGTTTCAGGCCAGATATTTCCGAAGCCTGTTCGCGGGAATACATCTTTCCTTCCCACGCCTCACGAAGCGGGACGCGCTTTGGCAGGAATAGCGTTTCCGTGACCTTGTCACCGTTCTTGGTCATTACGAAGGTGGCACCGTTCTGCTTTAGAGCCGTGAGGTAGAACAGATTGTTCTCCTGGCGATATACGTAGTCGACGTCATTGGCGTAGAGCTTCGGCTCAGCCGAGAACATTACAAGAACGCTCTTGTCGGCCATCTTCGCGGCGACCGCGGCTCGGCGGCGGGCGAGTTCGGCCTGGCGTTCAGCGGTCGTGATCTTTGGCGCCGGAGGTGTAATGATCACCGATGTCGGCTTCGCCTTTTTGTCATCGACAGGGAACGCAGCTGTCGTCAGGGTGAGTAGAAGTAGAAAAGTTGTCAGGATCTTCATCGTGTTATCTCGATCGCAATGTCTTTAGTAGTCGTGTTTCCAAAAAAGTCTGCCGCAAATACGCGAAGCGTGTATTCGCCAACGGGGAGTTGCGAGCTTTCAAGAAAGCCTTCGCGAAAATCATCGCCTTGGACAAAATTGGTGACGATGTATTTGAATCTCGTTTCGCCCGTCGCCCCGGAACGGCTGTTCTCGGCATATGCGAATTTCACGGCTTCGTTTGCGGGCATTCTGTCGAACGAAATGCCCCAACTCGGCTCTACGACCGGCTGGCCACCGGCGCCGAGCAATTGATACCCGAGTTTGTAAACGCCGAGGCGTCTGCGCTCTGGATTACCATTCATCTGGTCGTACGCACGCAAGACGATCCGAGTTTCGGCCGCAAGTTTAATACGTTTTTCCGTGGCTTTGGTTTCGAGCGGACGCCAGTCACGGTCAAAAAGCTCGACGCTTTCGATCACGGGCGGGCGGTCATCGGCAACGCCGGGGAGATCGAGAGCAGCGAGGGCATTCATCTCGGCACCGCTTGGGCCGGCGATCAGATGGACGTGATTCATCGCGTTCAGCGTGCCGATCGCATCGCCCGGCATAAACCGAGCTCCTCGCGGTATGCGTACTCCAGCGAGTTTCCCGGACTGGTCGCGATCGAACTGAAATCTCGCATCATCAAATGGTTTTCCAAACTGATCGCGTCCAAGCCTGATGTGAATGTAGCCGAGCGTCGGCATTCGAACGAGTTCCCGCAGGGTCTCGAAATTCTCAGCCGCGACGGGACGCAGCACTTTTTCCTCACGAATGAACCTCGCGACCTCGCCGTAAGCCCCCGCGATATCGAGGCCGTTGTGGAACCAGACGTTTTCATCGCCGGGCGTAACTTCCCCGCGCACCTCGCCGAGCGTTCCGGCAATGTCGCGGGTTATGGACGGTGGGTCGTAGGGCCACCGGCCGGGAGCGGCATTTCGGAACTCTTCGGCGGTATTTCGCCGGAGTCCGATCTGAGTCGTTTGGAGAGGCGTGTCAACGGCGGCTGAAACGCGCCGGACGAGCCCGTTTTCGCTGTCCGCCACGAGGAGATCGCCGTCGTCGGTAAATGCGAGGCCGGAAATGCGATTAAATCTGGCTTTTCGAAGCGGTCCATCGATCGCTCCGCGGGTAGGATCGTTCAGCGTCGTCACCATCGGGATAACCGAACCGCCGATCCGGCGCAAAGAGTTGCCATCGCCAACGTATATCGCTCCGTCTGGAGAAACAGCGAGTGCCGTCGGCTGAGAGAACGAAGCAGCAAGCGGACGCCCGTCTTTCCAGCCTCGCTCGGCCGATCCTGCGAGAGTCCAGACCCGGCCGTCAGGTTCGACAACGCGGATACGGGCGTTTCCGGTATCTGCGACAAGCAGACGATCGCCCCACATGGCAAGACCCGTCGGTGTGTCGAACCTTGCATCCGAACCGACACCGTCAGCGTAACCTCGAGTGCTGCCTGCAAGAGTCGAAACTTTGCCATTCTCGATCACCCGGATCCGGTCGTTGTAGGTATCGGCTATGTATAGCTTTTGCTTCTCATCGATGGCGATACCGATCGGTCCATTGAATTGAGCCGAGAGAGCGTCACCATCCGCAAAGCCGCGCTTGCCCTCGATACCGGCGATCAGCGTCGGGCTCGGGTCAAGTCTGTAAATGGCGTTGCGGCCGGAGTCTACAACGACCGGGCCGTCTTTTGTCACGGCCAGACCTGACGGCGTGTCCAGGCCTCGTTCCTCGGACGCCGTTGCACCTTGAACGTCAAGGGAACGCACCATTCCCGCTTCGCCGTCGGCAATACAGGCCTGATCACCACAAAATGCAATACCGAACGGTTCACCAGATTCTCCCTTAGCTCCAGTCAAAGTTTCGACTTTGTTGAGAATCGGCAGAGGTTTCGCGGGCCAGAAATAGAGAACGAGCAAGCCGGTCAGGCACAGGACGACCAAACCCGCAAGAGTGATGAGAGCTAGCTTACCGCGTGTTGTTTTTCCGGAAACTTGCGGAGGAAACATCAATTAACCGCCGCGTCGGCGTGTGCTATCATTATCGCCACAGCCACTAATTCAAACAAGGGAGACGAAAGCAGATGTTTTCATTACAGGACCTTCTGGGACAGCAGCAGGGCGAGCAAGCCCTCGAACAGATCAGCCAAAATGTGGGTGCCGACAACTCGACGGTAAACACGGCGATCCAGGCCGCATTGCCGGCGATATTGAGCGGACTCGCAAATAACGCCGCAAGTCAGTCCGGTGCAGAGAGCCTCAACAACGCACTCGAGCGTGACCATGTGAACAGCGGTGTTCTCGATAACCTCGGCGGTCTTGCAGGCATGATCTTTGGCGGCGGCCAGGCCGAAGCACCGCCGCCGCAGGCCGATGCGGGCGGAATTCTCAATCATATCCTCGGCGGCAGCCAGGGACAGGTCGCCCAGGATGTCAGTCAAAAGTCAGGACTGAACATGGGCCAGGTAGCCCAGATCCTGATGTTCCTCGCACCGATAGTAATGAGCTATTTGGGCAAGGAGAAGCAGCAGCAGGGTGTTGGAGCCGACGGGCTCGGCGGACTTCTGGGCGGATTGCTCGGTCAAGAACAGGCTCAGGCGGCGCCTCAGTCTTCGGGCAATCCGATGCTGGATATGGCATCGAGTATGCTCGACCGTGACCGGGACGGCAGTGCGATCGACGACATCGCGTCGATGGCGTTTGATTACATGACACGCAAATAGGCCGATCAAAGAGACAGAGACAGATAAAAATGGCGGCGAGCTCCAAAAGCTCACCGCCATTTTTTCGAAATACTACGAGGCCTAATTCGTCTTACCGGCCTTCATGTCCGCGATCCGTTTCTCGAGCGCCGAGACCTGTGCTGCGTCAGCTTTTTCAGCTTTACCGACCTCAACGGCCTTTTCAGCAGCTACGAGAGCATCGCCGGAACGATTTGCGCTGAGCAATATGTTGGCTTTCTGACGATAGTTTGCAAAATTAGGCTTTGCAGCAATTTGCTGATCGATCGCCTTCACGGCCTGGTCGTACCATTTCGCTGCGTCGTCCGGCATCTTGTTAGCCTTAGCATAGTTTGCGGCGTTCAGCGGTCGCTGCCACTCATCGGCCTTACCATCGGCGACGTATTGCTTCAAACGTGCCATCGTCGAGCCAACAACATCCTTTACCTCGATGGTGAACGGCACCTTGACCTTCTCCCACCGCAGGTAAGCGGTCGTCGACTTATCGCCTATTTCATCGAAGCCGTAGTAAAGGTACTCCTTGCTGTCATTGACCCAATGCGGCTTTGCCTTGACTCGAAGTGCATCCTTCTTCGCGTCGTATGCGAAGCTGCCCCATTGCCCGTCGTCCTTGTTAAAGATCAGCGTCCACTCTTCTTTACCGGGAATGGCGTGAAAACTGTACTTGCCGGCCGGGAGCGGACTACCGTTGACCAAAACATCATCGGCGAAAGTAAATAGTGTCGCTTCGTTTGCACCGGCACGCCATATGTGGCCGTTCGGAACTAGCGGAGCTCCCGCGGGACGTTGATTCTGATTATCCAGCGTGGCCTCGCCGGCGACGGCCGTTGGCCATTCGCCCCAGACCGTTCGGCCTTTGACGGCAGGACGGCTGTAAGCAACCGAGATCTCGGTCGTGCCGACTGTCTGCGTCGAACTCGCCTTTGCGCTGGCGCGCGGCACCGGCGGCCGAACCTGGGCGGAAACCACGGCGGCTCCGAGCAGAAATGACACGGTGAGCAGGGCAGTGAAGTAACTAATGCGTTTCATAGATCAGCTCCTGAGTTTATTTTTTCCGATTATACGACGAATCGGCCGGCAAAGTTACTCACGGGTCCAAGAATAAGTGTTTCTCTCAAAGAATTCCGCGGTGCCGACGACCTTTACATCCTTCCGGATCGAAAACTGCTTCGCGGAAAGCACGTAAGTAAAACGGAAAAGTGCTCTCTTATTATTGTCCGTATCTTCGGTTTCGGTGACGAACCGCAGCACGCCATCCTTGTCACGAACCTTTTCAACAAGCCGTTGGCCGGCAAACTCACGACCTTCATTGCTGACCTGGATCCGTGACGTGCTGTTTGCCTTGGGCTCGTCCGGATAAATATACTCGGCGACCCACGTGCCGGCCTCGGCAGACGAAACCTTGAGGTTACATTTGATACTGGTTCGCTTGCCGCTTCCGTAGTCCACATAAGTGAGGGTGCCCGTCCAGATCCCGCCTGCAAGTGGCCCCAGATCTTCCGTCGAAATGCTTGGGGATTGAGCGCTGATAGAGCTTGCCGCAATAACCATGAAAAGGGCTGACAATAAAACGTATTTCATAGCAGAAAGCTTCGCCGAAGCGAAGCTTTCAGATTCAGCCAAGGGATTAGGCGCCTTGCTATTCGTCATCCTCGTGAGCCCTGACGCGACCGGCTGCGACAGCTTCGTCGATCACCTTTTGCGCAAGGTTGCCCGGCAGCGGATCGTAATGCGAGAACTGCATATGGTACGAGCCGCGTGCTTGCGTCACGCTGTTCAGTTTTGATTGGTAATCGAGCATCTCGCTAAGAGGTACTTTGGCTTTGATCACCTGCTGTTTCCCGCGCATTTCCATACCGCCGACGCGTCCGCGGCGGGAATTGAGGTCGCCCATGATATCACCGCTGACTTCCTGCGGCGTGAAGACCTCGACGTCCATGATCGGTTCGAGCAGCGTTGGTTTCGCTTTTTCCATTGCTGCGCGAAAAGCCTTGCGTCCGGCCGCACGAAACGAATGTTCGTCACTGTCGACTGTATGATAACTTCCGTCGATGAGCGTTACTTTAAAGTCAACGAGCGGATATCCCGCGACCGCGCCGTTGGACGCCGCCTCGACGATGCCTTTCTCGATCGCGGGGCGGAAATTCTGCGGTACGGCACCGCCAAAGATCTTGTCGACCCATTCAAATCCGCCGCCGCGTTCGAGCGGCTCGAAAATACACTTACAATCACCGAACTGTCCACGGCCGCCAGACTGCTTCTTGTGACGACCCTGGACCTCGGCTGACGCCGTGATCGTTTCCTTGTACGGAACTTTCGGCGGGTGCAGAGCGACCTCGACGTGATAGCGGTCGGCGAGTTTTCTTACGACCGTCTCGATGTGAAGCTGGCCGGAGCCCGATAGGATAAATTCCTTTGTTTGGGCGTCCCGGTCAAAATGGAGCGAGGGGTCTTCCTCGAGGATCTTGTGAAGAGCGACCGAGATCTTATCCTCATCGGCCCGCGATTTCGGCTCGATGGCGAATGCGATCGCGGCTTCGGGGTACTCGACCTTTGGATAGACGATCGGGCCGGCCTTGTCGGCGAGGGTGTCACCCGTCTGCGTTTCTTTGAGCTTCACGACAGCGACGATGTCTCCGGTCGCGGCTGAATCGACCTTCTCGAGCGTTTTCCCGGCGATCACATGCAGTGCGCCTAGTCTTTCAGCCGTGTCACGCGAGGTGTTCAGGACCGTCGCGTCCGAATCGACCTTGCCGCTTACGACCTTCATCACATTGATGCGGCCGGCGAAGGGATCGGCGATGGTTCGGAATACGTAGGCCGAGAACGGTTCGTCGTTCGAGTACTTCCGCTTGATTCTTTCGCCGGTCATGTCGCTGTCAGCGAAGCCGTATTCGGCCTCGTGGGTGGCCGGATTCGGAGCGAACTCGATAATGTGATCGAGCAATATCTGAAGTCCGACCAGCGTCGTCGACGAAACGGCGTAGACCGGGCACAGCTTACTGCTTGCGATGGCTTTTGCGAGATTCGGATAGATATCGTCCTCTTCGAGAGTGCCGGTGTCAAAGTATTTTTCCATCAGAGCATCGTCTGATTCGGCAACGATCTCGATCAGCCGTTCGCGTGTACGTTCGAAAACGTCACGGCCGGCCTCGGGGATGGGTATCTCTTTCGCTTTTCCGTTCGTCGGATCAAACTCGTATGCCTTTTGGTGAACGACATCGACGACCCCTTTGAAATCAGCTTCCTGACCAATGGGCAGCGTGAACGGAACGATCGAGCGGGCAAAGCTCGAAGTAGCTGTCTCAAGCGCGTGGCCAAAATCGGCGTGTTCCTTGTCGATCTTGTTGACGACCATGAAACGCGGGAGCAAGAATTCGTTCGCGTACTGCCATGTTTTCTCGGTCTGCACCTCGATACCGTGAACTCCGTCAACGACCACGAGAGCACAGTCAGCGACTCTTAGTGCAGGCCGGGCGTGCGAAACGAACGCGGCGTAACCGGGCGTATCAATGAAATTTACTTTCTTGTCCTTGTATTCGAGGTGGGCGAAATTGTTATTTAGCGAGACCTTCCTGGCGATCGAATCCTCTTCATAATCGGTGATCGTCGATCCTTCATCTACCTTGCCCCAGCGGGCCGAGCCGGCGACATAAAGCAGGGAACTGACGAGCTGGGTTTTACCCGCGTCGCCGTGTCCAATGACAGCCAGATTCCTGAGATCCTCAGTTGCGAATGCTTTCATTTTCGGCAATTTCTCCTTTTGATCCTAGATTTGTCTCCGAACGTCGGGTCCCTGCGCGACGACGACACGCCGCCGCGGGTCAGGACCTGCCCAACCGCCGGAAATTTAATATGTTGGTAATAGACAAATTTATATCACGATAAGTAAAAGGGCAACCGAAAAGCGTTTTTCAGCGGGTTAGAGTGGCTTTGATGCCCGATCCTGGGCAAATCTGCGAATCGGTGTATAGTAAAAAGCGCCCAATTGACACATGACGCGACGCCGCGTTGAGCAAGAATCTTGAGAAAACGTGTGGAACCGCATCCGGCATCAAACCTGTTAACGTGTATAAATACCAGTCTGATCGAATGGAGTCCCGAATGAGAGTGAACCCCGGCATTCTGACGATCCACCTCGCCGCAGCCTTGCTCTGCGTGTTGATATTTCAGCCGCTGGCTGCTCTCGGTCAGGACCTTGTACCGGTCAGCAGCCTCGCGGGCGGTTCGAGCGTTTTCGTTTTTCGCAATAAGGCCAAAGCGATACGTCGCGTCGTTGCGACGGCTCGCCCGACCGTCTCGCGTGAGCAGCGGGCTGAGAACGCACGCCGCGTGAAGCGGCAGTATATTGCCCGCGTCGCTCCTCGCCGTCCGAAGGCGCAGACGGTCGATCCTGTGAGGAATCCAGTCTCGAAATCACTACCTCCGGCCCAGGGAGCGGTTCGATTCGCCGGAGTCGGCGAGTTTTATCTGGAGAAAGGCGATATTAATCTCGCCCTCGAAGCTTTCCGCGACGCCCTTTCGCTCGACGAAACGAATGCATTGGCTAAAACGGGTTACGCCGAGGCCCTGACGCAAAAAGGTAACGATCACCTCGCCAAAGGACAGTTTGCTGCTGCAAAAGCAATGTTCCTCGAGGCGCTGAAGTTCGATAACAAGAATTCGGCCGCCTATTTCGGTCTTGGCGAAGCGTACACAGAACTTAACGAGGTAGCCGAAGCGATCGCGAACTACGAGAAGGCTCTCGAAAGCGATCAGGAATTGACAGAGATATACGTTCCGCTCGGGATTCTCTATTACCAGAACCAGCAGCTCGATAAGGCTGACGAACTGCTGACGAAGGCCGTCGCGAACGATCCGAACTCATCGCAGGGCCAGTTCTTCCTTGGGTTGATCAGGTTGACGCAAGACAGAGACGAAGAAGCACTCGCGGCGTTCAATAAGGCCAAGGCCAGCGATCCTAAAAATGCCGAAGCCTTCTTCAACGCGGCTGAAGCTCTCGTTAAACTGAAGCGCCTCGACGACTCGATCGCGGATTACAAGAAAGCGACCGAGCTGAAGCCCGATTATTTTGAGGCTTGGTACGGCCTCGGCGAGGTATACTTCGCGCAAGGTGACCATACGAACGCCATTACGGCCTACAAGAATGCGATCCGGCTGAAGAACACCGAGTGGGAGCTCTTTCAGGCTCTCGCTGAGAGCTATCGGATCACGAATAATCATCTCGATGCCGAGGCGAACTATCGTCTGGCGTCGCTATTCCTGACCCGCGAACCCGACTACGACAAGACCAAGATCGCCGAATTCAACAGCAAGATCGGGCTCGTCATCGGGAAGACCTGCGACATAAAGGAAATGCAGAACATGGTGTGTGACTGGTCTGACGCGATAGCCGCCCTGCAAAAGGCCGTCGATATCACGGACGACCCGATCGACCATGTGAATCTCGGGTGGGCTTATTTTCGTGCCGGGCACAGGCAGGCTGAATTGAGGAATCCCGCTGCGGCCCGTCCATTCCTCGAAAAAGCGCGTTCCGCGCTCGAAAAGGCAGCAAATTCCGGTCCGCCCGCTGAGGGCTTCGCTCTGCAGAACTTGGCTTCTGTTTACATCGACCTCGGAGACAACAAAATGGCGATCGAGACCCTCAACAAGCTGCTGACTCAGCGGCCAGACCTCGATTTCGCCAGATACGCGCTCGGCGTCGCCTATTTCAAGAACAACGATTTCGTTAATGCTGAGAAATGGTTCCGTACGGCGATCGAACGCGATCCCAAGAATCCGGTCTACTACATGGCACTAGGAAACGCACTTATCAGCCGTAAGGATTCGAAGGGGCTTCGGGCTTTGATAGAGCGAGTAAGGCCGGTGGACGGTCCGACGGCCGACGAACTAGAACGTAAACGCGTCGCGTTCAAGATGTAAGTTTCCCGCTCGGTCGGTTACCATTTCGGAAGTGCCTTCCGAACTCGCGATACAAGAAAATGTCCCGCTCGGGCCGCTGACGACTTTGAAGATCGGCGGCCGTGCGCGGTATTTCGCGCTGGCGACTACCGAGGAACACGTACTTCAAGCCGTTGACCACGCACGTGAGAATGGCCTCGAGCTTTTTATCCTGGGCGGCGGGAGCAACGTCGTTATTGCCGACGCGGGCTTCGTCGGACTGGTCCTCCAGATCGATCTCAAAGGAATCGAGGCGATCGCTCCCTCGATCCTGCAAGTTGGAGCGGGTGAGGATTGGGACGGATTCGTCGAGCGGTGTGTCGCTGCAGATCTCGCAGGCGTCGAATGTCTGAGCGGTATCCCGGGCCTCGTCGGCGGCACACCCATTCAGAACGTTGGAGCATACGGTCAGGAAGTTTCCGAAACGATCATCGAAGTTCGGTGCTTCGATCGCGTTACCGGCGACCTCGTCACAATGTCCAATGCCGATTGTGGCTTCGAATATCGTAAGAGCGTATTCAATTCTACACAGCGAGATAGGTTTATCGTCCTTTCCGTCACTTTCCAGCTCCGGCCCGGTGGCCGGCCGAAGATCGCCTACAAAGACATCGCAGATCATTTTGCCGGCAGGTCGCCGAATTTGATCGAGACCCGCCAGGCCGTTTGGGCTATCCGGCGAGCAAAGTCGATGGTCATCGATGAGGCCGATCCGAATTCCCGAAGCGCGGGCTCATTTTTCAAGAATCCTGTTGTCACGCGGGAGCAACTCGCTCAACTCACAGCTTCCTTCCCCCAAATGCCATATTTCGAGGCCGAGAATGGGGCAAAAGTGCCCGCGGCTTGGTTGATCGAGCGAGCAGGCTATCCCAAAGGCTTCGCGCTCGGCAACGTCGGTATCTCGACAAAACACACCCTCGCCGTTATCAATCGAGGCGGTGCAAGTGCTGCCGATATCATCGTTCTTAGGGATATGATCCGGTCGGGCGTCGCCCGGACCTTTGATATAGAACTCGAGACCGAGCCCATATTTATTGGGTTCTGACAAGAAAGTATTGCCTATAGCCGCTTCGGCAATTAAAATCGAAGAGGGCTTCATCCCATCAAAAGCCATGTCAAAGTTCAAGGACCTTTCGTTTTTTCTAATAATTTCGCTCTTTTTCGCGGGGCTTCCGATGCCGCGCGAGGCCCGGGCACAGGACCTCGTTCCCAGCGATGAGTTTGCGGGCGGAGCGAGTGTTTTTGTCTTTCGCGAATCACGGAAAAAGCCTCAATCGCGTGCGGGCGGAGGCAGCGTAAGTACGGCTGGCGGTGGAAAGTCGCGGGCTCCCAAGAGCGCAGCTCAGACATCGGCACAGATCGCTCAGGCTGAAAAGAAACGTCGTGCCGCCGCGATCGCTGCTCGCAAACAAGCCGCGCGTGCTGAAGCGAACCGCCGTCTGGCACTCTCGAACACGCTCACCACAAGAGCAGAAGGCTTCCTGGACAGCGACCAACTCGATCCGGCGATCAAGAATTACCGCGACGCATTGGTCCAGAATCCAAAAAACACGCGAGCGAACGACGGTCTTAGCACGGCGTTGACCGCGAAGGGGATCGCGGCCGCAGGAGCCAACAACGACGAGTCGGCTGCTCCGTATTTTGAAGAGGCGATCAAACTCGACGCAAAGAATGACGTGGCATATGCAAAGCTTGGTGCACTACACGACGCCAATGGCCGCAAGGATAAAGCGGTCGCTCACTACGAGAAAGCTCTCGAGATAAACCCAGAATATTCAACGCTTTACGCGACGTTGGGTATCGCATACGCCGACGCGGGCGAAGTTGCAAAGGCAGAAGCGGCCCTTCAGAAGTCGGATGCGGCAGGTATCGACAATACCGATTCGCGATTTTTACGCGGCGTCGTCTTGTACAAGCAGAACCGCAACGACGAAGCTCTCGCGGCTTTCAACAAGGCCCTCGAACTCGACGGGCGGTTCATCGAGGCTCAGTATTACCGCGGCCAATTGCTCGATAGAACAGGTAAGTCGACCGACGCGATCGCATCGTATCGAAAGACGCTCGAATTAGAGCCGGCATTTACTCCCGCTGCATTCGAGATCGGCGTCGCTTCGTACAATACCGGAGACTATGTCGCTGCCGCGGCCGCCTACGAGCAAGTTATCAAGACTGAAAAGAACAATTATCAAGCTCACGCGAATCTCGCCGCTGCCTACCGACAGCTAGAACGATTTACGGAAGCGAATGCCCAATACCTGATCGCCTCGAATGGCATCAGGACCGCCGATCTGTACAGCGAATGGGGCTACTGCCTCGGCAAGGTCGGCGAATGGGAAAAGGCCGCAGCACGTCTGCAGACCGCTCGTGAACTGAGCCCGACCGCGATCGACAACTCGAACGTAGGCTGGGCACACTACAACGCCGGACAAGCCTACACCGAAGCGAAAGAACCGGAAAAGGCGAAAGCTAGCTACACGGCTGCGAAAGTGGCTCTCGAGGTCGCTGTACAGCTCGAACCTCGGCTCGACGCCGCTTTGTTGAACCTCGGTTCGACGCATAACGGCCTAGGCGAATTCGAACTTGCCGTCGCGGTGCTAAAGACGGTTCTTTCGTTCCGTCGCGACTGGGCGATAGCTGCCACTCAGCTAGGCATTGGTTTCCGCGGACTTGGTGATTTTAAGAACGCGATCGCGACTCTAAAACGCGTCGTCGATCTCGACAAGAACAGCGTTTCGGGCTTGTATCACCTCGGAGCAACTTATCATGTGAGCGGAAACGCGAAGGAAGCCAAGAAGATAAACGATCAGCTCAGAAAGATCGATCCTTCGGCCGCATCGAGGCTAGACAATGTACTGTCGGGCAGGATCGTTATCAACACGGTCAAGCAGAAGATCGACAGCAAGATACCATCGGTACCTCGTCTGCCGCGTTTTCCGTTCAACTAAACGGGCGGTGATCTGAAAACACACGAAGTGCGGTTCGAGCGGGCCGCACTTTTTTTGTATAATCACCCGTTTAAGCAAATGCCAAGACGCGACGATATACATAAGATCCTGATCATCGGCTCCGGCCCGATAGTCATCGGCCAGGCGT
>JBGTSR010000010.1:0-202485 GCA_041940165.1 Acidobacteriota bacterium
CACCAACGCCGACACCGACGCCAACGCCGACACCGACACCGACGCCGACGCCGACACCGACACCAACGCCGACACCGACGCCAACGCCAACGCCAACGCCGACACCGACGCCAACGCCAACGCCGACGCCGACGCCAACGCCGACGCCGACGCCGACGCCGACGCCTGTGGCTACACCGACGCCCTCACCAACTGCGACCCCAGTTCTCCGCGAGATCAGGATCATTGGCGAACCCGCCCAACCGATGGTGAACGAGACGACGGCGAGGATCGAATTGAGTTCTCCCGGCGATGTTCGAACCCTGAATTTCTCGGTGAACTTTGATCCGACCCGGTTCTCGAATCCGGTTGTCAGTCAGATCGGCCCCGGGCTTTCCATGACGGTGAACTCTAGCGAAGTGGGCGACGGCCGAATTGGCGTACAGTTGACCTCATCGTCCACGATCGCTCCCGGGCCGCAGGAGCTTATTCGGATCCGTTGGACGATACTTCCCGGGACGGCTCCCGGACAGTATCCGGTCGATTTCATCCAACAGCCGGTGCCCTTTGCCATAGCCGACTCGTTTGGCACGCCCTTAGGAGGAAATTTTGTCAACGGATCGATCGAGGTTCTGCAAGATCCCGGTGGGCTACGCGTACTTGGCAGGGTGTTCAGCCCGTTCGGCATCGCACTTCGAAACGTGCAAGTTATCCTCACGGATTCTCAGGGCCAGACGCGAACGGTAAATTCGAGTTCCTTCGGATTCTATGAATTTACGAACGTCGTCCCGAACGAACCTTATATCTTGACCGCGAGGTTTAAACGGTATCGTTTTCCGCCTCAGTTCGTTCAGGTTTCGACGAACTCTGTCACGCTCGATATGTATGGCCTCGAGTGAGGCATTGGTACGGGCGACCTTACCAGGCTGTTCGCATGGGCGGGCAGCCTTTTTTCTTTTTTTTGCCGTATTTCGCTCGATCCGGGCGAAGAGTTTTTGCGATTTCCATATACAATATCGAAAAGACAGGAGAAAAATCGAAAGAAGCTTATGTCATGCCGTTCGTGGATAGTGTGTTGTGTGGTCGTGTGTCTTACGGTGTGTGCGGTGCCTGTAAGGGCGCACTCGGGCGAGACCCTTCGTTTTCCAAGCCAGACCGTCGCTCGTCCTTTGCGTATCGACGATCTTTTCAAGATAAAGAACGTGTCTGATCCGCAGTTGTCGCCTGACGGGCAATGGGTCGCGTATGTTGTTTCGTCCACCGACGTCAAGGCGGACCGGTCGAGCAGCGATATATGGATGGTGAGCTACGACGGCAAGGTCGATCGCCAGATCACGTTCACGGCCTCCGAGAGTGAAAATTCGCCGCGCTGGAGCCCGGATGGCAGATATCTCTCGTTTGTATCTTCTAGGCCGGGGCCGACGCGTGGCAGTCAGGTCTGGATCCTCGACCGCCAGGGCGGCGAGGCTCGGCAGCTCACGGAAGTGAAAGGACGGCTTCAGGGTTATGAATGGTCGCCCGATTCCAAGCGTCTCGCGATGGTGATCGGCGATCCCGATCCGGATGAACCGGCTGGGGGGACGCCGAGTGCAACTCCGGCAGTGCCCAAACCGATCGTGATAGACCGCTATCGATTCAAACAGGACGGACAGGGATACCTGCGGTCCAACCGCCGCAGTTTCATCTATCTCTACGATATCGATGGCAAAAAGCTCGATCGCCTGACCAAGGGAAAAGCCGACGAATCGGCTCCCTCGTGGTCACCCGATGGAAGCAGGATCGCTTTCACAAGCAACAAGCGGCCCGACCCGGATCGCGACCGCTCGGCTCAGGTCTATGTCGTCGACTCGAAACCCGGCTCGGCCGAGAAACAGGTAACGCCCACCGCGAACCGAGCCAGCGGAGGCTCGCCGCGCTGGAGTCCGGACGGTAACTGGCTCGCTTTTCTGGAAACTGACGAGATCAAATTCGATGCGTACTCGATGCAGCATCTCACGCTAGTGCCCTCGGATGGTTCAGCGGCTCCGACGCGCTTAAAAGCGACTGAAGATATCGACCGCGGTGTGTCCGATCTGCAATTCAGTCCGGACGGCAAGAGCATAAATTTCTTCGTCACAGATGATCGTTCAGTCTACCCGACTCGGGCGGCGATCGCAGGCGGTGCGATCGAACGGCTGTTAACGCCGCCGGTCGTCGCCGGTTCGTGGGATTGGAATGGGGGCAAGATCGTCCTGCTTTCGGGCTCAGATTCGATGCCGAACGAAGTCCACGCGCTCGAGAACGGGCGACTGCGGCAGATCACGCGGCAGAATGCCGAGCTTTTCGCTGGGCTTAGCATACCGGCGACCGAGCGTGTCGAATTTAAGAGTAAGGACGGCACGGATGTTCACGCTCTTTTGACATATCCGGCCGGATATCAGAAGGGAACTAAGGTCCCGCTGCTGCTTCGCATCCACGGCGGGCCCAACGCACAGGATCAGCATTCGTGGTCGGCCGAGCGGCAGTTTTTCGCCGCCAACGGCTACGCTGTCCTCGCAGTCAATTATCGCGGCAGTTCCGGACGCGGAAAGGCATTTTCGCGGGCTATCGCCGCGGACTGGGGCAATCATGAGGTCGCTGACCTTCTTGCCGGGATGGATCACGTCGTTCGGATGGGCGTCGCCGATCCCGACAAACTCGGCGTCGGCGGATGGAGCTACGGCGGCATTCTCACCGACTACGTGATCGCAAGCGATAACCGGTTCAAGGCAGGAACGAGCGGAGCGGGAACGGCCTTCACGGTCTCGTATTACGGAACGGACCACTACATCAATCAATACGACAACGAGATCGGGCCGCCTTGGGACGCAAAAGCGTGGGAGATCTACCAGAAGCTAGCGTACCCTTTCCTCAAGGCCGATCGGATCAAAACTCCAACGCTCTTTCTCGGCGGCGAGCGTGATTTTAACGTGCCGATCTCCGGCAGCGAACAGATGTATCAGGCCCTCAGAAGCCTCGGTGTCGAGACACAGCTGATCATTTATCCGAACGAACTGCACGGAATTCAGCGGCCGAGCTACCAGCGAGATCGGTACGAGCGCTATTTGGCGTGGTACGACAAGTACGTCAAGAAACTGCCCGTTGAGCCCAAACCGATGGTCGCATCATGGGAAGGAAAGTGGCGCGGCGATCTTAAAGATCTGCCCGCTAAGCCGGACGCTCCTTCCGTCGAGGTAATGATGGAGATCGGGGCATTTCCTGTGGCGAATAACGCCTGCACGATGTGGAAAACGACCTACACCGAGGGCGGAGTCGAGAAGAGCGTAAAGAACTACCAGCTTTGCCGCGGTGCAAGCGCGACCGAACTCTATATCGATGAAGGCGGCGGCGTCAGGCTGCCGGCAAAGATCATCGGCGACGCTCTCGTTGCGCCGTTCCGGGTCGGAACGACGCTGCTCGTTTCGACAATGCGGCTCCGGGGCGAAGTGCTCGAGCACGAGATCCTCAGCGTTGATGACAAGCCGGCAGCGGCCGGTGTTCAGCCGCTCACGGCAAAAGGCGTACAAAAGATCGAACTGCGACGCGTTCCCTAACTACCTCAAATAACTGGAGATATCGAGTATGAGGACCCCAAGGTTATACGCAGCGAGCATGATCGCTTGCTTGCTTCTCTCGATAGGCGGTTTTGCAATGCCGTTCCGCGATGGCGAGATCATCGCCTCGATCGGGTTCGACCCGCGTGTAAACGGCTTTGGATTCAGGAACTTCGGAAAGAATCCCGACTTTGAAGAAGACCTGACCGAGGACGATCTGATCCGCATGTTCGGGGCCGAGAACGTTTGTATCGAAGGCTCGACACCGGCCGACTGCGTGCTTTACGAAACGGCTGATCGCTGGATCGAAGAGACCATCGAGAAGATGAACGGCGGCCATTGCGACGGTTTCTCGGTCGCATCGCTGCGAATGCTCGTCGGGCGCCCGTTCAAGGGAAGGAAGACGCCGGCAGCGTTTCAGCGTGGAGCGGTCAATCTCTTTGACCTTAAAAAAGATCAGCTGACGAGCAACTATGTCTCTTTTTACCAGACCCTGACATTTCTCAAGGAGACATACACCTTCCGCAGCCCGACGTTCAAGAAAAAGCCCTCTGAGATACTCGAAATGATCGAGGCGGCGATGGACGCGAAAAAGGAGTACTACACGCTCGAGGTCTGGATGAAGGAGGCCGGCAAGTACACCCGCGGACACTCGATCGTTCCAATGGCGATCGAGGAGATGGAAGACGAAGGCATCTACCGCATCCATGTTTACGACAACAACTATCCCGGCCAGACTAAATTCGTCGTCATCGACGTGAACAAAGAGACCTGGCGATATCACACGGCAAATAATCCGGCCGAAACTTCGCGGGATTATTTTGGCAATGCGACCTCGAACACGCTCGCTCTCAAACGGCTTTCCGATCGTGCGCGTGCTCGCTACGAGTGTCCGTTTTGCGATGAGGACGAGCCGGAAGATGGATACGAAGCTTTCGCCGGCGGCCACCCGTTCTTTATGAACGCTGCATTCGCCCCACGGACCCGGCAGGCGGGACAGGAAGAGCTGAACATCTCGTCCACGGGCGATGTCGATCTGCTGATCGCGGACAGCAACGGACGGCGGATCGGATATGACGGGGCCAAAAAGGTTAGTGTGAATGAGATCCCCGGAGCCTCAGAAAACCTGATCGCCGGCAACGGCGAAGAGGACAACGCTCCCGAATATCTGCTGCCTGTAAACCCCTCAAATAAAAAGCCTTACACGATCAAGATCGGCGGGACCGATTCCGAGTACATGTCGGATCTGCAGATCTATGGCGCGGGATTCGTCGTCGGGTTTGAGGACATTTCGCTCGATAAAGGCGAGACACTGACCACGACCGTCAGCCCGGATGGACGCGAACTCTCATTTACCGCGAGTAACGACGGCGAGACGCCAACGCTCTACATCGCCGTAGACGACGGGCCCGACAAACCGAGCTACGAATTCGAGATCGGCGGCATCACATTACAGCCTGGCAAAACCATCTCGATGAAACTCGACCTCGCCAAAGGCCTGATCTATTTCAAAGACGATGATGCCGAAGAGGATAAATACGACGTCGTCGTTTCGCGCACGCTGCCCAACGGCGAGGTCCAGGTCTTCGAAGACTTTGACATGTCGATCGGCAAGAAGAACAGCTATGTGCTGAACTTTGGCGCGTGGGACGGAAAAGGGAAGATGTGCGCAAAAGACGACGAAGACGGCGATGGTTCGTTCGATGATGAAGAATGCTCGGAACTCGATGACGAGAAGCCTACAGAATAATTAACTATGACGATTGGAAACAGAATTACTAGATATCTGCTCTCTTTTGCCGCTGCGGCAGTGCTCGCGGCTGGAATGCCTGTTGGGATCATTGCGCAGTCGGCCGCGGACGAAGCGGCCCTGATCGCAAAGGCTCGTAAGATACACGACGAGGTCATTACCCTCGATACGCACGACGATATAAATACCGCCAATTTCACCGATACGGTGAACTACACACAGGATCTTCCGACGCAGGTCAACCTGCCGAAGATGATGAAGGGTGGGCTCGATGTGGCGTGGCTTATCGTCTACACGGGCCAGGGCGAACTAAACGAAGAGGGCTATCGCCGTGCGTACGCCAATGCGATAGACAAATTTGACGCGATACATCGCCTGACGAAGAAGATCGCACCCGACAAGATCGAGCTGGCTCTGACGTCAAAAGACGTCCGACGTATCGTGAAGTCCGGTAAAAAGGTGGCGATGATCGGAATCGAGAATGGTTATCCGATCGGCACGGACATCTCGCACATCAAGGATTTTGCCGCTCGCGGCGCGCGTTACATGTCGCTCGCCCATAACGGCCATAGCCAGCTTGCCGACTCAAACACCGGCGAAGCCGACGGAAAATGGCTGCACAATGGCCTGAGCGATCTTGGCAAACAGGCCATTGCCGAGATGAACAAATGGGGCATCATGGTCGATGTTTCGCACCCGTCGAAGCAGGCCAATCTGCAGTCGATCGCGTTGTCCAAGGCTCCCGTGATCGCGTCGCACTCAAGCGCCAGGGCACTGTGCGATCACAGCCGCAACCTCGACGACGAGCAACTCGAAGCGATAAAGAAAAATGGCGGCGTTGTTCAGACGGTCGCGTTTCGCGGCTACGTCAACCGTGAGAAGAGTCAGGCTCGCAGCACGAAACAGAACGAGATCCTCCGCGAACTCGCTGAGAAAGAAGGCTTTAAGATGCTTGATCGAGCCGATGTGCTAAAGCTACCGACTGAAGAGCGATCTGCATACCAGCAAAAAGCGGCCGCGTTTCGCACGCGCGTTATGCGGACGGTCCGCGAACGTCTAAAAGATTCCGCGCCCGACGTTAACGTCAAGGATTTCGTCGATCACATCGATTATCTCGTTAAGAAGATCGGCATCGATCACGTCGGGATCAGTTCGGATTTTGACGGCGGCGGTGGAGTCGAGGGTTGGGACGACGCCAGCGAGACATTCAACGTTACGCTAGAACTCGTCCGTCGCGGCTACACTAAGAAACAGATCGAGAAGATCTGGAGCGGGAATCTGCTGCGCGTCCTCGACCAGACGCAGAAGGTCTCGGCGAAGCTGCAAAAGGCGGGCTAAGGCTATTTCTTCGGATCGTTCGAGGTAGCTGTATCGCGGGTATCTCCCACGATGTAGCTGTCACGCGAGCGAATGAGCAAATTTGGGCGGTAAACGCGTATCTTGATTATCTTTCGCTGACCCGGCGTGCCAACGTCGGTCGGAACGAAGCCGATGTTGTACTGACGGCGGAGCTCTTCGGCAATGCCTTCGAACGCGCGGGTCAGGCCGCCGGGCGTGGCTTCTGGGCGAAATACGCGGCCGCCCGTGACTTCAGCTAGTTCCTCCAGATATTTGCGTCCTAGCGCGTAATCCTCGGCACTCGTACCGCTGTAAATGCCGCCGCCAAATATCGGCGGGAATGGCGACGCGGTACGCGCCCGGTTGTCGAGATAGGTGTTGTAATAGATAGGGAATACGAGCGAATCGCTTTCCTCGGCGAAATTGATCGTGCTGTCGTAACTGTTCTTTCGCGACGTCGTATCTACGCCGTCAGTAAAAAGCACAACCGCTTTCCTGCCCGAGATCTTCCCAAGCTGTTTACGTAGGGCTTCGTCGACCGCGTTATAAAGCGATGTTCCGTCGCCAAAATCGGCTTTTCGGATCGCCTTGAATATCTTTTCGCGGTCACGCGTCGCTTCGGCGAGCACCTTAACGCCGTGGTCAAATTCGATAACGATCACCGTGTCCTGCGGTTCGAGCTGGTTTACGAACGCGATCGCGGCACGCTGGATCTCTTCGATCCGATACGCGGTCGACGGCGATACGTCGATAACAAGTGCAACGGTGAACGGTTGATCGGTAGTTCCGAAATACGCGATCTCCTGTTCGACACCGTCGTCGAAGATCTTGAAATCGTTCCGTCTCAGTCCGGGAATATACAGGCCGTTGCGGTCAAAAACGCTGACCGGGATCGTGACGAGGTTCGTCTCTACTCGAAGGATCTCGCCATCATCCTCTGCTTTTTCGGCAGAGGGCGATTGAGTATCAGAATTTGCCGGGGCTTGTTGGGCAGCTTTTTTCGGATTACTGAGGCTGATGCCGGGAAAACGGTCGGTCGGCCTGACGTTGCGGTTAGCTCGTGGTTTCGACTCGGAATACTGGCTCGGATCGTCAGTTTTTGTCTCGGCCATCGGCGTCGCCGTCGGCGTCACCCGACGGCCCGACTGGGCGAGGAGCGACGTGCTTAGGAGCATTGCGAACAGCAGAATACCGAAAAACCGGATCATAGAGTCTGAAACCTCTTTTCAAAGCTAAAGCAGAGTCGGAAACACCATTTTGATGCGCATGCAACAAAAAGAGTTGAAAATAAAATCATCCCATCATCGCGATGATCGCCGCAACGCTGAACCACGACATGACCGCAACGACGCCCCAGCCGCAGATCTGCAGCCACAGCGGATGTTTGTAATCGCCGAGAAGCCGTCTATCACGCGACGCGATCAGCATTATCGCCAGGCCGACAGGTAGGATAAATCCGTTAACGGTTCCGGCCATCACGAGCAGCCTCACCGGATTGCCGACGAGAAGGAAAATAGCGGTCGAGACGACGATAAATCCGATCACGAGAGCTCGGCTGTAGCGTTCGAGCGAACTGTGGAATGTCTTTAGAAACGAGACCGATGTGAACGCCGCTCCGACGACCGATGTGATCGCCGCGGCCCACATTACGAGACCGAACAGCCGCAAGCCGACCGTCCCCGCGGCATTTTGAAACACAGATGCGGGCGGATTTTTATCGTCGATAGCCATTCCCATTGCGATCACGCCGAACGCGGCAAGGAAAAGAAAGAACCTGATGATCGCGGTCAGAAGAATGCCGGAATACGCACCGCGCGTGACTTGCGGCAGATTCTCGCGTCCGGTGATCCCGGCATCTATCAGCCGATGAGCTCCAGCGAAGGTGATGTAACCGCCGACGGTTCCGCCGACGAGCGTAACGATGGCACGAGCGTCGATCGTCTCAGGCCAAACGGTGCGGTAAGCCGCTTCCGCAAGCGGCGGCTGCGAACGGAAAACAACGTATGCGATCAGCACGATCATTACTCCGCCGAGCACTTTGACAAAAACGTCCATCGCGCGGCCCGCTTCCTTGATCAAAAAGAGCCCGATCGCGATCGCGGCGCTAAAGATCGCTCCGTATGCTGGCGGCAGATCGGTCGCGGCGGAAACGCCGAGTCCTGTTCCCGCAATATTGCCGATGTTGAACACGAGCCCGCCCGCAGCGACGAGAAATGCGAGGAGATAGCCCGTTCCCGGGATCGTCGCGTTCGCAATGTCCTGTCCGCGTTTGCCTGCGACGGTCAGCACGCGCCAGATGTTGAGCTGGGCAAATATGTCGAGGATGACCGAGAGGAGAATTACGAAGCCAAAGCTCGCAAGCAGCTGCTTTGTAAATACGGTCGTCTGCGTCAGAAACCCCGGGCCGACGGCCGAAGTCGCCATCAAAAACGCGGCGCCGAAGATCGTCGAGGCGATCGAAGTCTGCTTAGTTTTTTCAGTCATATGGCGCTGCGATGGTGACGCCGTTTTCTTCGAGGGCACGCCGGATCCCTACGGCGATATCGACGGCCCCGCTGCCGTCGCCATGAATGCAGATCGTCTCGGCGTCGATGCGGATCACGATGCCGTCGACCGTGCGAACGCGGCCGTACCTGACCATGTCGAGCACCTGTTCCAGAGACTCTTCGTCGTTTTCGATCAGGGCGTTCGGATCGGAACGCGGTGTCAGGCGGCCGTTTCGCTGATACGTGCGGTCGGCGAAAACCTCACTCACAGGCCGAACCCCGGCCTCGGCCGCTGCTGTCAGCGAGCAGCTTCCGGCGAGTCCAAATAGAAGAAGTTCCTTGTCGACGTCATGAACCGCAGAGGCGATCGTCGCGGCGAGTTGATTGTCGCGAGCGGCGGCGTTGTACAGAGCTCCGTGAGGCTTCACATGCCGGATCTTCGCTCCGGCTTTGGCGGCGATCTCGGTGACGATGCCGACTTGATCGTGGATCAGCGAACGAACTTCATCCGCCGTTAGCCGCATCTCTGTCCGGCCAAAATTCTCGCGATCTCGGTAGCCTGGGTGAGCACCGATCGCAACGTTGTGCTCGATCGCGAGATCGACGGTGCGTTTGATCGTATCGAGGTCGCCCGCGTGAGCACCGCAGGCGATATTTGCCGACGATATTAACGGCATCAGAGCCGCGTCGTTCGGCATGCCCTCGCCGAGGTCGCAATTGAGGTCGATGGATCGCACTCAGCGATTATTGTTCGGAAACGAACTGTGAGCAAGCTAGCGCGAGCCCGTCGCGACACGAAACTTTGCCAGGTCCAACTCGAACTCGGCGGCGAGAGCCTCGGCGTGTTCGATGTCGACGATATGAAAGGCGATCTTGTCGCCCGGTCCGAGTTGTGCGGCGAGCGGCAGATCGCGAGTAATGACGTGTGCGAGCCGCGGGTAACCGCCTGTCGTTTGATGGTCGGCCATCAGCAGGATCGTGCTGCCATCGGGCAGAAGTTGGATCGTCCCGCAGGTCACGGCCGACGAAACGATCTCGCTCTCGTCGTTGCGGGAAAGCGCTTGGCCATCGAGCCGAAAGCCCATTCGATCGGAGCGTGTCGAGACGACAAAGTCATGCTCGATTAGCGCTTTCTGACTCACGTCGTCGAGGTGCGAGAATTCTGCTCCGGCTACAACCCTAACCGTCGGAAACGACCGATAGAGCGGAACCAACGTCGGCGAAGCGCGGCGATGCAATGCCCGCAGGTCGCAACGCGACGATGCAGAGTGAACCCGGTCGCCGGCAGCCAGTTTTCTACCTTCATAGCCGCCAAGTTCGGCGACAAGATTCGTCGACGCGCTGCCGAGCCAGATGTTAGCCTCGAATCCGCCCTGCACCGCCAAATACGCGCGATTGCCGAGGGTCTTTGCTCGAAATCGCAGCGTGCTGCCTTCTCGGGCGTGGACTGTCGACCATGCAGCGATCGGAATTCCGTCGATCTCCGCAGAAAAGTCCGCGCCCGCGATTGCAGCGACCGTTTCACGCTCGAAGACGGCCTCGAACGCCGGAAAGTGTGTCTCGATCACCGCCGCGTTCTCTTGGTTTCCAACGAGTAGATTTGCGATCCGGGCGGCGGCCCGGTCCATCGCGCCGTTCGGATTGACGCCGAAACGCTGATAACCAAACCGCCCGAGGTCTTGAACGGTAGTCAACATTCCGGGTTTTACGATACGAAGCGTCATACCGCGGCCTCGAATCTTACCCGATCGCCGGGGCGAAAAAGGCTCGGAGTCTCGGAGAGCGGATCAAAGGTTTCCACCAGCGAGCGTCCTATGATCTGCCAGCCCCCGGGAGATGCAAGTGAATAAATCCCCGTCTGCGAACCCGCGATCCCAATGCTTCCTTTTTGAACGAGAGTGCGAGGCGTAGCTCGACGCGGCCTGGCGATGCGTTCGTCGACCTCGCCCATGTAGCTGAACCCCGGGAGGAATCCAAGCATAAAAACGCGATATTCGGGTTCAGCAAATATTGCGATAACCTCATCGGGCGAAACCTTATGGAGCGCAGCGATCTCTTCGAGATCGGGCCCGTCTACACCGCCGAAACTGACCGGAATGACATGGAGCTTGCTTTCATCGCGTGCGGTCTGATGGCGATCAGCGAGCCGGGATTTTACTATCTGGCGCACGGCCGCGAATGGCGAGTCTTTCCCAGGGAACTGCTTTCGTACTTCTCGCGGATCGTAGATGACAGTCGTTGACGCGTACGCCGGTATGGTCTCGATCATTCCCGGGAACGGATCTGCTTCTAGATCACTCGATAAAGAAACGGCGCGTTCGTTCAGTTCGACGGACACGACATTGCCAAACTCGACGGTCAGTGCCGCGTCGCCGAGCGGGAAGATGCGAATTTCTTCATTCATTTATCTGGCCCGCTGCTTGGGATCGAGGTATTCGCGAAGCCCGTCGCCGATGAAGTTGAATGCGAGCACGGTAAGCGCGATCGCGACGCCCGGAAAGAAAAGAACGTGCGGGTAAGTGCTGAAAAGCTGCCGTGCCTCGTCGATCATCGTGCCCCAGCTTGGTGCCGGAGGCGGAATTCCGAGGCCGAGAAAGGACAGGGAAGCTTCGGAAAGCACCGCTCCAGCCATTCCAAGTGAAGATTGAACGATCAGCGGCTGCACGGCGTTGGGAAGGATGTGCGTGAACAGAATACGCAGATTTCCGGCACCGAGAGCTCGCGCGGCGAGTACGTAATCGTATTCGCGAACTTTCAGCACCTGTCCACGCATCACGCGGGCGTAACCGACCCAGCCGATCACGCACAACGCCATGATCAGTTTGCCCTGGCCCGGGCCGAGAAATGCGACGAGAGCGATGGCGAGCAGCAGACCGGGAAACGCGAGAAATACGTTGAAGACGTAGCCCGAAAGGAATTTGTCGACGATCCCGCCATAAAAACCCGCGATCGCGCCGATGATCGTTCCAAAGACCGCCGAAACCAGCACGACTGAGATGCCCACCTGGAGCGAGATGCGAGCTCCATAGATGACCCGCGAAAACACATCGCGGCCCAGGCTGTCGGTTCCAAACCAATGTTCGGCCGACGGCGACATGTACCGTATCGAAAGATCTTGCACGGTCACATCGTGCGTCGCGATAAACGGCGCAAAGATCGCGGCGAGGATAAACAACGCCGCAATGAAGAATCCGATGTAACCGAGACGAGACACTGGGTAGTTAAAAGTTAAGAGTTAAAAACTAAAAGTTAAAACAAGAGATCAGAGCGAACTCGCCGCACGTTTTGATAGGCGTTCGGTCTCTTCCCGTTTCTTGAGTGTTTTGATCGTCGCAACGAGCATTCGGATCAATTCCAGGCAATCATTTGAAAGGCTCGAAAATGCTTTTGCATCTATGTAATTTGTGTCGCTCAGCAAACGCAGCCAATATTGGGTTTCGTTCGCCTCCTTTAATGCGATAGTAAACTTTGTGCGAAAATCCGCTGTCGACTGCCCAAATTCCGCCTCGTGTATCAACGCACCGATCGCCGTTCCTGACCGGAGAACTTGTTTGCTTAAGACATATTCCTTCTTGTCGGCACAGAGAAATCGATTCATCTCAACAATGCGGATCGCAAACGCATAGCTTTTCTCTCTAAGAACCGACTCACTCATAACAATCTCAAACGCTGCAGCTTTTAGCTTTTAGTTTTTAACTTTTAACTGAGCCGTATTCGCGGATCCAGCCGTTTGTAAACCAGGTCCGTGAGCGAATTTGCGACGATGAACGTCACGCTTATCACAAGTACGCATCCTTGGACGAGACGGTAATCGCGTTTACCGATGCCGTCTTCGAGCAGGAGCAGCCCGAGGCCCTGCCAGCTGAATATCTTTTCGGTAATGATCGCTCCGGCGAGCAGTACACCGAGCTGCAACCCGACGATCGTAACTACCGGGATCAGGCCATTCTTGAGAACGTGTTTGTAAAGCACCTTTCGCTCGCTCACGCCTTTTGCTCTCGCGGTGCGAACGTAGTCCTCGCCGAGTTCTTCGATAACACTGGACCGGATCATTCGGGTCAATATCGCCGAAAGTGCGGCCCCGAGCGTGAACGCCGGCAAGATGATGTCCTCGGGATAATAGCTGCCCGTTGCCGAGAACCATTGGAGCTTTACCGCGAAAATGTAAACGAGGAACGGCCCGATGACGAATGTCGGCAGCGAGATACCGAGCAAAGCAAAGACTGAAGCAAAGTTGTCTATAACTGAGTTTTTGCGCGCGCCTGCAAAAACACCAAGCGGCAATGCGATCCCGATCGCGATGATCATCGCTGCGATCGCTAGTTTGATCGTCGCGGGATACCGCTCGAATATCATTTCTGCGACGGGGCGATCGGACTGGAACGAGCGTCCGAGATCGCCTTGCATCAGCCCTAGCCAGTATTCGGCGTAGCGGTTTTCGGCTCCATTCCAGACGAAACCGCCTTCACCCGAATATGAAAAAAAGAAAGCCGGTTTGTCGAGCCCGTGTTTTCGCCTGAAATTCTCGATCTGCTCTTGCGTCGCGGTCTCGCCGAGGATCACCGTTGCCGGGTCGCCCGGAACGACCTCAATAAGCAGCGTCACCAGCGACACTACGGTCCAGATGACCAGCAGCATCAGGGCGAGCTGGCGAATGAAGTTTAAGAGCTTGTATTTCATTCGAAGCGCGGGCGAGCAATCCGATTTTATAACGCCGCGAGCGGTATCGACAAACGCCGGTTTTTACACATTCGTTTGCTTTAGGCCGACGTGGATCGCGGCGATGCCGCCGGTCAGGTTTGAGTAGGAAACGTCTGAGAAACCGTTCGTTCGCATCATCTCGGCCAGGTTCTTTTGGTTAGGGAATTTTGCTACGGAATCGGGCAGATATTCGTACGCTCCACGCGAACCACTGACCGCACCGCCGATACGAGGCAGAATGTGCGAGAAATAGAAATTAAACGCTTTGCCAAAGCCGGGAACTATGGGAGCGGAGAATTCGAGCACGACTAGCTCTCCACCGGGTTTTAGAACACGACGAAGCTCAGCGAGTCCGTCGCCTACTCGTGCGAGATTTCTTAGCCCAAACGCTATCGTCACGGCATCGACACTGTCGTCGCCGATGGGTAGAGAAAGCGCATCGCTCTCGATGTATGGAACCGGCTTCGACTCAGCGGCCGTCTTCTCCTGAGCGATCGTGAGCATAGGCCGGCAAAAATCTGTGCCGATGACCTTTGCTTGAGCGTCTTTTGCTAACTCGAGGGCGAGATCGCCGGTGCCGCACGCGACGTCGAGCACGATCGCGTCGGGGTCGTCCAAGATCGGAGCGAGTTCACGCGAAACGTGACGCCGCCAGCGCTTATCGATATTGAGCGAGAGCAGGTGATTGAGCAGGTCGTAGCGGCCCGCGATGCCCGCGAACATCTCGCGGACGGCTTTGGCGTGAGCTGCTTCGTGTGCGTTGAGTTCGGTGGCCACTATTTTTGCGGTACCGTGAGCACGGCGTAGGCTATCGGCCGCGCACGAAGCTTTGCCGCAAACGCCGAAACGTCCGCGAGCGTGACCTTGTCAGCGGCGTTCATCAGCGTCTCGGGCTTTGCGATGACAAATGAATCCGCATCGAGCCAGAAGGTCTGCGTCTCGGTGGCGTTCCATTTGGCGACCAGATCGTTCTTGGCGGAGCGAAATTCAGCGTCGGTAACGGCGTCCTGCATGGCCTTCTTCAGTATTTCGTTCGCGTCCGTGACGGCTCCGTCAAATCCGATTACAACGACGCCAGGAAGCCGGTGCGGTTCGTTTCGCACGGATACTTTCTCCGCAGATCCGGCCGGAACCCGCGAACGCAGTCTCGTTTCAAGTATCTTTGCAAAGACAGCAGACGCAGCATGATCGGCGTCACCGAAAGCCGCTCCGCGGATCGCCATTCTGTAACCGGTTGCGTCGGGCCGCGTCGATGAGACGTTTATCGGTGCCGCAGACGGTTCGTCCGGGGCTCGGAATGTCGACGGAACTTTGCGGTCCGATTTCAGCCACGCTCCGAAATACCTTCGCGACGCCTGCAAAGCGAGGCTGCGGTCAAAGTTTCCCGAGATCGCGACCGTCGCATTGTCGGCGGTCAGGAATCGCTGTTTTGCCTCGACGAGGTCGGCGAAGTCGATCTTGGAGATCGTTTCAGTCGTGCCATCCTCAGGCCGCCCATACGGAAACGTGCCAAAAAGCCGTGCCGCGACAGCGTTATCCACGACGTAGTACGGATCGGCTTCGAGCTGCGTCAACTTTGCGATGAGAGCTTTCTTTAGCGTTTCGGTCTGTTCGCGGTCGATAGCGGGGTTCGCAACAGCGTTGGCGATCGTCTCCAGTACCGAGAGAAAGCTATCAGCCTTGGCCGTCGCACGCACCTCCATGTAGTCGTAATTCGCGACGACATCGAGCGAACCGCCCATATCTTCGACAAAATAATCGCGGGCTGCTTCGTTCGGGAAAATGTTATCGGCGAGCAGCTGCATCACGCCTTCTTTGCCCTGTGGATCGAAAGCCGAGCCGGCGTGCACACGCACTCTGATCTCGACCTTTTCGCTCGTCTTGTCGGGCCACAGCAGTATCCTCAGCCCGTTGAGCAGACGTTCCTGAGCCGGTGCTGGACGCGACTGGGCGAAGATCGCCGGTGCGACGAGCGACAGCAGGATCAGCACTATCAGGCCGATGAAAACTATTTTTTTGAGTAATTCTTTGTTCTTCATCGTATTACTACATTGTAAAGGGCAGCGTCGGAGCCCGCTACGTTAGTTGCCTGTAGTGATGAGTGAGGTTGTAGCATCCAAACTCATGGCGTAAAAAGGCCGCTAAGTTTCACAAATGAAAATATTAAGTGGCAGTGGGCATCGCGTCAAACTTGGGGGGCATCTATGCTGATGAGTGATTTGGGTATCAAGGGGTCCGCGGACAAAGTCAGGAAAAATCACTTAACTTCTGAAATAATCGCGGTATAATCACGTTATTGTTGTTTTTTCTTCGCTGTAAGAGCGAAGCGTTTATACGGAGAAGCCGAAAATGGGAAAAGTCGTAAAGTTTTGCAGTTCATGTGACGAGGGATTCGCCGAGAAGTTCGGGTTTTGCCCGAACTGCGGTCAGGCCTTGATGGCCTTTGAAATGAATCCCGTTATTCCCGAGGCTCCGGCCCCGAAAGCAGAAGAACCGGCAGCATTCGTTGCCGCCGAGCCCGAACAGGTTCTCGAGATCGAGCCGGTCGAGCGTGTCGCTGAGACCGCACCGCCGGCCGAGCCCGAGATAGTCGCTGAAGCGGCGCCTGTCGAGCCCGAAGCCGCGATCGAGGAGCCGGAAGAAGAATTTATCGAAGAAGTCGAAGAAGAGCCCGTAGTCGCGGCGACCGTTCCGACGGCAGCAGCGGCGGCGACGATCCCCGTTGTCCATACGAGAGCGATGGACGCAGATGCCGTTCGGCCGGCATCGCGTGACGGATGGGTCGATGTCAGTACTGATGACGACTCGTTCCGCGTGACCATCGTCGAGGAAAAGAACGGACGCACTCGAAACGGTCTTTTGCTCGCATCTCTCGGTTTAATGAGCATCACACTGATGGTCGGAATGGTCGTCAGCATCTTTAGCAAAGATCTCGAAGTCGGTTCGATCAACGACGACATCTTTAACGCTGTTCTGGTCGAAGACGTTCCGACCCAGATGGAAGAGGAACTGATCAAACAGAAGAAGGATCAGGGCGGCGGCGGTGGCGGCGGCGGCCGTGAAGAGAAAGAAGAGACGACGAAAGGCGACCTAGCCGACCAGACGCCGAAACCGATCCGTCCGCCGGATGCCAAGGTTCCCAGGTTAGACAATCCTGAATTGGTACTGCCTCCGCCATCGACCGAAGGCAACCGCAAGTTCCCGAAAGAAAATGACCGCTGGGGCGATCCAAATGGGCGTTTCGCGAGCTTTTCTAACGGTACCGGTTCTGGCGGCGGACAGGGAAGCGGCGTTGGCACAGGCCAGGGCTCAGGCCGCGGAACGGGTGCCGGTTCGGGTATCGGTTCGGGTAGCGGCGGCGGACTTGGAACGGGTAACGGCAACGGCCGCGGCGCAGGCGATGGCGACGATGGAGCTCCGCCTCCGGCACGTCCGGCGGGAGTTACCGCTGGCCTCAAGATCCTTTCGAAACCGCGGCCGGGTTACACCGATGCAGCCCGCACGAATAACATCCAGGGCACGGTCATCCTTCGCGTGACGTTCCTGGCTTCGGGTGCGATCGGTAGCATCTCGCCGGTCAAGGGCTTGCCCAACGGCCTGACCGAACAGGCGATCGCGGCCGCACGCCGTATCGCATTCGAACCGGCCAAGGTCAACGGCATTGGCCAGACCGTAACTAAGCAGATCGAGTATTCATTCTCGATCTATTGATCTCCAAAACATAGTCTCCTTTCTTTGAGCCATCCGGGCGTCCGGGTGGCTTTTTTCTTTCCTGTTCCGTCACCCACAAAAAAATTTTGTC
Source organism: Acidobacteriota bacterium (assembly GCA_041940165.1). Classification (GTDB taxonomy): domain Bacteria; phylum Acidobacteriota; class Blastocatellia; order Pyrinomonadales; family Pyrinomonadaceae; genus OLB17. The sequence goes on from JBGTSR010000010.1 coordinate 17,629, forward strand.
TGAGTTTCGCGATCTCTCTCGCATTGGTTAGTGAAGACCAAAATCCGGCCCAAAGATCCGGGTCAAAAAGGGAGAACTCAGCGAATCATGACTCTATCCAACAGCTTCGTCACACGAACGATCGCTCTATTGCTCACACTCGCGGCATTCGTATTCACTTCGACTGCCAGTCTCTCGGCCCAGCAAGGCCGGATCATGGACGTTCCGATCGAGAGTATTACTCTCCACGATCCGATCATGATCGTCGAGGGGCTTCCGCTATTTCCTTACGTCTCGGGCGAAAAAGATCCTATAATGGGCGTCGCCGGATATCGGCCCGATGTTGTCGATCCGGCATCCTTTTATGACAACTTCGACCAGAGTTCATTCTCCGGCGTGATCTTTCTGAATGGCGGCCAGGTCGGCGGCGTGACGCGGCTAGTCGCCGATGATCTGACGCTTGCGGGTACGCCGCCGTACAACTTGGGGGCGCTAACCTGGGTCGCGTGTTCCCAGAATTCGGGTTCGGTAACCTTCCGTTCGCTCATCAGGTTTTATGCCGACAATAACGGCTCCCCCGGAGCACTCATCGCGGGCTATAACATCGCTCCATTCCTGGCCGTTCCAGGAGGAGCCTGCCAGCCTTTTACATTAAAGCTGGTGCCCGCACTTCAGGTCCCGATCTCGACGGGCAAGATCTGGGCCGGATTGACGTTCGATAGGCAAGAGGGGGCTACAGCGACCGAAGCTCAGCTAAACAGTCTCGGCGGCGGATTCTTTAGCCCTCCGGAGCTCGGTTCGAGCGCCGATCTTTTCTTCCGTACGACGAATGCGGGCGATTTTTTCAGCAGCAACCCACCCGGAGCGACGATGACGGTCGCCGGCGGGCCAGCTGATAATTTTGGCTGGGACCTTCGCCGACGCGTTACGCTCAATCCGATGACGCGGCTCGATTCGAATCCGCGGACGGCTAGCTCGACGGCCCGCTGGTCGCTAACGCTGAACACGAGCGATCCGGCCGATGCCACGCAGCTAACCGGGCTCACGACGGCTAATTTCACCTTGATCCGAACCGGCACGGTAACCGGCACTGTAACGTCTGTCACCCCGAACGGAGCGGCTAACAACTCTTGGACAATAACCGCGACCCTTGGAGCCGGGACCGGCACTGTCGGCCTGAATCTGACCGATAATTCGACAGGTATCAGTACGGGCATCTCAAATCCGTCGCCGCATGTCGGCGAAGTTTACAACGTCGTCGCGGGCGGGAATCCATCGCCTACGCCGACCCCGCCGCCAACTCCCACACCGACACCTACGCCGACCCCAACACCAGTTCCGTCTCCCACACCGACCCCAACGCCGCCGGCTGGGCCGCTGGTCGTGAACAAAACGGCGGATACCAACGACGGCTCTTGCACGCCGGCCGATTGCAGCCTGCGCGAAGCGATCGCTGCTTCAAATGCCGCAGCGGGAACCGACACGATAACGTTTGACCCGGCCGTCTTCAGCACGCCGCAAACGATCACGTTGACGGGAGGCGAGCTGTTGATAACGAACAGCGCTAATTCAAATGTCGCGATCACAGGCCCGGGAGCAAATCTGCTGACTGTCAGCGGAAACAGCGCAAGCAGAATTATTACGATCCTTGAAACTCCGGTCGTCAATATCAGCGGAATGACCCTGACGGGCGGCAACGGTGTCAGCTCACTGGCAAACAATGTAGGCGGTGCGATTCTCAATCAAGGGGAATTAACTCTGACAAATATGGTCATCACCGGCAACACGACAACCGCCTTCGGAGGTGGCGTTTTCAATGATCAAAATGATGCTCTGACAGTCGTGAACTCCATCTTTTCAAACAACACCGCCGGGAATCAAGGCGGCGGCATTTTCAGTCAAGTTTCTCAATCTTTGAGCATAACCGCGTCAACTTTCACAGGAAATTCGGCGGTTCGTGAAGGCGGCGGTTTGTATGCCAATGGACTTGGCGTATCGGCGGCAAATCCGATACCTATAAGCGGCTCGACATTCTCGAATAATTCGATCACCGGTCCGTCACCGACCGGCGGTGGCGGGATCGGATTTTTCAACCTGACGGCAAGTATCACGAATTCGACGGTTAGCGGCAATACGTCGGCTGGCGACGGCGGCGGGATCAGGTCGTTCAGGTCGACTATAACGCTTACCCACGTAACGATCGCGGGAAATTCGACGACTGCGAACGGGGGCGGGATCGCCCGATTAGATAGCGGTACCACGACACTGCTGGGAAGTCTGATCGCGAACAATACTGCCAGTGGTTCAGGGCCAGACCTTAGTTCGACGTTCGTTTCGGCGGGCTTTAACTTGATCGAGACTCTCTCGGGTTCCACGATCTCGGGCACGACTGCAACGAACATCACCGGACAAGATCCGAATCTTGGGCCGCTGGCAAATAACGGCGGGCCGACGCTGACGCATGCTCTGCTCGCGGGAAGTCCGGCGATCGACAAAGCGGCGAGCGGTTCGCTGACGGTTGATCAGCGACAGCTCACGCGGCCTGTAGATGATGGAAATATCGCGAACGCGGCCGGTGGCAACGGAGCCGACATCGGTGCGTTCGAGGTGCAGCAGCCAAGCGCGACTTACTCCATCACCGGCCGTGTCTTCACACCGACAGGCCAGGCATTGAGGAACGTGAGAGTGAACCTTTTTGACGCACAGGACGTGCTGGTCGAAACGTCGAACACGAGTTCTTTCGGTGTCTACGGCTTTACAAATGTCCCGGCCGGACAATACACGATCACGGCGACGAATAAACGATTCCGATTCTCGCCAGTCGTCCGGTCGATCGATTCCACCGTGACGAATCTAGACTTCTTTGGTTTGCAGTAAGCTTATCGTGTTAGCCAGACACGAGTTCGGGACCGGCCGTTTTCTGCGTGGCCGGTCCCTTTTTTTCAGTTGATAGCGATCAGACAGTGTTATCAGCCGTTTTCGAGCGTTCGTCGAGTTCGTATCGGTCGTCGTCGCGTTTTTCCAGCTTTTCAAGCGGTTTTAGCGGTTCATTGTCCTGAAAGTCGATGCCCATTGCATGAGCGTTCGCTTCGACGTCGGACTGGTCCGGCGTCGGATTGTGGCCGAAAACGTTCTCCGAACCCGTCGTCTCGACCTCTTGCCATTCGGCATCGATATCGCCGCCGGAATCGGCCGGAGAGGCCGGATAACCCTCGCGGATCTCTTCTTTTAGCTCGTTGGCGTTGACGGGTTTGTCGTCGATCTCATTCTTGCGAACGTTATCGATCTGCTGATCGGGAAGGTCTTCTTTCTCGTAAAATTCCAGTTCTTTTTTAGCCTCGTTCATACTGCCTCCTTGTGCAGTATTAGTGTATCGAGGCCTCAATCGGCGTTCTGTCTAGATGAAGACAATCGACTGCGCGGACGGAATGTCAAAACGCTTGCGGCAGCGCATGTTCTTGCACATCAGCACGTCGTCCACGCGGACCATATAGTCGCGGGACTTCTGAAAACGGGCCCGGTCGTGGTCGTTGAGGTGCTTGGGAGCATTCTTTTTCTTCGTGCGGCGCACCCAACGAACCTCGTAATCGTTCCGCTCGCGACACATCGGACACGAATAGTTCGCCGTCTTGGTCTCCTGCTTCTCGTCGAAAATATCTCGCTCGTGCATAAATGATCGCAAACGTAACGCTAAACACAGTTTATCAGAAGCCATTGTCCTTATGTGAGGAATTTCGTGCACGGAGAGGGGACGAAGGCTAAAACTTAGGTTTAACGCGAAGACGCAAAGTTCGCAAAGAAGACGCAAAGAAGAAATCAGGGTTCTACCGGCATGCTGTCGATCAAGCACATAACCAGATCACCGGAACGGTATCTTCGGGTTTCTTTGCGTTCTTGGCGGCTTTGCGTTAAGTATCTCTGTCGTGCCCAATGGTCGGCCGACAGTCTCACAGTTCCTTCAAATACTTAAAGCTAAATATCCCCGTGTCGTGGCCGTCGGAGAAGTGAAAATTCAGCGCATATCGGCCGACGATCGAGATGTGGCCGAATTTGAGGTCGTCGGCGACTTTGGCGTCGTCGAGGATCTTTTCGCCGGTCCACTCGTTGATGCAGGATGCGCACGGGCACTCGCGGCGAAGCTGCGGGGCGGTGTAGGTCGTCGAACTGCCGTCCGACCACGTGATCGAGATCTCGCTGTCCGATTCTTCGACTATTTGTGTGGGTTCGATCATGAATTGAGTTCGCGGTCGATGGCCGCGGGGTCGATACCGTAATGTGTGGCGTGATAGCTGACCTTGCCGTCGCGAATCACGAACGCCTGAGGCGACTGATGCCTGTAGCCGAGCCGAGCGGCGATCTCGTTCGAGATATCGCGGTGCTGCTGCACGACTATCACGTGAATATCGTGTTCGATCTCGCGAAGATCATACAAAATGTTCGCGCTTATGCCGCAGGTATTGCTGTGTTTGACGACAGCGACCGGCCGCTCGTGCGAGCGGAGCAGCACTTCGTCAAGCCCTTCGGCAGACGTAATTTCGTGAAAAATAGCTGGCATCGTTAACTGTTGAAGCCGCCATAGGCGCCCGGCGGAGGCGGTGTTGAGATGTCGGACGGCAACCGGCCGGGAAAGATCTTTCGGTATGCTACCACGGTCGAGGCTACGATGATTGGGATCACAAAATAGATGCCGACGCAAAGAGCGATATAACCAAGCAGGCACAGTACAAAGTTGACCGCGATCATTCCGCCGATACCGCCGAGATTCTTGAAAACGGCACGAGCACTCGTCGTCATCGCCTTGATCGGACCGAGCCCCTTGTCCACCATCAATGGAAACGCAAATATGATCAGCGTGTGGATGCAGACCATTATCACGATGAAAATGAAGTCGACGACGAGTGCTCCGGCGATAAGCTGCAACAGCTCCGTCTCGCTCAGCCGCGGACCCATGATGCCGGCCATGATGAACGGAATGTAGATCAGTGCGTACACCACGATCAGCGGCACCGCGATAAAGGCGACAACGACCAGGCCGGGGCCAAAATGCTTCATCCCCTTCCATAGGTCGTCAAAGGTCACTGGGTGGCCGTCGATCTTCTTGAGATACGCGTAAAATGTGCCGCACATCATCGCTCCGCCGGCGATCATGAACGAAACGCTCGTGATCAGCCCGCCGACGAGCCAGATCGCAAAAAGAAGCCAATAGTCACTCTTAATGAGCTCCCACGCCTCCTTGACGCATTCGACCGGACGGACGACGCCCGAACGTATCTCGATGTCCTGCATGGCTTTACGTGTTCTTGTATATCTTCGTCAAATAATCGAGCACCATGCGGTCGCTTGAGAATTGTGGCGTCAGCGTGGCGATCGAATCACGCATCCTCGCGACCCATTCGCGCGGAATTCCGTGTTCATCGCGTTGATAATACTGCGGTACGAGTTCGTTTTCGAGCGTCGAATACATCGCTTCGCCGTCGGCGGCGTCCATTTCGTCCTCGGTCAGGTCCTCGTTAAGATCGCCGATGCCGAACCCGTTGCGGCCGTTGTAGCCCTCGATCCACCAGCCGTCGAGGATCGAGAAATTCAACGCACCGTTCATCGCGGCCTTCATTCCGCTGGTGCCGCTCGCCTCCATCGGCCGTCGCGGCACGTTCATCCAGACATCGACGCCGTGGACGAGATACCTCGCTATCTCCTGATCGTAATCCTGGAGAAAAACTGCCCGCTTCTGCCAGTTTGAATCGTGGTTGATGCTCATTAGTTCCTGCAGAATGCCTTTGGCGGTCCGATCCTGCGGGTGCGCCTTGCCCGCAAATACGAACTGAACCGGCCGATCCGCGTCGTCAACGAGCTTCAAAAGCCTTTCGAGATCGGAAAATATAAGATCCCATCGCTTGTACGCCGCGACCCGCCGAGCAAAACCGATCGTCAGCACATCAGGAGAAAACAGTTTTTGGGTGTCGAAATGCTCGTTAATAGTGTCTGTGTCGCCGGTCTCTTTAGCTTTCGTTTTTTCGCGGATGAATGCGATCAGCAGGCTCTTAAGCCGGCGGTGAGTATTCCAGATGTCTTCGTTCGAAAGAGAATTCACGGCAGACGTCCAGGCCGTTTCGTGCCGGACCATCTCCGCCCAATTGTCGCCAAACTTCTCGCAGTAGAGCCGCTGGAACGCCGGTGCGACCCACGTCGGCGCGTGCACGCCATTCGTCACCGAAGTGATCGGAACAGCGGCAGCATCGTCGAGTTTCGGGAACATCTTCAGCCACAATTCACGCGAGACCTCGCCGTGCTTCGCACTCACGCCGTTCGACGAACGGCACATCCTGATCGCGAACGGCGTCATGCCAAAGCCTTCGCTGTCGTCCGATAGCACGGCTCGGCCAAGAGCGAGAAACTCGGACTGCGTAAGCTTGAGCGATTCGACAAAAGCCGAGCTAAAGCAATCGGCGAGCAGCTTCGCCGGGAACACGTCGTTGCCGGCCGCGACCGGCGTGTGCGTCGTGAACACGCATTTCTCGCGTATCTTTGCGGCCGCGTCGGCAAATGTCGCTTCCGGATTTTCGTCGATGTATTCGCGGACGAGCTGCAGGGTCGAAAAAGCCGCGTGGCCTTCGTTCAAGTGAAAGACGGTAGGCGTGATCCCGAGAGCATGCAGCAGCCGAACGCCGCACAGGCCGAGTACCTTTTCCTGAACGATACGCGTTTCGGTATCGCCGCCGTAAAGGTGGCCCGTGATCAGGCGGTCGATGTCGGCGTTTTCGGGAACATTCGTGTCGAGCAGATACAGCGGAATTCGTCCGACGCGTGCGAGCCACGCCTGAGCCGTGACAACGCGGCCGCGGATCTTCACCGTGACTTTTACACGCTCGCCTCCTGCGTCGTGAACCGGCTCGAGAGCGAGGTCCGATTCAAAAACGTCATTATAGGTCTCGCCCTGCCAACCGTCATGGCCGATGCTCTGGCGAAAATAACCGTAGCGATACAAGAGCCCGATGGCGGTCAGCGGCAGGTTCAGATCGCTTGCCGATTTCAGATGATCACCCGCGAGAATGCCAAGCCCGCCCGAATAATTCGGCAGGGAATTGTGCACGCCGTACTCCGCGCAAAAATACGCGATGTTGACATCGCTGATCGGCCGCGGCTCGTTGACGTACTCATTCAGCTTAGCCGCGAACGCGTTTAGCCTTTCGACATAGGTCGGATCGAGCGCCTTTTGCCAGAGCCGAACCCCCTTGACCTGTCGGAGGAAAGAACGCGGATTCTGTTCGCATTTGTCCCAAATAGCGGGATCGATCTCGCGAAACAGTGCGGCGCCTTCCGGCTGCCAAGACCAGTAAAAGTTTGCCGAAACAGAAAAGAGCGGCCTCAGTTCCTGAGGAACTTCCCGCTGGATCTCAAAGTTGGTGCGAAATTCGTCTGTCGTGTACGGGCTAACGGCTGGATTTGAGGTAGCGATAATTCAACGCCTCCGAAAAATAAAAAGCTTTTGCTGGGATATAAAAAGCCAAATATATCGAAGATAAGCCGAACTATCAAATAACCGCGTAACTACGGCACCTTGTCCGTTCCGAGCCTGCCGGCCCGCATGAACCTGTAATGTATTGCAACGAAAAGCCCAAAGACCGCTCCAACCCCGACGAGTATCCCGGTGATGTAGAGATAATTCGTGAAATTGCCAAGCCCAAGCGCGTACCACAACATGCCCATCGGCACGCCGCCGAGTGCAAAAAATCCAACGATCTTGAGCGTTTGCATCGAAAAACGCCGCGTTGGTTCGCTCCGCTGCCAGAAGATCACGGGTTTCAGCCGGTCGTATTCCCAGGCGGTAAGAAATGTCGCCGCGAGCAGCATCAGACCCGTGATGACCCAGGTTCCTGTAAAGCCGACGGAAACCGTAAGCACAGCGATATTCGCGATGATCGGGAGAAAAAGCAGTGCTCCGATATGCGAGGTCCGCGGGATAAGCAGCAGCAGGGCCGCGATCAACTGCCCCCAGCCGAGGAACTGATAATAAAAGCCCGTCTGGTAGAGCGCGTTGAAATAATGCCCGACCGGATGCGAATCAGGCAGCACCGTGAACGGCTGGTACATTATTTTTGGAATGCTCGGCGGAATGAATCCGATCGCGAGCAGGCACCGCGTGAACGCGGCGAATATCTGCATCCACCAGCGGCGCGTTACCGAGGCATGGAGTTCATCGAGCGTGTGTTCGAGCTTCATCGAAAAGCACAACGACGGATCGCGGACAAAAGTTCAGCCGTGACGAGATAGTTTCGACATCTCGTTTGCTTTGCGTTTCTTCTTGGCGTTCTTTGCGGCCTTTGCGTTGAAACCTTTTCGCACCCTCTCAGACCAGGCCGCCTTTCCGAAATCTCACTCGCGTCCTGTATAATCTGGAATTTCGCAAAACCATGAAGCTCAATATCATCCCCGTGAAGTGGTCGGACGAGGGCGTCGAAATGCTAGACCAACGCCTCTTGCCGACCGAAGAAAAGTGGCTCACGCTCAAGACCTATGACGACGTCGCCGCCGGAATCAAGGACATGGTCGTTCGCGGAGCGCCGGCGATCGGCGTTTCGGCGGCGTACGGAATGGCCCTCGCGGCAAAGAATTTTGTCGGCACCTCGGTCGCCGATCTCGAAGACGAAATGGACTACGTTGGCGGCGTACTTGCCGCGACGCGCCCGACTGCGGTCAACCTTTTCTGGGCGATCGACCGGATGAAAGCGACCTTTCAGAAGGCCAAAGCTGACGGCAAGTCGGTCAGCGAGATCAAACAGGTCCTGCTCGAAGACGCCAAAGCCATCCACGACGAAGATATTGAATCACAACGACTTATCGCCAAGTTTGGCGGGGAATTGCTCAATGACAACGACACCGTCCTGACCCACTGCAACGCGGGAGCTCTCGCCACCGGCGGCGTGTGGGGAACCGCGCTTGGCGTAGTTCGCGGGGCCGTCGATCAGGGCAAGAAGGTTGCTGTCATCGCCGACGAGACTCGTCCATACCTGCAAGGCGCACGCCTGACCGCTTGGGAACTCATAGAAGACGACATTCCCGTCACGCTCATCACCGACAACATGTCGGGCCACGTGATGAAAAAGGGCGGCGTGCACGCCGTCGTAGTCGGCTCTGACCGCATCGCCGCTAACGGCGACGTCGCCAACAAGATCGGCACGTACATGGTCGCCGTGCTGGCCAAACGCCACGGCATCCCGTTCTACGTCGCCGCCCCGCTCTCGACCGTCGACCTGAACTGCCCGACCGGCGACGATATCCCGATCGAAGAACGCGACCGCTCCGAGGTCACCCACGTCAAAGAGCACCAACTAGCCCCCGAAGGCGTCGGCGTCACCAACTACGCCTTCGACGTGACCCCGAACGACCTAGTAACAGCCATAATCACCGAAAAAGGCGTCGCCCGAGCACCGTACGTCGAGAGCCTAAAGGCGCAGTTTGAATCGTAAAGACAAACAATATCCTCACGTCAGAACCGGCTGTACAAGCGTTGGGATTTATTGAATAGAATACGGAAAGCTCTTGGGGGGGCCGGCAACTACTTCTTTTTATTGACTACCCTGTTCGCAACCGCCTTCGCAATTTCGGGCTGCTCAATAATTCGCTCGATGAGCGTTCCGTCGCCAGAAACTATGAAGGAGCCCATGTTCTTGAAAACGTTTACAGCGTGAGCCTTGTGCCCGACTACCTCCTCCGCGCGTCGCAAAATACGACTAGCAGTCTGTTCGACGGCCGAGGGGTCAAGAAGCTCTTTCATCGGAAGGTCAAGCGAAAACACAGCCTCAATGCGATCGTCATTGGACGTCTGGATTTGCCGTATTAATTCAGGGTCTGCCTTTGGCTTCGATTTTGCTTTCACGAGCCTATACTAGCAAATGATATACAGGGCAGCAATGAAAATTCAGATCAATGGTAAGGCTCTCGGGCCGTTTGGAATGCCGCGGTTGGCGCGCATATGCGACATACTTTGCATTCTAATACACGATCCGTAGATGGCGGCTTCAAGCTTATCAACTGTCGCGTTTGGGTTCTTCTCTAACAGGAGAGCAGCAAGGCCCGCGACGTGCGGGGTAGCCATCGATGTACCATTCATTGACTGAAAGCCGCCACCAGGCTTAGCTGAGATTACTCGGTCGCCTGGGGCTACAAGATCCGGAACGACCGGATCCGATTTTCGCTTAAAAAACTGGCTCGATGAAAAGTCGCAAACGCGCATATTTTCGTCACAGGCACCCACTGACATCGCTTGAGCATAGTTCCCGGGCGAACGGCTTGTCCCGGCAAATTCGTTGCCGACGGCAAAAACGGGAAGAATTTGACGAGCTCGAAGTATATCGGTTAGACCTAAGAAATCCGTCCACCACCCCGGGAATCCGAGGGACATGCTTAGGATTCGCACACCCTCGCCAACTGCCCAGTCCATTCCGCCGAGCACGCGCGCAACCGCGTTGCCGCCTTCGATGACAAGGGCACTCGCAATTCGAGCACCCGGGGCTACTCCAAAGTGCTGGCCTCCTACGGCCCGACCGACGATCGTAGCGGCGGTATGAGTGCCATGATCATCACTATCGTAAGGTTTTGGAGGGTTGTTGACTTTTCTTCCAAGCAAATCGAACTCGGCAAACGAGTAGATCGCGTTGTTGGCGAATGCCGGGTGTCCACCGTCTATGCCGGTATCAAGGTGACCGACAAGTACTCCCTTGCCGGTGTAGCCTGCGTCCCAAACTTCTCTTATGCCAAGGGCATCAAGTCCCCACGTATATTCCGTGTTCAATTCAGCGGCCGCGACATTTCGTGGCCGAATCAAACGCAGCGGCGGAGTTCCCACAACACGGGCAACATTCTCTTTGTCAGCGCGAAGAGCCTTTAGACCGACGCGATCTACCGTACCTAGCGCGACTCCTAGGTTGGGGAAGTACCGCATCGACTCCACACTCGACTCATCAAGTACTGGACTTGCCTCCGCGACGGCCGAGGCGAGGCTATGTTCGGAAGTCCGAAAGTGGTTACCGATGCTCTCTCTTACCTTAACCGCCGTCGCAACACTTCCAGAGTCTTGATTCACAATAACTAGCACCTGTGCGACACCAGCCGCCTTCATTTCCATATCTATCTGCTCTGACATAACGATCGTACCTCCGATTTTCGTGATGATTACTCGCTTTGATCATTCCAAGCGAAACTTGCAAACCCCCGAACTGCCAAGTACGCGGTGTAGCGCTTCCAGGTTGGAACGTTCGCCTTTGTCATTAGTTCGAGAAAGAGATCGTCTACCTCAGAACGAACAAAAACTCGCCCGGTCGGCGCAAGTTCGCCTTGATGCAGCTTACCGCCTCGTTTGTAAAGCAGATCGTGAAAGAGCGGTGCCGCTAATGAAAGTTCGTGTGACGCGATGATCGACCAAAAGATTCGAGGAATGCTCGCAAGGTCAAATTCAAAGCCCTTTAACGCTGATATAGTGTGCGGCGGGTGAAGGTTTGCGGGGACATATTTGCACGTCTCGTGCAGGATCCAAACGCGCCGAATCTCGTCGCGTGTTACGACCACGGCTGGTAATCCGTTAGTCGCCGTGGCTTGAGCCAGGCCAGACGCGTTTCTTATTCGTTCAATGATCTCCGAGTCAGAAATAGTCGATTCAAGACGTAGATTGAACGTCTTTACGTTTGTCGGAGTACGTGTCGATGCGACCGCTGTGTCACTTACCCGCTGCACCCCACCTTCATCGGCCCTCAAGGTGGCTCGTCCATCCGGCGAGGTTATAGCGATATCAATAGGCTGGCCCGCCTTTATAAGCTCCATGATCTCGTGAACCTGTTCTTTGGTACTGTCGTTGTCCATCGCTATTGGGTTATTTGATCTTTCCTGCACTCGCCAGAGCGGTGACGATGGCTGAGTAGAAAACCGCAATGATCAGGCCCCAAGGATCCGCCAGATTGAAGACATGGCGAAGTGCTCCCCCGTCGAAGGCGATCATCCATATGAAATACGCCAGGATCGACGTGACCATGACCCAGATACTTGCGTCGGCTATCCACCGTACGACTACCAGAAGTATCAGGCCCATCACCGCTAGAATCCACAAATACGGGTTCTGCTCCGGAGGCACGTTAAATGCCGCCGAGGTCATCAAGTAGAATCCACTGGCTTCGCCCGGTATATGGAGTAGAAGGTTCTGCGCGGCTTTGCTCAAAGGATTCGGTTTGCTCGACGTGGCGGCCGCACCGACACTAGCAGGCGAAAAATCCACAGAGTTGAAGGATAAACTAGCCATAAAGGTCTCATTGAGAAATTAATAACCGACAATCCGCATTCGAGAGCCTGTGAGATGACTCCACCTCGTTCGTTTCTAGGGGTCAGACTATCTTGCTGATCGACGCAATGACTGTGTCAATTGCAGAAACAAACTCCGTGGCCGCGTCAATCATTTCCCCTAGTTTTCCAAGCTTGTGCAAAATAGCCTGCAGTTCCCCGTTAATCAATGCCAAGTCGCTATCGGCGCTAGTGAACCGATGAGTACTATTCTCTGTAAATATCTTGACGAGCAAATGTAGACGATCAAGGGCCTTGTCCCTTTGATTCTCAAGTTCGTCGTATCCCTTCTCGGTTGGCAGGGCATTTGCGAGGCATCGATTCATCGAAGTGATGCCCGCGCCTATAATCTCTATCACATCCAAGGTTGGATCTATGTCTGGCATATGTTTTCCCTTTCTCCTACTTCCTCTATGAAGCCTTCAAGTTTTCGACCGCTTCCGCAAAGCGCTTTACAGCCGCGGCAAAATCTTCAATCGCGGCAACTGCTTCCGCAAAATCGGCAGGAGCACCTGATTTCGCAAGCAGGACGATCTTCAGATGAGCCTTCTTCATTTTCGCTAATGATTCTCTAGGGTCGGCGGCTCGCAACGACTCCAAAAGATCGTCGCTCGCAATGAGTTGTGTTTTGTAAGTCTCAAAACGTTGCCCATTAAACGGCGTGCGATCATCTTCAGGACACCTAACCGATTCTTTCTTCGCGAGTTCGCAGTTGTAGAGTTTCAGTATGTCGGTCCGCTCACTATGAAAGACAGCAAGGTTTACGGTTTGGTACGCGCGCAAGTCGTCTTCGATAGCATCAATCAATTCGTTTATTGGGCCCGCACCTCGCAGAATTGCTGCTTCCAACCCATCCTTAATCTTGCGATGGATGAATGCCTTCAGGACCTCGGAAAAAATAACGCTGCCCACTCCAAACGCATTGTTCACCTTTACCTTAAAGTCCGCATTTTCACCCGACGCTAGGCCATTTACCGTGCCAACCAGGTTCGCTATTGCTCCCGACAAGTCGGTCGCCGATTTCGAGACGCTCTGGGGGGCATCGCTGTTCGCGATTTTAACGAGGAGATCGACGTAGTCATTTAGCCTGTCGAGTGCATCTAGGCGGGCGTGAAGGTTTGCTCTCGAGAGCGGTTGTACCTTGTCCAGATCATCTTGCCGAAGAACCTTGTTTTCCCGAGCATGCTTTCGAATTAGAGCCGTCCGCTGCAGTCTGTTTATCTCCGAATAAACCTTACGGGCGTCGGCCGAAACAACGGCGGCTGAGGTTTGAAATTTCGTAATTGGCTCTCGGTACTTGTTTGAACTGCAGCCCGCGCCGAAAGCAACAGAAGCCAGAAAGAGAAAGCCCACCAGTCGAAGGCTGGTGCGTCTCGACCCACTCCTCTTCAACATCGTCGAATTGACGCTAAACGCTCTAATCATGTTTTTATTGCCTCGAAATTTCTATTTAGGTTAACCGTTTACGATTCTGATCGTTGTGGCAGCTCAAAGCCTTCGTAATCATCTACCTCGCTAGTTCTGAGAATTCGATATTTTTTACCTGACGGCGAGGTGAAGGGTTTTTCTTCGAGAACAGAATTCTCATCAGGTAGGCCCGTCTGCTCGGGTGAGTTCTTCCTACACTTATCGGGAAATTGGTCCGAAAGCTCTTTTCTTTTTTTCGGTGGTGGAGCCATATCGACTGCTGATCTCCTACCCGCGGACTTCCAACTCCTCCGCTACGGCTCGAAATCGATGTTTGTGATCGGGTGAATTTCCCAAACTGTCGGGATATCGTCCCGCAAACTCGATGGTCCGGGTCGTTGCCCTGTCGCATGGCTCATGTCGAAAAACAGCGATCCTTCGACCGAAACTGGAATCGGAGGGTCGTAAAAATCGTACGAGAAGCCTGGCAGATCGTTTCCAAAGAATTCCTTGTAGGCATCGCGGGCGACGCGCAGGGTTGGGAGGAATGGACTGTCCGACGGGGGAAGTCCAGAAAGCTCTACGTTCATGTACATCTCGTCGCTTCCAGGATCGCGACCGATGATCAGGTGGAAATCGTTGTCGTTCTCACGACTGGACGCATAAAGGAAGGTACGTACACGAACGTTCCTTTTTTCTTCCTGAACACGGTCGGAGTTTCGGTCGGTGGTTATTAACGGGTCGTGGTCGACCATATGATGGTGCTCAGGTAAGGTATCGATCAAGTCTTTCAAATCGCCATATTCCTCAATTGGCGCGTCGACGATGGACAGTTTTGCGGCTTTTCTCGCCGTACCGCGAAAACGGTCGCTGACTGCGGACGCAGCGCTCAATAAACCCAAACGCAAAGCGACAAGATCCTCGATCGGCATGCCGTCCTCGTACGCATCGAGTTCAGTCGTCCTGACAATTCGAAATGTCCGAGTCGCATACACGTGTCCTGCAGCTAGGCCCGAGGCAGCCCGCGCGGTAAAGATCGTCTCGGAGAGGATTGTCGCCCCCTCGGGAAGGCGAACACGAAAGTGTTCGCGGACTTCGCCGGACGGAACGCCAGAATCGTCAGTCGCGGACGGCTCAATGTCGTCGTTCATAGGATATTCCTCGTGTGGATTAGGGAATCGCGGTTCGGGGAGCACCGTCTTCGGGATCTCCGCGGAACCAGGTTTTCGAGAGTCAGAGCTTACGGACCGCCCGGGAGTTGGCTCTCGGTGAAAGATATACCTGCTTGAATGTGCCGAAGTATACATCTGTTTTCGTGCTTGTCAAGAGTTTTTTTGGCGAGCGATCGGGCCCAGTCAAGTTACAGCTAATTCCCGATTGTCGCGTTCGATCTGTATTGACTCGACGTGGAGATTTCTTACACGCTAAGGAAAGAAATTTTTCCAGGACGAAGTTTTCTGAGTTTGCGCGGGAATACGCTGGTCTAAACCGACATTTCTGGCCTCCCGCAGACGCAGGCGGTACTTGCCTGACCCTAGGCGGGTTTCACCTTACAGCCTGTTCTCCCCGGCAGCGGCCGGGCGGCGCGGGGTGAGCGGACGTGGTGGTCGAGTTCGAGCGTGAGAACGCCGTTTTCCATAGCGGCGGTCGGGAAGCGGGCGGTGTAGTCGAGGGCGATGCTGTGTTTGGTGATGAACCGCAGGGCGTGGAAGCGGAAAGCCCCGGCACGGCCTGAGTCGTAGAGCTTGAATGCATTGAGCGTGTGCGGCGGCACGGGCCGCAGGCCGATGGTGCGGGTCTCGGGTTCCCAGAGCATCACGATGTGGCTCGGTTCGCCTAGGGCCTGATACGCATTACGGCTCACCAGCACCGTGCCCGACGGCGAAAGCGATACGTGCAGATCGGCGATCCGCGGTGTGCCCGGGTCTTCGAATTCTATCCAGTTACGTGCCATGCCAGGAAGAGCGTTGCATAGATGCAATGACAAGTCAAGTCTGGGAAGTCGGGGAAGTCTAGGAAGTCGGGGAAGTCGTTAATGCATTCGACTGGACCGCAACCGTCCCGGTTGCATAGCGGTCGATAGACCGGTAATGGCGTTGCGAGCGAGAGGCGCCACGCCGGAAAAAACAACGGCGTTGGCAAGCGGGACGGTTCTGGCAAAAAAGAGTTGCCAGTTTTGCTGGAAGCAACCGGCGGTCCAGTCGCATTGGTCATATTGGTCGAATTGGTCAAAATGTGCGCTGTGTGAGATCTTCGAAAACGGCAAAAGTTGCGGTACGTTTTGGCTTTTCTGTGGTACGTTTCGGCCTCTTAGCGGTACGGTGAACGCCAAGCGGGTCAGGCGTGGGACGCGGTTTTTCGTCCCAAAACACGTACTTCGTCGCAACTTGTGACCGGTTCAGTCACGACACTGATCCGGCAACGAATTCGCTAGCATTCTTGATGGCGAACGCCGCATCTCATTCAGGCCGAATATCACCGGCCCGCCACGGCGAATCCTTAAAAAAATACACGCGGCGGCCGGTTTTGAGGCCTTCGACGGGCGGTTCGTCGACCGAGAGTCCGTAGCTCGTTCGGCAGAGCGGTTCTCGCCAGTCGGTGCCGTTGCGCAAGAATCCGCGGATCGCTTCGGCATCGGCCCCCATCTGAAACACCATCGGGACCGCCTCGTCGACAGGGAAGCCCGCGATCCAATTATCCCCCGCGCACCATGAGGCAAGAGCAGTCATTGTCAGCGGCATTTCGGGCGGCATTTCGGCCCGAAGTTTCTCCACCAACTCCCGATAAAACCTGCGTTCTGAGACAGTTGCGTCAAAATCGATCTGTATCGCACGGACGTTCGGAGCTTCGCGAGTTCGCAGGATCAGAGCTACAACCTCGTCGAGCATTTCGGCCGAAAACGTCGGCCTGACGAACGAGCCTTTCGCCGTTTCGATGCGGGTCACCGAGATCAGGTACGTGCCGTCGGCGAGCTTTAGCGGCTGCATCCGCGGTTTGGGCCGGACGCTGTCTTTTTCGAGCAGTATCGTCTGCGCGAGGAACGCAACGCCTGTTTTTGTGGGGTCGATGAACGTGAGGTATTCGGGGCGTTCCCATGCCCAAAGGATCTGTCGCGGAGCGTCGTTCGGGCGCGGCGTTGACGTCGTGCTGGATGTGCCGCAGCTTGTCGCGAGGGCGGCGATCACGGCTATCAAGGCGGCTCGGTCTTTTATCGCGGCGGCTAGCTTCATCGGGTCCGAAAAAGAGCTTATCAGAGACACGGCACACTCCCTACCGGTCGTGTTTCCGCCTGATGTTTGCTATACTTCACGTAACTGAACGGTGATTCATTTTTGGTGACGGTATGAACGAAGGCCTGTTGCAGCGCATCACGATCAATCCCGAGATCTGTCATGGTAAGCCGACGATCCGGAATAAGCGATATCCTGTCGAAACGATGCTTGAATTGATGGCTTCGGGAATGACGGCGAATGAGATCCTTGCCGATTACGACGACCTCGAAAAGGCCGATCTCGACGCTTGTCTTCTGTACGCGGCAAGGCTAGCCAGCGTCGGCTCAATCAGTGAACTGACCAGATGAAGTTCATTGTGGATGCCCACTTGCCGCCAGCTCTCGCAGCTTTTCTTCGCGATCAGGGGTTTGATGCCGTGCATACCAAGGAACTTCCTGATGGGAATGATACGACCGATTCACAGATCAACGCCATTTCTATTTCAGAGGGCCGGGTCGTATTGTCGAAGGATGGCGATTTCTACGATAGTTTCGCTGCTAGGAAAGAGCCTTACAAGTTGCTTCACATCAAGACCGGCAATATCGGGAACGCAGATCTGCTCGACCTGTTTTCGAAGAATCTGAACGCCATCATTACTGAATTGAAGGAACGTGACGTCGTAACCATCGACCAGCGCTATATCATCGCTTTACACTAAGCGGTACCGAGAGGATTTAATATGATCGAACGTGAACAGATCCCGATGGACGTGGTCTTTGTCGGCGCCGGGCCGGCGAATCTGGCGGCGGCTTTGCACCTGAAAAAGAAGATCAAAGAGCACGATGAGCTTGTCGAAAAGGGCTTCAAAGGCGGCCGTGCGATCGGCGAGATCGAGATCGCCATCGTCGAAAAAGGCTCGTTCGTCGGTGCCCACATTCTTTCGGGCGCGGTGATGGACCCCAAAGCGATCAGGGAATTGATCCCCGATTTCATTGCCCAGGGCTGCCCGGTCGACAGCGTAGTAACAGAGGATGCCTTTTGGTATCTCACTGAAAAGAAAGGGATCAACGCTCCGCTCGTTCCGCCGCCGCTAAAGAATAAAGGCAAATACATCGTGAGTCTGAGCAAGGTCTGCGAATGGCTCGGCGAGAAATGCGAGGAAGAGGGAATTAACATCTTTCCTGAGTTTCCGGCGGCCGAAGTTCTCTATGACGAGGACGACGCTGTGATCGGCGTTCGCACCGGCGACAAGGGCATCGATAAGGAAGGCCACAAGAAACCGAACTTCGAGCCCGGCGTCGATCTGCTCGCGAAAGTGACTGTGCTTGGCGAAGGCTCGCGCGGTTCCCTCGCCAAACAGGTGATCTCACGGCTCGGGCTCGCTGACGGCAAAGAGCCGATGGTGTATTCGCTCGGCGTTAAGGAACTTTGGGAAGTTCCAGCAGGCAATTTTCCAGAAGGCAAGGTCGTTCACACGCTCGGATTCCCCTCAGACACAAGGACTTACGGCGGCGGCTGGATCTACGGTCTCAAAGACAACATGATCAGCATCGGATACGTCACGGGCCTCGATTACGAGGATCCGATGATCGATCCGCACGCCGAGTTTCAGAAATTCAAGACGCATCCGATGGTCGCGGCCGTTCTCGCCGGCGGCAAGATGATCAAATACGGGGCAAAAACGATCAACGCGGGCGGCTATTTCACGATGCCAAAGCTGTACGCCGACGGTGTGCTGCTCGTGGGCGATTCCGCGTCGATGCTCAACGGCCAACGCATCAAGGGCATTCACACCGCGATGAAATCGGGCATGCTTGCCGCCGAGACGATCGTCGGAGCACTCGAACACGAAGATTATTCATCGCAAACGCTCCGCCATTACGAGGAAAAAGTAAACTTGAGCTGGATCTACGATGAGCTGTATCCGGTGCGGAACTTTCACGGGGCGTTTCAGAAAGGACGTTGGTCTGCGCTGATCAATACGGGACTGCAATTCCTAACGAAAGGCCTCGCTTGGGGATTCATGCCGCGGGAACACCACGTTCCGGGCTACGAACGGATCGAGAAGCTCAACGGTAAGGCGTCTGAACACGGTCTTGGTCCAAACGACCACCTAAAAGACAAGCGATACGCCTCGCTTGAATTCGACAAAGAGCTGACTTTTGACAAGGTGACCGACGTATTCTACGGCGCCGTTGCCCACGACGAAGACCAGCCCTCGCACCTCCACGTTCTGGACACCGAGATCTGCGCCACTCGATGTGCCGAGGAGTATGGAAACCCGTGCCAGAGGTTCTGTCCGGCGGCGGTTTATGAAATGGAAGACAGTGCTAAGACGGGGCGAAAGGAGTTAAAGGTCAACTTTTCGAATTGCGTCCACTGCAAGACGTGTGACATCGCTGATCCGTATCAGATCATCAATTGGGTCACGCCTGAGGGCGGTGGTGGTCCTAACTACAAGGGAATGTGATGTTTCGCAACTAACGATTAGGCGGCCTTCGCATGACATCAGGGCGAGAAAGCCGTCGTGATCGATCAGTTCTCGAGGATCTCGAAATTGACTTTTTTATGGTCAAGCTCTTTCATTGCGACACGTGTCGCCTTTACCTTCCTCAGGTCGGCGTCAACACGCGGCAGTGCCCCACGCTGTAGCTGCTTGCTGCGCTGAGCTGCGAGGATGATCATCCGGTATTTTGAGTCGATATCGGGTGGATCGATGATCTCTTCCTCTGTTTCTAAAAGTTCGGTTTCGTCTCTTTCGTCGACCATAATGAATGCAATCAAGAAAATCGATGTTTAGCAGCATCGAAACTATCAAGAATACTGCTAACTGCACGCATTTGTCTAGCGCGGGATTGCCGTTCGGCTAAGACGATCGAAACTATCTGCCTAGTGGCGGTGGGCAGATCCTGATTCACGATCACGTACTGAAACTTTTCGTACTCGAGTACTTCCGCGAACGCGTTTTTTAGCCTCGTTCTGAGTTCGCCTTCACCTTCCGTTCCTCGGGCACGGAGCCGGGCCTCAAGCACCTCGAAAGAAGGGGGTAGAATAAAAATGCTAATACATTCGTCAGGAAGCTTATCAAGTATTTGCAGGGCTCCCTGAACGTCGATCTCAACGATCAGATCCTTGCCGGTTGCGGCGACTTTTCGGCTTTCGCGGATCGAAGTTCCGTAGAGATTCCCGTGTACCGTCGCATATTCGAGAAACTCTCCTGCATTGATCATCCCTTCAAACTCTTCTTTGGGAACAAAAAAGTACTCTCGGCCTTCTTCCTCTCCAAATCGTTGAGCCCGAGTCGTATGAGACACAGAAAACCCCAACTCGGGAAGGCAGCCGCGAACCTCACGGATCAAGGTGCCCTTGCCGCCGCCCGACGGCGAACTGATAATGATAAGTTTCCCGCTCATGCAACTTTGATCTGGCGTTACTCGATATTCTGTACTTGTTCGCGAATTTTCTCAATTTCGCTCTTGATCGCAAGGGCGTTCTCCTTGACGGTCATATTATTTGTCTTGGAAGCAATAGTATTGGCCTCTCGATTGAACTCCTGCGTCAGAAAGTCGAGCCGTTTCCCGATGTCCCTTTTTTCCGACGCTATCGAACGAAAATGCTCGATGTGGGTCTTGAGTCGGGCGATCTCTTCCGAAATATCGGCCCGATCGGCGAGGATCGCGGCCTCTTGAGCGATCCTGGTCTCGCTCGTCTCAGCCTCCGCTCCTGCTTTTGCGAGGATCTCGGATATTCGCTTGGTTAACCGCGCAACATATTCGTCTCCAATTTTGGCGGCTTCGGCTTCGATAGCCGGCAGCCTTGACGCTATCTCACTGAGATGTTCGTCCAATACGGCAGCAAGCATTTGTCCCTCTTTATGTCGCATAGATTCCAGGTCGTCGAGAGCTCGGAGTACAGACTTCTCGATCGCTGAAAGGAACTCGGGCGATGGTTCCTGCTTTTTTGCATTTACGACATTCGGAAGACGCGCGATCACATTGATGTCCGGTTCCCCGGACAGAGAGAATCTTTCACGCATTTCGTTCATTGCGGCCAGAAACCCCGTGATCAATGGTCCGTTGATCTCAAAGTCGACCGGATCGCTTCGATCGTATTGCAGATTGACCTCAACACGTCCCCTGGCAAGCCTTTCCGAAATGAGCCGCTTTATGAGAGCTTCGATCTGCTGCAGTTCCGACGGTAGCCGAAGGTTTACATCTAGGAATCGATTGTTAACGGTCTTCAATTCGACAGAGATCGAAAAATCGCCCTCGGTCACTGCCCCGCGTCCAAATCCTGTCATCGATTTCATGCTCATACAGATTCGAATTCCTCCATATCGGCAAACTGCAGTTCATACAAGCGCTTGTAGGTACCGGCCTTTTCTAGAAGCTCGGTGTGCGTTCCAGTTTCGACGATCCGCCCTTTCTCCATCACGACGATCTTGTTCGCCTTTCGCACCGTCGAGAGGCGATGGGCAATAACGATCGAAGTGCGGCCCTTCATCAGATTTCCGAGAGCCTTTTGAACGAGTGCCTCAGACTCTGTATCGAGTGCCGAGGTCGCCTCGTCAAGTATCAGAACCGGTGCGTCAAGCAGCACGGCACGAGCGATCGCTATTCGCTGTCGCTGCCCCCCCGACAACATGATCCCACGCTCACCTACAAGTGTTTCGTAGCCATTTGGGAGTTCTTCGATAAATCCGCTTGCAGCGGCTATCTCCGCCGCTTTCTTAACTTCCTCCAGACTCGCGTCAGGTTTTCCATAAGCGATATTTTCGCGGATCGTGTCATGGAAGAGAACCGTTTCCTGCGTGACCAGAGCGATCTGGCGCTTTAGACTGCCGAGTTGGGCATTTCGAAGATCGATACCGTCCCAGAAAATAGAGCCCTCGCTTGGATCGTAAAGCCGCTGTACCAATCGCGTCAGGCTTGATTTGCCGCCGCCACTCTCACCGACTAGGGCCACCATTTCGCCTCTGTTTATTTCGAGATCGATGTCACGAAGGATCTTCCTATTACTGTTGCGGTAGTTGAAGACTAGAGACTCGATACTTATCTTGTCAGCCAGCGGTCGTAGCTCGATCGCGTCCGGTTTTTCGGGTAGAGCTTCGTCTTCGTCTAGAATGGCCCAAACGTCCCGAGCCGCTGCGAATGCTTTTGTTATCTCATTGTGTTGGCGAGAGATCTTGCGCAGTGGGTCGTAACTCTGAAGCAGAAAGACTAGGAACGCGAAGAATTCTGATGCCACCATCCTTCCCGAATCGATCTCCCGTAATCCGAAAAAAAGCATGCCTGCGATCGCTACCACTCCTATCAACTCGATAGTCGGAGGAGATGTCGCCGAAATACTTGCCGAGCGAAGATTGGCCCGGGCGATCTTTTTCGCAGCCTCGGCAAAGCGTTTGCTTTCCCGTTCTTCAGCCCCATAGGCCTTCACAATGATGTGACTCGAAAGTGTCTCCTGGGCGCGGTCGTTCAAATCCTTATTGCCTTCGAGCGACATTTCGGCGAAGCGACGGAGTCGTTTGCCGAACTCGCTTGTGAGAAAAGCGATCACTGGTGCGATGATCAGAGCACCTAACGTCAGCCGCCAATTGTAATAAAACGCGGCGCCGATAAATGCGATCAGGGCGACGGTTTCGCGGATAACGTCCCGCAGGTTCGTCGATACTGCGTACTCGATCGCAGAGCAGCTTACAACAAGTCTGGAGACGAGATAATTCGTGCGATGTTTCTCAAAAAAAACGGCCGGTTGTTTGACGAGGTGATCGTAAAGCTCAGTGCGAAGATACAGAACGGACGATTGACCGATCTTTGCCATCAGATATGACGAGGCGTATTCAGCTACGCCCTTGAGTATGGTAAATAAGATCAGCAGGAGAGCGATCATCATCCAAGCCCGATACCAATCGTCCCGTGGGATAAGGCTGTCAAGATCAAAGAGAGTTTGGCCAGGCACCTGACCGGGGGCGAGTCGATCAAAGACCGGGACAAGCAAGGCCCGGGTAAGCGTTTCGAACAACGCTCCGATCACCATCGCGAGGAACGCGACGACGAACATCGGCAAAAAAGGACGTATGTACTTAAAAAGCCGTTTGAGATCCTCCATCGTCGGTAAAGGATTGAATATACTTTAGTTGAGAGTTACGTGTCCAAATTGAGGTTCTTGCAACCTCAAATGGCACTGTGGCATCTTTTCCTTAGCACCCGGGATTCTTGGGAGAACTCTATGAAAAAATCGATAGCGCTGATCTCGCTTAGCCTTCTGTTCGTAGTTACGACCTTAATTTTACCGGTCTCGGCACAGGTAGACGTTGCTCGCAAGACGACCGCGATCACGTACCCACTCGACGAGAGCGTGACCGTTAATTTCCGCGGGACGACCAGATTTCCTCGGATGAAGGGCGAGGCGAAAGTTAAGCGCACGACTCGCAGCGGCACGACGATCGAGCTTTCGGTCGATAAAATGCCAAGGCCTTTCGAACTCGGAGCGGGCTACGCGACATACGTCCTTTGGGCTATTTCGCCGACCGGCCAGGCAGACAATCTGGGTGAGATCAAACGCAGCGGTTTGTTCTTTATTGACTCGAAAGTGCGCGTTACTACGCCTTTGCAAACCTTCTCGATGATCATCACGGCTGAGCCGCATTTTATGGTGACCCGACCAAGCCAGGCGATCATGTTAGAGAATCTTTACCCGGTCGCATCCAATGGCCAGCGGGTCGGGACGGCTCCTGCGATAACGTATTTTGGTAATTCAAGCGATTACTTCCGCGATCCGAGGACGCCCGAGATCGCTGAAACGGATTACGCCAAAACTCCACCGGCCATCTTGCAGGCAAAACAGGCTGTTGCTTTAGCCAAATTTGCAGGAGCCGAACGCGACGCAGTGACGGAACTGGCTGAAGCCGAGACACTTTTGCAGAATGCTGAGAATGCCTGGCAGGCAGGCCGTGACTCTGATGTGATCGATATCGCCGCTAGACGCTCGATAACGGCTGCGGTTCGGGCCGAGGGGTTGGCTGTCCAGCGCAAGGATGCGCGTGAACGCCGAAATGAGCAGGTGCGGAACGACGCCGAGATAAGGCAGGCTGAGAACAAATTTCTCGACGCCCAGGATGAGATCGCCGAGCTAAAGGGTGAGCTTGCCCGCGAAATCAGAAATCGCGAACTGGCGGAACGGGATGCGATGAACTACTCTTCGCAACTCAAAGACCTGAGGGACGAGAATGGGAGACTGCGCGAAGAGCTCGGCCGTTCAAAGCTTGAAACCGAGTCGGCCAATGCGAAAGTAACGGCTCTCGAAAACGAAAAGAAACAAATGCAGGAGACCGCCGACACAGAGATCCGCGCGGCTCAGGCCCGCGCGACAGAATCGGAACTGTTAAATACGCTGAAAGCTTACGGTACCGTCTCGAAGGAAGATCGGGGGATTGTCCTGACCTTGCCCGAGAATATCTGGGCTGGAACTCGTTCGACCAATCTGATGCCGCAAGCTGACGGGAAGCTGAATTCGCTCGGCGAGATCCTCTCGAATCATTCCGGATACCGGATCTCCGTTGAGGCTCATACCGACAATTCCGGAGCTCCGGCACAGATACAGACGGTCACGGATCGTCGTTCGTACACGGTGGCCGAGAAACTTGCCAATATGGGCGTTGAAGAAGGAAGGATCGTTGCCAAGGGCTTTGGGGCGAGCGTCCCGGTAGCGCCAAATACGACCGCGGCAAACAGGGCCAAGAATCGAAGGCTGCAGGTTGTTCTGATCCCTTACACACGTTAATCGGCCTGCCTGAGTCGACTCGATGGACAAATGTTCTCGAGGACGCACTCGGAACACTGCGGACGCCGCGCGATGCAGACCGCTCTTCCGTGGCTGATCATCCAGTGCGGGAACATTATCCAGTCTTTCTTAGGAACCAACTCCGAGAGGTCTTTTTCGATCTTCTCAGGGTTGGTTTCTTCAGTTAGGCCGAGCAATTGCGAGATCCGGGAAACGTGGGTGTCAACAACGACGCCCGAGGCAATGCCGTATGCATTCCCTAGTACGACGTTGGCGGTCTTTCGCGCAACACCGCCTAGACTGAGCAGATCCTCCATCGTGCGAGGAACGTCGCCGGAATAGACTTCGATCATCCGCCTACAAGCCGCTTGAATATTCTTCGCCTTGTTCCTAAAGAAACCGGTCGAGTGTATGTCCTTCTCGAGTTCGGTCTGGTCGACCTTAAGATAATCACCGGGGCCGCGATATTTTCGAAAAAGGTCCGCCGTTACAACGTTGACGCGTGCGTCTGTGCACTGTGCAGATAGTATCGTGGCGATAAGAAGTTCGAACGCGTTCGAATGATCGAGAGCACAATGGGCATCGGGGTACGCCTTCTTAAGCCTCTTGATCACCTCGCGAGTACGGATTTTCCTGTCCTCGATCATGGCGCTAAGATATCAGTTAAAGTACCTGCGGCAAAAGAGATAGACGCCGGGGATTTATTTCGATGAAAGTTCCTCTTCTGGATCTGAAAGAACAAAATGCGGCATTGAGACCTGAGATCGAGGCGGCGATCTCGCGGGTGCTCGATACTAACGGCTTCATCCTTGGCGACGAGGTCGCGGCACTCGAGGCGGAGCTTGCAGTATACTGTCAGGCCGAATTTGCGATCGCCTGCGCCTCTGGTTCGGACGCGATACTACTTGCGCTGATGGCGTACGATATCGGGCCGGGCGACGAGGTAATAACGACGCCGTACAGCTTCTTTGCGACCGTTTCAGCTATCACACGATTGGGCGCGACTCCCGTATTCGCCGATATCGAACCCGACACCTATAACTTTGATATCAGCCAGGTCGAAGCGAAAATTTGTGACAGGACCAAAGCGATCGAGCCCGTACACCTGTTTGGGCAGTGCGTCGACATGGAATCGCTCGGTGCGATCACGAAAGACCGTTCAATACCGATCATCGAAGACGCCGCGCAGGCGATCGGGGCGGAGTTTAACGGTGTCCGGGCGGGCTCGATCGGTGATATCGGATGCTTCAGCTTTTATCCGTCAAAGAACCTTGGCGGAATGGGCGACGGCGGGTTCGTAACGACGAATGATGCCACTCTTGCGGCAAAACTCCGAGCTCTGCGAGTCCATGGTTCCGAAGTGCGATATTTCCACAAGTACGTTGGCCTAAATTCAAGGCTCGATGGTTTTCAGGGAGCCGTTCTCCGCGTAAAGCTTCCTCACCTCGAGGGCTGGACCGAGCAACGCCGAAACAACGCCGCTCGGTATCGAGCGCTATTTCTCGACGCAGGATTGGCCGAGGAGATCGCTCTTCCCACAGAGCTTCCGGGCCGGCGGCATATCTATAATCAATTTGTTATTGGCGTTCCGGGCCGGAGAGATGAACTTCGAACTTTCTTAACAGACGAAGGGATCGGTACGGATATCTACTATCCTGTTCCGCTGCATTTGCAGGAGTGTTTCGCATATCTCGGCTATAGAGAGGGTGATCTTCCGGTCTCAGAAAGGGCAGCAAAGGAGACGCTTGCTCTCCCGGTCTATCCCGAAATGACGAGCGGACAGATCGAGACCGTTGTCCGAGCAGTCGCCGATTTTTTTGGTCGCTGAATGATTCCGAATGAGCGAGATGATCGAGTTTGATGGTCGAAGGGCGAAGCCGAGGATAATTTTCGCTGCGGCTATCATTGGAATCGTCTACTTTGCTTCCGCCGGGATCATTGCACAGATCGCTGATCTGTTGACAGCTTTTACGCGCGATTCGGATCCAGACGCTCAGGAGGTGGCGGTCGCAGCGATGTCGCTTGCACCGTCAGACCCGGCGGCATACTCACTGCTGGCAGCATCCCAGAATCCATCTGACGCCGTTGCCTCAATGGCGTCGGCCGTAGGGCTTTCGCCGAATGATCATCGGCTTCGCAGTCAACTCGGACGAGCATACGAACAGAATGAAGAGTTTGAGAAAGCGGCCAGTCAGTATGAAAAGGCGTTAGAGCTAGCACCCCAAAACGCCGCTCCACACTGGCACATCGGGAATTTTTACGTCCGACAAGGCCTTACGGATAAAGCCCTTACCGCTCTCGGCTTTGCGGCACAAAAGAATGTTCGTTATCGCGAACAGGTATTTTCTCTCGTTTGGGACCTGTCCGGGAAAGACTCGGGGTTGCTCGAGAACGTTGTCGCAGAACGCCCCGAGCTCTATGCGCGCCTAGCCTATTTTTTTGCGGCACGCGGCCGTGCCGAAGAATCACTTCGTGCGTGGAACAAGCTGGACGAAGCGGGAATAGCGGCGAACGGCAAGATCGCGGAGGCGATAGCTCTCGGGCTCTACGACCAGCATCACTATTTGGAATCGCTGGAATTCTCGAAGCAATTTGGCAGCAGGACCGATATCCTCGCCGAGGCCGTTACAAATGCAGGTTTCGAGCGGCCGATAAATGACGAGGACTCGACAGCACGGTTTGGCTGGATAATTCCTCGTAGTGATCCAAAGTTCGAAGCGGTTGCGGATCAGCGGGTGAAAAGAGAAGGGGAGCGGAGTCTGAGATTAACTTTCAAAGGGCTTTCGAAACCGGATTTTGCGAATGTCTTCCAGACGCTTGTCGTTACACCAGGACAACGATATAGGCTGAGCGTGTGGGTTCGAACGGAAAATCTCAGAAGCGCCGCAATGCCGCTGTTGGAGATTATCGATCCGCGAGACGGTCGCTCTTTGGCCAGGACGGAAGCCTTCCCTCAAGGCTCCAATGACTGGAGCCAGATCGGCCTCGATTTTACGGCCCCGCAGGGATCAGACGGGGTTGTTCTAAGGACAATCCGCGAGGGCTGCGCGGAAAACTGCCCGATCTCGGGTCTCGCGTGGTACGACGATCTAGTCCTTTCGCGATCGTAGCATCGACTCACAATGTCGTTTTTGAATCGAATCCCCTATGTTCTTGTCTGCACGCTTGGCATTCTCGCTACGCTTTTGTACGGCACCGTTCATCAGCCGACGATAATCCTTTTCTATCTGCTCGTGTCATTAGGTCTTCTCGCGTTCGGGTTGAGAGCTGTTTTTTCTGAGAAAGCAAAGATAAGTTTGAGCAAGATACAGCTTCCGCTTCTCTTACTTGGCCTCTATGCGTTTATTCAGACAATTCCGTTCGGCTCAGTCGCGTCCGAGATCGGTCCGATCGCGCGAACGATCTCTCTCGATCCCTATGCAACGTGGCAGGCGGCTATCCATATCGGGTTTCTTTCGGCATACTTCTTTGTAAGTCTTTCAACACTTGACTCGGTCAAACGGGTCGAACGCCTCGCGCTCGTCATTACCCTTTTTGGGGGCTTCTACGCGTTCTATGCGATCCTACAATCGATCTTGAGTCCGGATAAGATCTACGGAATTTATAAACCTGCCGCTGGTTCGCCCTTCGGGTCGTTCGTCAATAAGCATGATTTTGCGGCCGTGATCGAAATGTCGATGTCGATCCCGTTGGGGATGATCTTCTGTGGAGCAGTCCGCTCCGACAAGAGACTGCTTTACGGTGTCGCGGTCGCAATAATGGGAGCAGCTTTGCTTCTTAGCGGTTCGCGCGGAGGGCTTGTCGCCATGATCGCCGGCGTCATGCTCCTGCTTATGCTGACCAGTCGTATCAAAGGTACCAAGAAGCTGCTGCTAAATGCTGGACTTGCCGGAGCGCTCTTGGTCGCGGCTGTCGGCGGCGCGATCTTTGTGGGCGGCGACACCTCACTCACGCGTTTTGCGGATCAAGCTGGTGCAGAAGATATCAGCTCGAGCAGATTTCAGATCTGGGCGGTCACGCTAAATGTCATCTCGCACAATCTTCCACTCGGTGCTGGCGTTGGGGCGTTTCCGGTAGCGTATACGCGGTTCGACGCTTCGGGTGGATTCGAACGGGTCGAGCAGGCCCACAACGATTATTTACAGGTCGTTGCCGACGCAGGGATCGTCGGAGGGCTTCTTGGCCTTTTCTTTCTTGTTCTTTTTGTCAGAGCAGGGAGGCGAACTCTTTCGTCACCCGACCCGGTTCGCCGGGCGATCGCGGTGGGCGCGATAGTCGGGTGTTTTGCGGTATTGGTCCACAGTATTTTCGACTTTGTACTTCAGATAACCGCGGTCTCTGTACTGTTTGTAACCCTGCTTGCTCTGATCGTAGCCGCAGGGGACGAAGATCTCGGCGCAGATGACCGATCCAACTCGCAGTCGAAACGCCGAAAGGCGAAAATAATGCCCATCGGCGGATGATACGCCGATCAGGCTTCCTCTACAGCGTCTGCGGGCCGAAAGAGCCTCGCCAACAGGCGGAAAAGCCACCAGATGACCCCGTGTGCGACGTACACCCCGGCGACGACCAGCAGGGCATATTCAGAGTAGAAATACACAAACATCGCCAGAGCCGCTATCGCAAGCACCAGGAAAAAGCCCTGTCGTCCACTTCCTGCAGTCTTCATGCTTGTGTAACGGATCGTGCTGACCATCAGGATAGACAGGGCAGCCACGAGGCCCAACAGAGCGTACGCGTATAACGTTGCCGCCGATTGACCAACAGAACTCAGCGGCGCGGGCGAGAAATGCACGATAGCGGCAAGCAGACCACCGGCCGGAGGGATCGGTAGACCAACAAAGGCTTTCTTATCGACCTTTGTGGCTCCTTCGATTAGCTTGGCCGGCCGCGTCGCCTGAAGGTTGAATCTAGCAAGCCGAAACGCCCCGCACATCAAGAATGCAAAAAGCAGAAGAACGCCTAGGTTATGGCCAAACGATCCTTCGGCAAACGCAGGTCCGACGGCCCACGCATACATCAAGGTTGCCGGTGCGATCCCAAACGTAAGAACGTCTGCAAGGGAATCGAATTGAACTCCGATCTCTGTTGCTGTCCTCGTCGCACGGGCAACACGGCCGTCAACAGTATCGAAGAGGATCGCGAGGCCGATCGCTAATCCGGCACGATTAAAATACACCGCCGCCGATTCAGGATCCTGAGCAGCGGCCTGAAATCCGCGAATGGACGAGAGTACGGCAAAATAACCCATCGCTACGTTTGCCGCGGTGAATAGGGTTGGTATTACGTACAGCCCTTTGCGAATGCCGCGATGGGGCGGTTTGTTGGTCTCGTCCGTCATAGGTGGGCTCTAACGTGCAGATCGGGCCGCTACGAGGGTTCGATCCGGGCAATGATGGTCTCTCCACCGATCACCCTGTCTCCGACAGCGACTTTGACCTTAGCGTTGAGCGGGATCAGCAGATCTGTTCTGGAGCTAAACTTAATAAGCCCAAAGCGTTGGCCGATCAGGATATTATCGCCTTCTTTCGGCCAGCAGACAATTCGCCGCGCGAGTATACCTGCTATCTGCGTACACTGCACAGTGAAGTTTGGACCGACGATCGTAAGAGTATTTCGTTCGTTCACGGCACTCGCATTCGAACTAGTGGCCGGAAGCCTCTTACCCGAAGTGTATTCGATACGCGAGATCAGCCCGGTTATCGGCGAGCGATTGATGTGAACGTCTAGAGGAGAGAGAAAAACGCTGACGACGTGACCGTCTGCCCTCGTCTCGACCCGTGTCACCTTGCCATCTGCTGCCGATACGACGATGTCGTCACCTTCGGGAATTGTGCGTTCCGGGTCCCGAAAGAAGTAAAGCATGAAAAGCGCCAACGCACCGAATGCCACGGTCACAGGCCACCAGCCAAATACTCCGAATAATGCGCCGAGAAGCAGCGGCACAAGTACGAATGGGATTCCTTCACGGGCCATAAAAAAGCAACGTTAAATAC
This sequence comes from Acidobacteriota bacterium, assembly GCA_041940165.1. Lineage (GTDB taxonomy): Bacteria > Acidobacteriota > Blastocatellia > Pyrinomonadales > Pyrinomonadaceae > OLB17. The sequence goes on from JBGTSR010000010.1 coordinate 48,332, forward strand.
TACACTTTTCGGTCCGGGATGTCAGACCGTATGGTGAGCGCGTGCACTGAGCAAGAAAATGCCCGGTGTCGGCAAACACCGGGCAAGAGGAGGATCGTAATGAAGAAACTCTAGCTTCTTACGGGAAATTCCTTAGCGTAACTATAAGCACACCAAGCCGCGATCAGATGAACTACCCAACCGAGCAGTCCCGCCGATCCGATCCACGAGAAACCGGTCAGTAAGAGCCAAATTATGCCAATGATAATTCTTCCGTTATAGATCTGACCGAGTCCGGGGACCAATAAACTCAGGATGCCAGCTAGTAAGGGTTCTCGCATGTTACTAAAGTGCCTCCGATTTAACTATACGAATCGGCGAGGCGTTAGTTTCAAAAAAATGAATGGATTAGTGCCCGAGCATCGCGTGGAGCAACTGCTGGGCGATAAAGAACAGCCCGACGCCTATAAACACTGCTATAGAAACCAAAGGACTCTTGCCGGCGTGATGGTTTACCTCAGGCACCAGATCACTGGCCGCGACATAGATCGTTACACCGGCTGCGAGCGGCAACGCGTATGCGATCGACCACGACGCCCCTGCTCCCAGGAATACGAATAGCAAGACTCCGACCAGCGTTGTCGCACCGACCAGACTCGTCGCGGTAAGTACTTGCCGAAAGCCCTTTCCCGAGGCGATTATCATCGACCCGATCGTAAAGCCTTCGGGAAGCTTATGTAGAAACACTGCGACAAACACGAGCAGCCCGATTCTGATGTCGATCTGAGACGCTGCTGCGATCGAGACACCATCAAAAAAAGTATGGATAAGAAGGCCCGCAACGGCGGTATAGGCTGTCCGCGGGGCGATGATGTCATGATCGTGCTCGTCGCAGTGCATCTCACCGCCTAGGTGCAAGTGTGGTGCGACGGTATGTTCAAAAAACTGCGTGATCAAATACCCGCCTAGCACCAAAAGCATCGGCGTTATTAATTGCTCGGCGTCGGCGATCCCATTCGGCGACCATAACGTCACCGTTCGAGGCAGCATTTCCAGGAATGTAACGGCGAGCATGAACCCGGCTCCCAGGGCGAGCAGGTATTTAAGAAACCGCTTGTAATGTCGATGAAGGCTCGACGGAAAGAGAAGCAAGCCTCCCAGAACGTTTCCCGCAGCCGCGATGATGCCGAGGACAATCAGTTGGACCGTAATATCGTTCATTTAGCCTCGATAGATAAAAGCAATCGCTAATGCTACCGCACGCACGCGCTTAAACACAAAATCAGCCCGAGGGCATCCCAATGCGCTTAAACTATGGGACTTTCGGCGAAATAAAATTTATCTCTTGACAGGCCGGAAAATAAAGGACTAAAATGCTTGAGTATTTGCAAAGGCCGGTTCGATACACGGCAACAAGAACGTAAAAATCTAAATAGCTGTTTAAGGCGTTAAGCACTGCGCGAGAGCAATGTGTCAGGGATTTTTACGCCGATTTTTCGACCCATTTGATCTTTGACCATGACGAACGAAAACGCAGCTGATATTCATCTGCCGGTTTTGCCGGAAGAGTGTATGAACCTGCTGGAGCCCGAGCGGGGCGGTATCTTCGTCGATGCAACACTTGGAATGGGCGGCCATTCCGAAATGATCCTCAATTCTTCGTCGGACTGCCGGGTTATCGGATTCGATCAGGATGCTGAAGCCCTCGGACTTGCGGAAAAGCGGTTAGAGCGGTTCGGCGACCGTTTTAAGGCAGTTCGAGCGAACTTTGAGAATATCGCTTCGATATTGGATGAACTTGAAATCCATGAGGTCGACGGCGTTCTCGCCGATCTGGGCGTTTCGTCCCTTCAACTGGACAAACCCGATCGCGGGTTCAGCCTACGGCACGACGCACCTCTTGATATGCGAATGGACGTGTCCGGCGAGCGAGAGACGGCTGCAGAGTTCCTCGCCCGGTCCTCAGAAGAGGAGATCGCCAATACGATCTACCAGTTCGGCGAAGAGAGGGCATCGCGAAAGATCGCTCGCAGGATCGTCGAACGGCGAAATGCCGGCCAGCCGATCGCAACCACTCTCGAACTGGCTGAATTGGTTCGCCGCGTGGTCAGAGTTGGTCCGAACGAGCGAACGCATCCGGCGACAAGGACATTTCAGGCGTTGCGTATAGCGGTCAACGATGAACTCGGCGTTCTCAAGATCTTTATCGAACGGGCGATCGAAGTGCTGGCGCCAGAAGGTGTTTTAGCGATCATCACGTTCCATTCGCTGGAGGATCGGATCGTTAAACAGGCCTTTCAGGTCGCGTCCGGAAAATGCCAGTGCCCGCCTCGGATCCCAAAGTGTGTGTGCGGTGCGACGCGAAAGGTCGAGATTTTGACAAAAAAGCCGGTGACGGCTGGTGAGAGCGAAATAGAAAGGAATTCGCGGGCTCGAAGTGCCAAACTTCGGGCGTGCAGAAAGGTCAGCAGTTAGTTTGGGGTACTTTATGAGCACACAGAAAGCGAAGATCAATTACAAACTTTCACAAAGAAATTCGAAGGCCAGAGCCTATTTTTTCGCTTTCCTCTTTACCGGTCTGCTTGCGGTCGGCTTCCTCTTTGCTGCGTGGCAACATTTCGATTCTATGGATGTAGGAATGAAGAATTCTAAACTCAGGAAGCAGCTCGACCAGCTCGAGGCCGAGAAACGCCGTCTGATCTACGTCCGCGAGGTCTCGCTCTCCGCAAGCGAAGTCAAAAAGGCCGCTAAAAAAGCAGGTCTTCTCGACGCTCCTGTGCGCGATGTCAGATTGGCGTCGCTCTCGGCTGATCCGATCGATACAAAGGCGGCGAACGCAGGGAAAGAAGGCCCGCTGGTAACAAAGACTGCCGCGACCAAGCCGACTACCGAGGCGGTGAAGACCACTCTGAAACTTCCTCCCGCAAAGGCATCAACGACGCGTCAGTGACCCGTTTTACCCTCTCACTCTCAGATACCCGGCTATGAAAAAGACCCGCCGTCCCAAAAAGAAGGACCTTAAGCATGTCGCATTTACGCGGTTCATGCTCGTTATCGGATTTTTTGTTCTATGGATCGGCGGTATCGGTGTTCGTCTTGTCTATCTTCAGGTCACTCAGCACGACTGGCTCCGGAATAAGGCGGTTAGTATGCGGCGCGATGTTCGCGAGAGTACGATGCCGCGCGGTAACATCTACGATCGAAACGGTCGAACGCTCGCGATGAGCCTAAGAGCCAAAACTCTCTACGCCGATCCTCAAGAGATCGAAAACGTTGGCGAGACGGCTGCGATCCTGTCAAAACACCTGAAACTGAATGCCGCCGAACTGTCGCGCGACCTGCAGGAAGCAAAGGACGCTCGCCGACGATTCGTAGCGATCGCGAGGAAACTCGACGAAGAGGCCTTCCAGGATCTGAATCGAGCCCTTGACCGGCCAGATGTTCGCAAGGCCGATCTGCCGAACTATCCGGGGCTCCATTGGGATGATGAGCAGAAGCGGCTGTATCCGCAAAAGACGCTGGCTGCCCACATCGTCGGCGTCAGCAATGATAACGACGACGGCGTTGCCGGCATCGAACGCTCGCAGAACGAAGTTCTTCAGGGAGCCGTAATCAAGAGGCTTCAGCAACGGGATCGGCTCGGGCGTGTTTATGACGAGGAGGTTGCCGAGCGCACCGTCCCGGGCGATGTAGTGCTAACGATAGACTCTGCCATGCAGTACATGGTCGAGCAAGCTCTTGCTGCCGGCGTGAAGGCCGCAGATGCCAAGGCTGGAATGGTCACGGTGCTTTCGGCGAAGACGGGTGAAGTGCTTGCGATGGCCAATTACCCGACGTTCGATCCGAACTCGCTCGACGCTCGATCTCAGGATCTGTTGTTAAACCATTCGGTCCAGTCCGTTTATTCGCCGGGGTCGGTATTCAAGCTATTGACTTACGGTGTTGGACTCGAGAAGAAGCAGTTCGTTCCGACGGACATGATCAGCAGCGGCAATGGCTCGATCGAGGTGGCAAAGCACGTCTTTCGCGACTCGCACCCTGTCGGCACAGTGTCGTATTCCCAGGCGATGGCCCATTCGAGCAACGTCTGTGCGATCAAGACGGCAATGGGCGCCGGACGGGATGATTTCGCTGCGATGGTTCAGAAAATGGGGTTTGGCGAGAAGACCGGGATCGAACTTCCCGCTGAAACCGCAGGTATCGTGCGGCCCGTTTCCAAGTGGAACGGCGACTCATTAGCGTCCCTCTCGATAGGCTACGAAATTGGCGTATCGGCGTTGCAAATGGCTACCGCTTTTGCGACGATAGCAAACAACGGAGTTCGTGTTCGACCTCGGGTCATTAAGGAGGTCCGCCGCCCTGGCGAGACTCCCCAGCCAACGGCAGCGGAGGAACAAACGCAAGTGGTCTCACCGGAGACCGCGAGGCATCTGCGCACCATGCTCAAACAGGTCGTGCTTACTGGTACCGGGCGACGGGCCCAGCTCAATGGCTACACGGCGGCTGGTAAAACGGGCACGGCATGGAAATTCAATCCCAAGACACGGGCGGTCGATCCGACTAAATACATCTCGTCGTTCATCGGCATGGCTCCGGCCGATTCCCCGGAACTCGTGATCGCTGTCACGATAGACGAGCCGCGTTCAGGTTCGCGGGATGGCGGCCGTGTTGCCGCGCCGGTCTTTCGCGAGATCGCCCAGCAATTGCTGCACGAGCTTAAGGTTCCCACGGACGCGCCGATAAGGCAGGAGAATATTGCCGAGACCGCGATCGATATTCCGGAAACGCCGGTCGGCGATCCGGGAGCGTCCCCTAAAACTGAACTCGACGACAAAAAGGCGGCGAAGACGGAAAAGCCCGGCACGAACGAAACTAAGGGAGAAACGCCCGAACGAGGAAAGAAACGAATGCCTGTCCCGGAAAAGGACGGTGATGAGAAGGAAAAGCCAAAGGTCCAGGCTGAACGTTTGCGGCTGAGCGCAGTGCGATGGCCCGTCCCTGAAACGCTAAGCGCGACCAGGTTTGGTTACAGATTTGAAACTTGACGAAGCGGTAAAATTCATGACGGCCGATGCGGCCAAGTTAGACCCAACTTTGCTGGAACGCGAAGTGGGTTCTTTTGCTATCGACTCTCGTGAGGTTTCCGCTGATTCTCTATTTTTCGCCCTTTCTCAGCCGGAATATCGCGAGAATGGCTTCAACGGCGAGTTTCAGGACTCGACTGTGTATGTGCCGGCCGCGCTCGATCGTGGTGCCGTAGCATGCGTCGTTCGCCCGGACCGGTTTGAAGAGAACCGCGATCTCCTTGAGCCTTTTAAGGAAAGGCTGATATTTGTCGATGACTCGATATCGGCTCTTCAGGCTCTTGCGCATGGAGTTTATCTTGCATGGAACGGTCCGGTCGTCGCGATCACCGGAAGTGCCGGCAAGACGACCGCGAAAGAAATTACCGCCCACGTGTTAGCCGCTTCTGGACGAAAGGTCCTGCGAAATATCAAGAACTACAACAACGGCCTCGGCCACCCGCTGACGGTTCTAAATCTTGCCAAGGATAGCTCGTACGACATCGCCGTCCTCGAAATGGGCATGTCGACCCCGCTGAACGAGATCGCAAGGCTCTGCCGGATAACACCGCCAGATGTTGCGGTCGAACTTAATGTGCTTCCGGTCCATTTGGAGCATCTCGGGTCGATCGAGGCAATTGCCGATGCAAAAGCCGAACTCGTCGAAGGAATGAAGCCGGGCGGTACCGCAGTCCTGAATGCCGACGATGCGAGAGTGCTGGCGATGAGCGACCGCAGCCGCGGGGAGGTCGTTACGTACGGCATCGATTCTGATGCGGAGGTTCGTGCGGAAGACATACAGAGTGACGGTTTCGGCACGACGACGTTCACGCTCAGCATTGGCGACACGTCGGTTCCCGTAAAGTTTCCACTGAACGGAAAGCATAATGTTCTCAACGCTTTAGCTGCCGCCGCGGTCGGAACGGTCTTCGGATTGGAACCGAAGCTAATCGCCGAAAGTCTTTCTTCCGTCGCCGCGCCGCCGCAACGCGGCGAAATACTGAAATTCAAAGCTGGATTTACAGTCGTTAATGATTCGTACAACTCAAATCCGGACGCTCTGCTCTCAATGGCTCGTACATTGGTCGAGGCAGGTGGAAACGGCCGCAAGATCGTCCTTGCGGGCGAAATGCTCGAACTCGGTCCCGAAGCCGCGGCCATCCATCGAGAAACAGGAAAGAAACTCGCTGAGATGTCGATCGACTACCTGATCGGGGTTCGCGGCAATGCTGGTGAACTCGTCGCGGGCGCAATTGATGCCGGACTCTTGGAAGCAAGTTTCGCTGAGGATTCTGAAGCGGCGGGCCGGATGATCTGCAAGATGGTCAGCTCGGGTGACGCGATCCTTGTAAAAGGCTCGCGCGGCGTTCGAACCGAAAAAGTTGTCGACGCGTTGGTGAAAAGATTTGAACTTGAGGAGGCAGGATCTGGCGAGGTCCGGCGCGATGCCGTTACTTCGTCGTGATCCGACACGTGGATGCTCTACTACTTCTTGTTCCAATTCATCTTTCAGCAGTACGGGCGAGCCAGCGAGTCCTGGTTCTTCAAGGGGCTCAATGTAGTTCAGTATGTAACGTTTCGGACAGCTCTCGCGACAATTACAGCATTATTGATCTCGCTGCTTCTCGGTGGTCGTGTCATCAAGAAACTCGCTGAACTAAAGTTTGGACAGGAAATAAGAGAAGAAGGGCCGGCCTCTCATCAGGAAAAACGGGGTACCCCGACCATGGGCGGCGTGCTGATCATCGGTTCCGTCTTCATCTCGACAGTACTCTGGGCTCGCTTGGACGGGCTTTATCTGTGGATAGCCCTCGGAGCGACAACGCTTTTTGCGGCCGTCGGTTTTGCCGATGACTGGATCAAGATCGTCAAGAAACGCAGTCTCGGGCTGACGGGAAAACAAAAGATCGCCGGTCAGTTGATCACAGCGTTGTTGGTTTGGGGATTATTGTACGCGTTTAGCGAATACCCTTGGAACCTGAGCGTTCCATTTATCAAAGCGACGGCCGAATCCAATCCAGCGTTGAGTATCAGTTGGGTCGGACCGTTCGTTTACCTTGGATTCATTATTTTCGTGCTGATCGGATCATCGAATGCGGTAAATCTCACCGACGGTCTGGACGGACTCGCGACGAGTGTGACCTTCATTGCGATGTCGGCAATGACAGCTTTGACGTATGTTTCGAGCGACAAGCGTTGGGCCGATTACGTCGACATAACTCACAATCCGGCATCCGGAGAGTTGACCGTTTTTTGCGGAGCGATGGTCGGAGCCAGTCTCGGATTTTTGTGGTACAACGCGCCGCCCGCCGAAGTGTTTATGGGTGATGTCGGTTCACTCGCGATCGGTGGGGCACTTGGCACGGTCGCTATCCTGACCAAGCAGGAGTTTCTACTGCCGTTCATCGGCGGCGTGTTCATTATCGAAGCTCTTTCCGTGATGCTCCAAGTCTCGGTATTTAAGTTGACGAAACGGGGCGGGCATCCGGGCAGGCGGATCTTCAAGATGACGCCGCTTCATCACCATTTTGAAATGACGGGCTGGAAGGAGCCTAAGATCGTATTTCGCTTTGTGATCGTAGCTATCTTGTTTGCTTTGTTAAGTTTAACGACGCTGAAACTTCGTTAGTCGGTAGTATTTGATGTTGATCGAGGGAAGAAAAGCATTAGTGCTCGGAGCCGGCAAGTCCGGCGTTGCGTCGGCTCGTTTTCTGGCTGAGCGTGGGGCAACCGTTGCTCTTCACGATGCCAAGCCGGTCGACGAGTGGAACGATGCTGCCCGCGACCTGAAAGCCTCGGCAGGCGTCGGCCTGATCGGCGGCGACATTCCGTCGTGGCTTCTCGATCAGATCGACCTTGTGGTCATTTCGCCCGGAGTTCCGACTCGGTCGATCCCGGCACGATACGTTGATAGAAAGGATGGCGAAGTCATCGGCGAGGTCGAGCTTGCCTATCGATTTATGCTCGGACGCATGATCGGCATCACGGGTTCCAATGGCAAAACGACAACGACCGCGCTCATCGGCGAGATCCTTAGACATGCGGGCATCACGACGCAGGTCGGCGGTAACATTGGCACGCCGCTGCTGAGTTTGACCGAGACCTCCACCGACGAAAGCTGGACCGTCGTCGAACTATCGAGCTTTCAACTCGAGACGATCGTTTCGCTCAGGCCAAATATCGCAATCTGTCTCAACGTGACGCCGAATCACCTCGACCGGTACGATTCGTTCGCCGATTACGCCGCGGCGAAGCATCGCGTCTTCATGAACCAAACGGCGGACGACGTTGCGATCCTCAATGCGGACGACGAGATCACGGCGAGCTGGGCGTCAGGGCTTAAAGCCAGTGTGACGATGTTTAGCGTTAAGCGAGAACTCGAAGACGGCCTTTTCCTGAGAGGCGAAGAGCTTGTCTGCCGAAACGCGGGTAAGGAGAAGGTGCTCACGACTCGCGGCGAGATCTTTCTCAAAGGGCTGCACAACGTCGAGAACGTGCTCGCAGCCATGGCAGCGGCTTTGGCCGCAGGCGCGGCTCCGAATGCGATCAGGGAAGCCGTTTCGACATTCAAAGGTGTCGAGCATCGCATCGAGTTTGTCGAAGAGATCGACGGAGTTCGTTTTTACAACGATTCTAAGGCAACCTCGGTTGATGCGACGGCGAAAGCGCTTGAGGCTCTCGCCGGCGGAGAAGGGAAGACCATCATTATCCTTGGCGGTCGCGGCAAGAATGCTCCATATGAGCCGCTCGTTCCGTTGATCCGGTCGTCGGTCCGGTCGATCGTGCTGATCGGCGAGGATGCAGAGAATATCGCGCAGCAACTCGGTGGGATCGTGCCAATGAGTCACGCCGCGACGATGTCAGACGCGATCAATTCGGCGTTCGACTCCGCGGAGCCGGTAGATTCCGTGCTGCTTGCCCCGGCATGTGCCAGTTTCGATATGTTTCGCAGTTTTGAAGAGCGAGGCGAGGTTTTCAAATCAGAAGTTCGGCGACTTGCGGTCAGCCGCTCGGAAGCAGGAAAGGCCGCTAACTGATCCCATCTATTTCTTATGCGAGAAGAAAAACGCATTGACTGGTTTATGGTCGGCTTGGCCGCTATCCTCGCGCTTTTTGGCGTAATGATGGTGTACAGTGCCTCGGCGATGTTTGCCCTGATAGAGACCGGGAGCACAAGCCAGTTCACCTACTTTTTCAAACAGCTGGCTTTTACCGCGGGCGGCCTGGCTGCGATGTTTATCGTAAGCCGCATCGACTATCATTTCTTCGAAAAGCCTTGGGTAGTCTATTCGCTGCTAGCGGTGACGGTCGTATTCCTCGTCGCAGTGTTTGGGTTTCCTGCGATAAATGGGGCTCAAAGGTGGATACGCGTTGCAGGTTTTTCGTTCCAGCCATCCGAGGTCGCAAAGATCGTTCTGCCGATCTTCTTGGCCTATTTTCTTACGAAAAAAGAAGATGTCGTCGGTGACATTAGGCAGACTGTTTTGCCTTGCCTATTCGTTCTAGGCCTCGTCGGCGGGTTGGTGTTCCTCGAGAAAGATCTTGGTACTACTATCGTTCTGTGCGCGATCTTTTCGGTGGTGTATTTTGCCGCGGGGGCGCGAATCATGCACCTCGCATCGGTCGCGGCGGGCCTTTTCGTCATCGGCGCGGGAGCGATCTACTTCGCTCCGTGGCGTGTCGCACGCTTGATGGCATTTCTTGATCCGTTCCAGTACGCCGATGACGAAGGCTATCAGGTGGTGCAATCGCTGTACGCGATCGGTTCGGGTGGTGTGTTTGGCGAAGGCTTCGCCCAAGGGCATCAGAAACTCTTTTATCTGCCGTATCCGTACTCCGACTTTATTTTTTCCGTTGTTGGGGAAGAACTAGGACTGATCGGGACGCTAGCTGTAGTTACCGCATTCGGTCTTCTCCTGTGGCGCGGCGCTCGGGCGGCGGTGCTGGCGCCGGATAGATTTGGCAGTCTGCTTGCGATCGGGATCATCACCGGGATAACCGTCCAGGCGCTTTTCAACATCAGCGTTGTTACGTCGATACTGCCGGCAAAGGGCATACCGCTTCCTTTCATTTCGTATGGCGGTACGTCGGTGGTGATGACCTTGATCGGTGTCGGAATTCTTTTGAACATCTCGAAATTCGCTGTAACGAGCGAGTATCGAGAGCCAAGCACTCCCAGAAAGCGGGTAGCCCGTCGACGTGAGAGGATGGCCTAGTGAAAGTTCTGATCGCTGCCGGCGGAACCGGTGGACATATCTATCCCGGTCTTGCGGTCGCGAAGGAGATCATGAGCCGCGATGCCGCGTCGGAAGTGCTCTTTGTCGGCACCGCCCGCGGCCTCGAGACCAAGATCGTCCCCGACAACGGTTTTCAGCTCTCGCTGATCGAAAGCGCGGGACTCAAGAATGTTGGCGTAATGGGTAAGGTAAAAGGGCTTTCGATTCTGCCCAAAAGCTTTTTGGAAGCCAGAAGGATAATCCGGCAGTTTCGTCCGCACGTCGTTGTCGGTGCGGGAGGTTATGTTTCCGGGCCCGTGCTGATGATGGCTGCGATAATGGGTGTCCCAACGCTGGTAATGGATTCGAATGCACTGCCCGGATTTACCAACCGTACGCTTGCGCGGTTCATTGATAAGGCGGCATTGACGTTTGACGAGGCTCTGCCGCATTTCGGAAGAAAAGGTGTGGTCACGGGCAATCCCGTCCGGAAGGAGTTTTTTGAGATCCCCGCAAAAGAGCGGGGCGACGAATTCCACATCTTGATCTTTGGCGGTTCGCAGGGGGCCAGGGCGATCAACAACGCAATGATGGATGCTCTGCCAAAACTCAGCGGATCGACCACCGGCCTGACCGTTACGCACCAAACCGGTGAGAACGACTTTGTTTCGGTTAGGGATGCTTATGTAGCCGCAGGGTTTTCGGGAGCAGATGTCCGGCCGTTCATCTCGGATATCTTTGTTGAATTTGGGAAGGCTGACCTGCTGATCTGCCGCGCCGGAGCGACGACGTGTGCTGAGATCGCAGCCGCCGGGAAGCCCGCGATCATGATCCCGCTGCCGACCGCGGCCGACGATCACCAGCGGAAGAACGCCGAGGCACTCGAAAAAGCGGGAGCGGTAAAAATGCTTCTCCAACGCGATCTGACAGGTGATGCCCTTGCGGCAGCGATCATAGAATTGGCAGCCGACCGTCACAAGATCGTCGAAATGGGCTCAGCGGCGCGGACGATCAGCAAACCCAATGCGGCTGCGGCGACCGTAGATCTGATCGAAGAGCTAAAAAGCAGCGTTTAAGTAAAGATTATGTTCAGGCACGTAAAACGGATCCATTTCATAGGCATTGGCGGTATCGGTATGAGCGGTATCGCGGAAGTGCTGTGCAATCTAGGGTTCGTGGTGACTGGCTCGGACGCAAAACGATCGAAGAACACCGATCGGCTCGAAACACTTTTCAACGTCGGCATCGCCGAGGGCCATCGCCCCGAAAACGTAGGTGCCGCGCAAGTCGTCGTCTATTCCTCAGCGGTCAAGGAAGACAATCCTGAGGTCGTCGAGGCCAAAGCTCTAGGCATCCCGGTCATCCCGCGGGCGGAGATGCTCGCCGAATTGATGACGCTCAAGCCATACGCTGTGGCTGTATCCGGTACACACGGCAAGACATCGACGACCTCGATGATCGCGACGGTTCTGGGCCACGCGGGCGTCGACCCGACCACCGTGGTCGGCGGTGTTGTCGATACGCTTGGTTCGAACGCACGACTCGGGCAGTCCGACTGGTTCGTGACCGAAGCCGACGAGAGCGATCGCTCCTTCCTGATGCTTTATCCGACGATCGCTGTCGTAACGAACATCGACCGCGAGCACATGGAATCGTACAAAGGCATGGACGACGTCGTCCAGTGCTTCACCGATTTCGTCAATAAGGTGCCGTTTTATGGTGCTGCGATCATCTGCCTCGATGATCCGAACGTCCAGCGAATACTGCCGAAGATCAAGCGTCGCCGTGTCACTTATGGCCTGAGTGCTCAGGCAGATGTGTCGGCGACCGATATACGATTTGATGATTTTTTTGGCTCCTCGTTCAAGGTAGTTCGCGGCTCTGAGGTGCTCGGTGAGATCAAGCTTCCGGTGCCGGGCCAGCATAATGTTTACAATGCGTTAGCGGCGACTGCGGTCGCCTTTGAGCTAGATATCCCGTTCGACAAGATCGTTGAGGCCTTCGCCGGCTTTAAGAATGCGAACCGCCGCTTTCAGGTCAAAGGTGAGGTCGGCGGCGTGATGGTCGTTGACGATTATGGCCATCATCCGACGGAAGTTATGGCGACCCTTTCGGCGGCGAAGAACAGCTCGGGCGGCAGACGAACGGTCGTTGTTTTTCAGCCGCACCGGTACACACGGACGCAGGAGTTGATGGATGAATTTGTTCGCGCTTTCAACAACGCGGACGTACTGTTTGTTCTGGACATATACCCTGCTAGTGAGGCTCCTATCGAAGGAGTCACGGCGGAAGTGCTGACGAACAACATCCGCACTTTCGGACACAAGAAGGCCTCCTACATCGGCTCGATGGAAACTGCAGCCGAACGAGTGCTCGATCAGCTCGAGCCGGGCGACATCGTGATCACTCTTGGCGCAGGCAGCATAACCGGCCTCTCAGACGAGATCGTCCAGAAATTGAAGGATAAGGAGGAGGCGGCGTAGCAACGGTCAATGGCGAAAAAAGTAAAGCGAACTAGTACAAAACGCCGCCCTGCATCGGTAAAGGTGCGCAGCGGCCGACGGGGCCGTAAGGAGCAGACTGTCGTGCCGCGCGTAATGCGATTCGCCATGCCGATCGTGATCCTGCTGTTCCTGATAGGCGGACTCGCGTTCATGAGTCTCTCGGGGTATCAGGCCGTTACGGCTTCGTCATTCTTTGAGCTTCGACGCGTCGACGTTCGCGGTATCGATCGAACGTCACGCGAAGATATCGAGCGAGTCGTCCGCGGCGAGGTCGCGAAACCCGGCGTTTGGAACGCGGATCTTGCGGAGGCAAAGGTAAAGCTGGAGAAGTTTCCCTTCGTTAAGAGCGTCTCAGTCTCGCGATCGCTTCCGTCCGGGATACGGGTCGACGTTGTCGAACGTGTTCCCGTGGCGGCCGTTCAGTTAAAAGCGGGTGTTTTTCTCGTCGACGCGGAGGGTAATGTTTTGGTCCCGGTCAAAACTCAGCAGACAGAATTCCCATTCGTCATGCAAGGGTGGGACGAATCGAAAACGGAGAAGGCGATCCCCGATAACGTCGCTCGGCTCAAGGTCTACAAGAAGATGGTGGACGAGGCCGAGCAGTTCGACGTTGCCGCCAGGGTCAAAGAGTTCGATCTTGCAAATCCTCGTCAGCCGGTCGTTTGGGTCGAAGATTCGGGCCGGCCTATCTCTGTATCACTCGCTCGTAACGAGTTAGGAAAGAGTTTAAAGACGGCATTGGATGCGATCGCCGGAAAAGGGGCAAAGATAAGATCGGTCGATTCGGGTGGCGTCCATCCGATCATACAATTCCTGGAATTTTAGTAAATGGCGACTGAGATAAATTCAATCGGACTCGACATCGGCACGAGCCGCGTTCGCTGTATTGTCGGCGAATCGACCGCGGATGGTCGGATGAACGTCGTCGGAATGGGCGAGGCCGAGTCAAAAGGGCTACGCCGAGGCGTCGTTACCTCCACCGAGGCAGTCGCCGAGGCTGTTCAGCGTGCCGTTTCTGAGGCCGAGAGAGTTAGCGGTATCGAGATCGATTCGGCAACGGTCAACCTCTCCGGCGAACACCTTCGCGGAGAGAATAAGAACGGCGTAGTTGCCGTAGCCGGGCCCGAAAAAGAGATCACGGACGAAGATATCGAGCGTGCGATCGATTCTGCATCGGCGATGCCGCTGACGCCCGGATGGGAGATCGTCAGCCGGCTGCCGCAGGAATTTATTGTCGACGGCCAGGACGGAATAACCGAACCCGCGGGAATGAATGGTTCTCGGCTCGAAGCGCTCGTCCACGTGGTAACGAGCCCGAGCGCTGCACGGCAGAATCTGCTAAAGGCCGTTTCGCGGGCCGGTATCGACGTTGAGGCCCTGATGCTCGAGCCGCTCGCGGCGGCTGAGAGCGTCTTGACGGACGACGACAAAGAGTATGGCTGCGCGGTCGTGAATATGGGAGCCGAGATCACTAGTCTGATGATCTTTGGCCGCGGAGCGGTGCAGCATTCGGCAGTTTTTCCGTTTGGCAGCATGCTTTTTACAAAAGATATTGCGACCGGATTGCGAGTGTCGATCCCCGAGGCAAATAAGATCAAGCATGCGTACGGCTGTGTCGCAAAATTCCTCCTCGATGCCGAGGCCCGGCACGAGGTGATCGAGATCGTTCCGTTTGGCCGAAACGAGACCCGGACGCTTTCGCGCGAGATCCTCGGGGACATTATGCAGCCGCGGGCTGTCGAACTGCTTCAACATGTCGCGCAGGAGACCCAAAAGTCCCGCGCACAGATATCCGGCGGTGTCTTTCTTACGGGTGGCGGTGCATTGGTGAGCGGGCTTTCGGAGATCGCCGAACAGGTCTTTGACGCTCCAACGCGAGTGGGATTCCCGGATCCGATGCATTTCGGCGGGCTCGCCGAGGCAGTGTGCGGCCCGCAATGGGCGACCGCCTGCGGGCTGGCGCTCAGGTCGATGCGTGGTCAGAGAAGGGCAGCAAATCTAGGTGGCAGAGGCTCCGGATGGAAGGTCGCGGAGTGGTTTGGAAATTTTCGAGATAAATTCCGGTAAAGCGGTTTCCGCAGTTGGCATTTTGTGCTAAAAGTTGTATTCTTTCTGCCCGGTAGCACAATATCTTGTTATTTCTCGACGGTCCTCGAACAACTAAGGCCTTTTTGTTCTACTTTCCCACTGTTTTGGGAGCGGAATGGCAATGGATGATATTCAAATGACGATCAACCCTCTAAAGATGTTTATAGATGAGCCACCGATCACAGGTGCCCGGATCAAGGTGATCGGTGTCGGCGGCGGTGGAAGCAACGCGGTCAACCGCATGATCGATGCCGGTATTAAAGGCGTTGAGTTTATCGTCGCAAACACGGACCTCCAGGCGCTAAATGCGTCTAAGGCACCCGTGAAGATCCAACTTGGCACGGCGTCGACCCGCGGGCTTGGGGCGGGATCGAATCCCGAGATAGGACGGGCTGCTGCGCTCGAAGACACCGAGAAGCTTCTTGATATTCTCGAGGGTTCCGACATGGTCTTCGTTACGGCAGGACTCGGCGGCGGCACCGGTACAGGAGCCGCTCCGGTCGTCGCGTCGCTTGCTATCGAGCTAGGAGCCTTGACCGTCGCGGTCGTCACAAAGCCTTTCAAGGTCGAGGGCAAAAAGCGAATGGCGCAGGCAGATCAGGGCTTGGCTGAGCTTCGCGGCTGCGTAGACACGCTGATCACGATCCCGAATTCTCAGCTTCGAAACGTCGAGGATCGCATCACCGTGATGAACGCATTCCGACGAGCCGACGATGTTCTTCTCCAGGCGGTGCAGGGAATTACCGATCTGATCGTCACGCCCGGGATCATCAATCTTGATTTTGCCGACGTGACCACCGTAATGCGAGGTAAAGGCGTCGCACTGATGGGCATCGGCCAGGGCAGCGGCGAACACGCGGCTTCGACCGCAATGCGCGAGGCCCTAGATTCTCAGCTTTTAGAAGAGAATTCGGTCAAGGGAGCCAAAGCCGCTCTGATCAACTTCACCGGCGGGCCTGACATGGTCCTCGAAGAGGTCGAGAATGCTATCGGCATCATCGAGGCCGAGGCAGATGAGTCAGCTGACATCATCTGGGGAACCGTTATCAAGGAGGACATGGGCGACGACATCAAGATAACGGTCATCGCCACCGGTTTTGAAAGTCAGGCGGCCGTTCAAGCTCCGCCCGTCAAGGCCCGGGAGGCTCACGCTGTTGCCCGCAGCGCTTCAGAGATCATGCTTCCGCCAGACCTATTACCGGCTGAGAATCTTGACGTGCCGACGTTCATGCGGCGTCAGGCTGATTAGCAGAACGAATTCGACTATTCTATAAAAGGGCCGATCGCCTCCACAGGGCGGGCGGCCTTTGTCTTGGATGAGTATCGAGCGGAACAATTTACCTGTTATCGGGATCACGATCGGCGACGCGGCAGGCATCGGGCCTGAGGTTTCGCTGAATGCAGCTATCGATGCCGGCGTCAACGAAATTTGCCGGCCCTTGCTGATCGGAGATCGAAGAGCTTTGCAAGAACTCGCGCTCCGGTCGGGGATCACGAATACGTTTAGTGAGGACCGGGAATGGCGTTCGGACACGCTCGAAGTCCATGACTTGGCAAATCTGCCGGTCGACCTTCCCGTCGGGATCGACCACGAAATCACCGGTCGGGCTTCCGCCGAGAACATTGAGGAAGCGGTCAAACTTTGGAAAAACTCAGCCATCGACGCGATCTGCACTGCGCCGATCAGCAAGAAAGCGATCTCGCTCGGCGGCTACAACTTTCCCGGCCATACCGAATTCCTTGCTGAGCTAACGGATACGGCGGACTTTCGGATGAGCTTTTTCGCCGGAAAGCTCCGAGCAGTCTTGCTTTCGACCCACGTTTCGCTTGTAGAAGCAATTGGCCTTGTCCAGCCAGATCGCGTCGCCGACCTGATCCGGTTCACTGCTCGTGAACTTTCAAGACTTCTCGGCCGGACCGTGTCTATCGCGGTCGCGGGTTTGAATCCGCACGCTTCTGAGGGCGGAATGTTCGGCTCCGAAGAGGAAACGCGGATAACTCCCGCGATCGAAACGTGCCAAAAAGAAGACATTCGAGTCTCGGGCCCTTATTCTCCGGACACGATATTCTTACGTGGAGCCAAGGGCGAATTTGATGCTGTTATCGCGCTCTATCACGACCAGGCGACGATCGCGGTGAAGTCCCTCTCATTTGGCAGCGGCGTCAACGTAACGCTCGGTCTTCCGCTGATCCGCACGTCTGTCGATCATGGCACCGCATATGACATCGCCGGTAGAGGCATCGCCGACGCGGCGAGTATGATAGGTGCCGTAAAGCTTGCCGCGGAGCTTGTTGAAAGTTCGCGTTCGCGGCGTGAAGTCTGATAAACTCAACCCAATTTCCTGGAGTCAATTGCACTAGTGTCTAGACCAAAGCTTTTGCTTGCTGATGATTCGGTGACGATCCGCAAGGTCGTCGAACTCACCTTTGCCGACGAGGGCATCGATGTGACTGCCGTCGGTGACGCTCAGGCCGCGATGGAAAAGTTCGTCGATCTCCAGCCCGACATCGTGCTCGTTGACGTCGGTCTTTCGGGCACGAACGGCTATCAGATCTGTGAAATGATCAAAGCCGACGATGCCACTAAGCACATTCCCGTGATGCTGCTCGTCGGTTCGTTCGAGCCGTTCGACGGCGACGAAGCGCATCGCGTTGGAGCCGACGGCTTTATGACGAAGCCGTTCAATTCGATCCGCGATCTCGTAAGCCGCGTGTCGATGCTTCTCGAAAAAAATGGCTCCGCCCGCCACGCGGCTGCCGAGACGCCGGCACCTGCTCCGGAACCTCTCGCGGAGGATCCTTCAGAGGGCGATCAGGATCTTCCGGCTGCCGAAAGCGACGATATCGAAGAACTCTACCGCAGCAGCTTTACGGAGACCGGCGAGCCGGACGAGCCGGCACCGATCCCGACCGTCGACGGCGAAGCCGATCTACTCGGTGGCCTCGAAATGGACGACGACATGATCCATGCGAGCTACCTATCGCGGCCGGAAGACGACACTGCCGAATCGGATCTTCCGGCTAAAGAATTCGACTGGTCGCCCGAAGCGATGGTCGCTGAAACCGAGGAATCGGCACGTCAGCCTGACAAAAAAGAACTCGACCCGAGGGACTGGCTTGAGGATGATGACCCGGTCGACCAGGCTGTGGAGCCGGGCGAAGCGTCGAGCGAGGACGAGATCGAACAAGATCTTTCGACATTCGAGACGCTGGAATTCAGCAATGCTCCGGCGATAGTTCCCGTGCCGCTCGGCCTTACGGACGCTCCCTCGGAGCAGGACGACCTCCTCGACGTATTCGACGACATGCGGCGTACCGAGCCTGACATAGACCCCGCGATACACGAGACAGTGCCGTACGACATCGGCGAACAGCCTCCCGGGCCGGATGCCTTGGATCTTGGAAAGGCTATCCCCGCCGAACTTGTCGACGAAATAGTCCGTCGCGTCGTGACGAGGCTATCCGATTCTGTCGTTCGTGAGATCGCCAGGGTCGAAGTTCCTCGAATAGCCGAAAAACTGATGCGCGAAGCGCTCGAAAACGAAGAAAAGAAAGCCTAGCTCACATAATTCTTGCTCAATGCGGCCGTTCCTGCAGCAAACGTGGGAAATCCGGCCGCATTTGTTTTAGAATAGAGCCTTTTGTTACACGATATGGAACTCGCAAAGGCCTACGAACCGAAGTCGGCCGAAGAAAAACACTACAAGCGTTGGGAACACAGCGGCTTTTTCAAGCCGGAGATCAATCAGGATACGAACGCTCCAAAATATTCGATCGTCATCCCGCCTCCGAATGTTACAGGCAGCCTGCACATGGGCCATGCCTTGCAGCACACGATAATGGACGTGCTCATTCGCCGCAAGCGTATGCAGGGATTTCGCACGCTGTGGCTTCCGGGAACAGATCACGCCGGGATCTCGGTTCAGCGAAAGGTCGTCGAACAGCTTCGCGAGGAAGAGAAAAAGACTCCGCTCGACATTGGGCGCGACGAGTTTATCAAGCGTGCATGGGCCTGGAAAGAGCAATACGGCAACACCATCACCGAACAAATGCGCCGCGAAGGAGCTTCAGTCGATTGGTCGCGGCATCGGTTTACAATGGACGAGAGCCTTTCGAAGGCGGTTCGCAGTGTTTTCGTGACGCTCTATGACGAAGGCTGGATATATCGCGGGCTTCGCATCGTCAATTGGTGCCCGAAAGATAAGACGGTTCTCTCGGACCTCGAGGTCAAGGAAGAAACAAAGAAAGACGGCAAGCTGACATACCTCAAGTATCCGGTAATTGGTACCGAGGAGACGCTGACAGTCGCCACGACCCGTCCCGAGACGATGCTCGGCGACACGGCGGTCGCGGTAAATCCAAGCGACGAGCGATACAAACACCTGATCGGAAAAACTATCGCCCTTCCGCTTACCGATCGCGAAATTCCTATTGTTGCGGATCAGTATGTCGACGCTGAGTTCGGAACGGGTGCTGTGAAAGTCACTCCAGCCCACGATCCGAACGATTATCAGATCGGTGAGAGGCATGGACTCGAAAAGCTCCTCGTCATGAACGACGACGGCACGATGAACGCCGCCGCTGGAGCTGAATTCGAAGGGCTCGATCGCTTTGTGGCTCGCGAAAAGGTCGTTGCGATGTTCGACGAACTCGGGTTGCTCGAGAAGGTCGAGGATTACGAGATCTCGCTGCCCGTTTGCGAGCGATGCAAAACGATCGTCGAACCGATCCTGAGCGAGCAATGGTTCGTCAAGATGGACGAGATGCGCGATCTCGCACTCGATCTGATGCGTGACGAAGGCGTTCCGCATTTCTCGCCGCAAGTTCCGCACGAAAAGGTCTACACAACCTGGCTCGAAAACCTCAAGGATTGGACAATTTCGCGTCAGCTCTGGTGGGGACATCAGATCCCTGCGTGGTATGACGAAGACGGGAATGTCTACGTGGCGATGACGGCCGAAGAAGCCCGCGAGAAGGCCGGCGGTAAAGAGCTAAAGCAGGAACAGGACGTGCTGGACACGTGGTTCTCGAGCGGGCTCTGGGCGTTTTCGACATTTGGATGGACAGGCGACAATACGGCCGGAGCGCAGGCGCCCTCGCCTGCAAGCGTTCCGCCTCGGGACGCTGACGACCGTGAAAGTTCGGTGAACCAGGCCGGAGGAACCGGCCTTGCAGGCGAGGGCGCCTGCGTTCCCGGCGATCTGGCGACTTTTCTCCCAACGGATGTCCTCGTCACTGGCCGTGACATCATCTTCTTGTGGGTTTCGCGGATGATCATGCTGACGGCGAAGTTCACCGGCAAAAAGGCGTTCGAAGACGTTGTCGTCACAGGCACCGTGCTCGGCAAAGACGGCAAGCCGATGTCGAAATCGCGCAAGAACGGCGTCGATCCGATCGAGATGTTCGACAAGTTCGGTGTCGATGCGACGCGCATCTATCTCGCGTCGATCGCGACCGGGGCCGACATCAAGTGGAACGACCTGCTGATCGAGACCTATCGTAACTTCGCCAACAAGATCTGGAATGCAACGCGTTTCTGCCTGATGAACGCAGAGGGTGCGTCGGTCGATCACGCGAGCCTGATGGATCGCGACGGCCTCGCGATCGCCGATCGCTGGGTCATCTCGCGGCTAAATCAGACGGCTATCGACGTAAACGCGGCTCTCGACAAATACGAGTTCCACACCGCCGTTTCGCTGCTGTATCACTTCTTTTGGGATGATTTTTGCGATTGGTATATTGAGCTCAAAAAGGACGAGATCAACGCCGGTGATAGGGAAGCTACGACTCGGATCATAACCGTCCTCGAGATCGCGCTAAGAATGCTGCATCCGTTCATGCCGTATCTGACCGAGGAACTCTGGCTCAAACTGCCGGGTACTTCCAATTCGCTTCACGCGGCGGCTTATTCCGATGCCGATGCGACTATAATGCTGACGTCGTTTCCGTCGGGTGATGCGTCCGCGATCGACGCTCGGGCCGATAGGGAAATGGGAGCGGTCATCGAAGTCATCAAACGCGTTCGAAACATCCGAACCGAGCTTGGCGTCTCGCCGTCGATAAGATTTGACGTTCACGTCGCGGCGAACGACGAATTTCAGGAGGTTTTCGGGGCTAACGAAGCTCAGATCCTAAAGCTCGCTCGTGCCGGAACGCTCACGGTCTCAGCAGAACTCAACGTTCCAAAGGCGTCGGCAAAAGCTGTCACGGACAACGCCTCTGTCGCCGTCCCGCTGGAAGGCCTGATCGATTTCGAGAAGGAACGCGAACGTCTAACAAATGCCATCGAGAAGCTGACTGAGGAAAAAACACGTCTCGATGGACAGCTAGCAAATCAGAACTTCGTCGAGCGGGCACCCGCGGAAAAGGTCGAGGCTCTTCGAAGTCGCAGCGCCGAGCTAACGGCTCAGCTCGCCACGATGCAGATCAACCTCGACGCTCTAAATTGATCTTATGAATTGGCTCGAAAGCGGAGAAGTGATGAATGATGTCGGCGCGTTTTTGGCCGAGGATATCGGGCGCGGGGACATTACGACGACAGCGACCGTGCCTGCGGAGACGCGCGGTTCGGGGCGATTTCTTGCCAAGGAGGACATGGTCCTCTGCGGTCTCAATATCGCCGAATCAGTCTTTGTCCACCTCGATCCCGAGATCGGCGAGCTTGAGACGACCTATCGCGATGGAGACGATATCGAAGCGGGAACGGTTTTCGGGACGCTCAAAGGATACGCTGACGTGCTGCTCGTCGGCGAACGCACGGCGCTCAATCTGATCCAGCGAATGTCGGGTATCGCGACGCTGACGCGGCAGTTCGTGCGTGCAGTCGAGGGCACGAGCGCCCAGATCGTCGATACGCGGAAGACGACGCCGGGCTTACGGATGATGGAAAAATACGCCGTGACGGTTGGCGGCGGCAAAAATCATCGAATGGGCCTCGATGATGGCGTGCTGATCAAGGACAATCACATCGCTCTCGCGGGCGGAATTACCGAAGCGGTAAAGGCCGCGAAGAACACGGTCGGGCACCTGCACAAAATAGAGGTAGAGGTTTCAAACTGGGCTCAGCTTCGCGAAGCTGTCAACGCTGGTGCCGAGATCGTCATGCTCGACAATCAGACGCCTGATGAAGCGGCAAAACTTGTTCAGATGGCTCGTTCGATGAATCCAAACGTCCTGATCGAGGCTTCCGGCAATATGTCGCTCGACCGCGTTCGCTCGTATGCCGAGGCCGGCGTCGATCTGATCTCGGTCGGAAAGCTCACGCATTCGGCCCGTGCGGTGGATATTTCATTCAAGATCCAGGTCGCGTGACCGCGGCCAAAGCCAGATCGCGATCGTAGACACGACTAAGGCGATCGTACACGCGATGCCGCCTTCGATCCCATAATCGCCGCCAGTTAGCCAAACTGGGCCGAGATCGTTTTCCCTCATCAGCGGATGCTTCACGATGTCAGTTAAACCGCTTACTTCGACTCCGAATATTGATCCCTGCGTCCAGTTCCAGGCAAGGTGAAGTCCGGTCGGGAACCACAGATCGCGCGTCTTTAGATATCCGACACCAAACCAAATACCTGCGAGCAATGTGTTTGCCCACGAGTACAGGTTCGCAGCTGGATTGGCGTTATGCACGGACGCGAACAGAATAGACGTCAGCAAAATGCCGAATAAGGTCAGATCTGACCGAACGAACGTTTGCAGGATGTAACCGCGAAAAACCGCTTCTTCAAAAGCCGCTGCGGCAGCAAAAACCAGGAACGATATCAGCAGCGTTGAAAGAATGGAAATTGCAGTCGCCTGCCCGTTCCACGAAAATGACAATCTGCCAAGTATTGCGCCGGACCCCGCGGCTATCGCGAAAGTCACTGCCCCGACGGCGATCCCGATCATTAGGTTTCGGGCCCATCGATCCTTTAGCGACGCTCCCAAGGCCCGAAACTTCAGTCCTTCGAAATATTTTCCGCACAACCAGCCAAGGATCAACGCGATCGCGAGCGAGCTAACCCCATTAGCGCCCATCGCGACAACGGGTGAGACAGGCGTTACGTTTCGTAACCAACCGAAGAAGAGCTGCAACGCCGCACCGGCGATTCCCGCCGATGGTACGAACAGCAAAATGAAGATAACAGCCCGCCAGCCGCTTCGAAGCGTATTGTTCTGATCAAAAAATATCGTGTGCATGCCGTCGCAGACAGATTCTACCGAACCCAAGGCGGCGTGTTAAACTCTGCTCGTGGAAACTCCGTCCGCAAAGCCAAAACGGCGCAAGATACCGTGGGTGATCGGCAGCATCGTCGCGGCATCGTTCGTCACGCTCGTCCTACTGCAATCGAGCAATCTCTGGAAGGATTTTACGATCGAATCGTCCAGCGATCTGATGCTGCTCTACGCTCTCTCGGGGCTCAATTTTGCCGCGCTCATTATCTTTGGCTTTATCTTTTTACGCAGCATCATCAAGCTGGTCAAAGAGCGACGAACGCTGACGCTTGGGGCTCAGATCAAGACGCGATTGATGATGTATTTCATCGCCCTGAGCCTGCTGCCTATAATCGCGATGGCGTTCTTTTCGTACCTTTTCATGAATCGTGCCCTCGATCGTTGGTTCACGAACATTCCCGAACGCGTCCTCAATGAAACGCAGGAGATGCAGCGGCGAAACCTGATGGACCGCACCGCCAAGCTCGACGAAGCGACGCGTATGCTCGCCATAGCGTTCGAAGAGGAACAGCCCGATAATGCTCGGCTCGAGAGCGTCGCCGCCGCCGGAAACCTGGTTCACCTAAGCGTAGATGACGGGAAGGGCAAGACGCTCGCGGCGTACGAGCGGCCAGTTACTGAGGAAGAGCGGCCCGAACTCGACCGCGTTCTGGCCTTCATTCGAAACGGCCGGGTCGCCGAACCGGAACTTCGCGATGGCCGCGGGTTTGATGTCAGCGTCGCGACGATGTCGGGCGGGCGTGTGTTACAGGTAATTCCCGATCCGTTTGGCGAGCGTGCGTTCAGCCAGGTCGTTGCTAATTCGGTTCGTCAGTTCGAAGATCTAAAGGACCGTCAGGTAACGATACGCCGCATCGGCCTGTTGACGCTCGGCGTGCTGACTTTTCTGCTGATGTTCGCGGCTTCGTGGATCGCTATCCACGTCGCCCGCGGGCTGACGACCCCGATCCGGGCCCTGGCCGAAGGAGCGGACGAGATCGCACGCGGCAATCTCAGCCACCGCGTCGACGTCCCAGCCGAGGACGAACTTTCACTGCTAGTGACGACCTTCAACGAGATGTCGTCCGAGCTTGAGGCAAATTCGATCGAGCTTGGTGAACGGCGGCGCTACATCGAGACCGTGCTCGAAACGCTGCCGACCGGCGTCATCTCGTTCGATAGCGACGGCCGGATCTCGACTATCAACGGCGCGGCGAAGACGATCTTGAGAACTGAGTCAGCCGGAAACGGCGAGCTTGCCGACTTGGTTTCCGAGGAAGATCGTCCGGTATTTGATCGGCTCATCGCCCGTGCTCGCCGAGTCGGCAACGCGTCAGATCAGACCACGATCCATCCGGTCAAGACCAACGGCGACGGGCCTGAATCGACAGTCGCGTTGACTGCGGCGGCTCTTCCGAACGACGGCGGCATCGTGCTCGTTATCGAAGATCTTTCGGAACTGATCGCGGCTCAGCGAGCCTCCGCCTGGCAAGAGGTCGCGCGCCGAATGGCCCACGAGATCAAGAATCCGCTGACTCCGATACAGCTTTCTGCCGAACGCATCGCCAAACGATTTGCTGGGCAAAGCGGCGAGAATGGTGCGAAACGTGCCGAAGAGAACGTCCAGCTTTCGGGCGTCGTGAGCGAGAGTACGACAACGATCCTTCGCGAGGTCGCTTCGCTCAAGATGATGGTCGATGAATTCGCGAAATTTGCCCGTCTGCCCCAGACGCAACTCGAAGAACGCGATCTGAACGAGGTAGTTCGCCAGGCTGTGGGTGGATTCGACGGGCGGGCCGATCAGCCGTCGATCGAACTCGAACTTGCTGACAAACTCCCGGCGGTGCTTATCGACGAAGAGCAGCTAAAACGCGTCTTTGTAAACTTAATCGAAAATGCCGTCGAGGCCTTCGGTAAAGCGAATTCGGACGAGAAGATCGTTATCTCGACCCGGCACGACGCTGCACGCGACATCGTCGTCGCCGAGGTGACCGATAATGGCCCGGGCATCGCTCCGTCTGATCTGCAAAAGCTCTTTCAGCCGTATTTTTCAACAAAAGGCCGCGGCACTGGTCTCGGACTCGCGATCGTCAATCGAATCGTCACCGAACACAACGGCAAGATCAAGGTTGTCGCTAACCAACCCCGTGGGGCGAAATTTATACTTGAGTTACCAGTCTCTGGATAAGATATGCTGACTGAATGGGGAAAACGATATTCTCGTAACGCGGCTAGGTCAACGGTGCTTTCACAGCTTGGCGCGTTCGTAATTCTCGTCATTGCCTTAATTGAGTCCGTATCTCTTTTCCGGGCGATCTTGACGGCTGAAGACGTCGTCTCCTTGCAAGCGGTCACTAATGCGGCGATTCCCGTTGGTCTGTTTTTATTTGCTTTCGGCGTTAGGTTCATATTGTTCTTTCGATACGCCTCGTTCTTGGTCATCCGAACAATCTCTTGGTGGCTGATCGTCCTTACCGTAGAATTTTGTTCTGCGAGATATGGGCCTGAGCCTGGCACGATATACGATATATTTTCTTCCTTTCCACTTGTAACAAGCGGAACACTATTTCTCGTGGCCGGTAGCGTACGTTTTGTGTACTTCGCCACGATTTCGTTGAAGAATGACGTCAGTTCTAATAGTTGATGACGAACCGGGCATTCGAGACACGCTTCGCGGCGTGCTTGAGGACGAGGGATTTGTCGTGGAAACGGCTGCTTCCGGCGAAGAATGCCTGGAAAAGGTAAAGGCCGCGGCGTACGCGTGTATTTTGCTCGACATCTGGCTCGGCGACGGCATCGACGGGCTCGAAACGCTGGAAAAACTCAAGGGCGACGGCGTCGAGGCGGCGGTCGTCATGATCTCGGGCCACGGGAATATCGAGACGGCGGTGCGTTCGACCAAACTCGGAGCTTTCGACTTTATTGAAAAGCCGTTGAGCCTCGAACGCACGATCGTGACGGTCAAGAACGCCGTCCGTCAGCATCATCTCGAGTCCACCAATCAGCAGCTTCAGGCCGAACTCGCTCAGCAATATGTGATGGTCGGCGATTCGATCGTGATGCGAGCGTTGCGCAAGCAGATCTCGATCGTTGCTCCGACGGACGGACGCGTGCTGATCTCGGGCGAGAGCGGTACGGGCAAGGAACTCGTCGCCCGCGCGATCCACGCCCAATCGAAACGCCGACAATCGGCTTTTGTCGAGATCAACTCTGCTGCGATTCCCGAGGAACTCGTCGAATCCGAGCTTTTTGGCCACGCCAAGGGAGCGTTCTCAGGAGCGTCAAAAACGAAGAAAGGGAAGTTTGAGATCGCCGACGGGGCAACGCTTTTTCTCGACGAGATCGGCGATATGTCGCCGCGTGTGCAGGCGAAAATGCTTCGTGTGCTCGAAGAACAGCGTTTCGAACCGGTCGGGAGCAACGTTGCCATCACCGTCGATGTTCGCGTCATCTCAGCTACGAACAAGCCGCTCGCCTACCTGATCGAAAACGGCAATTTCCGCTCAGACCTCTTTTATCGCCTCAACGTAATTCCGTTTCAGGTGCCGCCGCTTCGCGAGCGAAAGGAAGATATTCCCGCGCTGATCGAACACTTCAACCAGCGGTTTTCAGGCGAATACGGCAAGCCCGCGAAGCGATTCTCGTCCGATGCCGTCGAGGCTTTGCAGGAAAACCCGTGGATCGGCAACGTCCGCGAGCTGAAAAATACGATCGAACGCGTCGTTATCATGTCCTCGAAAGCCGAGATCGACGCCGACGATCTGCCCGAGATGGATTCGGGCTCTCAGCCCGCTGCGTCGAGCTTTCGATTTCCCACGTTCAAGGAAGCCACCGACGCGTATCAGCGGGAGTTCATCCTGCACAAACTAGAAGAATTTGACGGCAATGTCGCCAAGGCCGCGGAGAATATGGGCGTCGACCGGAGCCATCTCTACCGCAGGATGCGCAATCTTGGCATTCAAGCTCGCTGACCAAGAATTCTGTTGACAGCTCTCCGGCTCTAGCGTATCTTCTTCTCACACTTTGATTTAGATGAGATCGCTAACCCGGACTGTACGTGCGCTCCTACTCGCGGCATCGGCTCTCACCGTGTCGATCGCGGCTGGTTGTTCGGGCACAGCTCATGCGCCGAGCAATAGTGCGCCGCCGGCTCCCGTTCCCGAGGCATCGCTCGTTTTCAACGCCGTAGGCGACATCATGCTCTCGCGCGGCGTGGCTGCCGCATCTGACCGTGCACGCGCCGCCGATTTTCCGTTCAGCCGGCTAAAAGATCAGTTCATGTCGGCTGATTTCAATTTCGGTAATCTCGAATCGCCCGTTTCCGGTAATGACCGAAAGATCGGCAAGGGACTCGTTTTTAACGCTCGTCGCGATCATGCAAAGCCGCTTGCCGACTATAAATTCAGGGTCGTCAATCTGGCGAATAATCACGCGATGGACCAGCATCTCGCGGGATTGAATTACACACGCACATTCCTCGATGAGATCGGCGTCAAACACACCGGCACGGGCCCGGACCTCGCCGAAGCGTGGAAGCCTGCGGTCGTCGAGGCAAACGGTATCCGCATCGCCGTCGTGGGGGCGTCGTACGCGTCGATCAACGATGGCGGCGTCGCGAAGAATGATTACGTTGCGCGGTGCGAAGACGTTGAGAATCTGAAAAAGGCGATCGCCGCGGCCAAAGGCATGAGCGATCTGGTGATAGCGACGATGCACGCCGGTATCGAATACGTCGTCAAACCCGACAAAACGCAAATCAAATTTGCACGCGACGCGATCGATGCCGGTGCCGATATTGTCATCGGAGCGCACCCGCATTGGATCCAGACGATCGAGGAATACAAGGGCAAGCCGGTCTTTTACTCCCTTGGCAACTTCATCTTTGACCAGCGAAAGCCGGACACGCGCACCGGCCTGATGCTAAAGATCACTGTGAAGAAAGGCGGCGTGCTTGGATGGAGGGCCGCGATCGACAGCATCGAGATGCTTCCCGTCGTGATCGATGACTACGCCGTACCGCGGCTTGCGAACGCGACCGAATCCGCCGCGATCCTCCGCAAGATCGGCGTCACCGAGACGATAATGCGTCCAAGAGGCGGCCAATAAAAAAGCCGGGCGATCAAACCCGGCTTCTTGTTTCGCTATTTCTTTCCGACCGGAAAGCCTCGCTTCTTCATCAGAGCATCGACATTCGGATCGCGTCCGCGGAAGTTACGATATGCATCTGCCGGATCGATCGTGTTGCCGACCGAGAAGATCTCTTTCTTCAGCTTCGCACCGACCTTCTTATCGTACGGCCCGCCTGCTTCGACGAACGCGCCAAAGGCATCCGCCGTCAACACATCGGACCAAAGGTAGCTGTAATATCCAGCCGAATAGCCGTCGCTCGAAAAGACGTGGGCGAACTGCGGCGTGCGATGGCGCATGACGAGTTCGTCGGGCATTCCGAGAGCGTCGAGCGTTTCTTTCTCGAATTTATCGGCGTCGATGTCGGCTCCGCCCGCGAGGTGCAGTTTCATATCGACAAGAGCACTCGACAGATATTCCGTCGTACCAAAGCCCTGATTGAACGTGTCGGCCTTCATGATCTTTTCGACCAGATCGGCCGGGATCGGCTTGCCGGTCTGATAATGCAGGGCGAACTTGTTCAGGACCTCCGGCGTCGACATCCAGTGTTCGAGTATCTGCGAAGGGAATTCGACATAGTCGCGGGCGACGTTCGTTCCCGACAGAGACGGGTACGTCACATTCGACGAAAGCCCGTGCAGAGCGTGGCCGAATTCGTGAAACATCGTCTCGGCATCATCCCACGAGATCAGCACGGGTTCGCCCGGCTTTCCTTTTACGAAGTTAGAGTTGTTGGAAACGATCGTAGTCGTATCGCCGTCGATCCGCGACTGTTCGCGATAATCGTTCATCCATGCGCCCGAACGCTTGCCGTCACGAGCGTAGGGATCGAAGTACCAAACGCCGACGTGCTTGCCCGACGTCTTATCCTTGACCTCGTAAACGGTCACGTCCGGATGGAACACCGCGACGTCCTTCATCCGCTCGAATGAAAAATTGAACAGCTCGCCGGCCATCCAAAACATCGCCTCGCGGATCTTATCCAGCTGCAAGTATTTCGAGACCTCGTTCTGGTCCAAGTCGTAGCGTTCCTTGCGGACCTTTTCCATATAGAAGCGGTAATCCCAGGGCTCTATCTTGATCTTGGTGCCTTCCTTGTCGGCCAGGGCCTGCATATCGGCGACTTCCTCTTTGACGCGGGCGATCGCCGCGGGCCAGACGCCTTCCATCAGCTTCATGGCGTTTTCGGGCGTTTTTGCCATCGCGTTTTCTAGCCGCCAATGGGCGTGTGTCGGGTAGCCAAGCAGCTGAGCGCGTTCATATCGAAGTTTGAGCACCTGTGGAATTATCGCGTTGGTATCACGGGAATCGCCGTTGTCGCCGCGATTGACGAACATCTTCCACACTTTCTCTCGCAGGTCACGCCGCGTCGAATACGTCAGAAACGGATCGACCGACGAACGCGTATTGCGAATGATCCACTTGCCGGCGAGATTTTTCGAAGCCGCGGCTGATGCGGCCGAAGCCTTGTATGCCTCGGACATTCCGGCGAGGTCGGCCTCAGAATCGAGCGTGAGCCAGACCTGAGTCTCGTCGCCGAGCAGATTCTGGCTGAATTTTGTGAACAATCCGGCGAGTTCCTGATTGATCTCGGAGAGCCGTTTCTTCTTCGCCGGGTCGAGTTTTGCACCCGAACGTACGAAATTGGTGTGATACAGCCACGCCAGCCGTTTTCGCTCCGGGCTCGCCAACGGATTCTTCATCTCGGCGTTGTAAACCGCTTCGATCCGCTTGAAAAGAGCTTCGTTCTGCGTGATCTTGTCGCCGTGTGCGGCGAGTTTCGGGTCCATTTCAGCCTCGACCTTGGCAAACTCAGGCGTGCTCATGTTTGAGCCCCAAATGCCGTAGATCGTACCGACACGATCGAGCGTCGCACCCGTACGCTCAAGAGCGACGAGCGTATTCTCGAACGTCGGCGGAGCTGTCTGATTCGCGATCTTTTCGATCTCGCGCAGGTTTTCTTCCATCGCCGCTTCGAGCGCAGGCTTGAAATCAGCGACCTTTACTTTGTCAAAAGGCGGAAGCCCGCCGTGCGGCCCCGTCCATTTTTCGACGAGAGGATTCGCCGCCGTGGCCGCCACCGCCGTGTTATCAAAATTTGTCGTCATATATACAAAACCCGCGACGGCAACGGCCACAATGCCGGCAATGCGGGTGATCTTCATAGATTTTTTCATTTTTGAGAACTCCAGGAAACTATTTTCTTGACTATACCGCAAAATCCCATAAGCGGCACAAATGCTAGTGATTATGAAGAAAAATGAGTCGATCCGGTTGCAATCGAAGTCCTGGAACCTGTGTAAATAGCGGAACAAACGTCAGCGGCGGGCGTGTGAGTTACCTGTATCCCGAATTCGGGAGGCGGGGTCGGGACGCTCTAACCTGACCGGGAAAAATGGGCCGGATGCTGCCCCATGGGCCCGGCCTCCCAAGTAAAAAGCCTATCGCCCCGCTCGGGGCCAACTCAGTCGGCTACCTGACAAAGGAAAGAAAATAAGAAAGTTACGGGCAATACTCAGCTCCGTTAAGAGCGGATTGTTTGTAGTACCGGCGTGAGAATACGACCCGAGCCCTGTCGGGGCGGCACATGAGTAAACGCATCGGTAACGCTCCTATCGGAGCTCGAACGTTGCATTGCTCATTTCTCTAGGCTTCAACTCCTTTCAGTGGTACATTTGTCTAAATTCGTTTTCCCGAGGCGATCAGGAGTCCAAAATGGCAAATACCCACAAAGGCATTTTATCGCTCGTTCTCTTGCTCATCTGTTCCGCCGCGATCGTCGCTCAGAAGACCGAGGATCCTGCACGATTATCGGTTGGCTCCGCCATCTACTCGATCAGCGGGGCTCCGACCGCCATCCCTATCAGGCTTGAGTCTGTTGGCGGCGAGCGTACGATAGCCTTTTCGGTCTCGTGGAACATGGGCGCCGGAATGCGTTATGTCCGTGTCGATCTGGCAAACGGGGCACCTGAAGATACGGTCTTGACGGTCGATTCGCGAAAGTCGGCGGCCGGGCGTATCGGAATTACGATGACTAGCGAGACAGGGTTTGCACCGGGGAATAAGCTGCTCGCCCAACTGATCGGGCAGGGACGGTCCGAGGATCTCGGGGAATTGCCGCTGCAAATAGACTACGTCGATTCTCCCACACCAAAGCGGATCATTAGAAGTGACGGATCGCTAGCCGCTATTTTGACCGTAGGTAATTCATATGGTGCTGGCGTGGCCGATCCGGGCGGTTTGCTCTGGACGGGAGACTTCGCTGCGAGTGCTGGCAGTACCGTAAATGTACCCGTGAGGTTAGGGCGGGCGTTCGGATTCAACGGACTGACCAACCTCAGCTTTTCGCTGCAATGGGATCCGGAATTTGTAGATTATCAGTCCTCTGGGATCGGTGACGTTCTTCCGCCCGGAGCGATCGTTACATTTGACGAAAGTATGGTTGACCAAGGGCGCTTGGGCGTTTCGATCGTCGGTCCGTCGCCGTTCAGCGATACGGTCCTAAATTATAACCTTGCCAGGCTGTCGCTCCGGGTTCGGCCGACGGCTCCGCGCAACCTTTACTCGCTGTCCTTTACCGACAAACCGACGCCGTATCGGGGCTCGGATGCGAATGGCGGCCTAGCCGGAGCATCATGGGTGGCCGGGTTTATCAACACGGGAATAACATTCTCATTTTTGGACGGGATCGTGGTCACGCCGAACGATCTTCGTATCCGGAACGCTACGGTTGTTCTTACCGACGATCTCGGGTTCTCGAAAACGACGACTACCGGTTCATTCGGTACTTTTCGCTTCAACAGTCTGCCAAATCTGTCGAACTACACTGTTACTGTTAAATCAAAGCGGTACCGTTTTTCTCCCGCGATAGTGGAACCGACCGGCGGCCTATTGCCCGTGCTCCAGATAAGAGGCCTCGAGTAGCCTGCCGTAGGATCGATTGCGGAGCCAGACTTTTTCTGAGAAATCTACGCAATCTGTGCATTCTGCGTCGATCTGAGAAATCTGGCATTTCAATTCTTGCTCGGTCGGGTTAGGTTCGAGCTATGAAAGCTCTGCTCGACATCGGCCGCACGAAACTCACGATAGACCTTAGCCCCATCAATCTCGATCCGCGTATCGAAGTCGTCCGGCAATTCTGTTCGCTGCTGAACGACGACCGCGCCGGACGTTCGCATTATTCGACGCTGCTGTATGCAAGGATCGAGGTGGACGAACGCCCGCGGCGAGTTTCCGAGATCACGATCAACGAGGTTAAGACGGCCTCGTACGTGAATTTTCCCGGAATCGCTGCCCGCGGCGCCCATCCGGCGACGAGAGTGAGAAACCTTTCGTTCCAAGCCCATGCCCGATCACCCGAAGCTGCCGCAGAGTTTTGTCCAGTGATCCCCGTTTTTACAAGCGCTACCGGCATCTTTACCCGCGGCTCACCCGGGTCAGAACCACCTGCGGTAGCGGGTGGTTGGACATCCGAGTGCCAGTGGCTTACACGTAGCGAGCAGCACGAATTGTTCAACTGAAGGGTGAAAGTACAGCTATCAGCCGCTAGCCGTCAGCTATTAGCCATCGGATTAGGACCGACCTGGTCGGTGAGAAACACGTTATTTGAAAGAAAAAAATGACGTCGGATGTGACCGGGTCAGAACCACCTGCGATTGCGGGTGGTTGAACACACGAAAGCGAGGGACGTCCGAGTATAAGAGCCCGTTAGTCGGAGCTTTGAACTGATAGATGAAAATACAGCTATCAGCCGTTAGCTATTAGCTATTAGCCTTGTGATTGGGCGTGGCCGGGTCAGAACCACCTGCGATAGCGGGTGGTTGAAGGTGAGAACCCACAAATGTGAGGCGTGAGAAACACCGTTCGTAAGCTCCCCTCCTTACGAAGGAGGCGTGGCGACCGTTTCGGTCGACGGGGTGGTTCTCTACGGCGGACCGATTCGAGTAAGGGAAGTTCAACCACCCGCTATCGCAGGTGGTTCTGACCGTGGGAAACACTCCATCACGAGCGTTCTACCACCCGTTATCGCAGGTGGTCCTGAGACGTGAGAAACACTCCGTCACGAGCGTTCAACCACCCGTTATCGCAGGTGGTCCTGACTTGTGAGAACCGTGAGAAACAAAACGAGGCCGTCCGGTGTGGACAGCCTCGTTGGTTATCGATCGTGAGAAACAAGATTACGGTTTGATGGTGTAATCCGGCCAGCACGAGGTCGGGTTGTAATAGAGTTCGAGGAAGCGCATAGCCTCTTCGTTGATCGAAGCAGCTCCGGTTCGTCCTGCAGCGTTCGGATCGAGGATCTTGCTGACCTGATCGCGAACCGATTCGAGGTGAGCACGAGTCGCCTTATCCGCTGCACGGGGCAAAGCGGCAGCAGCAGCCGAGCTGATAGCGCGAAGCTCTGCACGGTAGAAGCCGCGTTCGTCACCGCTCGTGACAAACAGAGCCCCGAATCCTGCCGGCAGTCCTTGCGGAGCAGCCTGCGGTGCGGCGTTCAGCTTGTTATTGGCGATGTCGAGATAGGCACGATGCAGATTGCGGCGATACGCATCTACCGATACCTTCGGTGCCGAAAGCTCCGAAAAGACGCCTTTGCGAACGTCGCCGAGGAAATCAGCCGGATCGTATGCCGCCGTGCCATCAAGTGCCGATTGCTCGACCAGACGTGCGAAACGGGCACTCGAGAGCAGGTTGTTGAGAACGCTGTTCTGCGAGTTACGAATGCGGTTCAGGGCTCCGATCGGCTCGATCTTGCGAAGGATGTCCTTGTCGATCTGCCAGGTCGGCGAAGCAAACGCGTTGTCGACCAGGAATTTGACAGCCTCGGCCTGACGGGCTTTCGGGATCAGATTGAACCGAGCACCGCTCTGTCCGATATGCTTCTGCTGCGAGTTGTAACCGCCGACGATCTGTGCGACGTGATTCATCTCGAGCGTCCACTGGCCGATCATGCGGCCGTAAAGTTCGTTCAGGTCGTCGTAGTTGTCGCCCGTCTGCGTCGTAGCCGCACTCGGAAGGATCTTGGCGATACGCTGTAGGTTCTTCTGGCCGAGTGCCGAAGACTTGACCGCATCGGCGTCACCTACGGCTTCGGTCAATTCGCCCGGATCGCTGTTAGCCGAACCATCGGTCGAAAAACGGAACCATGGCGTCGTGTCCTGCTGCTTTGCCCACTCGTTCAGAGTGTTTCGCTCTGCGTCAGGCGTGCGGGCTCCCGGAATGGGTTTGTAGCCCCACATCGTGGCAAATTCATCGTACGGCCCAATGCCCGGGATCAGGTCAGGCAGGTCGATGTTGTCCTCGGGCTGCGCGACGTAGTTGAAGCGCGAATAGTCCATCAGAGTAGGCGTGTGGCCCATCTTTTTGACCCATTCGCGATCGCGGACCTTCTCCTGCGGATACATCGAGCTGGCCTTCATGTTGTGCTGGAAGCCAAGCGTATGACCGACCTCGTGAGCAACAACGTATTCGACGAGTTCGCCCATCAGGTCCTGCGGCATCGGCAGCTTGTGGACACGCGAATCGACCGCTCCGGCCTGCAGGAAATACCACGAACGCTGGAGGTTCATGATGTTGTGATGCATCTGGATATCCGTTTCGAGGATCTCGCCTGTACGCGGGTCATTTACGTGTGGGCCCGATGCGTTCTCGACCGTCGAAGGCAGCCAACGGATCACCGAGTAACGAGCGTCTTCCGGATCCCAGTCGGGATCTTCAGACTTCGACGGCTGCATCTTTGCGATCACGGCGTTGCTGAATCCGGCCGCCAGAAAGGCCTTCTGCCATTTCTCGACACCGCGTTTGGTGTACGGGACCAGCCAGGCCGGCGTTGCACGATCGATGTAGTACACGATCGGCTTGACCGGATCTGAGACCGCGGCGTTCGGGTCTTTCTTATCGAGGCGCCACCGAGTGATGTAGGTCCTCGTCTGAGCGCGCTGCTCCGGACGGCCGAAGTCCATATTAGAGACCGAAAAATAGCCGACGCGTTCGTCAAACAGGCGCGGCATCATCGGATTTTCGGGCAGTTTGATGAGACTATGGTGCAGTACAACAGTCGCCGAGCCGGGAGGCATTCCCTGCTGTTGGGCTCCGCCGCCACCACCGCCACCGCCGGCACCAGCCGGAGGAGCAACTCGGGTATATGTCATCGACGAGCGAGCTTCGATGTTGGTCGGGAAAGCCGAGACCTTTTCGATGTAGGACCGTGAGGCGTCGAGTGCTGTCGCACTAAGCCGCTGACGGGCACTGAACTCGAAAACGTCCGTGCTGAAAAGCCTTGTCACCTCGATCACCGCTGCGTCATTCGGGCCCCAGGCCGCGACGTTGAACGCCATGATGATCGAGTTATTGTTCGCGTTCTGAACCGCCTCAGCGATCGGAAGGTTTCGATCGGCAACGATCGAATAGTTGACGTTGCGAAGGAAGATCTTATTATCGTTCCTCTCCCAACGGACGACGCGACGGCCGAGTGCCTGTCCGCCATGGCCGACGCCGAGCGTGGTCTTGGCGATCTGCGAGACCCAAAGGTAATCCTTGTCGAGCTCGGACTTCGGGATCTCGTAGTAATACTTGTCCTTGATCTGATGGACCTTGAAGATGCCGTCTTTGGTCTTCGCGTCTTTCGTGATGACCTTATCGTAGGGCTGCGGATCCTGCGATGCCGCTCCTCCGGGGCGTTGCTGTCCACCCGGGCCGGGGGGCGTTTCAGGCGGATCCTGAGCGGGAACTGAGAATGCCGGCACCGTTACTACAAGAGCGGCCAGCAGAAGCTTTCTCAAACTGCCATTCATTACTGATGTCTCCTAAATTGTGAATTGAGGCGCTCACGAACGATGCGAATTCGCGCGGGCTGGACTTTCTTGAAGAGTACAGCGAGTGTTCGGATCCGATTCGACGTTGAGCTTAGCAGGAATTATCGCACCGGAGCCGCTTAGTTCCAAGCCAAAAAGGCCGATCGAGCATAAAAAAAGCAGGGCAAATTGCCCTGCAAACCTATTCTATGGACGGGGGAAAAGAACTGGTACACCCGGCATGATTCGAACATGCGACCTCTTGATTCGTAGTCAAGCACTCTATCCAGCTGAGCTACGGGTGCACAAGACGAACAGATAGACTAACTATCCGCACAGGTCGTGTCAAGCTTTCCTTTGACAGATCAACGGGCAAAGTAGCCTTGGCGAGTTCGCGAGATCAGATCCGGATTTGACACGTCGATCCGTATCGACCGCCACTTGCCATCGCGTTTATCATTCGTCGATTGATACTCGATGGTGTAGAGCGTTCTTAGGTCGGCAGCGACCTGAGCGTACAGGCGGCCCATTTCCTCAAGGCGATTTATGGTACTCAGCGTTCCGCCGGTACGATCGGCAACGAGCTTTAGTCTTTCGCGGGCCGCGGTAAACATCGCGACCTGGCGTGGAGTGGGGTCGGCAAGCCTGGCCGGGTCGCCGGTCGGCAGAGCTAGCGGATATATTGTTACCCCTTGTGCATCAGAGCGGCTGAGGACACGCTGGAGAGCTTCGTTATTCTCGGATCTTATGGCAGAAGCGATCTTATCGTCAGGCAATTTCTCGAGCAGGTCGCGATCGCGGTCACGGGCGTCCGTATCTACGCCGTCCGAAAGAACGATGATAGCTTTTCGGCGGCTTTTCTCCTTTGCAAGCTTTTCCAGAGCGAGGTCGAGTGCTTTGTACAGCTGTGTTTTGCCGCGGCCGTTCGACACGGCAATTGAATTCGCTATCGTCGCCCGATCCGTGGTGAAGTCGTTCCGCAGATTGACCTTATCGTAGAATTCGATGACCGCAACACGATCATTCGGCGATAGAGCGTCGATAAACCTTGAGGCTGAGAGTTTGATCACCTGCCGAAATCCGAGAGTAGAACCGCTCATGTCGAGAACGATCACGACACTGAACGGCGACTGGGTCGATTCGATCCGGGAGATATCCTGCTTGACCCCATCCTCAAATACGGAAAAGTTCGATCGGTCGAGATCGATGACAGGCCGCCCGCGCGCATCGACCACACCTACATTGAGGCGGACAAGTGATGAATCGACACGGATCGGATCATCGTCCTGGGCAAAGGTGCCTCCAACCAAGGCGAGAACGAAGACAGAGACAAAAATTAGGCGCAAAGACACCATACAAAAATCTTAGCAATTTGACGCACTGTTGCCGAGGCCGGTTGTACGAAACGGAGCATGCATTATCCCTTAACAGATGGAGTGTTTTTGAGGTATACTGTTGGTTTAAAAGTTTCAGTTCGTTGGCGTTCGCCGAGGTCGGTCCTTGAAGTAAGAGAGATTATTCGAGCGAATATGCTCTACAGGCCAAAATTCTGTGCAAATTGTGGAGATGCTATCGAGCGTGCACATTGGTTCGTCTGGACCAGCAGAAGGTTTTGCGAGGTCTGTGAAGTCGAATTAAAGGGCCACGAGTTGGTACCAAGGGCGATCGTCGCACTTGTGCTGCTCGTTTCGCTCGGAGCCGTCGTCGCGTCATTTTCTTCACGGCCCTCCGGATCGTTCGAATCGGCCAGGCTTTCCGGCCCATCGATCGCTCCGGCGCCGCGTTCAGGACCCGTCGAAAAGAGGCCGGTGGAGGTCGTGCCATCGACGGAAGCCGCGGTTTCCGGACAACCGGCCACGGCCCCGCAAGCATCAACGACAGGGCGAAATACGCCGGTCAACTCGAGGCCGCCGGTCGTCGTTGAGGAATCGGCCAGGATATGCGCAGCGGAGACTAAAAAAGGAACGCCGTGCTCGCGGCGTGTTAAAGGGAATGATCGCTGTTATCAGCACCTAGGAATGCCCGCGATGGAAGTCGCTCAAAAACAGGAACCTCGACCGAAAACAGCAGATCGAACTTCGTTCAGATGAAACCACTTAACCCCAACTCAATGATCCAGGGCCGCTATCTGATCGTACAACCGATCGGTAAGGGCGGTATGGGCGAAGTTTACCTTGCGGTCGACCAACGGCTTGGCAGTGCGGTCGCTCTGAAGCGTACGTTCTTTAGCGAAGACAGTACCCTCGGTTCGGCATTCGAGCGCGAGGCCAGGATCTTGGCCCGTCTTCGACATCCGGTGCTTCCTAAGGTTATCGATCACTTTGCCGAGAACGGGGACCAGTTCCTCGTGATGGAGCATATTTCCGGAGACGATATCTCCAAGCGTCTCGAAGCGGCGAAAAAGGCGTTTCCGGTAAGTTGGGTGATGTTCTGGTCTGATCAGATGCTTGACGCACTTGCGTATCTCCACTCGCACGAGCCGCCCATAGTCCATCGCGATATCAAGCCGCAAAACCTAAAGCTGACGGATGATAATCACATCGTGCTTCTGGATTTCGGGCTTTCAAAGGATTTTGACAGCACGACAAGCGGGCTGAATTCGGCCAGCGTTGCCGGATATTCGCCGCACTTCGCGTCAATGGAGCAGATACGTGGAACGGGTACAGACGCACGCAGTGATCTTTACTCACTCGCGGCGACGCTGTATCAGATGCTGACCAACACGATCCCGCCTGATGCTCTAACCCGCGCGGACGCAATGCTGGGCGGCAAGCCTGACCCGATTCGGCCGTTGAATGAGATAAATCCCGAAGTTTCCCCGGAGATCTCGGACGTTATCTTGAAGGCTGTCTCGATCAGACAGGACCAGCGATTCCTAACGGCGCTGGAAATGCAAAAGGCTCTTCGTCGAGCGTTCAATCAAGGCAAAGCTGAGGTTGCAAGCAAACCTTCGATCGCGGTCCCGGTTGTCTCGGCGACAGCGGATACGCAAAGAGATTCGGAGCCTAAGGAAGTTCCTGCCGAGACACCCGCGGTTCATGCGTCCGAAATGCCCGAAATGGAGACGCAGATCCGGCAGGATATTCCGCTCGCGTTCGAGCAGACTCTCGATATGGCGAAGCCAACGCCGGAAGAGATCAAGCAGTCCGATGTAAAGACTGCCGTCTTGAACCTTGTTGATGAAGAAGTATCACAGCCCGTAACCGAGGGATCGGCACCTGTTCAGACGCCTGAGAAAGATATCCCGGTCGTTGCCGCGGCTGCGGCATCCGGAGCGAGTGCCGCGTTTAAGTCAAACTCTCGGGCTGCTGGGCCTGTGACGCCTGGCGCAGCGAAGAGCTCATCCGGAAAGGGGGTCCTGATCGGAGGACTTGCTGTTCTGATCCTGCTGCTAGGTTCGGGCCTGGTCGGCGCATGGTTACTATTGGGTAGCGGCCGATCGGGTGCGTCGGAAGTGCCATCTCAAAACCCTTCGAACGTCTCGACGCCGGCGCCGACGCCGGAAGCTCCAGTTCTGACGAATACAGAGGCTCCTCCTCCGTCGAACACGGAACCCGCCGTCGCCGAGAAGGATAATGCTAACGTAAGTACCGATCCTACCGTGTCGCAAGCTCCGCAGAGTGCTCCGCGGCCATCGACTCCATCAACTAAGCAGCCGCAGAAACCTACGACGTCCGATAAGTCTCCGCCGAAGACAAAGAAGAAGGACGAAAGAACCGTAATTTTGCAATAGAGACCTGAATATGCAGCGTATCCCCAAATTGACAATTCTTGCAGCGCTTTTCCTGATCGTCTCGCTTCTCTCGATCGGAGCGGATGCTCAATCCCGAAAGGACAAGGATCAAGCGAAGAAGTTTCAGGAATCGGCCGACAAGGCTGTTTCGGCTAAGAATTATCGCGAGGCCGCAGACCTCTATGGTAGATCCGTACAATTGGTCCCCAACAACAGCTACGCGCACTATCGAAAGGGATTCGCTCACTTCAGTCTGAAAGAGTACGATCAGGCCGTCAACGCGCTCACAACGGCGCTCAATCAGGGATTCAAGCCGTTAGATATTTACCGGATCAGGTACTTTGTCTATTTGGAACAAGGGAATTACGACGCTGCTCTGGTCGATGTCGAGAAGGGCCTTGGACTTGTACCGAATGACCTAAGTTTTCTGAGTGCGTTGGGAGAGATCAACTTAGTAAAAAAAGACTATCCGAAGGCATTGGACGCTTTTGAGAGATCTTCCAAGGCTTCTCCGAATTCGGGCGATATCTATTACAACATTGCCCGGGTGGCTCATGGGATGGGTGACGCAGAACGTCAACTCAAAGCCTCGGAGACGGCAATGGAGAAGGGAACTCGGTTCCCGGCAGAGACCTTCTTTCTCATCGGGGACGCAAATCAGAAGTTACGCAACAACCAGGCGGCGATCGCCGCTTACAATCGGGTACTGGGTATAAAAACCGACATGTATCAGATCTATCAGCGACTGTCCGACCTTTACAAGGCCGAAAGCCGGTACGATGATGCGATCGCGATCCTCAAGAAGGGACTCATTCAGTACGTAAATGACGGTAACTTCTTTACTGAGCTTGGTCTTCTTTACAGCCTTGCAGGACGCCACAAGGACGCTGTAGAGGCTGCACGCTCTGGGGTTCAGCTACAGCCGACAAATGCTGCGGGCTATACCAATCTGTGCCGCGCATACAACGAAACGAAGGAATTTCGCAATGCGGTCGACGCGTGCAATACCTCGCTTAGGATCAGGCCGGAGGATGGTGAGACTTACTTCTACCTCGGCAACGCTTTGGCCTTATTGGATCGCACCGCCGAAGCGACTAGGGCGTACTCGAGTGCCGTACGCGGGCTCGTAGCCGCTACGACTAAGTCGCCTGAGCAGTCGGATCTATGGTATTTGCTGGGAAATTCTTACTTTGCGGACAAGCAGTATGATAAGGCGATCGACGCTTATCTGAAATGCCTTAACTTAAGTCCAAAATTCTTCAATGCCAGGGTAAACTTGGGTATCGCGTACACGAGGAAGAAAGACAAGCCTTCCGCTACGGAGCAATACAATCTGTTGATGGCTGTCGAGCCGAGCCTGGCCGCTAAGGTCAAAGCCGAGATCGACAAGATGTGATCAGGATCCTGACTTTCGTGTCCGGGACTGAACGTCGACGGTCTGAAAGAATTTGAGAACGATCCGCATATTCTCGGGCCGGTTCTCCATTACGGCAGGAACGAACGGCGACC
Organism: Acidobacteriota bacterium; assembly: GCA_041940165.1. Classification (GTDB taxonomy): domain Bacteria; phylum Acidobacteriota; class Blastocatellia; order Pyrinomonadales; family Pyrinomonadaceae; genus OLB17. The sequence continues at coordinate 89,537 of JBGTSR010000010.1, forward strand.
TCGACGGATCACTAGCAAATGCCCTTTCAAGTTCGTCCAGAGCTCTCCGGTCGCTTGGCGACTCGATCACCTGATCGATGTGGGCCAGGCCGTTACTGAATACTTCAGCTACCACGGCAACTTCTTCGTTCCTCAATCTATCAGTAACCATCGCGCGCGTAAGAGATACGAGGCCGCCGTGCGGATTGATGCTTGGCGATTCGTTCGCAAAGGCAAGCCGTGAATTGACAACGTCAACAGGAGATACAAGAGCAAGACGATCGCTCGGGTCGATCGGCGGAAGGGCAAGATCCGTAACCCGCGCGATCTCGTTAGTCCGTTCGTTTTCAGGCACCTCCCTTATGAGCATCCCTGACAACATCATGATCAGAAAAGCTCCGCCAATGATCGTCGAGGCGAAGACCCCAACCGTATACGGCATCAGCTTCATCTGGATCCATTCGCGTATATCGACGGTGTTGCGATAATCGCGTACCTCTGCCTCCATTCGCAGCGAGAGCTTCAGGTCGTCGCGAAACCGATCCGAGATCTGAGGCTTCGTCATGAGTCGGAGATCCGCCCGAACACGCAAATATTCCGAATTCATCTGCCTGCAAAGCGGGCAAACGTCGAGATGCTGCGATATAGCAGCAGCCTCAACGTCGCTCAAAGAGCGATCACCGTAAAGTGATAGATTGTTCGTTATCTCTGCGCAATTCATGATACACGCGCCCGTAAAGAAAAACTGAAAGATGGCTCACTGACCCCGGCTGCTGCTCGCGTGAGCGGCAACGCTTCAGTTAGCTAACCCACAAGGACGATCCGGCCCATTAGCTTCGATGTTGCTGGTCGAATCAAATAACTGCCGATGATCTAAAACCTCTGAACTCACTAAATCACGTTCTCCCATATGACCCATCGTTGGCACCGATTTTTCTAGTCTTTACTGCGAGACCGGGGCGAGTCAGCCATCCTTCAACTTTTCAAATATCCCTTAGCTGTCGCCTCAAGGTTTCCCGACCACGAGACAATCTCGATTTCACCGTGCCAACGCTGATCCCGAGGGCATCGGCCGTTTCCTCATAACTGAAACCCTCGATATCGCAAAGGATGATCGCCTCGCGAAAGGGTTTTGACATGCCGTCGATCGCAGTTTTTATTACCAACTCCCGTTCGCGGCTGAGTGCTGTATCCTCGGGGCTTGCCCCCTGATCTGCAATCGTGTCGGCGATCGTAATTTCGGAGTCGCCGTAAGCTGCGTCAAGCGAAAGTGTCGAGTCTCGGCGCCTTCTTTTCCACCATCTGAACCGGTTCCGCGATTCATTGATCGCTATCCGAACCAGCCAGGTCTTCAGTTCCGAGTCTCCGCGGAACTTCTTGATCGAGCGAAAGGCCCGCAAGAAAGTGTCCTGTGTCAGGTCGCTCGCTTCTTCGCGATCGCCCGTAAGCCTGAATAAAAGTGCAAAGATCGTATTCGAGTAACGGTCGACCAGCGAATCGAACGCCGCGGAGTCGCCCATTTTGAGCCGCTCAATGAATGGTTCCTCTTGGACTCCTCCCGAAGCTCTATCTGTCGGCGCGACCACTGCCTCACCGATCTTTTCACCATCAAATGTGATCGACTTACCGAGGATCATCCGTCACTCGCTTCGGGTCGGGCCGCCGGATAGATTACCGGGAACGCATTCGTCCGCTTTCGGCAGACACCACTTTAGACACCGACTCATCGCATTTTGTTCCCAAACCATCTGATGAAAAATGCTTTGAATTGGAGGCTTTGAATCGGGCATCTTATTTGCTCTTAGTCATAAATTACGCTACATTTACTATTTTGAGTTCGGTCCGCTAGCTGTAATTATATAACGCAATTAAGGGCTCGACTTGCAGTTTTTAAGATGGCACAGAAGAAAAGACGTTTTCAGCAACTTCAAGCAGCCGCGGCGAGCGCCGCTCCGCGAGACAATCGTGTCTATACGAACCCCGTCCAGAAGCAGGTCAGTGAACGACTTGATGAAGTCGGCAAGGCATTCGAAGGAAAGGGGCGAATGGTCCTTTATATCGTAGTAGCGCTTGTCGTGGTCGCGGTGGTCGGTCTACTCGCGATGAACTGGAGCCGCCGAACGAATAGCGCGGCACAAAGTGCCCTTGGTAGTGCTATTGAGACGTCGCAGGCTCGGATCTCCGATACTGGGGCTCCCGCTGGCTCGACCGAGAAGACCTTTAAGACGGAGAAAGAGCGTTCCGAGGCAGCGATAGCGGAATTTCAATCTGTGGCTGAGAGATTTGGCGGTGAGGTAGCCGAAAAGGCCCGCTATTTTATTGCCGTTAACAAGTTAAGCGTTGATCGTGCGGCCGGAGTCCAAGAACTTGAGTCACTCGCGTCGCGTACGGATGAGACAGGTAAGATGGCCAAGTTTGCTTTGGCCCAAGCGCGGATCGCTGACAGTAAGGATGATGAGGCGCTCGTATTGCTTCAAGAGTTATCGAAGCTGGATGATCCCATTGTCGCGAAGGATACCCTGAGTTTTGAGATCGCGAAGATCTACGAACGACAAGGTAAAACGGTAGAAGCAGCCGACATTTATTTCAACATTGCGAAAGCCTCGGCTGAAGCGAAAGACGCCGACGGGAAACCTGTTACCCCGACCACGACGGCGACGGATGCCAGGGAAAAGCTGAAGGAACTCGATCCGGAACGCGCCAAGCAGATACCTGAGCCAACGCCATCCTCTCCTTTTGGCGGTTAGGCCGATTTGAATAGACCTTGGTTGAAGCTAGAGATACAAAGCCGACCGAGCCGGACACAGCTACATTGCAGGAGGCTATGGCTTCTGAAACTCTCTCGGTCCGTGTTTCGCCGCATAATTACGTTGCCGCAGTACTCATAGGGTCGTTTCTGTCGGCCCTTTTCTTCTACCTAAGGATCGACATCATGGGTATTGCCCTGTTCTTGATCGCTTGGATCGGGCTGCCATTTCTTGCGTTCAATGATCGAATAAGGTTCGACGGAAAGCGGCTTTATCGCACGGGTGTCGTGCCCGCGTTGTCAGCTTGGCTTCGGGCATCTCGCCGACGATTGCGACTTTCGGACATCGAGTATGTCGAAACGGAAGCTCTGCGGGCGATGAGGCGTGGTAGCAATGTGTACTTCCGATACCGTACGATCCTGGCCGGAAAAGGCGTAGGGCTTGCGATCGCTTCGGGCGGGGATGAATATCGCCGGCTGATACGGGCGGTTTTGAAGCGATTGCCTGACGAAGTCCTCGACATCCGATCCGCCGACCTTCGAGATCATCTTAACGACCCTAAAGAGACTATTCTGAAGGCTGAGAATGCCCGGATCCCGTCGGCTGAGTTCCTTAATTCATCGGACCTGTTGAGTCATAGTTCTGCTTCGCATCTCGGTGCCGTTCGTGATCCACTTTCGCGAGCCGACGTTGATGGCCTTAAACAACTTGCGAATGAACTCAGGATCGCCGGTAACCTTGTTCAGGCGGTAGAGGCTCTTCGCCGAGCTCTTGCGGTAAGGCCTCAGGACGCTGAGCTTTTGTTTGACCTCGCCAAATGCCTCTACACGCTTTCGATGTCTCGACGCGACCGCGGGCTAGAGCGACGTTCATTCGCAGCGGTGCGGCTTGCAGAACGAAGGGCCGGCGACGATCCGCGTCTGATCGTCCGTCTTGCCGAATGGTACTCAGATGTCGGCGACGATAGTAATGCCGCCAGGCTGTTCAGGCGTGTCGTCGAGCGATCCGCGGGGGATTTTCGAGCGCTTCGGGGACTTGGCGAGATCGCGCTACGGGACGGCAAGATCGCACACGTCATTCATCACTTTGGGGCCGCCATTGACAATGCCGGGTTGGCTAGCCAGCGACGCTGGTCAAAGAACGAGGCGGCATACTTTGCAAACCTGAATTCTGATCCTGAGTATATGGAACTTGAGGTCGGACGCGTGCGGATGCTCGAGACCTTTGACCGTACACGCCGTTCTGCTATTCGAATTGCTGTAGTGGGAGTTCCAGTCATCGTTGCTGGCGTCGTGCTCGAGGACCTCTTCGTTGCTAACTTTGGGTGGGCGGTTTCAACCGTCGCGATCGTGGTCTGGTTTGCGATGCAGTTCGGAAGCAGAATGTTCGGACGTCGGATCCCGTACGAACTCGTTGAAGAGAAGGACTAGGACACCTTTATATCAGAAGGCCGCTCCAAAAGGGGCGGCCTTTGTCACGTAACTCCCAATCAACTACTTCTTCGTCGCCGACTTCGCCTTCGTCGCAGGCGCTTTTTTTGCAGTTGCCTTCGCAGCCGGCTTAGCCTTAGCTCTTGCGCTCGTCGACTTTGCTGCACCCGTTTGCTTCGACGTTTCCGTAGCCTGTGCGCGCGGAACAGTCGTTAAGAGCGACGTCCAGCGGTACTCCGGCATGTCGAAGCCTTCATCGAGTTTCTTAAGAATGAAGTCGGTCATGTTATCGACGATCCAGCGGTGATTGTATTCACCGACAGAAGCGAGTTCGGCGTCCGGTGCCGGATTCATGAAGTCGATCGCATACGGGATACCATCCTTGATCGCAAACTCGACGGTATTTAGGTCGTAGCCGAGAGCGGTGCAGATAGTTTTGACGTCCTTTTCGACGCGGGCGTGAAGCTCGGGAGTCAGATAGTTCTCGACGTTGACATACTGCATTCCCGAGAGATAAGGCTTCGAGGGATCGTACGGCATGATCAGGACCTTTTCCTTGCCCACGCAGTAGCAGCGGACGAACTGATCGTACTCGATGCCTTCCTGCAGCGTCATGCAGAGCGTGCCGGAGTCGTTGAATTCGGTCCAAAGCTCCTCGAGCGAATTGACCTTGCTGACGTTCTTCCAACCGCCGCCGTCGTGCGGCTTCAGGAATGCGGGGAAGCCGACGTAATCGACAACGCCCTGCCAGTCGATAGGGAACTCGAGGTTTCGGAGCGATTCGCTCGTGATGTCCTTGATGTAGCTGTGTTGCGGAAGCAGAACGGTCTTTGGGATCGCAACGCCGAGTTTTGAAGCAAGGCTGAAGTTGAAGAACTTATCATCGGCCGACCACCAGAACGGGTTGTTGATGATGTAAGTGCCCTCGAGGGCCATGCGCTTGAGCATCGCACGGTAATACGGGACTTCGTGCGAGATACGGTCAATGATAATGTCGTATTTCTTCGGCTCATCCATTCGGATGCCGCCGACGGTGATCATTTCGGCTACGACCTTGCCGCCGCTCTTTTCATTAATGCTGTTAATTATCGATTCCGGGAACGTCACTTCACGCCCCACCAATATGCCAACTCTCTTCATAGGTTTCTAAATATAACGGTCCAAATATTCAGACGAGTCTGAAACCCTCGATTTTATTCCAATTTGGAGAGTCGGGCAAGGATGAAGAGGTCAGCGGTAACGAGGAGTTAAGGCCTATTTGGCTCCGGGCAGCAGCTCGAGGTTTCCCATCTCGCGATTGTAGGAGTCCAGGGCACCAACGTCTTCGGCGGTCGCGTCGAGCATCTGCTTGGTCATCGCGATGGAATCGGACAGCTGCTCGAAATCGAGGAGCGAGAATTTCTCAGGCGTCGAGATCGTGACGATCTCGTCGTTGAGATAGCTGAAGAAGTTTTCGATCGACTGGAGCTGGCCCTCGACGAGTTTTACGCTTCGCTCGATCTCATCGAACGAGGCGATGCGACGTTTGAGGATCTCGACGTTCGTTTGCTGAATGCGTCGGGTCTTATCGTCGGTCGCGGCTTCCATCGCACGAAACGCCTGCGAAAGCTGATTGTGCACGGCCTGACGATTGATGGTCTTGAGGTGCTGCTTACGGCGGCGGTAAACGTCGAGCAGATCGACAAAATCTTCCCAGCGCTGATCGAGTGCCTGCAGATTTGAGGGGAGGCTGCGGGCTCCCGTAAATTTGCGATAGTTGTCTTGGATCTTGTCCTTTAGCCAGCGGAGATATTCGACGGCTTCGCGTTCGCGTGGCGTGAAAGATTTAATAAGTTTCTCACGGCCATCGCTGTGCTCTTTCAGCCGTCGTTGTTTCTCACGTGTCTGGACAAGCATTCGATACTGCGGCAGATTTGGCACGACGACAATGTAGATCGCTTCACAAACGAGTGCGATCAGCAAGGGGATAACACTGCCTGTGTAGGCCGCGGCAACGAGAAAACCTGCCAGCCCCCAAAAGTTCACGGGCTCTTTGAGCGCGGCCTTAGCGTAGCTCTGCTCAAATTTGGTCAGGTCGTTGCGGTATTTTGCCAGGTCAGCCATATCAAACTAGACAGATGCAGATAGAAGCACTTTCGTTCGAATGAACTATCACGTCAGTTCGAATGGCCTTTTTCAGTTGTCTCATCAAGTATCGAGGTATCGATCGGTTCGGGTTCCGGAATGTCGGCTCCGGCGGCTATTTGCTTGCTCGGTGCGGGTGTTCCAGCGCCAAGCATGCCCATTTCAGATTTGTACGCGAGCAGCTTGTCCTGTAGCTGGATGTCCATCGCTTCGCGTTCGATGTCGGCCATCTGGTTGTCGACCGTCGAAGAGCCGAGCTGTAGCTTGGCTTCGGCGGCGGCCACGCGACGCTCGATCTTCTCACGCATTTCGTTGAAGGTCGAAGAATCGTCGCCGATGTTGAAGCCCTCCATCGTCTGGGCGAGCTGTTCCTGCAGCTTGGCCTGCTTGGCTGCCGAAATAAGCTGCATCGCTTCAGCCGAACGCTTCTTCATGTTGAGCACGTAGTTATCACGTGCCTTGAGAGCGTTTTTTGAGGCCGCACCCGCTAATTCGAGCTGCGCGTCGGTGCGTTCGAGATCGACCTGAGCCTGCTGCAGTTGGCCGATGTATGCGGTCGCGATGTCGTCGCGGCCCATCTTGACCGAGGCCTTGATCTTGGAATCCAGATCAAGCACTTGCTTAGCAAGATTCTCTTTATTCTTGGCGAGCAAACGCTCAGTCGCCATGACCTGTGCCACCGAATTGTTCAGTTCAGGTACCCGATCACGCATATCGCGGATCGTTTGTTGCAGTACCAACTCGGGATTCTCGATCTTGTCGAGTGCCGCTCCCGTGCTCGCCCTGAAAACCCTGCTGATCCTAGCCCACAATCCCATTTCTACTATCGCTCCTCAATGTATCGGTCAAACCTCTGCTTTCGCCAAATCCCTTACGAAACACAGTCGGTCAAAGTTGCAAATTCACGAATCAGTATATCAGGAAACGCTAATAATTAAATACTTTGAGGGCGAAAGGCCACTCGTTCCGCCAAATCCGTGACCGCCGGTCGCAAAGTGTCCCATTTTCGACCACCTCGACGCGCGCACAGGCTCGAAGCCGGTGCTTGCGGTCCGAAAACTAGATCACTCAACGCAAAGTCGCGGAGAGGCAAAGACGCAAAGGTATGTCTCCTGCGTTTGCAAATCGCAAATCGCAAATGGGAATTGTCCCGCATTTGTCCCACGGCTGTCCCACCGGCTAGTGGGACAGGCAAACTGTTGAAATCACGTGGGTTACGGCGATATTTTTCCTTGTCCCGCGAAAATTTGAAAAAAAATTGCTTCGCGTTTTTTTCAAGTAGAGCTTCACCTACGTGAAACGAGTAAGCCGTTATATACGAATGGCTTACGCACACGACGGCGGCGTTTCGCGAAGATCAAAACTTCGTGCGCCACACGCGTGGCGCAACTTCGCCGAAAACATGCAGAGGCCTGATCGTGAGTGAGCCCGAGGTTCGCTTGTCAAAGATCTCTATGCCGCCTCATGCGAACTGTGCAAAGGCATTGCAAGGATAGCACATTTGCTCGCGTGCGGCAAGAGTATCGAAAGGCGGAAACACGACCGGTAGGGAGTGTGCCCTGCAAGGTAAGACGTTCGTTCAAGGCACACTCGCTACAACTCGTGTTTCTGCCGCGTTAGAGGAGCGGTAATACTACTTCGACGTCGTTATCGTTAGGCGACAGGATCGTCTCGCCGTTCGAAAAACGTATTCGTGTCTCGCACGTGTCACGAATCCGGGATCTCATTCGGGATCACATTCTCAAACAGCTTGTAGAATATTTTCGATTGCTTAATTCTCTCAATGAGTTCCTTTTTCTTCGGCTCGGTCGCGGAGGGCAAGAAATTAATTCCGAGCCCCTCACGTTTCGACTTCCGGATACGAAAATATACGCCGACGCGGTACGAATCATCATCGTACATTACCATCGAAGAAAACGCTCGAATTTCGTCCTCGGCTGCGCCTTCTGTAAACAAAACAACGAGGTGCGTACGCTCAGCAGGGCCGTCTCGTTCCTCCCAAGTTTCTAAAACTTGAGTCTTACAGCTAGTAACTCCAAGCAAAAGAACGACCAAATATGAGATCAAAAACACTCGAGCCATATAGAAACCTCCATCTTTCGGAAGATCAACTCTCTGTGTGTAAGGGTATCACTGGCTTATCCCATCCAATTCATCAGGCTTTTTCTCGTGTCGACGTATCAATTCTCTCGTGACTAGGCCGTGCGTTTCAAGCAACGGTCAAAACGAGCCAACCGTCGTCGACGCTTATAGACCAGGTCGGGTCGCCGAAGAATTGCCCTTTTGGCCGCCGCGTAGCGGCGAGATGAAGGCTGCCGTGGTTTCAAGCCACGGTTGGAGGTATGTCGCGCATCAAGGTCTCGATAGCGACGGTTAAAGTCGGAATTTAGACCGGGACGGAGCATCGTCCGTGGACACGTTGCTGGAATGGATCGGAATCGGTGACATGATTGAGGAACGGATCGCTGTAATTAAGCTATATTGGCATAACCATGAAATCGTTTAAGACAAACACCGCAACGTTCGTCGTTATTTTGATTGTTAGTATTTTCGTGTCAGCACGAGTTATTCAAACTCGGGTTTCAGCTCATGGTGGCCTTACATCCGAGGGGTTTACGGCGCGCCTTTCAGCGACCGAGCCACAGTATTTGACAGGGGAGCCTGTGGTCTTCAAGTGTGGCCTCTTGCATCCGAATCAGCTAGCGTCTGAATGGGTTGGAGAGGGAATACTCTCACGTTCAACGCGAATGGCGGTAATCTCGAAAAACGGTGCTGGTCAGGAATACAGGTGGGACTGGGAGTTAGCTGTTGGTGCCATTTTGCACCAGAACCTCCAGAATCTCGAATCTGCTCTCTCCGAACGCGAGATCAAGTTTAACCTTCCGTTCGACCTGGATTCCGTACGAAGGATCTTTCCCGAAAAGGGAGTCTACGACGTCAAGGTCGTGTATACGTATTATCCGGACCAGATGTCTGGTCAAGAGATCCAACTTGTCTCTGATTCGATCCGCGTAAATATCCATGAACCTTCGGGAATAAATCGAACGGCCTACGATTTTTATCAGACTTCCGTCCGCCCAGCTTTGGCCCAAGGTGTCGAACCAGTGGCACTGGCGGCTCGCCGTGAGTTCTCGCGGCGATTCGGTGAAAGCGTATACGCGAAATATAACAGCGTACAACTCGCAAGACTCTACGAACGGGCAGGCGAATATCAAATGGCCGAGGACGAACTTTACCCGATATCCGATGTCGATTTCTACCACAGGGACGACATCAATCTGGCTCTCCAACGTTTAGCGGGAAAGTTGAGGCGACCAACCGCGAGGACGAAATACCGTCCTCAGATCGGGACTGTTCCTAATGGCGTGTGGGTAGACCGGCCCGATATTCGGCCCAACTATAATGTCGCGCCGATTCCGGCACCTGTACTGGTTCCCACCCCGACTCCGACGCCACCAATCCAGTAACCGAATAATATTCTTAGCGTTCACCGTCGAAACCTCACTCATAAAGGGCGAGACGGAGATAAGACCGTGTAGCGGCGAGGTGACCGTAGCCTCGCATTTCAACCAGCCGTCGCTACGCGACGACATTCGCAATAATCATCCTTATCCGTGGGTTGAAACCCACGGGTACAATCATCCATCGGCTACGCGATGAGGAAGGCGGGCGGTACTGACTTTGTGCGAGCAAGAGCAGGTCAGTACCCTCTGCGTAAGCGGAGGGCAATGGCGTAGCCCAGTATGTAAGGCTGATCAGGGATAAATACGTTGAACTCGCGACATCGTACACGCCGCCCGCTCACGCAGGCGGTACTGACCTGGGTGCAAGACTCCTACGTTCCGTCCGTTCTAAGACCGTGCAAAGGTTTTTGCACCACACATTTAGTATGAGATCACATGGGAAGTATCATTCGAATATGGCATCACAACGAGGAACGGCTAATCGCAACAGGACGTATAAAAAACTGATCACCGAGATCACTTCGGGGATCGTTTGTTTTTCGATGTGGCTGGCCTTTTTCGGGCCGGTAGTCGCTCCCGCGAGGGCGCAGGTCGTTGGCCGGACGATGGAGTTAAAGATGAAAGACGTTCCCTCAGGACTCACATTCAGGCTTTCGGAAGGCGTCGAGGGGGCCGAAACTCGTGAAAAGAAGCCGCTTGCGGCCACAGATCCGCTTTCGCCCGAGAGCGCCGCCGCTCTGACAAAGCGTTTGCCCGCGATCAAATCCGATCCGAACGACCAGACCGAATTCGCCAAACGCGTCGGAACGCTGCCCGCGCCGAAGACCGGGCAGAAGATACCGGTAAAATTCCCGTCTGACGAAATGCGTGCGGCTCCGAATGTCGATCAGTCGGGCCGAACGCTCCAGGTTTTGCGTTATTCGCCCGAGGGCGAGGTCAATCTCGCTCCCGACCTGAGCGTGACGTTTTCGCAGCCGATGGTCGCGGTGACATCGCAGGAACAGGCTGCCCAATTTGCCCCGGTAGAGATCACGCCGCAGGTCGAAGGCCGCTGGCGCTGGCTCGGAACGAAAACGCTGATGTTCGACACGACCAAGCGTTTTCTGATGGCGACGAAGTTCACCGCACGAGTGCCCGCCGGAACCAAGTCGGCGACAGGCCAGACGCTCGGAAAAGAGGTTGTTTGGACCTTTACAACGCCGCCGCCGAAGGTCGAGACGATGATCCCGAACGGCGGCATAACGCGTCGCGACGCTCTTATGTTCGTCCGATTTGATCAGGCGATAAATCCGGAAGCGGTGCTGAGAACAATCTCGGTGACCGGCGGCGGACGACGTATCGCGACACGACTCGCGACCGAGGCCGAGATCAATGCAGATTACGCGATCTCATATCAAGCCAAACAGTCTCAGCCGGGACGATGGCTGGCGTTTCGTGCAGTAAATGCCGACGGTTCGACCGAGAACGCCTTGCCGCCCGCAACAACGATAAATGTCACCGTCGAAAAGGGAACTCCGTCTGCCGAAGGCCCGCTGACGACGACGGCTGCACAGAGTTACAGCTTTCAGACATACAGCCCGCTTAAATTTAACGGAGCGTATTGCGGATGGCGTCAGAAGCAGGATTGCACGCCGTTCGATAACTGGATGATCGAATTCAACAATTCGATCGACAGCTCAAAATTTACCAAGGAACTGATCCGCGTCGAGCCCGCCGTCGAAGGGCTAAATATATATCCGTCGGGCAATTACGTCTATTTACAGGGCTATAAAAAAGGGAATACGACCTACAAGATCACGGTCGACGGGGCGATCGCGGACACATTCGGACAGCAGCTCGGCAAGTCGGTAACAGCTACGATCCGCGTCGGTTCGGCACCGAAAAATCTCTATTCGCAGGGCGGTTTTATGTCCGTGCTCGACCCGAGCGCAAAGCCGTCTTTCTCGATCTATTCTACAAATCACGCGAGTGTTCGCGTGAAGATGTACTCGGTTCAGCCGACCGACTGGCATCAGTACCAGGAATACGTCCGTCGGATGAACTACGACGACGGACAGCGTCCGGCGATCCCGGGACGGGTCGTTTTTAATGACACGGTCGCGATCGCCAACAAGCCGGATGAGATGGTCGAGACACGGATCGACGTTTCACGGGCCCTCGACGGCGGATTTGGCAACGTGATCCTAGAGATCGAGCCGACCGTCAAGCGAGATCAATACGACCGGACCCGGATCATCACGTGGCTGCAGGCGACTCAGATCGGCTTAGACGCATTCGTTGACAACACAGAACTTGTCGGCTTTGCGACGGAACTCCGAACCGGAAAGCCGCTCGCGGGTGTCAATCTCTCGATCTATCCGACCAACGGCACGGTCAGCCAGGCAGATCCCTCGGCCGAACCCGGTTATTTAGCGCAGGCGTGGGAATGGCTTTGGGGAACCACGGACGATGGCGATATCGACGCTCACGGCCCGGACGGATCGGCCGTCGAAACTGAAGAGGTCGAGCCGGCGCAGACAACGCGTACGGGCGAGAATGGAATTCTCAAGTTTCAGCTTCCGGCGTCGGCGAGCGGTCGCGGACAGGGAATGCTCATCGCCAAACGGGGTAAAGACGTCGCATTCCTGCCTGAGAACACTGATTACTACTGGCAGGACGCGAGCAATTGGTACCGCAGGCCGGATTCCGACACTCTTCGTTGGTTCGTTTTTGACGACCGGCAGATGTACAAGCCGAATGAGGAAGTCGCGGTCAAAGGATATATTCGCAAGATCACCGGCGGGAAATTTGGCGATGTCGAGGCTTTAGGCGATGCGGCGAGCGGCCTGACCTGGTCGGTCAAAGATCCGCGAAACAACGAGATCGCAAAGGGAACGGCGAACTTGAACGCATTCGGGGCGTTCGATCTAAAATTCAAGTTGCCGGACAATGCCAATCTTGGGTACGCAAGGGTCGAGCTTTCGACGAACAGCTCGCTCTCGGGTACGACCTTCGCTCATCAATTTCAGATACAGGAATTTCGCCGACCGGAATTCGAGGTAACGGCAAAGGTCGACACCGAAGCACCGCACTTTGTTGGCGGCAGCGCGATGCTCGGCGTCGAGGCGAAATATTACGCCGGCGGCGGCCTGCCGAACGCCGAAACGAACTGGACCGTGACCGCCACGCCGACGAATTACACGCCGCCGAACCGTGATGATTTTACGTTTGGAACGTGGACGCCGTGGTGGTATTTCCGCGGTGACATGGATTACGGACGTCCCGGATATGGCGGGGCATCGCAGACCTTTAAGGGAGTTACAGATGCGAGCGGCAAGCATTTGCTCAAGGTCGATTTTGAATCGGTAAAACCGCCGCGCCCGTACGCGATCTCGGCCTCGGCTGCGGTCCAGGACGTCAACCGCCAGACGTGGGCGGGCCGCACTTCGCTGCTCGTGCATCCGGCGTCGGTCTATATCGGAATTCGCACCCCACGAACGTTTGTTCAGAAGGGTGAGAACATCAATATCGAGGCCGTAATTACTGATCTCGACGGCAAATTCGTCACCGGCCGCGAGTCCGAGATCAAGGCGGTGCTCAAAGACTGGCGTTTTGACAAGGGCCAGTGGAAAGAAGAGACGCTCGACGAACAGGTATGTGCCTTTAAGTCGGGCGGGACGGTCGAGAATTGTAAGTTCGTCGCGAAACAGGGCGGGCGATACATCGTCACCGCCCGCGTGATGGACGAACGCGAGCGATTCAACGAGAGCGAATTCACCGTCTGGGTTCCCGGCGGAAAAACACCTCCGAAACGCAACGTCGAGCAGGAAGAGGTTCAGATAATTCCATCGAAAAAGGACTTTGCTCCAGGCGATGTCGCGGAGCTGCTCGTGATCGCTCCGTTCACGCCCGCCGAAGGTGTTTTGACGCTGCGGCGTGATGGTTTGGTCAAGACCGAGCGTTTCACGATGAAGGATTCGTCGATCACGCTGAAAATTCCGCTCGAAGAAAAATATCTGCCGAATATTTACGCTCAGGTCGATCTGGTCGGCGTCGCTCCGAGGACCAACGATAAAGGCGAGACCGATCCGAAGTTAACGCCGCGGCCGGCTTTTGCATCGGGCCAGATCAACCTGCCGATATCGACTGCTTCGAGAAAGCTGACCGTCGAGGCCGAGCCGGCCGACAAGACGCTCGTGCCCGGCGGTTCGACAAAAGTCCCCGTTCAAGTCAAGGACCATCGCGGTGAACCTGTCGCGAATAGCGAGGTCGCGGTCGTCGTTGTTGACGAAGCGGTGTTGGCACTTACCGGTTACACGATCAGCGATCCGCTCTCGACGTTCTACACGGATCGTGGCGAAGGCGTGATGGATTATCACACGAGGAAGGATGTGCTGCTCGGGAATCCGGATGATGTGCAGCCGCCACCGCCAGGCGAGGGAGTGTCATTTGGTATATATGACATTGCCGGAGGTGCACAGGCGAACGCTCCGGCCCCGATGGCTGCGAGGGCGATGAAAATGGAGTCCGAATTGGCCAAGGACGGTGCCGACGGCGGAGATGCTCCGATCGATCTTCGCGCCAATTTCGACGCCCTCGCTCTTTGGTCGCCGGCGGTGAAGACCGACTCGAATGGCCGTGCGGTGATCGACGTAAAACTGCCCGACAACCTGACTCGTTATCGCATCACTGCGGTTTCGGTCGATCCCGGCAAACGTTTTGGCAAGACGGAATCGGACATCACGGCGAAGAAGCCGCTGATGGTCAGGCCGTCGGCTCCGAGGTTTATGAACTTCGGCGACAAGGTCGATCTGCCGGTCGTGATCCAGAATCAGACCGATCAGGACATGGCCGTCGATGTCGCGGTGCGGGCGACGAATGCGGATCTCGGCGTTGCAAGCGAGACGCTTGCGGTCCAGTCAACGGGCAAACGCGTAGTCGTCAAAGCCAACGATCGGGCCGAGGTGCGATTCCCGGTCTCGACCGTAAAGGCGGGAACTGCGAGGTTCCAGTTTGCGGTCTCTAGCGGTAAGCACACCGACGCGGCCGAGATATCGCTGCCGGTGTGGACACCGGCGACAACCGAGGCGTTTGCGACCTATGGCAATACCGATCAGGATGGGGCGATCATTCAACCGGTGACGACGCCCGGCGATGTGTGGCCGCAGTTCGGCGGATTGGAGGTCACGACCTCGTCGACGCAGCTTCAGGAACTGACCGACGCGTTCATATATCTGACGAATTACCCGTACGCGTGTTCGGAACAGATCTCGTCGCGGATGATCTCGACGGCGGCTTTGCGAGACGTGCTCACCGCATTCAAGGCCAAGGAAATGCCCACGGCGGCCCAGCTCGAATCGTATTTCAAACGCGATATCGAGATCCTGCAGTCGCGTCAGCGTGACGACGGCAGCTTTGGGCTGTGGAAGCGCGACCGCGAGCGGTACGAATATCCGTTCCTTACCGTCCACGTCGCACACGCTCTGGCCCTTGCCAAGCAGAAGGGCTACAAGGTGCCGGACACGATGCTCAACAAGACCAAGCCCTATCTCAAGGACGTCGAAAAGCATTTTGACGAATGGCACAAGCGTTCGCCTGAGGTGCGTTGGACGATATCGGCGTATGCGTTGTACATCCGCGATCTGATGGGCGACAAAGACGCCGCGAAAGCGAAGAAATTGCTCGCCGAAGCGACCGTCGAAAAGATGCCTTTCGAGGCCCTGGGCTGGATACTTTCCGTTCTGGCGAACGACGCTGGTTCGGCGGCCGAAGTGCAGTCGATACTGCATTTCCTCAACAATCGGACGACCGAGACGGCGTCGACCGCGAATTTCGTCACCAACTACGGCGATGGAAAATGGCTGATCATGTATTCGAACCGCCGTGCCGACGGCGTGCTGCTCGAAGCGATGATCAAGGCGGACGCAAAGAACGATCTCATTCCAAAGCTCGTTCGCGGCCTGCTCGCTCACCGTACGAAGGGCCATTGGGGCTCGACGCAGGAGAACGTGTTCATCCTGCTGGCGCTCGATAAATACTTCAATGCGTTCGAGAAGGTGACACCTGATTTCGTGACGCGCGTCTGGCTCGGCAATACGTTCGCCGGCGAAGAGGTGTTCAAGGGACGCTCGGTCGACTCGAAACAGCTCGACATTCCGATGTCGTATCTCGTCGATCAGGGCGGGACTTCTAATTTGATCATCGATCGTCAGGGAGCAGGAAGGCTTTATTATCGCATCGGCATGAAGTACGCGCCGCGGAACCTAAAGCTCGAGCCTGCCGATTACGGATTCACGGTGCTTCGCAAATACGAGGCGGTGGATAAACCTGATGACGTGAAGCAGAATTCCGACGGTTCGTGGACGATCAAATCGGGTGCTCGCGTACGTGTGCGGCTGACGATGGTGGCACAGGCCCGGCGTTATCACGTCGCTCTGGTCGATCCGCTGCCCGCGGGACTCGAGGTCTTGAATCCGGGACTCGCTGTGACCGAAGCGATCCCAGCAGATAATGGCGGCAATACGTCGGTGATCGAATTCGGATCGCCGTCGTTCGGACACGGCTCGTGGTGGTGGCGGCAGTATTGGTTCGAGCATCAGAACTTCCGTGACGAACGTGCCGAAGCATTCTCTTCGCTCCTGTGGGAAGGCGTCTACAATTACACCTACGTCGCCCGTGCGACGACGCCGGGACAGTTCGTAGTGCCGCCCGCCAAGGCCGAGGAAATGTACGCTCCGGAGACGTTTGGACGGACGGGAACGGATTTCGTAAGGGTCGAGTAGCGCGGGACGCGAATGATTGGTTGTGAGGCGAGGTGTCATAGGAGATGAGAGCAAGTTCATCCTCGGTGCGTTTCTTTTTAGCGTTGATAGTTTTCGCGACGCTCTCTATGGGGTGCCGTTTTATCAACGACAACCTCGCGACGATTCCGACCGACGAGGAACTCAGGAAGATTTTTGAGAAGAACCGGCCCAAGTTCGATGAGCTGGTCACAATGTCTGATCGCGATTCAAAACTTCTTCGAATCGATTACGACTTTACTTGGATTCGCGGCGAGTCGCGGCTCGGGCAGTCCGGTACGGATTCGAGCATAGGATTTACCCAAGAACGGTGGGATCGTTATAAGGCCCTCTTCACTGAGCTAGACATTCGCGATGGGCTCACGAGGTCCGAACAGGGTACGTATATTGAGCTTGCCTTTGTCTCAAAGGGCCTGGCTGTCGGAGGAATACAAAAAGGACTCGCGTTTTCCAGGGACAAATCCGAGTGTGGCAGTGATTCCCTGGACGATATTTCGTCATTGAGCGGGAGCAAATACTTCTGTAAAGCTCTGGATGAAAATTGGAGGATTTTCGTTAGTAGGTAAGAATGGTTATCCTCCGGTGTCATGTGGAGGCCTACCCCGCCCTTGAGAAGCGGAAGCTACTGATTTCGTAAGGTCGAGTAGCCTATCGAGTTTCGATCGGGATCAGGTCTTCGGCACCGCCGTTTTGGGCGTAACGCCGGATCGGTACAATGAGCGGCTCGTCGTAGCCCGCGGCCTCGTAGAAGGGCTTCATCTCGCGATAATCGCGATGCATCCGGTTGGCGAGGTCGTGGGCTTCGTCGCGCAGCAGCTGAAATAGGGAATGCGAAGGGCTCTGTGCATCGAAGGCGACCTTTTCACCTGATTCCGTAAGAAAATGCGAAACGGAAGAGTGTTTTTCACGGGGTTTCACGGCCCCGATCAGCGGGATGTCACGCGGGTCGCACTCTTCGATCTCACGGCGCACTGCCGATATCTGGCCTTTACCCCCGTCCAGCAGGATCAGGTCGGGATCGGGAAGCGCTGGATTTGCGAGACGCGCGATCACGGCGTCGGCAAGCGTTGAGAGCTCGCTCTTTTTCGGCCCTTCTTGCGGGATCACGATCAGATATTGGTCAGGACGAAACTTGCCGTCGACCCAAACCGCTGACGCGGCGACGAAGCCGGTACCCGAGATATGAGCTACGTCAAAGGCTTCGATGCGACGCGGAAGCGTTTTGAGAGCGAAGGCACGCCGCAATTGCGACCCAATTATCTCGGGCGTGGCAAGCGGCTTAGCTTTGTCGAGTTCTGTTTCTTCGCGGCCGAGACGAATTCCCCGGAATGCGTTGATCCCGGCGGTCGCGGGATTTACGAGGATGATCTTCGCGGCGCGTCCATGGCGCTCCGAAAGTTCTATGGCGACATCGCGACGTCCGTGAAAATCCCGTGAAACGCGGATCTCGCGCGGCATGTGAAACAGGTAGAACGACCTCAGGATATTGGCGAAGGCCTCGTCGAACGAGTCAAAGTCTTCGCGATCGAGCTTGAAGACCTTACGGCCGAGTATCCGCCGGTCGCGATGCGTGACGAGATAGATCGAGAGCCCGGCGGGCGTGTCTTCGACCGCATATGTATCGACCGCATCGCCCAGCCAGACACTCCAGCGTTGATCTGACCAAAAGCGCTCGACGTCGAGCAAAATGTCGCGAAAGCGAGCCGCCTTTTCGAACTCAAGTTCGTCTGAGAGAGCCTCGATCCGGGCATTCAAACGCTTTTTGAATGCCGCTCGCTGGTCGGAGAGAACAAGTCGTGTCAGCTCGACCAGCTCTGCGTATTCGTCAGTAGAACACAGCTTCGCGACACACGGCGCGACGCAGCGACGCCGGTAATACTGTGTGCAGGGCATTTCGAACGAGCCGTCGATGTCTAGCTCGCACGATCTCAGCCGGAAAGCCTTTTCGAGAATATCGATCAGAATGCGGACGCCCGTTCGCGGCAAAAATGCACCGTAGTATTCGGCGTCGTCATCCTCCACGCGACGCGTAGCGAGCAGGCGCGGGAATCTTTCGTGCGTCAGCTTGAGGTGCGGATATCGGCCGGCACCGAGTTCGAGCGCATCGTAAACTGGGGCGTCATTCTTCACGCGGTGCGTCCTGTTTCGAGATCGTCGAGCATGCTGAGGATCGTTTCGAGCGAATCCGCGTCGCGGATGCTTTTGTCCTGACGCCATTTGGCGATCCTGGGAAATCTAACCGCGACGCCCGATTTATGACGCGTCGACCGCTGGATCGCTTCGAAGGCAAGTTCGAAAACGAGTTCGGGCTGAACGCTTCGCACCGGGCCGAAGGTCTCGACCGTGTTATCGCGAACGAAGCGGTCGACCTTGCGGATCTCGGCGTCGGTCAGGCCGGAATACGCTTTGGCGAATGGCACAAGCTCGGCGTCTTTCCAGACAGCGAAAGTATAGTCTGTGAACAGGTTAGAGCGCTTGCCCGAACCTTTTTGAGCGTAGATCAGCACGCAATCGACGGTCAGCGGATCGACCTTCCATTTCCACCAGTCGCCGCGATGGCGGCCGACGCGATACGGTGAGTTGCGCTGTTTGAGCATGAATCCTTCGACGCCGAGGCTCCTGCTTTTTTCGCGTTCGGCGGCGAGATCGTGCCAGTCGGCGGCGTTTTGTATTTCTGCGATGCGGATGACGCCTTCGCCACCACGGGAAAGTTCACTCACGACTTTTTCCAGATACTCGCGACGCGTGCTCAACTCGAATTCGCGAATGTCTCGCCCTTCAAACTCCAGCAGGTCGTAGCAAAGCAGAGTGACGGGAATGTCTTTTAGTATCTTCGGCGTGAGGTTCTTGCGGCCGATCCGTTTTTGCAAATCGGTAAAAGGCATCACGCCGTTCTCGCCCCATGGCAGTATCTCGCCGTCGAGGACGACGCCGTTCGGCAATCCCGCAGCGACTTCTTCAATCTCGGGAAACCGGCCGTTCATGAGATCTTCGCCGCGCGACCAGACGAAAACCTCGTCTGCACGCTTGATCACTTGTGCTCTGATGCCGTCCCATTTCCACTCGGCCTGCCAGTCGGAGATAGGCCCGAGATCCTCGACCGGGAAGTCGATCTGATGAGCGAGATGAAACGGATACGGTCGGGCGATGGGCGTCTCGTCGGTGTCGAGATCGGGGTCAAGCAGCTCGTCAAAAAACTCGGCGGACGGCGACCACTCGCCCATCAGGCGCATCGCAAGCACGTCAGTCGGGAGTTCTGAAAGAGCAGCTAGAGCACGCACGACGAGTTTCTGCGAGACACCGACGCGGAACGCGCCGGTTATCAGTTTGTTGTAAACGAGCCTTTGCGAATAGTCCATCCGCGACCAAGCCGCAGTGACGGCCGCGCGCTGCTCGTCCTCAGACTGTCCGCGCAACGGCAGAAGTTCCTTCTCGACGAGCGTGTTTAGAGGTGTGTCGAAGGCTGACTTTTTGTTCGGCAAGAGCAGAGCGATCGTTTCGGCACTGTCGCCGACGGTGTCGCGTGACTCGGAAAAAAGCCATTCCGGAATATCCGAAAGTTCGAGGGCCCATTGGCGAAGAAACCTCGACGGCACGATCTGTCGCGGCTTTCGCCCCGAGAGAAAGTACAACGCCCACGCGGCGTCGTGTTTCTCGGCGCGCTCGAAGTACGAGCGCATCGCCTCGATCTTTTCGTTGGTCTTGTTCGTCTGATCGAGTTGGATGTAGAGGTCGGTGAAGTGTTTCAGAGGACCTCCAAACAGCATTCATGCCAAATGCCAGGTGCGTCGGCAAGGCGGTATAACTCATCGCCTCCGTGATAGAAGCCTACCCAAACGACCGTCGTCCAGTGGCCTGCATACTCAATCTGGGATTCGTCGAGGGGATTGTGCAGTTTCCGTTCGGAGGCAAAAGCTTCTAGCTCGCGGCGGCCCTTTATGTAAACTTTCGTGCCAATCGGAAACTCTGCATTGTACAGACCTTTGATTAAACCCATCAGCGCACCTCCGTCTCGTCATCCAGAGACTCAAAAACCCCTTCAGTATCGTCACCAACAAATCTTGTCTTCAACGGAACGGCATTCACACCTGTCTCGTTGAGCCATCGAACGACCGTTTCCGAGAATCCGTGAGTCACGTAGACCGTCTCGGCTTCCGTAGCTCTGATAGCTTCATTTAGCTCAGGCCAGTCGGCGTGGTCGCTCAATACGAATCCGCGATCGACAGCCCGCTGGCGCCGCGCGCCGCGAACGATCATCCAGCCAGAGGCGAACGCTGTCGACTGCACACCAAAACGCCGGAGCCAAGGTGAAGTCTGTGCCGAAGGCGGAGCGACGATCAGCGAGCCTGCGAACACCTTTTTATCGGTGACGCCGCCGGCGTAAGTCGTCGGGGCGAGGTCTACACCGGCATGGCGATAGGCGTCGGTAAGGCGTTCGACCGAGCCGTGCGTGAATATCGGGCCGATCGAGCGGTCGATACCGGCGAGAATTCGCTGAGCTTTGCCAAGCGAATACGCGAAGATCACTGAAGCCTTTCCGGCTTCTTTATTTCGACGCCACCAATCGCTCATTTCTGCAAAGACCTGCTCAGGCGGCGTCCACCGATAGATCGGCAGTCCAAAAGTCGCCTCGGTCACAAAATGATGGCACTTAACGGGCTCGAACGGAGCGCAGGTCGGGTCGGGCGTGAGTTTGTAATCGCCGGAGATGACCCAGACCTCGCCCTTGTGCTCGATGCGGACCTGGGCCGAACCGAGAATGTGTCCGGCAGGATGTAGCGAGACCTTGACGCCGTCGATATCGATCGTCTTTCCGTACGGGACACCTTCGATTTTCGCCTCGGGGTCGAGACGGATGCGAGCGAGATCGAAGCCCGGTTCGGCGACGAGATACGACCGATTGCCGCGGTATGCGTGGTCTGCGTGAGCGTGAGTTACCACCGCTTTTCTCACTGGTTGCCACGGGTCGATATAAAAATCTCCCTGCTTGCAGTAGAGTCCGCGCGGCGTCAGCGTTATCAGCCCACCTTTTTGCATTGCTACATGATACATAGTGAGTGCGATCGTGTAATGTGCTCTTGCTTACAAGCCATACGCCGGGCGTGTTAAAATCTCGCGGATGTTGTCGTCTTCCAGATCTAAAATGGCAAATGCCTCAAAAGTGCGTGACGTCGTCAAACTCGAGGGCGAAGCTCTGCTCAGAACAGCTTCGCTGCTAACTGACGAGCCGGTCGATCGAGCGCTCGAATTGATCCTCGCCTGCACGGGCAAGATAGTCGTCACCGGCGTTGGCAAATCTGGCGTGATCGCTGAGAAGATTGCTCAGACGCTCACGAGCACCGGAACCATGGCCGTCTCGCTTCATCCTTCGGATGCACTGCATGGGAATCTTGGCGTTGTTGCGAGCGACGATCTCGTCATCGCTCTAAGCAATTCGGGCGAGACCGATGAGCTGATCGCGATCCTGCCGCCGCTGCGTGCACGCGGTGTCAAGGTGATCTCGATAGTCGGTAATACCGGCTCGACGCTGGCAAGAAATTCGGATGCGGTGCTCGACGCTTCGGTCGAACGCGAGGCTTGCCCGCTCGACCTCGCACCGACGACTTCGACGACGGTCTCGCTGGCTATCGGCGATGCGATCGCAATGGCGGTGATGGAGGCGAAAGGACTGACGGAGGAACAGTTTGCGTCAAATCACCCGGCAGGAAGACTTGGTAAGCGCTTGACACTGCGTGTCGCCGACTTGATGCACGAGAGCCCGAACATCGGGCCGTCGGCCAACTGGCTCGAGGTAGTCAAGGCGATATCTAGCTTTGCTTTGGGGGCCGTAAATGTCGTCGATGAACGCGGTCAGCTGATCGGCATCGTGACTGACGGCGACCTGCGGAGAGCCATTGAACGCACTCCTCCAGAACGTCTCGCCGAACTCACGGCGATCGAAATGATGACAGCGTCGCCGACCTCGGTCGGGCCGGCTGAACTTGCATATACGGCGCTCAGACTTATGGAAGATCGTCCTTCGCAGATCTCTGTCCTGCCGGTTGTCAGCGATAGCGGGCAATGCCTAGGCCTCGTTCGTATCCACGACATCGTGCGCAGCGGGCTTTAGTACGGACAACACGGCTGCGTTTTCATTACATCAGAAGAGCGTTGAGGTTAAGGTATGCGTATTAGATCTGCCATTAAAACAAAGCTGTTTTGTGTAGCTGCGTTGATCGCATGCGTGGCTCCATCGGCGTTGGGCCAAAGGGCGGAAGTTACGATCAGCCTGAACGAGCAGTTTTTCGACGCACTATTGGAGTCGGTCTTTCATAATTTCGAGCCGCCCGAGTTTTCACTCGCCTCGACTGAACCGATCTTTGAGGACGGAACTTTTCTCGGTAAGCTTTTTCGCGGTCCATCAGCACAAGCTTCTTCGACGTGTGATGAATCCGTCAAGATCCTGCGCGAAATGCGTGGCGTGAAGACATCGGTAAGATTTCGTGACGGCAAAGTGCAGGTTCCGCTGGCTTTTTCGGGACGCTACGCACCGCCCCTGCTCGGATGTTTCGAATTCGCCGGATGGGCCGACTCGAACATCGACCTGACCTACGATCCTGATAATCGCAAGCTCGTCGGCCGGGCCCGCGTGACCAACGTTAACCTCAACGGTACCGGCGGCGTCGGCGGAACGGTGGTCGCCCGGCTGATCCAGGGTACGATCGACCGCAAACTAAATCCCATCGATATTCTCGACCTCGATCGAGTCTCGTTTGTCGTACCGGTCCGCGATTCGGGGAATCTGAGGCTGAAGGCACTCTCGATGAAGCCAGAAGCAGCCGCAGGCGCTCTGAATGTGCGGGTCTTGTACGAGTTTTCCAAGGGTTAGCTACCTCCCCAAATCGTTTACAGTATCGACAAAATAGTGCCTTTTAGTGCGTTTGTCGCCGTTTTCGCGTGCAAATTCCCATTGGTACGCAAATTGCCGCTTGCGGTAGGTAGGACGAAAAAGCATTTTGATCGCCCAATAAAAATCGAGAGTTAAGAAGATATGAGAATCAAAGCAGACAGAACGGCAGGCGTTATCGCCGGTGCTATGGGCGTGGTTCTGCTAACCGGCGGTCTGGCACTCGCGCAGGACCGTACGCGGGGCAGATCCGAACAGAAACCAGAACAACGCTCACGGCCTGAGCGCGTCGAGCGGCCAAGCAATCAACAGAAGAACGAGCGTGTCGAAAGACGCCAGGAAGCGCCGCGTGTAAATTACGATCGTCAGCGCGAACAGGAGAACCGTGCCCGCCAGCAGCGTAACCAGGAAGCTGAACAGCGACAAGCCCGCGACCGTGCCGAACAGCAGCGACGAATGCAGGAGCAGCGTGAGCGGCAAAACCGCGACGCCGAGGTACGTGAAAGGCAGAACCGCGACGCGGCTCAGCGCGAGGCTCAGCGGCGAGAAGCAATCCAGCGACAGCAGAGGGAGCGACAGGAGCGCGAGCGCGCCGATCAGATCGAGCGTACCAGACGGTCGCCGATCATTGACCGTCAGAACGAGAACGAGCGGCGACAGGCGGAAGAACGTCGTCGAGCCATTCAAAACGCATCTCGTCCAGAGCTTCCGCGAACTGGCAACGGCCGAATAATTACACCGACCCGCTATTCGCGCGAGCAGATGGAACAGGCGCGCAGGGCTCGTGCAAATGAGCACAATCGACGTTGGAACAACTGGCAAACGATATCGAAAGAACGGGCTCGTTGGCTCGAACAGCAGCGGCGGCTCAACTATCTGCGGTATCAGCAGCGATATTGGGATCGTCTGAGACGAGATCAGCTGAGACTGCAGCAGTTTCGCTACTCGAATAACTACTATTACAACAACTATTACTACACTCGCGGCGGACAGTATTACTACACCAACTCGTATGGTGCGCAGATGCTCCGCGATGCGATGGAAGCCGGTTACGAGGAAGGTTTCTACGCCGGACAGGCGGACCGCCTTGACGGCTGGGCGCCGGATCCGACGGCTTCGTTCGGTTATCAGGATGCCGCGATCGGTTACAACAGCTACTACATCGGTTTTGATGAGTACAGCTATTATTTCCGCGAAGGATTTCGCCGTGGATATGAGGACGGCTATTACGGACGTTACAACTACGGTAACTATTCAAATGGACGGCACTCGATCCTCGGGTCGATAATCGATGCGGTACTGAACATATTCGTGTTCTAAAACGCTCGAATTGGCTAAACAAGCTGGAGCTGCTCCGTTTCTCGGGGCGGCTCCTTTTATTTTCGAACCTATCGCGAGATCGTTCGGTTTGGTAGAATCGTGTGCTTTGGATCATGACGACTCCGCTCGTAGCAATCATAGGCCGCCCTAACGTCGGCAAATCAACGCTTTTCAACCGTTTGACGGGAAGCCGCAAGGCTATCGTAGGTGATGAGCCGGGGATAACGCGCGACCGGATGTTTGGCGAGGTCGAGTGGAAGGGCCGAACTTTCCGGCTCGTCGACACGGGAGGCATCGTCCCTGATGACGAGGCGATCATCCCTGCAAATATCTTCAAACAGGCATCATTTGCCATCGACGAAGCCGAGGCGATCGTATGGGTTCTTGACACGCGTGCCGGAGCGATCCCGCTCGATGAGGAACTCGGCGTGCTGCTGCGGAACACTGGAAAGCCGGTGATATTGGCCGCGAATAAATGTGAATCGCGCTCGGTTGAGAATGAGGCGACGGAATTCTATAAGTTCGGTTTCGATATCGCTCCCGTGTCGGCCGAACACGGCACTGGCGTCGGAGATCTGCTCGATAAGGTATTTGAGTACCTGACCTTTGAGGAAGAGCAGGACGAAAGTACGTCCCACGACATAAAACTCGCGATCATCGGCCGTCCAAATGTCGGAAAATCTTCTCTTCTGAACAAGATCCTTGGCGAGGAACGCGTCATCGTCTCGCCGATCGCGGGAACGACCCGCGATTCGATCGATACACAGTTGAGCGTCGACGGTGTCGATTTCACTCTGATCGATACGGCGGGAATTCGCCGAAAAGGAAAAACGACCGAGATGGCCGAGAAACTTTCGGTCATCATGGCGAGAAAAGCTCTCGAACGAGCCGACGTTGCGCTACTAGTCATCGACGCCGTCGAAGGCGTCACCAATCTTGATGCAAGTATCGCGGGATATGCTCTGGATTCCGGCTGTTCGATCATCATCGTCGTCAATAAATGGGATGCTCTCGGCGAAAAGGAAACGAATACGATCTACGAGGTCGAGCGAGAACTGAGAGACGCGATGAAGTTCCTCGACTGGGCACCGATCGTCACGACCTCGGCACTGACAGGCCAACGCGTGCCAAAGATCCTTCCGCTGGTTCAGAAAGCTCACGAAGCTCGGAAGATGCGTATTCAAACGTCCCGTCTCAATCGATTTTTTGAAGATTCGATCCTACAGCCGAAAGGCGGTGCTCCCGCGACCGGACGAACCGGGCTTTCGCGGCTTAAGATCCAGTTTCTCACTCAGGCCGGTATCAGGCCGCCGCTGTTCATTCTCTTTACTTCGGGCGGGAAAATGGGTGCGAAACTGCATTTTTCGTATCTGCGTTACGTTGAGAACCGGCTCCGCGAAGAGTTCGAGTATTTTGCTACACCGATCCGTCTCGTCGAACGCCATAAAGAGAAGAAAAAGACGAGCTAGCCGTGGGTATTTATCTTTCCATTTCGATTCGCTAAGATTCAGTATTTATGGAGATCGCTCTTCTGATCGTAAGACTTGGGCTCGCCGGCGTATTTGGCGTTGCGGGCATTGCGAAGCTGCTCGATGCCGACGGCTCGCGAAAAGCTCTGCGTGATTTTGGCGTGCCGGAGCCGCTGATCGCACCAGCAGCGGTATTGCTTCCGATCGTCGAATTGGCTATTGCGGTTGGGCTTATCTTTATTGGTACGTCTTGGTACGCGGCGATCGCCGGAGCGGTTCTCTTTGCCGTATTTACGGCGGCGATGCTTTATCAGATGTCGAAGGGAAACGCACCCGATTGTCATTGCTTTGGGCAGATCCATAGCGAACCCGTCGGTGCTTCGAGCATCGTTCGAAATTTCGTGCTGCTCGCGGCGGCGGGAGTGTTGATCTTTCCCGGTGCGTCTTCGCAAGGATTTGATCTTCTCGCCGGCGATCCACAACGGATCGGCTTTGTCGTATTTGGACTGATCGCGATAGGGCTGCTGATCGCAGTTATCGTGCTTCTCAAACAGGTCGCGGCCGGACAAACGGCTATCATGAAACGCATCGACGTCCTCGAGGTCGTTGCGGCTGAGGGCGGTCAGGTCTCCCGCGAAGACGTACTTCATCCCCACGAAGGCTTGCCGATCGGCGGTCATTTTCCGGAATTCGAGCTGTATGATCTTAACGCTCAGTTGATAACTTCGGCGGCGATCAAAGACCGTGCGACGGCAACGCTCTTCATGTTCGTCAGCCCGACCTGCAATCCGTGCAAAGCTCTACTGCCCGAGATCCGCGAGTGGCGGAAGGAGTTGTTGGGCAAGGTCGATTTCGTTTTTGTCAGCAATGGTAAGGCACAGGATAATCTCGATAAGTTCGGCAACGATCCGATGCTTCCGGTTCTGCTGCAGAAAGGCAGAGAGCTAGCCGAAGCGGTACACGCCCAGTGGACGCCGACGGCGATCCTGATGGATTCGCGGGGCAAGGTCGCGAGTCACGCAGCCGCTGGCGATACGGCAATTCGAAACTTGATCGACCAGATAAGGAACGAAGACCTCGAAGGCGACTTCACCTACTTTGCGCATGACCACGACCATGGGCATTCGCACAACCGCATCGGCGAACGGGTCCCCGAGTTCTCGGTCAAAGATATCAAAGGCGAGATCATCGACAGCCGCTACTTCAAGGGTAAGAAGACTCTTGTTGCATTCTGGAGTCTTACGTGTCCGTTCTGCACGACGATGATGGAAGAGCTCAAGGACTGGAATAAGACAAAAGGTAAAGATTCGCCAGACCTCGTGTTGTTTTCCGAGGGCGACCCCAACGCTCACGAAGCTCTCGGCCTGACCGCTCCTATCATTGTTGAGGACGGATACAAGACCGCGGCTGGGCTGGGCATGTTCGGCACGCCGTCCGCTGTACTTGTCGACGAGGAGGGCCGGATCGTATCGGAAACGGCTGTCGGAGCCGCTAATATCTGGTCGCTCGTCGGGAAGCGATAGATGAAGCCGCTTAACTGGCAGATCGAGGCAACCGACGGCAAGGCGCGCGCCGGAACGTTGCGAACGCGGCGTTCGGTCATTGAAACGCCGGTTTTCATGCCTGTCGGCACGCAGGGAAGTGTCAAAGGCGTTCGCTTCGAATGGCTCGAGAACGAACTCGACGCCCGAATAATTCTCGGAAATACATACCATCTCTTTCTTCGGCCCGGGCCTGATATCATCCGCAAACTCGGTGGACTGCATCGATTTTCGACGTGGCCGCGATCGTATCTGACCGATTCGGGGGGCTTTCAAGTCTTCTCGCTGACCGATCTTAGAAAGCTCACCGAAGAGGGTGTCGAATTCCGATCGCATCTCGACGGCAGCAAAAAGTTCATTTCTCCCGAAGTGTCGATGGAGATCCAGGCCGCACTTGGCTCCGATATCGTCATGGTGTTTGACGAATGCCCGCCAGGCGATGCGGGACATGAAGCGACGAAGAAGAGCCTCGAATTGACGGCCCGATGGGCGCAGAGATCAAAGAATAGATTCAACGAACTTCAAAGCGAGGGGCAAGACACGGGGTTCGTCGATCCGAATGGCCTTGCCGGTCTAAGTGGTCGACAGTCGCTGTTCGGAATTATTCAGGGAGCGGGACATTTCGACCTCAGAAGCGAGAGTCTCGAGAGAACGGTCGAGATCGGATTTGACGGCTATGCGATCGGCGGACTGAGCGTAGGTGAAGAGAAGGACGTGATGTACGGGGTACTCGATCATATCGCCCACCAAATGCCGGAGAACGCTCCTCGATACTTGATGGGCGTTGGCACTCCGGAAGACCTTTTAGAAGCTGTCGGCTCCGGTGTTGATATGTTCGACTGCGTGATGCCGACCCGAAACGGCCGTACGGGCAGCGTCTTTACGTCGCGCGGAAAGTTGAATATTAGAAATGCCCGTTTTGCCGATGACGAAAAGCCTCTCGACCCAGAATGTGACTGTTCCGTCTGTACGAGATATTCACGCGCATATCTTCGCCATTTGTACCAGGCGGGCGAGATGGCGGCTTCGACTCTGCTCTCGCATCACAACCTCGCATTCTTCCTCGCGACTATGAGAAAAGCGCGTTCGGCGATCGTTGGCGGCCGCTTTTATCAGTTCCGAACGCAATTTCTTTCGAAATTGAGCGAGAACGACGACAAAGGCGTTTGATTAAGGTAATCTAAATGTTTATTATCTTCTCTTTGTCTTTCGGCTAGTATCGCAATGAGTAATTTCTTTTTGTTTTTTCAGGATGCCGGCGGCGGAAGCTTGATCTGGACGATCCTTCCGTTCGTATTCATTTTCGGGATCTTTTACTTTCTGGTGATCCTGCCGCAGAAACGGCAAAAGCAGCAGCTTCAGGACATGATCGCCGGACTCAAGATCAATGATGAAGTCGTGACCAACGGCGGCGTGATAGGAGTCATCAAGGAAGTTAGAGAGAATAGCTTTATCATCCAAAGCGCCGAAAAATCGTTCCTCGAGGTCGGAAAGGCTGCGGTAGTAGGGAAAAAGGCTTAAGACGTAAGTTGTATGAATAGTACGCGAATTTGGCTCAGGACAGCCATCATCATTGCGGTTACCCTGGCCGGGATCTATTTGGTATTTGGCCCCAGAAGAATGCCGACCTCGGCAGACTTTACCTGGACCGGCATAAAGGCGAACCTAGCCGAGAACATTAATCTAGGCCTCGATCTGAAGGGCGGCTCGCATCTGGTCATGCGGGTCAAGACCGACGATTACCTCACGAAGCTGACGGAAAATAATGCCCAAGCTGCTCTGTCTGCCGCTCAGGACGCAAAACTGCCGGCGACCGAGAATACGATCACGGCTCAAGGCAATGATTATTCGGTCGGCCTCAAGCTCTCGGATGCTTCGCAGGCTCAGGCCGTCGTTGACGAGGTCAAGAAGAAGGTCGATTTCACCAACTGGACCGAGGATATTAGCGGTGACACGATCACGTGGTCGCTCCCAGTTCAGGCGCAGGAACTGCTCAAACGTCAGGCAGTCGATCAGGCGATACAGATCATCGACAGCCGAATCAACGCTTTTGGCGTAAAAGAACCGACCCTGCAGCGTCACGGAGCTGAAAGTTCTGGCCAGATCCTGCTCCAGATGCCAGGCCTCGACGATCCGGAGCGAGTCAAATCGCTGATCCGGTCTCAGTCCAAGCTCGAACTGATGAAGGTCGTGAGCCCGCCAAATCCGCAGCCGGTCGCGACGTATCCGACAGAAGAAGCGGCTCGCCAGTCGCTCGGCGGCACTGTTCCACCAAACCGAAAGATCCTGCCCTACAACGATCGTGACGAGCCGACCGCTAATCCGACAGCGACGCCCGATCCGAATCGGCCAAAGCAGTTTGTCGTCGTCGAGTCTCCGGCGATCGTCGATGGAAGCGAACTCCGCGATGCGAACGCGATCTCGCGAACAGGCAGTGACCGCGATTTTCAGATTTCTTTCGCTTTGAAACCGGGTGGCGCGGCGAAGTTCGGTGATTGGACGGGTAAGAACATCGGCAATTATATGGCGGTCGTTCTTAACAACGAGGTGAAATCCGCCGCGTTCATCAAGTCGCAGATATTTGATCAGGGCGAGATATCCGGACGTTTCACTAAGGCGTCGGCTGAGGACCTAGCACTGACGTTGCGATCGGGCTCGCTTCCCGCCGAGATCGAGTATAAGGAAGAACGTACGGTCGGGCCGAGCCTCGGTGCCGATTCGATCGATGCCGGGGTGAAAGCCTCGCTTGCTGGCTTGATCTTTATCGTTCTATTCATGCTGTTTTACTATCGCGGAGCAGGCATCAACGCGGTCGTGGCACTCGTGCTGAATATGCTGCTAACGCTGGCGGCTCTGATCACTATCAAGGCAACTTTAACGCTCCCGGGTATCGCAGGGCTGATCCTTGGCATCGGTATGGCCGTCGACTCGAACGTGCTTATCTTTGAGCGCATTCGGGAGGAACTTCGTGACGGAAAGCTTGTGCCTTCGGCGGTCTCGATCGGTTTTGATCGTGCGTTCATTACGATCATCGATACTCACCTGACGACGATCATTGCGGCGGCGATCCTGTATCTATACGGCACCGGCCCGATCAGAGGATTTGCGGTGACGCTCGTTCTTGGTTTGGTTATCAACCTGTTCTCGGCCGTATTCGTTTCCCGCACGATTTTCATGTGGCTCATGCGTCGCAACGAGAAGCTTGAAACTCTAAGCATTTAGGTTAATTCCGGGCGTTCCGGAACATTTCGAATAATGATCACGATCTTTAACAACATCAACGTCGACTGGATGGGTATCCGAAAGCCGCTCATCTTTGTATCGATCGTAGTACTCCTCGCCGGACTCGTTTCGGCTATTGGCCGCGAGTTTACTCCGGGTGGAACGGATGCCTTCAACCTTGGCGTAGATTTCCAGAGCGGAACCGTCGTTACGGTTAAATTCCGTGAACGGCCATCGGCTGACAGCGTTCGAGACGCTCTCCAGGCGCAGAATGTCGGCGAGTCGGTAATTCAGGACTCGACGGACAAGACCGACGAATTACTTGTCAAGATCCCGAATCTTGGGCAGCGAGAAGAATGTAAGGACGCAGGTGGCCAGATGCTCGACGAGGCAGGTCGATGCGTTGTAAAGAAAGCTCTCGACACGTATGGGGCCGAGGCTACGACGGCAACGCTTGCCGATGATCCGAATGCGGCTTACAAGATCGTCGGCACTGACTCGGTCACGCCCGTCGCTGGAGCCCAGTTGCGTAATCAGGCGGTGATCGCGACGCTACTCGGACTTGTCGGAATTCTTCTTTTTATCGCTTTTCGATATGACTGGACGTACGCGGCCGGCGCAGTTGTCGCCGTGTTCCATGACGTTCTTATAACACTTGCGTTCTTCTCGGTGTTTCAGTGGGAAGTGAGTCTGACGGTACTGGCTGCATTGCTCACGCTCGTTGGCTTCTCAGTAAATGACTCTATCGTTATCTTCGATCGGATCCGTGAGAACCT
Organism: Acidobacteriota bacterium; assembly: GCA_041940165.1. Lineage (GTDB taxonomy): Bacteria > Acidobacteriota > Blastocatellia > Pyrinomonadales > Pyrinomonadaceae > OLB17. The sequence goes on from JBGTSR010000010.1 coordinate 121,274, forward strand.
GACGCTGCATCGCGGCGAGTCGCTGTACAAGCTGACGAATCAATCGATCAATCAGACGATGTCGCGTACAGTCGTTACAAACGGACTCGTTTTCCTGTCCGTACTTGCGCTTGTTCTGTTTGGCGGCGATGTGCTGCGAGGCTTTTCGCTCGCTCTGTTCGTTGGTTCGATAACTGGAACGTATTCGACGATCGCCATCGCCAGTCCGATCGCGATCTGGTGGCAAAGCAAGATCGGTGCGGCAAAAGTTAAGGAAGTTATCGTGCCGCAGCAGGGCGAGAAACTCGCCTCGTCGTCGAGGCGTTCGGTCACACGAAGGCCGGTCACGCGATAACTGTTCCCGGGTATTTGCACGGGGCGTTAAAAAGAGTAGAAACGCCCCGAAAAGCCCAAGAACAATCTTGACTTTCGTAGATTAAACTTTTAGACTCGTTCCCGTTGCTGGTCAATTTTTCACTTTGCTTTTAGCGTGGTCAGAGCCGAGGTATAACTCGGTATGGCCAGGGACGCTTCAGAAGACGAACCTTTTTGTTCGATCTGATAAGCGACCAAGCGAAGTGTACGTAGAGATTCCCGGTTGGCATCGTCTAAGACGATTACAACTCGGATTCTCTTTGTGAACATCAAACCATAAATTGGTAAAAGTTTCGTAACCCTTGACCTAACGTTGGCACCGGAAAGGGAGGATTAAAGAGATGCTAGATCAATTGGTCGAGTCGAAGAGCAATTCGACGGAAAATCGACGAAAGGGACAATTCATTGTCGTCATCGGCGGCATAGCGATCTTTTCGTTACTTACGGCGTGGACCGTGAGTTTGTTCGGAAAAGATTTCGGTATGGGCGGAGATGACCTCGCGCTGACGACTCTCGTCGCGCCCGTGCCTGTGCCCGAGGAAGAACCGCCTCCGCCGGAGCCCGAAAAGCCCAAAGAACAGCAAAAGCAGCCTGATGTCGACGTCCGCAAGGAACTTATTCAGAACATCATGCAATCGCCGGTCAAGCCGCCCGATACGACGAGCGTGGTCAAGAACTCCGTCAAGGAGATGCGCCTCGACCGTTTGACGAAACTTGGATCAACCGATTCCGATACCGGAGCTCGTGTCGATCCAGGTGTTTCGCGTGTTGTAGCTGATGGTGGAACGGGTGGCCTTTCAACCGGTACCGGAACCGCTACGACCGGTGGAACCGGAGGCGATGATGAGCCGCCGCCGCCGCCGAAACCGAAACCAACGCCGCCGCCGCCGCCCAAGACCGTTTCAGGTGGTGTGCTCAACGGTAAAGCTACGAGCCTGCCTAAGCCCGCGTATCCTGCGGCTGCCAAGGCTGTCCGTGCAGGTGGTGCTGTTAGCGTTCAGGTGCTGATCAGCGAGTCGGGCAGTGTTATCTCGGCAAGCGCCGTTAGCGGTCATCCGCTCCTTCGTGCCGCTGCTGAGAGTGCAGCCCGCGGGGCTCGGTTCAGCCCGACCCTGCTGTCGGGCCAGCCTGTTAAGGTTTCAGGTGTTATCACCTACAATTTCGTTCCGTAACGGAACCTCTTGACGAGCGGGAAACGCTGACTTATCGGTCGCTTTCCCGCTTTGGTCAAGAACCAAGATCAAAATTTTTCGATTTTCTTTGGAGGAAAAACCATGTCATTTCTTTTGATGTTTACCGGCGAGGGAGTTTCGTTCGGTATTTACGATATCGCCAAGAGCCTTACTATTCCTGGCTGGGGCGTTATCATCACCCTGATTCTCCAGTCGGTATACATGATCGCCGTCGGTATCGAGCGGTGGCTGACCTATTCGAAGGCCAAGCAGCAGTCGCGTCAGTACGCTCCGAAAGTTGCTCAGGCCCTCAAGAACAGCAATATCGATGAAGCGATCAACATCAGTGACAAGCACAAGGATTCACACCTTGCGATGGTTGTTTCGTCAGGTCTTAAAGAGTTTGCGGCTCATCAGGGCAACAGCGACATCTCGGCTGATGAAATGGAAGCTTCGAAGCGTGCTCTTGAGCGTGCGATCGCTGTGAAGACGGCTGAGTTGAAGCGTGGACTTTCGGGTCTCGCTACCGTAGGTTCGACGGCTCCGTTCGTGGGTCTGTTCGGAACCGTCGTCGGTATCATCGGTGCGTTCCAGGCCCTCGCGGTCAACGAATCAGCCGGTATCGGCGCGGTCGGTGGAGCTATTGCAGAAGCACTCGTCGCTACGGCGTTCGGTATTCTCGTGGCCGTGCCGGCAGTGTGGCTTTTCAATTACTACACGAGCAAAGTAACGAGCTTCAGCGTGGAGATGGAGAATTCGGCATCTGAACTTGTCGATTACTTCATCAAGCAGCGTTCGAAAGCTCTTCGCGGCTAGTAGTTTTTGGCTGATCTAGCCGAGGAGATTTATTGCTATGGGAATGGCTGTAGGCGGAGAGTCCGAATTTAATTCGGAGATCAATGTTACGCCGATGGTTGATGTGATGCTGGTGCTGCTGATCATTTTCATGATCGTCACGCCGCTCCTTCAACAGGGTGTTTCAGTTAATCTTCCGCGAGACATGGTAAGCCCGGATGAAGACGCGGATATTGCGAAGGATACTTCGGTGATCGTTGCGATCCCGGATAACAGTAACTTCTATATCGGTAAAGAGCAGTTTCCGCTCGACGCTCTAGGCGACGTCATCAAACGTCGAATGGAAGGCAAGACGCCCGAGAAGCGTATCGTGTACATCAAGAGTGGTGTCGACGTCGACTATGGACGGGTCGTTCAGGCGATCGAGACCATCAGGCGGCAGGATATCGACAAGATCGGACTCGTCGCGGACAAAAGGAAAGGAGCTGGAGGAGAGACCGCTAACTAGGTCTTTTACCCAGAAGGAAGTAGAAATATGGGAATGTCGGCAGGTGGTGGTGGCGGTGATACAAAGCCATCAATTAACGTAACGCCGTTGATCGACGTGCTTCTCGTGCTCATCATCATCTTCATGGTTATCACGCCAATGAAGCCGAGCCGTTTTGAAGCCAAAGTGCCCGCGGAACCGAAGGAAGAGCAGAATAATGCTCAGGTCAAGCCCAATCCGTTGACGCTCGTTTTGGCGATCAACAGGGAGACCAAAGGCATCACGCTCAATAACGAGCCATTCGGTGACGTCTCGGATACGGAAAAGATCGGCAACCGGCTTAAGGAGATTTTTACGGAACGCACGAATAATGGTGTTTTCCGTGATGGTACCAACGAAGTCGAGAAGACGATCTTCATCAAATCGCCAAAGTCGGTCCGGTACGGCGATGTTGTAAAAGTTATCGATGCGGCGAAGGCCGCCGGAGCGTCGCCCATCGGGCTCCAGATCGACGACCTGACGGACTAATAATTCTGCCGGTCCGGCCGATCGTTCGGTTCTCGGACCATCGGCCGGCGGCCTCTAATGGAGTCATGTAATGAGATTCTCTCGTATTGGCCTGTTCGCTTTCGTAATGGCGACCGTCCTGATCGGAACGAACTGCACTTACTACAATCGGGTGATGGCTCGCAAGGACCTAGTCGACGGTTCCAAGGCCTATAAAGACCGAAAATTCCCGCAGGCGGAACAGCTTTTCCGTGCTGCCGTCGCTCGCGACCCCAATGGCGAACACGTCGAGGGCAAGATGGCTCAGCTTTTCTTAGCTCGTACTCTGCATTCGATGTATATCGGAAATCGCAAGGAAAACGCCTTGGCTGAACAAGCGATCACAGAGTATAGAAAGGCTCTTGCTTTGGATAACAACGATCAGAGTTCGTATAAGGCGATCGCAAGCCTGCTCGAAAACCTTGGAAGATCCGACGAATGGCTTGCCTGGGTCACCAAGCGGTCCCAGGACACCACCATCCCGCCTGAACAGCGGGCAGAGGCACTGACCTCGCTTGCGGCGAAGAAGAACTCGTGCGCGAATGACATCACTGACACCGAAGCTACCAAAAAGACGGTGACCAAAGATGGAAAGCAGGTGTTTCAGTTCGTTAAGCCGGCGAGCCCCGAAGAGTTCCAAAAGCTTGTCCAGTGCGTTAACGAGGGTATGCAGCTTGTCGACCAGGCGGTCGCTCTCGAACCAGATGTCGTGAAAAATGCCACAAAGCTCGATCCGCCGGCCCTCTCGGATGCAGAGTTGGCCAAGGCCTCGGATACTCTCAACGTGTTCGAGTCCGTCCGTTCCTACAAAGCGAGCCTTATGGTCCAGAAAATGAGGATCGCTGAGATGGAAGGCAACACAGAACTACGGGATCAGTTGAAGGCTCAGGCTGACACCGCTCGCCAGGCGTTCTTGGATCTTAGCGACGCGTCCAAGAAGCTGGAGAAGGAGGTCGAAGACCGAGCGGCCGCGAAGGCGGGCCAGGACGCCAACGCTAACGCAAACGCGGCGAAATAGAAAGCGGTTTTTCTTTCCAACCCGGGCGGTGCTCAATTAGAATAAATTGAGCATCGCCCTTTCCCGTCTCTATTGACCGGAACGAGTATTTGCAGGCTACGGATCGCGAATGATCAGGATAGAGGACGTAATCGAGAAGGTTCAGGATAATCGGCCGGGTGCCGATATCGATCTGATACGTCGCGCCTATCTATTTTCTGCACTCCATCATCGTGGGCAAAAGCGAGCTTCTGGAGAGCCATATCTGGTCCATCCGCTCGAGGTTGCTGAGCTTCTGGCCGACATGCGCCTCGATGAGGTAAGTGTTTCGACGGGCCTGCTTCACGACGTTGTCGAAGATACCCTCGTCGATCTCGACACCATCAAGTCCTACTTCGGCGACGAAATATCCAACCTGGTAGACGGCTTGACCAAGATCGCGAATATCAGCGATCTTTCGAAGGAAAAGCAGCAGGCCGAGAACGTCCGCAAGATGGTGCTGGCGATGATCACCGACGTTCGAGTCGTGCTGATCAAGCTTGCTGACCGGCTGCACAACATGCGGACGATGCAGTTTCTCAAACCCGAGAAACGCGCCCGCATCTCGCAGGAAACCCTGGACATCTACGCTCCGATCGCTCATCGGCTTGGCATGGGTAAGATGAGGAGCGAACTCGAGGACCTCTCATTCCAAAATCTCTATCCCGAGGACTATAAACGGCTTTCCAAAGAGGTCGAGAGCCGCCGGCCGGAACTCGAAGCCGCTCTGGAGAGGATCAAAGCGACGATTACCGAAAAGCTGACCGAGAATCAGGTGCCGTTCGTTGAGATACAGGGCCGTGTCAAGCGACTTTATTCGCTTTGGAAAAAGCTCCGAAAGCAGAAGATCATGATCGAGCAGGTCTACGATCTGATCGCCGCAAGGATCATTACTGCGAATGACCGAAAGTACTGCTATCTGACGATGAGCGTCATCCATGACGTGTGGACGCCGGTGCCCGAGCGGTTCAAGGACTGGATCGCGATACCTCGTGACAACCTATATCAATCGCTGCACACGTCGGTGATCGGTGATGGTGGCCAGCCGTTCGAAGTCCAGATCCGTACCGAAGAGATGCATCACATCGCCGAAGAAGGCGTTGCCGCTCATTGGAAGTACAAGGAAAACAGTCTCGGGGCGAAAGAGGAGGACGAGGCCCTCGATGAGCTTCGCAAGACGGTCGAGAAGCTGCTGCTGCCGCTCGTCGAGAACTCGAACGAGAATCCCGATTCCGACGATTTTATCGAGACGCTCAAGCTCGACCTGTATCCCAAGGACGTATATGCGTTTACGCCGATGGGAAAGGTGATCCAATTGCCGCGCGGGTCTACGCTCATCGACTTTGCTTACGCGATCCATTCCGAGATCGGCGATACATGCACGGGGGCCAAGATAAATGGGCGCATCGTTCCGCTGCGCAGTGAACTTCAGAACGGTGATGTCGTCGAGATCCTGACGTCGCCATCGTCGACACCGTCGAGCGACTGGCTCAATCACGCCGTTACGTCTAAGGCTCGCAGCCGGATCAGGCATTTTATCTCGAATCAGCAACGGGAAGAGTCGGTCGAGATCGGCCGGCGGCTGCTTCATCAGGAGGCTGAAAGGTTTCAGCTTACAGCTAAGAAGCTCCTCGGCAATGAGAACGAACTCAAGCGGATCGCCAACGAATACGGCCTCGGCCGTCCAGAGGATCTGCTCGCCTCTATCGGATACGGGAAGACCCTGCCCAGGAACGTTTTAGCAAAGCACCTCGGCCCGGAAAAGTTTGCCGAGCTCGATCCAGAGAATAAGAAAGAAAATCGCCTGAAGACTGGGATGAGGGCGGTGAAGAAATTCATCGGCTTTGGCGAGGACTCGATCGTTGTGCGTGGGGTCGATAACCTGCTCATCAACCGGGCCAAATGCTGCAACCCGCTTCGCGGCGAGCCGATCATCGGCTACATCTCGCTCGAAAAGGGCATCGTCGTGCACAACAAGCGGTGCAAGAACGTCTCGCACCTGATGCTGAACAAAGAGCGTATCGTTGATGTCGAATGGGCAAAGACCGAGGAGAACGAGAAACAATCTGTTCAGCTGCTTGCCACGACCGAGAACCGAACGGGGATGCTCGCCGGTATTACGAACGCTATCGCCAACATTAAGACCGGCATTCGCGACGCGCGTGCAAATGTCTCGAAGGACGATATCGGCTTCATCGAAGTGACCGTTGAGGTTTTTGACAAGAAGCACCTCGATAAGGTCGTTGGGGCTATCGAGCACGTGCCAGGTGTGATCGCCGTCGAAAGAGTCAACGTGTAGCTCCACATCAGGAACCCGCCTAAATGCCCGTCTTTCAACGGCCCGACGCTTTCCTTTTGCCCGATTCTTTGCTAAAATTCGCGTTTTGCTTGAAGTTTCGTTAGCTTACTAACGCTATGAAAGAGATAGTTTCGACCGAAAATGCGCCGAGTGCGATAGGGCCTTATTCGCAGGCTGTTAAAGCCGGTGGATTCGTTTTCTGTTCGGGTCAGATCCCGCTCGATCCCGCGACCGGAGAATTCGTGTCGCATGAAGTCGCCGAGCAGGCTGAACAAGTGCTCAAGAATTTATCGGCGGTGCTTGAGGCAGCGGGCAGTGATCTTGGAAAGGTCGTAAAAACGACGATCTTCCTTTCTGATATGAATGATTTCGCGGTCGTGAACGAGGTTTACGGCAGGTATTTCACGTCGGAACAGCCGGCTCGGGCGACGGTCCAGGCGGCCAGGCTTCCGCGCGATGCTAAGGTCGAGATCGAGTGTGTTGCACTGGCTTGATCGCTGGAATGCAAAAAACAAACGCTTGACCGAGCAAGCGTTTGGCAACCAAAGGTTCTAGCTGGGTCTCAAAGACCGTTAAGCAGCTTTGATAATTTTTCCGGACTTGATGCAACGCGTGCATACTTTCATCCGTCCATTACCGCCGGTCGGGAGCTTAACCCGAACCTGCTGAAGGTTAGGATTGAACCGTCGCCGGGTCTTGTTGTTCGCGTGAGAAACGTTATTGCCAAATTGCGGGCCTTTCCCGCATGCGTCGCAGCGTTTTGCCATAATTATTACCTCTCGATCAACGAGGTCGTATTTTGAGCTTTCGGAAAAAAACTCGAAACAAGATTTATAGCAAAAGGCAAATAGCCGAGTCAAGCAAGGGATATTAAATGTCTAAGTCGAAAGGAGTAACAGCAATTGTGCAAAGGAACATGAGAAAGATCGCGGGTTTCGCGAGTGTGGCGGTATTCGCCGCATTTTTTGCAGCCTGCGGAGGCGCCGCACCGGCCGGTAATACCACGGGATCTTCAGATCCGAATGAAACGGCCGCTAGGGTCAACGGCAAGACCATCACGATGGAAGAGGTCGATACGGCTGTCAAACAGCAGGCCCAGGGCCAGGAAAGCAGGCTCTCGCCGCTGGAACTCGCCGGCGCACGGCTCCAGGTGCTCCAGAGCTTGATCGAACAGGAAGTGATGTATCAGAAGGCCGAGAAAGAAAATCTCGTCCCGACGGAAGAAGAGATCACCGGTGAGGTCAACAAGAGGAAGACGCAGAGCGGCCTTTCGGTCGAAGAATTTGATAAACAGCTAACGCAAGCTGGGCTGAACGAGAAAAAGTTCAGAGAAAATATTAAGAAAGGCCTTGCGATCCAGAAGCTCGTCGACAAGATCACGGCGCGTATCGAGACACCGAAAGACAAGGAGATCGTTGACTTCTTTAACAGCAATGCTGAGATGTTCGTCAAAAAACGCGGCGTTCGTCTGGCCGCGATCGTCGTCGATCCGACCGACAGTGGGCAGGGTGACGTGACGCGAAATTCGGCCGAAGCTCAGCAGAAGATTCAGGACATTCTTCAACGCGTGTCGCAGCCCGCCAGCGATTTCGCCGCTCTCGCACGTGAGTTCAGCGAGGACGGCAGCAAACTGCAGGGCGGTGATCTAGGTTACATCAGCGAAGCCTCGCTGAAGCAGAACTTTGGCGAGCAGATCGCGACGGCATTCATGGACCCCGGATTTACGGTCGGACGAGTGACCAATGCGATCCCGCTGAACGGCAAAGCCTACATCTTCAAGCTGCAGGAAAGGATCGAGAAGGACGAAAATCTGACGCTCGAAAGCCCCGAAGTTCGCCCGCAGATCCAGCAGCTTCTCGTCGACAATCGTAAGCAGCTGCTCGCGGCTTCATATCAGGCAACGGCAATGAACGAGGCGAAGATCGAGAATCTTCTCGCTAAGAAGGTCGTCGATAACCCGAATGAACTGAGTGGTGCACGTCCGGCAGGAGCCTCGACGCCGGCAAATACGAACGCCGCAGCGGCGAATTCGAATACCGCCTCAAATTCGGCGGCTAATACGAATTCCGCCTCGAATTCGAATGCTGCGTCGAACTCGGCTAATGCCAACGCGGCAAAGCCGGCGAACGCTAACAAGTAAAACGGCCGGTTTCGCGGCACCTAAATGAAGTAGCCGGAGTCAGGGATCTTAGCTCTTTAGAGCTTTGGTTCCGGCTTCGGCTACAGCTTTCTATGCTTTTCCGACTTTCAGAAGTAACAAAATCGTACGGCGGAAATCAGATCCTCAAAGCGGTCTCGTTTCAGGTAAATCCGAACGAAAAGGTAGGCCTCGTTGGACGAAACGGTGCCGGGAAAACGACAGTTTTCCGTATCCTGACCGGCCAGGAAGCTCCCGACGAGGGGCAGGTCGTTAAGATGAACGGCCTGAAGCTGGGACTGCTCGAACAGCATGTCGATTTTGGCAAGGCGGAGGACGTGCATACTGCTGCACTTTCTGCATTTGCCGAGATACACGATATCGAAGCCGAGATGCGTCGCCTCGAGCAGCAAATGGTCACCGATCACTCCGACGCCGTCTTGGAAAGATACGCAGATCTGCAAAATGCGTTCGAACTCGCTGACGGATTCTCTTACGCCGCGCGTGCGGAATCCGTGCTTTTAGGCATGGGGTTTAAGTCTGAAAGCTGGAAGGATGATGTTAGGACTCTTTCGGGAGGACAGAAGAACAGGCTTGGAATGGTGCGTTTGCTTCTATCGAACGCTGACGTTTTGCTCCTCGACGAGCCGACCAACCATCTGGACGTGAACGCCGTAGAATGGCTCGAGGAATTCCTCAGTGAATACGCCGGCAGCTACGTCGTTATCAGCCACGACCGCTATTTTCTCGACCGCGTGACAAACCGCGTAATTGAGATGGATCGCGGGCTGGCCGTGACCTACAAGGGCAACTATTCCGATTACCTCGTCGAACGCGAGCTTCGCCGCGAGCAGCAGATGCGGGAGTACGAGAATCAACAGGCATACATCAATAAAACACAGGAATTCATCCGCCGAAATCTCGAAGGTCAAAAGACGAAGCAGGCAAAATCCCGACGTACGATGTTAGCCAAAATGGACCGGATCGAGGCGGTTCACTCCGAGAAATCAGGCGGCAATTTTGGGCTCAAGAAGGTCGAGCGAAGCGGCAATAACGTTCTGACCGTCGAGGAACTGAGCATTGGCTACGAAGACGTACCGTTGGCAACCGGGCTGAATTTCGGCGTACAACGTGGCGAAACGCTCGGGATAATCGGAGGAAACGGAACAGGGAAATCCACTCTGATAAAGACTCTTTTGGGCAGCTTGCGCGCTATCGACGGCGAGATGCGTTGGGGAACGAAAACGAATATCGGCTATTATTCTCAGAATCTCGAAGGCCTGACGGGCAACAACGAGGTCATCCAGGAGCTGAGGACCATCGCTCCGCTGGCCGATAATGGTACGCTTCGCGGCTTTCTTGCGAATTTTCTGTTCTTTGGAGACGATGTGTTCAAGCCCGTTTCTGCGTTGTCGGGTGGCGAGAAGGGAAGGCTAGCCCTCGCAAAGCTGATCTACTCGCAGAAGAATGTGCTGGTTCTGGACGAGCCGACCAACCACCTCGATATCCCCGCCCGTGAGTCGCTCGAGAACGCCTTGGACCAATACGATGGCACGATAATAGTTGTTAGCCACGATAGATTCTTTCTCGATAAGATCGCAGATCAGATCCTGGCGTTCGACACTGACGGCACGGTTTCGAGTTACTTCGGCAACTATACGGCCTATCACGACTGGCGAAATAGCAGGCGGACTTCGATAGAACCGACTCAGCCGGTAGCTGCTGCGCCGAAGACAGCGGTCGAGCGGAACAACGGAGCCGACCTGTCGAAAAACCAGCGGACTCAGATCGAAGCTCGGATAAATGAGATCGAAAAAGAGATCAGTAGCCTCGACGCAGAAACTTCGAAGCTGAACGAAAAAGCTTCTGATCCGACTATCGCGGCCGACTATTCCAAGCTATCGGAGGTGACGGGGCGATTGAGTTCGATCGAGAAAACAACGGCTGATCTGTATTCTGAATGGGATGACCTTACTGCCAAACTGCAATAGGCGTGTCGAAGAAATGCGATAGGTTGTAGCCGGGCTTACAGCGGCGGCGTCCGTGTATCGGCGAGACGCCGAAGCGAACACCCGCGCGAGCAAACGCTTCGCCGTACTCCATTAAATGACGATGGGCCTCGGCGGGCCCATCTTTTTTTGTTTAGGATTCAAGCCTGTAGTTTGGAGCTTCTTTTGTAATGATCACATCGTGAACGTGCGATTCGCGAAGGCCGGCTGACGTTATTCGGACGAATCGTGCATTTGCTTGAAGCTCTTCGATATTGCGGCAGCCGGTATATCCCATTCCTGAGCGAAGCCCGCCGACCAATTGCGTGACCATATCGGCGAGGGTGCCTTTGTACGCGACACGGCCTTCGATTCCTTCGGGGACGTACTTTGCGTCTACGACCGTTCCTTCCTGCGCGTAGCGATCACTAGATCCTTTTTTCATTGCACCGATCGAGCCCATACCGCGGTAGGTTTTGAAGTTTCTACCCTGGAACAAGATGACCTCGCCCGGAGCCTCTTCAGTGCCGGCAAAAAGTGACCCGATCATTACGGAGTCCGCACCCGTTGCGATCGCCTTTGCGACGTCGCCAGAGAACTTGATCCCGCCGTCAGCGATGATCGGTACGCCGGCTTCCTTTGCGGCAGCAACGCACTCACTTATCGCGGTTATTTGCGGAACGCCGGCACCGGTGACGACACGAGTGGTGCAGATCGATCCGGGCCCGATGCCTACTTTCACAGCGTCAACGCCTGCGAAGATAAGCATCTTCGTCGCTTCAGCAGTTGCTACATTTCCTGCGATTATCTCGATGTCGGGGAAGTTAGCCTTCACCTTTTCGACAGCTTCGACTACGCGTGAGCTATGCCCATGGGCGGTGTCGATGACGATCGCATCGACGCGCGACTCGACCAACGCCGCGGCCCGATCGAGGAAATCGCCCGTTGCTCCGATCGCGGCCGCGCATCTGAGCCGGCCGAGTTCATCCTTTGCGGCGAGAGGGAAATTGATCGCCTTTTGAATATCTTTGACCGTGATGAGGCCCTTCAAATGACCGTCCTCGTCGACGACGAGGAGCTTTTCGATCCTGTGTTTCTGCAGTTTTACCTTGGCTTCGTCGAGCGTAGTTCCGACCGGAACGGTGACGAGCGGCTGAGGCGTCATTATTTCGGAGACGGGTATATCGTATCTGCTTTCGAAACGTAGATCGCGGTTTGTGATGATGCCGACCAGGAAGCCACTGTCATCCACCACGGGAACGCCGCTGATCTTGTACCGCTCCATGATCGCGAGTGCTTCTGATACCAATTTTCGATGGCCGATCGTCACCGGATCAACGATCATGCCTGACTCGCTTCGTTTGACCTTGTCGACCTCTTCTGCCTGCTCGGCGATAGAAAAATTCTTGTGAATAACGCCTATACCACCTTGCTGTGCGAGTGCGATCGCAAGTGCCGCCTCGGTCACTGTATCCATCGCAGAGGAGCAAAGCGGAATATTGAGCGCGATATTACGGGAGAATTTGGTTTTGGTATCGACCTCACCCGGCAGGATCGTCGAGTACGCGGGCACGAGCAGGACATCGTCGAATGTTAGTCCTTCCTTTATTTCTTCGATATTCATGAATGCTAAACAAAAATGTCCGCAGTTTTCGCGGACATTAAGATCTCAAATCACGTCGCCAACCCTTGTCAGGCCTGACTGTTAGACGTGGCCCTCGGCTGCGGAACTGGTGTTTCAGCCGGCCTCCTTGCCGGCGTTGATGCCGGAGCGGGCGAACTGTTTGCCGCGGGTGTCCTCTCGACCGTAGGCCGCGGCGAAGGCGTCCGAACCGGAGTCGAGGCCGGGCTTGCAACCGGACTGGGTGAAGCCTCCGTACCCGCCGCGGGATCGACCGTCGGAACAGTAGCCGGCGGCACCGGAGCAGCAGCCGGAACCTCGGCTGCGATCGAGCCTCGAGTCCAAATATCCGTCAGGTTGTCTTTATTTATCTCAAATTCGATCGCGTTCCGCCGCGGAACGAGTGGCTGAGCCGGGAGGGCGATCGTCTTACCGTTGATCGTTAACTCGACAACATTGGCGAGCGAACGAGAATAACTCAGCTTCAGACTTTCCCTTGGCTCAAAGCTTGCCACCGTACCCGGAACGACGATATTGCTTGACAGCTTTCCATCCGAAGTCGCTGTCAACGACACTGGCTCGGAAAGAGCCTTAAAATCGACCTTGAGCGAAGCCATCGACGGAGCCTCGCCGGTAGTAACGGGTGTTTCTGACGGCGTTTCGCCGGTCGCACTGTTTGCGTCGGTCGAAGGTGTCGCCGAGACGTTGGCCTGCTCGGTCTGAGGCTGCCGAATGTAGTTCACCAAGAACAGGATGCCCGCGGTCATTAGCCCGAGTATCACGGCTGCCATGATGACCGTCGGCAACATCGATGCGACCGTGCGGTCGTCGGTTAAGACCTCCGGCCTATACACCTTCAACTGGTCATCGCTATCGGCAGGCGTCGAAGCTCCCATGAGCGCCGCGTAGTCGTCGAGCGCTTCAGCTTCATCCACGCCAACGAATTTTGCGTATGATTTTACAAAGCCTTTATTGAAGATCCCACCGGGGAGGATGCGATAGTCGTCGTTTTCGATCGATTCGAGGTAAAGATGCGAGATGCGGGTCTGCTCGGCAACGTCAGCGAGGGTAAACCCCCGCTCTTCGCGGGCCTGCCGCAGCTTTTCACCTAAAGATAAGGACATTTAGTGTTTTTTCGGCCGAGATCGCTCTCAAAAAAAGACAAACCGTATGTGTTGAAATATATCGTTCCTATCGCCGCGCTGTCAATCGTTTTACCTGTGTTTATGCGGGTATTTGCGGGCATTTTGGTATCGCGATGACTTATTATAATATCGGTAGAGCATTCCATTTCGAGAGGGATAAATAATGAGTTTACAGGCTTTGGGTATGGTCGAGACCAAGGGGTTCGTCGGTGCGGTAGAGGCGGCCGACGCGATGGTCAAGGCCGCCAATGTTCAATTGGTCGGAAAAGAGTATATCGGTGCGGGATACGTGACGATCTTTGTTCGCGGTGATGTTGGAGCCGTCAAGGCTGCGACCGACGCGGGAGCTGCGGCTGCTCGGCGCGTTGGCGAGCTTATCAGCGTACACGTGATCCCGCGTCCTCATGGCGAGGTCGAGCGCGTTTTACCGAAGGGCGGGGCGGTCGGCTACAGTCCGGACGAGAAGGCATTAAAGGGCGGAAGCAAAGAGCTTGGCGAAGGCGGAGCCTCGACGGGCACTGATACGCCGTCGGGAAACAAGTCTCGATCCAAGTAAATAAACGGTAGTTGCTTCTTGAACTCGGTTGATGACTGACAAAGACCTGCTAGCTCAACAGGAAGCTCGCGACGCGGTGGAGGCCGCGTCGTTTGCCTTTCAGACCGTTGCGCGCCTGGATCAGAAGAGTATTGATTCGATCTGCGATGCAATGTCCGAGGCCGCCTTGGCAGAAGCTGAGAGACTAGGTCGATTGGCAAATGAAGAGACCGGTTTTGGGCGGGCCGAGGATAAGAAAGAAAAGAATCGATTTGCTGCCGAAGACGTCTGGGGACACTTCAAAGGGCTCAAGACCGTTGGCGTCGTCTCGGAAAGTCCGAGCGTCGTCGAGATCGCAAGTCCTCGCGGCGTCGTCGCGGCGATCATCCCGTCTACAAATCCTACTTCAACGGCGATATACAAGATCATCATTGCGATCAAATCGCGAAACACCATCGTTCTATCGCCGCACCCGTCCGCTGCCAAATGTATCGCCGAGACCGCGCGGGTAATGACCGAGGCGGCGATCAAGGCCGGGCTGCCAAAGGATGCGATCATCTGCCTCACGAATTCCACGATCGAGGGCACCGAGACTTTGATGAAGCATCGAAAGACCGCGGTGATACTCGCCACGGGTGGCACCGGGCTCGTTCGAGCTGCCTACTCATCGGGTAAACCGGCCTTCGGTGTGGGCCCAGGTAATGTTCCGGTCTTTATCGAACGCTCCGCCAATGTCGAAAAGGCAGTCGCGGACATTCTTACCGGAACGTGCTTCGATAACGGAACGATCTGTGCTTCTGAGCAATCGGTCGTGGTGGATGCTCCGGTTGAGGCCGCAGCTAGGGAGCAATTCAAGAGACAGGGCGGACACTTCCTGAATCCTTCGGAGGCCGACGCGGTCGCGAAGGTCCTGCTCACGCCTCAACGAACTCTGAACGCTGGCATAGTTGGGAAGTCGGCCAAATACATCGCCGATCTTGCCGGAATATCTATTCCCGACGGGACTAGATGTTTGATCGCCGATTGTGCCGGCGTCGGAAGAGATTTTCCGTGGTCTGTTGAGAAACTCTCGCCAACTCTCGCCTTTTTCGTGGTCGACGGCCTGAAAGCTGGTGCGGCCAGGTGTGAAGAGATCCTTCGGTTTGGCGGTATGGGACACACGGCCGGAATGCATACGTCAGATCGCTCGGCGGCGGTGCGTTTCGGTGAGCAAATGCCCGCCGCCCGTGTCGTCATTAATTCCCCGACTACTCATGGCGCGATCGGGCTAACGACGGACCTTGCTCCTTCGATGACGCTTGGATGCGGCTCTTGGGGCGGGAATGTGACATCGGACAACATCTCGCCCATGCACTTGCTGGATATTAAACGCGTGGCGTTTGAAACGAAGCCCATCAATAAGGCCTCCAGTGCGTCTTCGAACACTCCGTCGACTCAGGAGCCGCGAGCGGTGAGTGCTAGGAGCGTCAGCAGGGACAAGATCGCCGCTATCGTGGATGGCTTTCTAAAACAACACATCGAGAAGCCGCCCGTGTCAGAGCCCGCAGCACAAAAGGAGGAGGCTGCTCCGCGAGCCGTGGTCCACGAGATCACACCTGAGAATGCCGTGCAGAAACCTGTGCCGATCGTTACGGCCGATTTTGTCAGCGAGTCGGATGTGCGACGTGCGATCGATCGCGGTGAGAAGATCTATATTTCAAAAAAGACGATCCTGACGCCGTCGGCGCGCGACCTCGGAGAAGAGAAAGAGGTCTTTGCAAGCATCTGATATGGCGGACGTCGTTCTCGAAAAAGAGGTCTGTGAGAATTGCGGTGCTGACGTCCGCGAGAATACATCGTTTTGCTATAACTGTGGTGTTGCCGTCGTATTGCCGCCCGAGACCGACGACGTGGCCGATGACACAGACGAACAGGTCGATCCGAAGACCAAGGCCGCCCTCGACGATCTTGCCGAACGGTTGAAAAAAGGTGAAGAGGACGATGAAAAGTTGGCAAAGGCTGCCGCGGAGCGGCGAAAAGCCAGGGTAAAGCAGCGAAAGCCCAAAGAATATACCTGGGAGCCTGAAGACGACGGCGTAGGTATCAAGATGCTGATCGCAATTGGCTCGATAGTGATCATCTCGGGTGTGATCGTATTCTTATTGGTATTTTGGAAATGAGGCGGCGATGATCTCGGCTATGAGCATTTTCTTTCTGGCGATACTTGCCGGAATGATAGTACTCGGCATCCTCATTCTTATATTTGCATTGCGAAATAAGCGGAAGTAGAAGAGTAGACAACGATATGCAGGCACTAGGAATGGTCGAATGTTTTGGTCTCGTCGCAATGATCGAGGCTGCTGACGCAATGGTGAAGGCGGCAAACGTCGAACTCGTCGGCTATGAAAGGATCGATGCCGGCCTGGTCACGGCGATCGTTCGCGGCGAGGTGGGAGCTGTGAAGGCCGCCGTTGACGCCGGTGCCGCTGCAGCCCGGCGTATCGGCACGGTGACCGCTACCCATGTTATTCCGCGACCCCACGACGAGGTCGAGGAAGGAATTACTGTTTTGAAAACCGGCGAGACGACCAGAAAAAAGATCTCGGGCTCGGTGCCGGAAAAATAGTTTCGCTTCCTTGAACGGTGTAAAAGGCCGTCGGAGTCGGCTCCGTAGGTCCTTGATCGTAGTATTTAGCTGGGAAATAGAAAGGACCGCTCGAATCACTCGTGCGGTCCCTTAGCGAAAAGAGTTTCGAAAATGTCTACTTCTTAGGCGGAGTCGGACTCGGGGTTCCACCCTCAGCAATGCGGCCGGCACGTGTTACCGCAACGCGCTTCTCTTTGTTCGGCCCGTCATCTATCTGGACCTTGATGTTCCTGTAAGTTCCGTCCTTTTTGTCATTGGAAGGAATATAGCCTATCGAATACTGCGTGCGCAGCTCGTTCGAGATCTCGCGAGCGAGATCGGGAAGAGCAGCCGCGCTGGTCGGAAAGTATGCCTTACCGCCCGACTCAGTCGCGATCCGCTCTAGGAAAGTTTTTGCCTTATCCCGCGGGCTCTTGGCAATGAAACC
Source organism: Acidobacteriota bacterium (assembly GCA_041940165.1). GTDB lineage: Bacteria > Acidobacteriota > Blastocatellia > Pyrinomonadales > Pyrinomonadaceae > OLB17. The sequence continues at coordinate 138,442 of JBGTSR010000010.1, forward strand.
ACCGTCCTTGCTCAGCTCGTCGACAAAACCGATAGCATAGATCTGCACCTCGGATTCACGTAGCAATTCAAATAGCTGCTTTTCGTTGTAATAGCTATTGCGGTCTTCGCCGTCTGATACGAGGATCAAAGCCCTTCGCTTCGGGGAGCCGAACTTCTCGGCTTTTTCGTATTGATCAATATTCTCTACCGCAAGGTAGATCGCGTCGATGATAGCGGTCTGACCACCTTCAATATAAAGATTTTCGAGGGCATCGACCAGGTCGACTTTGTTCGAGGTAAAAGGCTGCTGGATCTCGATCTTATCGCGCCCAACAAACCGGATGATCATTGATTCATCGGCCGGTTTATTTGTGTTGACGAGGACCTTACCCGCTTCGATAACCTTGTCGAGCAACTGACGCATCGAGCCCGAGTTGTCGACGACGATGCCATAATTCGTCGGGACTTCTGCTTTCTCGAAAAATTGGATCCGCTGCGCGATGCCGTCCTCGAGGACTCTGAATTCGCGTTCCTGCAGGTTGTTGATCGGACGCCCGTTCCGGTCGAGGACGCGAACATTCAGGTTTACAAGCTCAACATCGACCTTGATCACTTCGTTCTCATCCGTGATCGAAGCAATGCTGGGCGGCGTAGGCGTCGAAACCGCTGGTGCGGCCGGGGTCGGCGTCGGCGAGGCGACCTGTCCAAGTACGGTCGGCTCATAGCCGATCGTGAGTCCAAAAATGGCTGCAATAAGAACGAACAGCAGTGGAATAAAACGTCTTTTCATCTTGATCCGTTACTGACGACCCGTCGAGGTGGGCGTCGCGTAGTAGCCCTCACGGGCCCGAACACTTAGACGCGGCAAACCGCGAGGAGGTTTCACCTTTGTTTTTACCTTTCTCCATTTGCCGTCGGGCTGAAAATCCTTTGGTGTGTATCCGATCGAGTACTGGTTACGAAGCTCAAGGGCTATTCGCTCGAATATCTCGTCCATCTCGATGTCGGTATTCGGATAGAACGATTTGCCGCCGGTCACGGAGGTGATCTCGTCGAGAAACGCCTGGCCCTGCATTCCATACGAGCTGGAAACGTCGCCGCGATCCATGATGCCTACCGCATACGCAACTACATCCGACTCCTTCATCAGGCGGCGAACCTCGCCAAAGTTATAGCGCGACGAATTATCCTGGCCATCGCTAATGATCAATATCGCTCGCTTCCGGTGCGAACCGCGCGTAACGCGATCGACGCCCAAATAGACCGCGTCGTACAGAGCCGTGTTGTTCTTTGGCTGGGCCAGCATCAATTGCCTGAGCATCGCTTCTCCGTCACGGGTTCGGTCCATCAAAAGCTGCGCGCGGTTATTGAACGCGATCAGAAAATACTCGTCCGACGGATGACTTGTAGCAACGAATCTCTCGAGAGCTTTCTTAGCTCGCCGGATCTTTTCGTTACTCATAGAACCAGAAACGTCGAATAGGACGCCGATCGAGATAGGAGCGTCGGCATCGCTAAAAAAAGTTATCTCCTGCAGCTGATCGTTATCGGTGATCTGAAAAGCCGATTTGGTCAGGCCGGAGACATATCGGCCGTAGGGGTCGGTAACTGTAAGCGTGAGTGTCACGAGGTCCGTCTTAACTCTGATCGGACCTTCTTCGGGATCAAGGACCACCGGGGTCGGGGTTGGCTCTGGTTCCTGGGTAAAGACTGGAGGGGTTGAAAACGCGAGTAAGACCGCGGCAAAGCCTAGTCCGAGCAACCATTGCAGGCCGCTGTGACGTCTGAGTCGGAAAACAACCATCTTCTACCTCAATATTAAGGACATTCTATGGAAAGAATACACGTTCCGCAAGATATTTCTTGGATGTTAACTTAGGGGCGAAACGTTGTTCGCTGAACACGAAAAAGGTTAACCAATGTCTGGAACATTTCGTCCTTAACTGCGTGGTATAATTTGGGAAAAAGTTTTTCCGCATTGCCGAAGTTTGTCTTCGCGTCGCTCCGAATATGACAGAGTACATTTGCCGCCTTGGAACACCATCGGGCGAGATCATCACAAGGATCGTGGAAGCGTCCGGAGCCGCTGAAGCCCGTTCCAGGCTAGAGAGCGAAGGGTTTCGGGTTTTCGCGGTTTCGAATTCGTCCGAGGGGCTCTCGTCGGTCCTATCGCTGGGCGGAAGTTCGAAAGGGAAGGTCAAACAGGCGGACTTTCTCCTATTTAATCAACAGTTTTCAGCTCTTCTTCGTGCAGGGATCCCGGTTCTCCAGGCGATCGAACTCCTAAAGACCCGTTCAGCGTCGGCCAATCTGAGGGCTGTTCTCGCCGATGTCGAAGAGAAGATCAAAAGCGGTGTTCCACTCTCAGAAGCATTCGAGGCGCAAGGACTTTTCCCGAAGATCTACACTGCGTCGATCCTCGCCGGTGAAAAGAGCGGTGCTCTCGATGACGTACTTTCCCGTTTTGTAACCTACCTGAAACGCAGCGTTGGCGTGTCGCGAAAGCTCCGCGGAGCGTTGGCTTATCCCGCATTCTTGTTGTTCGCCGCGGTGATCATGGTCGGGTTTTTGACGCTCTACATCGTCCCGCGAATGTCGGACCTGTTTAAGAGCCTCGCAGCTAATAGATCCCTTCCGAGCGTTACTCTCGCGGTTCTGTGGTTCTCGAACGCCGTTATCGACAACGCGTTTTGGCTCTTTCCGCTGCTCGCGATCGTGGGAATCGCCCTATTCGCGTGGCTGAGAACGGCGTCCGGTAAACTTCTCCTGCACAAGTTCCTGTTGAAAGTTCCCGTTGGCGGGCAGCTGATAAGAAATATGGCCACCGCGCAGCTTGCGCGTTCGCTATCAACGCTGCTTTCCGGCGGTATCACGGTTCCGGAATCGTGGGAGATCGCATCGCAATCGATCAATAATTTGGAATTAAGACGCCGCAGCCAGGGCGTGTCGGCAATGATCCGTGAAGGCCGAGGATTCACGGATGCCCTCGAACAGGCCAATTGGCTGCCGGAACTCGCCCTCGACATGATCGGCATTGGGGAGCGCTCGGGAAGCCTAAAAGAGATGCTCGATGAGGTCGCGACCTTTTATGACGCGGAAGCAGAGGTCCGGCTCGAGCAGTTCACCACGCTACTGGAGCCAGCGATCCTTCTCGTCATGGCGGCTATCGTTATTACTATCCTGCTGGCGATATACTTGCCGATCATTCAGATGATCTCGGCCGGGCCCGGCGGGGGGAAACGTTAAGATTCGATAATGAGTGAACAAGTAAACGTAGAGACAACGATTTCGGCACCGACTATTGCCGTCGCCGATTTCCTCGATAAGGAACCTCCGGAAGTTCAGGAGGCTAGAACGCTCGCGGCCCGCTATCGGCTTCCGTATGTCGATCTGCTGCCGCCGGATGATGTCTCGCCGGTCGATATTCAGGAACTCTCGAATATTCCGGTGGATCTAATGCTGCGCAATCAGTTCGTTCCGCTCCGCCGTGAAGGGAACAGCCTGCACGTAGCAATGGCCGACCCGACGAATCTCGAGAAACTTGACGAACTCGAGAACGTGCTGAATGTACGGATCGTCCCGCACGTCGCAACCGCCGGAGCCATCGACGTCGTGCTGAGGAAAGGCGATTCGACGCAGCGGGTCCTGCAGGAGGCCGCGTCGGGATTCAAGATCTCTCTTCTGAAAGAAACTGAGCAGGGCGATGAAGTTCTCGATCTCGACCGATTGGCCTCCGACACGGAAATGTCGCCGATCATTAAGCTGGTCGACACTGTTCTATACAACGCGATGGAATCTCGGTCCTCGGATATTCATATCGAGGCTGGTGACCGTGATGTCCGGGTCAAATTCAGGATCGACGGAGCTCTTTATCAGAAGGTAGATCCGATAGACATTTCCTTCCACCAAACACTTATTTCGCGTATCAAGGTCATGTCCGAACTCGACATCGCCGAGCGGCGAATTCCACAGGACGGGCGTTTTCGTGTCAGGTATAAGGGCCGAACGGTCGATTTTCGTGTATCCATTCTTCCGGCGGCGTTCGGCGAGAACTGCGTTATTCGTATCCTCGACAAAGAACAGATCTCGGAGGAGTTCAAAAACCTCAGCCTGGACGTTGTGGGCTTCGACCCGGACGATCTAAAACGGTTCCGACTTTACATCAAAGAGCCTTACGGAATGGTGCTCGTCACAGGCCCTACCGGATCCGGTAAAACCACCACGCTCTACGGTGCGCTCAACGAGATCCGCGCCGAAGAAGACAAGATCATTACGATCGAAGATCCCGTCGAGTATCAGCTTCAGGGCATTATGCAAATCCCGGTGAACGAGAAAAAGGGTCTAACCTTTGCGCGCGGGCTGCGTTCGATCCTGCGTCACGATCCGGATAAGGTCATGGTCGGTGAGATCCGTGACGAAGAGACCGCGCAGATCGCCATCCAGTCGGCCCTAACGGGCCATCTCGTATTCACCACCGTTCACGCTAACAACGTGATCGATGTTATTGGGCGCTTTATTAACATGGGTGTGGAGCCGTATAACTTCGTCTCCGCTCTCAATTGTGTTTTGGCGCAGCGGCTTGTCAGGATGTTGTGTCCAACATGTAAGCGGTCATATGAGCCAACTGAGCAGGAACTCTCCGAATCAGGACTAAGTTCCTCCTCGGTGCCGGAAGGTGTATCTTTCTTTCGAGCCGTCGGTTGCGATGCCTGCAATCATACCGGCTATCGCGGCCGCACGGCGATCCACGAACTTTTGGACATGAGCGACACGATCCGCGAGATGATCATCGAGCGCCGTCCAGGTTCTGAGATCCGCCGCCAAGCTGAGAAAGAAGGCCTCTCGTCGTTGCGTGAATCGGCATTGAAGAAGGTCTTTCTTGGCTTATCGACTCTTCACGAGATCAATCGCGTCACGTTCGTTGAAGAGATCGGGTAGTTCAACCTACCGGTCGGCTACAGCGAACACCGGCCTGGAGCTGCGACCGTATTGCTCCGAGCACCGGCCGAATCTTCGAGGTAGACGATGTAATCCCAGTCGTAGATCATACTTCGCGTTAGGCGGCACCAGACCATACCCTTACCGGTCAGCGGGGTGCGTGCAAAGTCGAACGATTGCACTTCGGTCGTACAGTTCAGTCCTGCAGGACAGGTTCTAGGGGCAAGGACGAGCTTCACCGGCAGTTGTGCATCGCCACGCCAGTTGACAACGATATCGTGTCGCATACCATCGCCTCGTATGCGGCGGGGGTAAGCGATATTGATTATCTGCAACCGCTGTCGGGCTGGCCCCGAAATACGAACGTCCGCCCATATGCCTCCACCAGGACCACCCCGCGGAGGATCGGTCCATGAATAGTCATGATTATTGAAGCCATGAGTGTGCGTCCCGCAAGCTAATCGAGTCCCTACATAGCGGGTCGGGTTCGGACTTGTCATCGACAACGAGTCGTTCGAGTGTCGGTTTGCGATCGGCGTTTCGTCGTCCACGAGGTCAATTACGCCGTAGGTCCCGGTCGGACATATCTGAAGGTAATTCGAGCCAGTGACTTGAATACGCAGTCGAAGCACCCTTCGACCGGCGGCATCCTGATACCCTTCACCTCTGACCACACGCCATTGCGTACGGTGATTTGGCCAGTTCTGGTCTCGCAGGTCGTCGGAATGTGAGATCAGTCCGCCGCTGACCACCGCTCCAGTGCGGCTGTTGATCACGCCGCTTCCCTGGATGCTCACGGGGCCGAGTTGAAATGGCCCGACGTAACCCGGGAATGGACGTTGTGGATTTCCGTACGCCGAGAACGAAAACGACACGGAGTCGCGATTTTGTGCGTTCGCGGCGTTCAATTGAGCGATCAACGCGAAAGAAACTACGGCAATGACCGTTGTGACGAAACGAGCGATGGACATCCTGGCACCTCCGAGAAGAATTACGGCAGCCGGACAACGAAAGCGGGCGATGCCGTGTTACAACATCTGAACCCCCCTGGACAAATTGAAGTGGAACGACGCTAGTAAATCACATGCGGCCGGCCGAGTAAAGCGCGTTATTAACCTCGTCGTGCGAGAAGCTTTGCATAGAGTTCAGGGTCGACGTTACCGCCCGTCACGACGACGCACACTTTCTTGTCGGTAAAGCTTGCGGGGGCCGCAAGGACCGCCCCGAGTGAGAGACCGCTCGTCGGTTCGCTTTTCAGATTTGCCAGATCGAAGTATTGCCGGACGCCCTCTATTATCGTTTCCTCGGGAACCTCGATCATTGACGTCACGCCATCACGAATTATCGGCCAATTGAGCTTGCCCGCCGAAAGTGTGCGTGCCCCGTCAGCAATAGTTTGCGGTTCTTGATCATTAGCGACAAGAGTTCCTGCTCGGATAGATCTTGCGACGTCATTCGCCATCTCCGGTTCGGCTCCGAAGACTTCGGCGTTCCCATTGTTTCGGCGAAAACTGCGAATAATGCCCGAGATCAATCCGCCGCCGCCTACCGGCACGACAACGGCGTCAAAGCTTCGGTCAGCCAGCTCATCCCCGAGCGTCGAGTTACCGTCGATCACAAACTCATCGTCATAGGCACTGGCGAGGTAGGCATCGGGCCGTTCATTTGATAATTGCGCAAGACGGTCGCTCCGGCTGATCGTGCGGACGTTGATCAGGTCCGCATCGGCTCCGAAAGACCTTACTGCTTCGACCTTAACGCTCGCAGAATTGTCCGGCATTATCACGGTGCATCTGCGTTTTAAAAGTTTGCAGGCGTAGGCAAGGGCCTGGCCAAAATTACCCGAAGATACGCCGATGAATTCCTCATTCGGATTGTTCAGAACGACGTTATATGCTGCCCGAAATTTAAAGCTTCCGGTGTGCTGGAACGTTTCTGTCGCGATGGTAATGTCAAGACCTAGACGCTCGCGTAGTTTTGCCGGTTCAATGAATGTCGTGGGGCGGATCGCCTCGAGTAATGGACGCATTTGATAAGAATCGTTGAGACGGCTACACTCGTCAAGTTTTATGGCGTTGGCGATCGATGAAATTCCTTCGGAGCTTGTTTCGCATGTAACTGCCGGATGCGGAAAACGCGGTGTTGAATGGCTCGAGGCGTTACCGAGAATGATCAATTGTCTCGAGGATCTTTGGCAAGTTGCTGTTGGGGAGCCTTTTGCGGGAATTGAGTATAATTTCGTTGCTCCGGCGATAAAGGATAACGGTGAAGAGGTCGTCATCAAGATACATCCGCCGTGGGATCCGATCGAGATATTCGACGAGGCAGCGTTTCTCGCAAAGCGTGAAGGCCGCGGATGTGTGCGTTTGCTCGCCGTTAACCACGATTCAAGGGCGATTATGCTCGAGCGGATATTGCCGGGCCGAACGCTAACCGAGATCTTTGCCGAGAGTAAAAGCGATGCAGTCGGCCCTGCGATCGAAGCGCTGAAGAGTATATCGATCCCCGCATCGCATACCCCGCCAACAGCACCGACCGTTGATGGCTGGTTTGGAAACTTTGAGCGCTACCGCGAGACAGACTTTCCGCGACGTTACGCCGAAAAAGCGTTCGAGTTCTATCGGGAACTTAGCCCGGAGCCGGGTCGAACGCTCTACATTCACGGAGACTTTCATCCGGGCAACATCGTTAACGCCGAGCGGGAACAGTTTCTCGTGATCGACCCAAAGGGCGTAGTAGGCCATATCGGCTTCGAGATCGCGGCCTTTCTGAACAATTTTTATTGGTGGCAGGAGAACGATCCGGACATAGACCGAATCCTTGCGGATGCTCTCGAGCAGTTCTCATCAGCATTTGAAATACCGCAAACCGAGCTTCGAAAATGGGCTTACGCGCAAATGGTCATCGGCGCTTGGTGGAATTACTCGGATATGCCCGATCTGTACGACGGCGGTGTGGTAAAGGCCGACGTTTGGAACGTATAATCACTGCTATGCCAACAAATCAAGCGATGGAAATGCTGGACATGCTCTACGCTCAGGCGCAGCTACAGTTTGGCAATGCGATCAAGTCGCGGTGGTTTCACGATCTCGACCCGTGTCCGGGCTGCGGTCGTAAGATCGGAGCGATGAAATGGAAAGGCGAAGATGCTCTTTCGCTCAACGCATTTATCTTTCGCGAGCATGGCGTGCTTATCGGCTACCTTTTGTGCGCGAAATGCGGCAAAAAGGTGATCAAAGCTAAAGAAACGACACCGTTGCACCTAAAGATCGAGGAGACCCTCAAGAAGGCGTACCTCAGACGTCTCGGCCACTAAGAACATGGGAAACGCACATTTTGGAATGATCGGCCTCGGAACGATGGGGCGTAACTTTCTCCTGAATATCGCGGAGCAAGGGATCGCGAGCGTTGGCTACGATCTCGATGCGAGCAAGCGGGAGCTATTACTCAAGGAGGGAGCGGGAATGCCGGTTGACGCCGGCACCGACCTGGCCGATTTCCTCGCTAAACTCGAGTCTCCGAGGAACATCATGCTTCTCGTGCCGGCCGGCCCGATCGTCGATAAGGTGATCGCCGATCTCGTACCGCATCTCGACGAAGACGATCTGATCATCGATGGCGGCAACTCGCACTATTCCGATACGGAGCGACGCGAGGCCGAACTTTCTGCCAAAGGGATCGGCTTCATGGGGATCGGTGTCAGCGGCGGCGAAGAAGGAGCGCGCCACGGGGCCTCTATAATGCCGGGCGGCCAGCGAAAGCATTACGATCGAATCGAGCGAACCCTGCAGGCCGTTTCGGCAAAGGTAGATGGCGAACCGTGCGTCGCGTACATGGGGTCAGGTTCTGCAGGCCATTTCGTTAAGATGGTCCACAACGGCATCGAGTACGGAATGATGCAGCTCATTGCCGAGGCCTACGATCTGATGCGTCGCGGGTTGTCCATGTCGTCGAAAGAAGCGGGCGAGATATTTGCGAGATGGGATAGCGGACGCCTCAATTCGTTCCTGGTCGAGATCACGGGGGTCGCTTTGGCTAAGGTTGACGACGAAACGGGCGAACCGCTTGTCGAGAGGATATTGGACACTGCCGGACAGAAAGGCACGGGTAAGTGGACCTCGCAAGCTGCAATGGACCTCGGCGCTCCGGTCCCGACCATAGATGCGGCGGTGACGATGCGACAGATCTCTGCTCAGAAGAAACTTCGTTTTGAGCTGTCGAGGTCCGCGCCGTTTCCTCAGAAGAATGCCGATTTGAGTCTGGAAGCGCTCGAATCCGCTCTCGAACTCGCGTTTGCCGCAACCTACGCTCAAGGGCTTTCGATGCTCAGATCTGCCTCGGTCGAACGAGGCTACGGATTGGATCTGAGTGCAATCGCTCGTATCTGGCGTGGTGGCTGCATTATTCGTTCCGCGATGCTCGAGCCGATCAGGGCAGCTTATGACCAAACTCCCGACCTCGAAGACCTTTTCTTATCCGACTATTTTAGAGACCTTGCGGTAACCGCCGGTCCGTCGCTCCAAAATGTCGTGAAGTCATTTGTTAATGTCCAGGTACCCGCGGCGTGCTTTGCGACGGCCTGGAATTTTCTGATCGCAATGTCGACAGAAAGACTGCCGGCAAACGTGATACAAGCACAGCGCGACCTTTTTGGGGCCCACACGTATCAGCGCATCGACAAGGAAGGGACTTTTCACACGTCCGATTGGGGAGGCGGCTACTAGGCGCGGACATGAACAGATTTATCTCTAATTTCAGCCTCGCGCACGAAAAGGAAGATTACGAGGCAGTCGTCGGGAGTGTAGACCGTGGCATCGAGTTTCGCGGTACCAACCTTTGGGTTCTTGTTTTCGCGATCTTCATCGCTTCTCTCGGGTTGAATGTGAATTCCACTGCGGTCGTCATCGGTGCGATGCTTGTCTCGCCATTAATGGGCCCGATAATGGGCCTCGGCCTCGGCATGGGCATCAACGATCTCGCTATGCTGAAAAAAGCACTTGCGAATCTACTGCTTGCCGTAGGTATAGGCCTCGCGACCTCGACCATCTATTTTTTCCTGACGCCGATCAATGACGCTCAGTCTGAGCTACTCGCGAGAACATCGCCAAACGTGTATGACGTTCTTATCGCTCTCTTCGGAGGATTTGCCGGTATCCTGGCGATGTCGAGTAAACAGAAGGGAAATGTGATCCCGGGCGTTGCGATCGCTACCGCCCTTATGCCGCCGCTTTGTACAGCAGGTTACGGAATAGCCAATCTCAATCTTCGATTCGTTGGCGGAGCGCTGTATCTGTTTCTGATCAATTCGGTTTTTATTGCTCTGGCGACGCTGCTAACCGTAAGGCTTCTAAAATTCCCGTATAAGCAGCTTCCCGATGCCGAATCGGAGGTAATGACGCGACGGGTCGTGTGGGCGGTCGTCGTAGTTACGCTTTTGCCAAGTATCTACTTCGGCTATAACGTAGTTCAAAACAACCGCTTTCGCCGCCAGGCTGAGAAATTCATCACGCACGAAGCGGTCTTCCCTAACGATTTCCTGCTCAAGAAAGTGATCGAGCCCGATAAGCAGCATATTTCGCTCACTTACGGTGGCGAATATATCGAGGAAAGTGTGATCGAGGCTCTGCGCACCAAACTGCCCGCATACGATCTTGGAGCAGCAACGCTCGAGATCAGACAGGGATTTTCATATCTCAATTGGAATGAGACCAGAGACGATGCTTCGATCCAGCTGAATCAGGCGCTCGCGGAACGGGAAGGCGAGATCCAAAGGCTGAATGAGCGGCTCGCCCGCATCGATGCCGAGAAAAAGCTCTCGGCCCAAGTGGTCAGCGAACTTCGTGCTCAGAACGAAAATGTCATAGGCGGTGTGATCGAGCGCTCGTCCCGTTTTTCGCCGGAAGGAGAAGTTCAGACGTGGGTCGCACTGGTCGATGTTGCCAAAAGGCCGGAGCAGACTGAGATCGACACGATGCGCGCGTGGCTAAAGGTTCGACTCCAGACCGAATCGCTCGATCTATTCGTCCAGGAAATACTATCTAAACCGTCGCCAACACCAACGCCGGCTCCGTCACCTTAGCTGATCTCCCAGGCGGATTCTGAACTTAGAAGTTTGCTCATGAGTTGGGCGTGGATGGCATGCCCGCTCTTCTCCGCCGTAAACCGACCACGGACCGGCATGCCCAGCAACGCAAGATCACCGATAATATCTAGTATCTTGTGGCGGACGAATTCGTCGTCGAATCGAAGCGGCGTTTCGTTCAGCATTCCATCTTCTGTGAGTACGATCGCATTCTCGAGCGATCCGCCGAGCGCTAGATTCGCTTTACGTAACTGCTCGATCTCGTGGGTGAAGCCAAATGTTCTGGCCGATGCGATCTCACGTCCGAACGAAGTGTCCGTCAACGAGAAGCGATACGTCTGACGGTTGATGAACGGATGCGGGAAGTCGATCACGCAATCAATCTCAAAAGCATCGCCCGGCTCGACCGACATTTTTCGCCCCTGGCTGTCGATCTCGACCCTTTTCTTGATAACGAGAACTCGCTTTTCGGCCTGCTGTTCGGCGATGCCCGCCGATTCGATCAGCTCGATGAAGTTTTCGCTCGAGCCGTCAAGGATCGGGATCTCGATATTGTCGAGTTCGATAAAGCAGTTATCGACCCCGCTGCCGCGCATGGCAGCCAGCAGATGCTCGCAGGTGGAAAGTACAACGCCGCGTCGCATTAGCGTTGTGGCATACGAGCAATGCGAGATGTATTCGACCGAAGCCGGTATCTCGAAATTATCGAGGTCGGTCCGGACGAAAATATAACCGGTATTCTCGGGCGCCGGACGAAGCGTCATATTCACGTCAACGCCTGTGTGCAGGCCGACGCCGCTGATCGACACAGATCTGGCCAAGGTCGTCTGATTCATCACCCATATCTCATTCAATTCCCGTGCCGTTATGGGACTGCCAAAAACCCGCCAAATACCGCCGATCCAGCGTCCGATAATCCGAATGTCTGTGGTTTTGTGGCCACAGTTTGTGCCGAATTTACTAATCTCAGGCAACACCTTACAATTTATCCTGATATGGCAATCGAAACCGCGGGGCAAAAGTCCGCGAAGATCACGAAGGTGCGCGTCGAGAACGCTTCGTCGCTCACGCTTCCAAAGGATGTAGACAACGCGATCGCGAAGATATTCGACTTTCTTCCGATCGAGCAGTATCGCGGCGTAGAAAAGATCCGGCTGGTCGATTTCATCAATGACCCGCGGCTCAAGAATCTCGACGTTCCGCTGAAGGGTGACCTTCCCGGGCTTTATCATCCGCGTGAAGGAGCCCGACAGCCGTGGTTCGAGGTTTCGGCGGGAGCATTGCTCCAGCCGACCGAAGGATTTATGAAGCGGTTCATGGCGAAGAGTGCGTTCAAAGGAAATCTGGCCGGGTTGATCTTTTCGCTCGTCGGTCAGCATTATTTCTTAACTCAGAAACATTCGGTAAAACGAACAGCTCTCGAACCGCAGATCCGGCAATATGCGGAGAAGAATCTGCGTGCCTGGAGCGAAAAACAGAACGAGAAGAGCATCAGAGCGAAGCTATTCAAGCCGTTCCGTCCAATGTTTGAGCGGTGGGCGAAATGGCTAAACAAGAAAGCCGCGGAGGCGAAAAAATAGAGTATGGCGAACTATTGGATGGTCAAGCAGGAGCCGGCGGCCTATTCCTGGGATGATTTTGTAAAGGAAGGCAAGACCGATTGGACCGGTGTCAGAAATTACAAAGCCCGTAATTTCCTGAAAGATATGAAGAAGGGCGACAAGGTGTATTTTTACCACTCTGTCGTTGGCAAGGAGGTCGTCGGCATTGCAAAGGTGACGAAGGAAGCGTTTCCCGATCCGACCGATACGGCATGGCACGCTGTCGAGATCACGCCCGAAAAGCCGCTCAAGAAACCGGTCACATTGGAAGCGATAAAAGGGAATGCCGCACTCGCAAATATCTATCTCGTCCGTCAGCCCAGATTCTCAGTTATGCCGCTGACAAAGGATGAGTTCGACGAGATCCTCAGCATGTCGAAATAGTCAACGCTGCCGATGCTTCAAGAAGCCGTCCAATACTACAACGAATTGCTCGCAAATCCCGAGATCGCGTCGGCGTCCCGTGAGATGCTCGATGCGGGCCTGGAGGATTCCAAACTGATATTCGGCGGCCGCCGCCTTTCGCCATATTTGCGTCCGCATTTCGTCACCGACATCGATTGGAAAATGATCACCGCCGCGTGCGAGACGATATTCGGAGCTCTCCAAAAGGTGAAGGAAGCGGCGATCGTTGACGACGGTATTCTCGACGAACTCGGTGTCACAGAGATCGAGCGGGAACTCGTGAGGATCGATCCCGGCTACTCGCATGTCTCGCCGACCTCGCGACTCGACTCGTTCCTCGCCGAAGGTCAATACAGCTATGTCGAATTGAACGGTGAAAGTCCCGCCGGTATCGCGTTTGCCGATTCGGCGACGCGGATTTTCGAGAGGCTGCCGGTTATGAAGCGTTTTACAGAACGCTATGGCGTGCAGGGCTTTGACGGAAGCCCGCGAATGCTTGACGTTCTGCTGGACTGCTACCAAGAATTCCTCGGTCGTACGCCCGAGCGTGCACCGACGATCGCTATCGTTGACCTCGATGATCTGCCGACGATCAAGGAGTTTGAGCTTTTCCGCGACTACTTCGAATCACGCGGCTTCCCGGCGATCATTTGCTCACCTCGAGAACTCGAATTCTCGAACGAACGGTTAATGTGCAACGGCACGCCTATCGATATCGTTTACAAACGGCTGCTTGTCAACGAATATCTGCCGCTCATGGAATCGCAGAGTGCCTTACTCGATGCCTATCGTACCGGTGCGGTGTGTATGGTCAACAGTTTTCAGGGCAAACTCGTGCATAAGAAGGCGATCTTTGCTGTACTCACGAACGAGCGATACGCCAAGCTATTCGACGACGACGAGCTAAAAGCCATCGCCGCGCACATCCCGTGGACGCGGACCTTCCGCGATGAGAAGACCATTAACGCCGGTGCAGAGATCGACCTCGTAGAATGGACGCGGGCCAACTCACACAAGTTAGTCTTGAAGCCGAATGACGATTACGGCGGACACGGTATCTATATTGGCTGGGATTCGAGTACTGCTGATTGGGACGATGCCATCGCGGTCGCACTTGCGGATGGCGATTACCTCGTGCAGGAGCGCGTCAAGACCGCGAAAGAGCATTTCCCGATGATCACTGACGACGCCGGCAACTGGGAAATGACCGAGCAGCTCGTCGATCTCGATCCGCTGCTCTTCAAGGGCAAGGTCGGGGCTGCGTTCACGCGGCTTTCGTCGAGTGAACTCGCTAACGTTTCTTCGGGCGGCGGCATGGTCCCGACATTCATTCTTTCCGACAAATGACAGAGCCGACCCGACTCCGACAGCTTACCGACGAATATCTCGAGCTCGAAGCCCAGCTAAAACTCGGCGGCGGCGAGGCCAAGATCGCGAAGATCCACTCGCAAGGCAAGCTCACGGCGCGAGAACGGATCGAGCTTCTTCTCGATCCGGATACCTTCAGCCAGGAGATCGGGCTGCTTGTTGCATACGACGAATATGACGGACAAGCTCCGGCCGCGGCGGTCGTGACTACGGTTGGGAAGGTCGAGGGCCGCGAATGTGTCATAGTCGCCAATGACGCCACGATCAAAGCAGGTGCGTGGTATCCGGAGACGATCAAGAAGATCCTGCGTGTACAGGAGATCGCGATGCGAAATCACGTGCCGATCATCTATCTGGTCGATTCGGCGGGCGTGAATCTGCCCTTCCAGGGCGGCGTGTTTCCGGGCCAATACGGTGCCGCCCGAATTTTCTATTACAACTCGATAATGCGGCATTACCTGAAAGTGCCGCAGATCGCCGCTGTGATGGGGATGTGCGTTGCCGGTGGAGCTTACCTGCCTGCTCTATCTGACGTGATCCTGATGGTCGAGGGAACTTCATTCATGGGGCTCGGCGGCGCAAATCTTGTAAAAGGTGCGACCGGCCAGACCATCGACAACGAAACGCTCGGCGGCGCGATGACTCATAACGCCATTTCGGGAGTCGCCCATTATAGGGAAAAGGACGACAAGGCTTGCCTCGAAAAGATACGGCGGTTAGTGAGCGAGTTGCCGGCGAAGGAAGCTGGCCGCGGATCAGTCGTAGAACCGGAAGCGGCAGCGACTAGGTCGTCTGCGCTTTACGATATCTTACCCGCCGACCATCGTGCTCCATATGACATGCGGGCGGTGCTCGACTGCTTTCTTGATGGCCCTGTCGATGAATTTCAGGCAGATTTTGCAAAAGAGATGATCTGCGGCACCGCCCGTCTTGGCGGCCATTTGGTAGGCGTGATCGCTAACAGCCGGGGCATGTCAAAGGGCAAACCCGGCGAGCCTCCGAGGTTCGGCGGCATTGTCTACACGGAATCCGCGGAAAAAACAGCCTATTTCATTGAGAACTGTGACCGTCACGACACGCCGCTGCTGTTTGTACAGGATGTTTCCGGATTTATGGTCGGAGCGGAAGCAGAGCATAGCGGGATCATCCGCGCCGGGGCGAGATTTGTCGAAGCGATGGCAACCGCCAAGGTTCCAAAGCTTGTGTTGACGATCAATCACGCCAGCGGTGCAGGCTACTACGCAATGGCGGGACAAGGATTCGATCCGGATTTCATCTTTACGCTTCCGACCGGCCGCATGGGCGTGATGGAAGGCGACAGCGCCGTCCAGGCGATCTTTGGCACCCAGCTCGACCGGCTAAAAAAGGAGGGCAAAGAGCCCGACGAGAACCTCACCGCAGAGATGGAAAAGGTCCGCCAGACCTACGACCGCGAACTCGACGCGAAACACGCCGCAGCTCGCGGGCTCGTCGATGCGATCGTAACGCCTGAGAATGTCAGGGAATCGCTGATCCTGGCATTAGAAACATGTTCGAACACGACAAAGCCGCACATTGGGGCTTTTGTCATGTGAGGGTCGGTTGGCAAGCTAGGAGCAAAGCTTACGCTCCCGTTGACGCCACATTATCCCACACGCCTTTTCCGGCCATTTCCCTTGCAAAATCGGAAAAGGTCCGCGGTTCTTTTCCCGTAACTGCTTTGATGTCGTTATGGTCAGCCGCTGCATTGCCTTCGCTGTAATAGCGTTCCAGGTCGACGAGATTGTCGACCATGAATTCCGGCATATGCTGTTCGAGCATTGCGCCGCGTAAATGTTCGAGTGGAATATCTATATGTTTGATCTCGCGGCCAAGGGCGGTCGATAGTTGTGCGGTGACATCGTCGTAGCTCAGAGCTTCGGGGCCGTTGAGGTCATAGGCTTTACTGGCATGTCCGTCTTCGGTCAATGCCGCGACCGCAACCGCCGCTATATCGCGCACGTCGACGTGGCTGATCTCTTTGTCGCCCGTCGCACTGTAGATCGCGGACTGTTCTTTTATCGTTGCGCCCGAATAATTGATCGTATTCTGCATGAAGCTGTTCGCCCTGATAAATGTCCAATCGAGGCCGCTCGCTTCGATCGCTTTTTCTCCTTCACGGTGTATTTTGCCGAGAAGGTATTCCTCCTGATCCGCTGCCATAACAGAAAGTTTTACGATGTGCTTGATCCCAGCCGATCTGGCCGCTTCGACCGCATTCTTTTCGAGTTCCGTCTGATTCGGAGCATTGGGCCCAAGCAAAAACAGACGCTCGCAGCCTTCGAACGCCTTCTGCAACGATTCCTCATCTCCAAGGTCAAGTGTTACCGCTTCGATCCCTTTATCTCGTGCGGCCTTCGCCTTGTCCTCTGAGTGAAACGCGGCTCTTACCGGTACTCCTTTCTCTCTCAGTTGTCCTAAAACTTCACCGCCGACCGTTCCGCCGGCCCCCGTCACTATGATCATTTACTTACCTCCTTGATCTGCTTAGCAGAGCCGATCACAGCAAAAGAATACTTTTGCAGGCGACTCCGCGACTTTAGTTCGTGTTTATTTTTCTATCCTATCACACCCCCTGTACGACGGAGTTGTGGTAGCTAGGCCATGCCTAGAAGACGACGACGAGGAACTCGTCGAGAGGTTCCAACTGATCGCACGGCTCTGCGGCGCCCGACTGAACGCCAGAGATTAGACTAACGCGATCTACGATGACTTTTTCGGATTTTCTCGACTATTAGGACTATTGCCTCTGCAGCGGAGTCGCGATCTACTTCACGTAGCCCAGGGCTGGAGTTATTTCATTGTTTCCTCGGCTTTGGTGCGGCTCTGCTCCCAATCAACCTTTTTTCCTCACCGTCGTTTGTTTTCGAGAAGACATTCAAGTTCTTGCATCGCAATTAGAATGCGATTCAAAGTTAACGCACAAATATGTCTTCAAAGCCCCTTTCCAAGTTAGACAAGAAAAAAGCCATTGAATCCGTCGAAAGAGGGCGCCGCAAAAATTGGTGGCGACGGCTCGGCGGGCCACGATCTGGCTTTCGATACGAAACTGCCGTGGGCAAGCCGATCAAGAAGGAAGACGATCTGTCCCGAATCGCCGCGCTTGCAATTCCGCCGGCCTGGAGTTGCGTTCGAATAAATCCCGCGTCCGGCGGCAAGATCCAAGCTGTGGGCATAGACGGTACGGGACGCATCCAGTACCTATACAACGAAACCTTCACGCGTCGGCGTCAAAAGGCGAAATTTGCGAAGATAGAGCGATTCGGCGATCACCTGCCGCGACTTTACGAGATCACCAGCGAACATATAGGCCTCGACGGACTTCCGCGCGATAAAGTGCTTGCGGTAGTGATGCGGTTAATAAACTCGCTCTATTTCCGCGTCGGCACCGAAATGAGCGAGCTGCAATACAAGACCTACGGCGTCACGACGCTTCACAAGCGTCACCTTGCGATCGGAAGAGGCGGTAAGCTCGAATTCAACTTTGTCGGGAAAAGCCATGTTGAGCATCGCAAGGTGCTTGTGGACAAGGAACTCGCCGGAATAGTGAGCGAACTTGCCGCCTTGGGCCGCGGCCGTAAGCTCTTTCGATACATCGATGAAGAAGGTAAACCGCGGCCGATCCGGCCGGCTCAGATCAATCGATATATCAAACAGGCGACCGGACCAGAGTTCTCATCGAAGGATTTCAGGACCTGGGGAGCGACGCTGCTAGCGGCGATCTATTTTGCCGAAGCGGGCGTCGGCGAGAACGACGCGGACACCAAAAAGAAGATAGTCGCGACCGTAAAAAAGGTTGCCGAGGAACTCGGCAACACGCCGAGTGTCTGCCGCGGGTCATACATCCATCCCTGCGTCATCAAGTCGTTCGAATCGGGAATTACGCTGGACGAGTTTCGGCCAAAAGGGAAGCGCGCGATCAAGGGACACGCCAAGCAGCTCGAGCCGGAAGAACTAGCGCTCGTAAAGTTGCTACAAAACGGAAAAGCCGGGTAAAAAGTGCTTTCACCACGTTTTGTCGGCGTGTTATAGTGCCAAAGGGGCGTCGAGTAACATCGCAGTCTCCCCTATCCCGTCTCCTTCGACCAAAACTCTGATGAAAAGAACAATTTGTCACGTGGTCGCGATCGCGATCTTCGGGTTAGCTATGTATTCCGCGGCGCACTCGCAATCGACGCCGAATAAGACCGTCAAGGCGGATCGCGACCGAAACGTCGCCGTGGTGATCGTCGGGTCCGCGGCAAAAGCCGCGTGGGTAACTACAAAATTTACGGCAAAGCATGTTGCAAAGCCTGTACTTAAAGCCGTCTTCCTGAAGGCCGCTCCCAAGCTGACTCTCTACGCGCTCAAAAATTCGCCTCGAATAGCTGCAAAAGTCGCTCCGACCGCTCTGAAACTGGCGTTGCTCTGATACTGGCGGTATTCTGCGTCTATGAGATTTACGGTCGAGGGGATGCGCGAGCGGCTGCCGCTGCCCGCTAACGAAAAGTGGAAAAATGGCGTCTGGGATGTAGAGCCGTTTGAAAAGGACGGTGTAAAGCTAGTCTTTTTTGCGCCCGAGGGAACGGACTATCAAACCTCGCACGACGAGGATGAGTTCTATTTTATCGTGCGTGGCAGCGGAGAACTCATCATCGCGGCCGAACGATTCGCCGTTCAGCCGGGAGATGTCTTTTTTGTCGAAGCGGGCGTCGAGCATCGCTTCGAGAATTTTACCGACCTGGTTACGTGGGCGATCTTTTTCTGATCAACTCGCGAGCAAATCTGCATAATCGTCGATCGCCGCGCGAATTACTTCATACGACTCTTCACGCCCGTACGAGAATGCGATCTCGCACTTGTTAGGCTCATCTGGCAGGGATTTGTAGGTCAGGAAATAGTGCTCGAAACGTTCGAGGATGCCTTTCGGCAGCTGAGATATTTCCGTATATTGCTCGAAAACCTTGTCGCCTTTTAGAACTGCGATGATCTTGTCGTCAGCCTCTCCGCCGTCGATCAAACAGAACCCGCCTATGGGCCGAGCTTTTAGCAGGATGTCTCCGCGCGGGATGTGATGCTCGCTCAACACGAGAATATCGAGCGGATCGCCGTCGCCGTCGCTGATCGAGATCGACGAGCGCGTCCGGGCTCGGTCCGCGATCCGACTTGAACAATAAGTTTGCGGTATAAACCCGTAGTTTGCCGGTACGACGTTGGAATACTGCTGCGGCCGGTCGATCTTCAGATAGCCGGTCTCTTTGTCGACCTCGTACTTCACCGTATCTCGCGGAACGATCTCGACGAAGACGGTAACTTCATCCGGAGCGCCATCACCGATCGAGACGCCGTGCCATGGATGTGCCTTATTAGTTCGAGGCTGCATATCAACTGAAAATCTAGCATATCAGGCGTCTGACTACCGCATCGCTCGGGTAGAATAAAGACAATGTCGGAGTTCTTAAAGACCGAGCGAATAGGTGACTCATTTGTTGTCCGATTCGTCAGGCCCGAGATCAGAAACCCTCTATCGCGAAACGTTGTCGAGTCTTTGCATTCGATCGTTGACGATGTAGCTAAGGGTGCCGATCGGCGGGTGATCTTTACCGGAACCGGAAATGCCTTTGCATCGGGAGCGAATTTGAACGAGATCGCCTCGCTTTCGGCGGATGAAGCACCAGAATTCGCACGACTTGGGCAGACGCTGATGAGCAAGATCGCGTCTTTACCGCAGGCAACTGTCGCGGCTATTAATGGCCATTGTTTCGGCGGAGCACTCGACCTTGCCCTTGCTTGCGACAGACGGATCGCGTCGCCGACAGCCACATTCGCACATCCGGGAACGGGTCTTGGGATCATTACAGGATGGGGCGGCACACAGCGGCTTCCGCGGCTGATCGGACAGGCAAAAGCGCTCGAGATGTTCTTTACCGCAAGGCCGATCGATGCGCGACGCGCGTTGGCCATCGGTCTTGTCGATGCCGTTTCGGATGATATATTTGAACAAGACCTGTTAAGTTTGTCGGGACGCCGCTTGGAGACGTTATGAGAAGATTTATCGCAATTCTTGTCGGCATGAAGCTTTGGCTGCTGCTTATCTCCGCGACACTTTTCTACTCAGAATACCCGGTTACGATCGAACCCGCTGCCATCGCGGCAACCGCGACCCCGACTCCGGCGATCTCTGACAAAACGACCAGGAAAACAAGCGAACCGTTCAAAGGCGATCTGTCGAGATTTGAGGATCCGGAGCGCGACAAGAAGCTTCAGGTCGAGCGCGTGATGGATATTCTCGGCATCGCCGAAGGCCGTTCGGTAGCGGATATCGGCGCAGGTTCGGGATGGTTTACGGTGCGTGCTGCGAAGCGTGTCGGCGGATCGGGTAAGGTCTTTGCGGTCGACATCAACCAGGACTTTCTAGATCACATCGCAAAAAGAGGCGAAAAGGAAGGGTTTGCGAACATCCGAACGATCCGGGGCGCGTTTGACGATCCGAGGCTGCCCGCCGATTCGGTGGATTCGGTATTGATCCTAAAGACCTATCACGAGATCGCCGAACCGGTGATCCTGATGAAAAATCTTCGGAAAGCGGTAAAGAAAGGCGGGATCGTCGGCATTATCGACAAGACCGGCGACGGCGCCGACCACGGACTCGATGTCGATACGGTCGTCCGCGAAATGAAGCAAGCCGGTTTTACTCTTAAGGCGAATTATGACTTCGTAAAGAGCGACGGAATGGACTATTTCCTCGTTTTCGAATAGCAACTATGAAAGTACAACTCGTGAATATCGCTCACGCGCGATCCGGTGATAAAGGCGACACTGCAAATGTCGGCCTGATCGCCCTCAAACCAGAATATTATCCACTTCTCGTCGAAAAGGTTACTGCCGCGGCAGTCAAAGAACACTTTGGCGAAATGGTGAAGGGCGACGTTGAGCGTTTCGAACTTCCCAACCTCAACGCACTCAATTTTCTACTCCACGGATCGCTCGGCGGCGGCGGAACCAAGAGCCTGATGACCGATGCTCAGGGCAAAACCTTCTCGACGGCGCTGTTGCGGATGCATATCGACGTACCGGAAGAGCTTTTGGCCACGAATTGACACTAATATGAAGTTTTTTTACTCGCATTTTTTCGGGTAATTCGCAGGCAAGAATATGTTCGTAGTCGTATCGACAACCGAAAACGCAATTCGAGCTTTGACGCTCAATCGTCCCGAAAAACGCAATGCGTTGAATGACGAGTTGATCGCTGCGCTGAAAGACGCGCTTCGCGAAGCCGATGCGGACGATAGCGTGAAATGCATCGTAATTCGCGGTGCGGGAAAGGATTTCTGCTCGGGAGCTGATCTGTCGGCTTTGCAAAAGATCGCAAATGCCACGCTCGAGGAGAATCTAGAGGATGCTCGATCACTTGGTGAGTTGTACAAACTCCTTCGTGCGGTGAGGCAACCGGTGATCGCGGCTGTGAAGGGGCGAGCTCTCGCTGGCGGATGCGGGCTGGCGATGGCGTGCGATGTGATCGTGGCTGAGGCTAGTGCGAAATTCGGCTTTCCGGAAGTAAAGATCGGTTTCGTGCCGGCGATGGTTGCCGCGATCGTACAACACAATATGGCCGAACGCCGTGCCTTTGCAACTCTCACTTTGGGCGACGAGATGTCCGCCCAAGATCTTTCAGCAGCAGGCATCGTCCACGCGGTTGTCGACGAGGCCGAATTCGAAACAACGCTCGCCGGAATCACCGACCGTTACGCCGCCCTGAGTGCCTCTGCCGTCCAGATTACCAAACGATTGCTATACGATATCGACGGCCTATCGTTTGATGCGGCGATCGAACACGGAGCCAAGGTCAATGCGGATGCGCGAATGACCGAAGATTGTAAGGCGGGTATTGCCAGGTTCTTGAATAAATCTTAGGAGTTCAGATCTGTTCCTGGCTTTCGACGAGTTTGGCTCGGGCGGCTCGACGGCTGTCGCGCCAGATCGATAAACCCTCGCGCGTCAGGGCGAGGATAGAGCGGCGATTCGCGAAAAGCAGGCGGAGCCACGCCATCGTACCGATCTGTGGAAAGTAGATCCCCCGAAAGAAGAACCTTGCGGCGAGGTGACTGATGCGAACCTGGATAGGTGATGAACTAATCGCTTCGATCGCCTGACGATTGCGTTCGGGGCTGTAGCTTCGAGCCCACGCACCAATCGTTTCGGCCTTGGCCTCGTCGATCGTCATTTTGGCAGGCTTGTGGGCCATCACGAACTGGGCAAAGTCTAGCCAATGCTTGGGGCGTTCGAGTCGGCCGCTCTTTTGCAGGCGGTCATAGAGTGGAGTCGCGGGGAACGGCGTCAGTTGGCCAAAGACCGGCAGGCCCGGTGCCCATGACTCGATCTCATCCACCGTTCGCGAGCCAACTCCGACCGTGTCGTTATCCATCCCGAAGATGAACGAGGTGATCGCGTAAATGTCGCGGCGTGCCAGTCCATCAAGTACTTCTTTGTAATTCGCCGGTTTCGAGAACTGTTTGTTAACGTCGGCCATATTCACCGGATCGATGGATTCCATACCGATGAAGATCCACCGGGCTCCGGATTCGGCTATTAGGTCGACCAGTTCCTCGTCGCTGAGCAGATTTGCACTGATCTGAGCGACCCAAGGAAGCTGGGCATTTGCGGCGATAATGTCACGAAGCAGCGATTTGAGCCGCTTCTTGTTGATCGCAAGGTTGTCGTCGATAAAAAAGACGGCGATCTGACCGCGTTCGCGACGCGCTCGTTCCTTCAGCCTAAGCAATTCTTCAACAACGCTTTCGTTGGTTCGAAAACGGATCGAATCTCCAAAGAACCCCGTTACAGTACAAAATTCGCATCCGTATGGGCATCCGCGTCCTGTCTCGACGGGCACGACGAAGAACTTGCCCCAACCCGTACCAAACTTCGACATTACCGGCCGGAGAAATCGCGGGATCAAGCTGAACTGCTCGAGATCGAGCGTCTCCCAGGGAATATGCGGATAGGGCTGCAGGCTTGGCTTGACGTCGTTGCCTTTGGCATCGGTCTCAGGCTGATAGATCTCCTTGAGCGTACCCGCTGCGGCATCTTCGACGATCTGCGGCCATGTGTTGTCAGCCTCGCCCAACGCCACGGCGTCTGCGTGCCGCGGTCCGCCGTCACGACCGAGGGCCTCTTCAGGGCATTCGGTCACGTGTGGGCCACCCATCACTACAGGAAAGCCGGCGGCGCGCAGAGCATCCGCGACCTCATAGGCCCTGGCCACCATTCGGGTCATCGAGCCGATGCCGACCAGGCCGATATCTTCTTTACGGCAGAACTCGACGAGTTCCGGGAGCGATAACGGCTTTGCGTTGCCGTCGATCAGGATCACCCGGTGTCCCGGCGGCGTCAGCGACTGAAGCAGGAACATCCAGAGATGCGGCATGAAGTTGCGCGTTACGCCGTTATCAGGGTTGTAAAGCAGGATATTCATAAGCGTGTCGTTTTTAAAGCCATCGTGGGCAAAAAACGAAGCTGCCAGAGCCAGTATACACGGTCATTCACTCGAACTCGCCTGAACAGGACGCCGGTAGACCTTTGGAGCTTTCAGAAATATGGCCTTGAGGATCAACCGACCCTGCTGATCCGAGTGCTCAAGATCAAATTCGTACGTATAGTGACCCGCTGACAACCGTTTGCAAACGTCGTCTGCGAGGTGAAAAGTCAGTGCGTCGGCGTAATTACCGAGTGATTCGTCAGCGAAACCGAGCAGCTGATTCTCGTCCCCGATCAGAAAGACTTGAACCTGTTCAGTTACGGGCAGGCACTTTGCATATAATTCGCCTAGCACGCGCCTACGTGACAATGACAGGGGGCTAAAGGACATCTTTATCGAGTGTGCACATTGATAAGGACCGATCCAGAGCAAAACGCGGACCGGCCCCATCCTCTAACAGTTGCAAGCTGTTCGTAACCTACCAGCGGCTGTTCCCGCCGCGGTTGCCGCCTTGACCGCGGCCCCCGCCGCCGCCGTTGCGGACCTGCGGTTTGGCCTCATTGACCAGGAGAGCACGCCCGCCAACTTCCTTCCCGTTGAGTTGGGCGATCGCATTTTCGCCGTCCGAAGTGCTCGCCATCTCTACGAAACCAAAGCCGCGTGACCGGCCGGTCTCGCGATCTTCGATAATATTGGCGGACTCGACAGTTCCAACGGTGCCAAACAGGTCGGTTAGATCCTGATTGCTTGTGGTGAAGGAAAGGTTTCCTACATAAATTTTCATCTCGGGTTCTTCCTTGCCCTATATTTCGGGCCTGCTAAGAAGTTTCGCTCCGGCGATCGCTTTCCAAATGAAAGAGAAGCCTGGATTCGGATACTCAACAATAGTGAGAGCAAACACTTCTGTGTTTCGGGGTGCCCGCTCTCAAACTTATCCAAAAACCGTTAAAGACGAAGCGTGAGGCTCATCTGAGCCGCACGAGAGTAGGATTAACCCAGTTATATTGACAGGTCTCACCCTCGGACGCAAGACGCAAGCGGTCTAATACCTCAATACCGGCAAGACGGTAAGGCGGGAGCTGTTACGCCTCGACGATATCGACGTTTGTTTCGATCAAGCTCTTAGGGATCAGGGCCGGGAAGTAGGCCATAATTTCTTCGACCTTAGGGCGGCCGCCGGCGAATCCTGTGACGGCGGGCGGGCCGGTCAGGATCAGCGGGGCGATCTCTTTGGTGAAGCGTTCGACATCGGCACGGCTTTGACCGCGGACGGCGGCGCGGAGCTGGACTTCGGGATAGTCAGTCGGAACCCGCAGCGTAAGCGGCGGGTCAGTTCGTCGGCCATCAGACTGGCCGCCCGCTGACGCAGGCGGTTCCGACATAAACGTCGCGGCGAGATGGCCGTGGGTCGAGCTGACCCCGACGAATTCGGTCAGGATCAGATCAAAGTTAAGGCCGAGATTATCAAGGCGTTGGCGTAGGATCTTGTCGGCGGCTTGGGCTTTTTCCAGCGCATCGGGCCACGAATAGACGAGCGTGCCGACGCTCTTATAGCCGTCCTGGTATGCGATCGAGACCTTGTAGAATTCGGTATTCGGATTGCCTTCGATGCCGAAAACGCGGACTCGGTCTTTGCCTGCATCTTCGAGCCTGATCGTCGAAAAATCTGCAACAACGTCGGGCGTGATGTAGGCCTTCGGGTCGCCCATCTCGTAGAGAAGCTGTTCTGTGACGCTCGGTACATTTACGCGACCGCCGGTGCCGTCGTGTTTGGTGACGATGAACGTGCCATCAGGCGAGACCTCGACGATCGGGAAGCCGATGTTAGCCATGTCCGGGATACTCTGCCAATCATACTGGCAGTTACCGCCGCTGCACTGCGCACCGCATTCGATGATGTGGCCGGCGATCGTTCCGGCCGCAACGCGGTTCCAGTCGTCGAATTTCCAGCCGAATTCGTGCATCAGCGGAGCGAGGGTCAGGCCTGTATCGGTCAGACGCCCGCCGACGATAATGTTTGCGCCTCTGTCGAGTGCTTCGACGAGCGGAGCCGCTCCCAGATAGACATTTGCCGACTGGACTCGATCGCGGATGGCGGAGAGCGGTGTGCCGTCGTCCATCGACTCGATCTTGACGCCATCGGCGAGGAAATGGTCGAGTTTGTCCAGAATGTCATCGCCCGTAACGACGCCGATCCTTACTTTGCCCGAAAGGCCCAGTTCGGCGGCTACATCTTTTATCGCGGCGGCGCAGCCTGCGACGTTAACGCCGCCGGCGTTCGAAAGGACTTTGATATTTTTTTCAACGCAATCCGGCAATATCTCTCGCATCAGCGAGACAAAATCCCGTGCGTACCCGGCGTTCGGATCGCGGAGCTTTTGCTTCTGCACGATCGACATCGTGACCTCAGCGAGGTAATCGAGCATCAGATAGTCGATCGGGCCTTTACGGACTTGATCGACCGGAGCGGTTAGCAGATCGCCCCAGAATCCCTGGCCGCCGGCAACTCTTACGGTGTCTTTCATAGAAGAAAATAGGCCATATAAGTCCTATGACCATATGACCTATTAAAGTTAATTATAAGACTATTCGTTACGGACGGCGAGCGGGCTTGCCGACCACGAAATTTCGGCCTTTGCGGTAAACCCACTTCGTGCCCTTGGCTGTCTTAACAGCTACCCAAGTGCCGCCACGCCATGACTTGCGTGCGACCCATTTGCTTCCGGTCCAGACGCGGTTACCGACGACGTGTCCGACACGCAGTCCGCGTTTAACGCCGGTCTTGGTGCTGCTTGCGACCTTCTTACCGATGCTCTTCATCGTGACTTCCTGTGCGGAAGCCAACGTAGCCGAACCGAATATCGCAGCGAGAGCAAATGCCGATGTCAGTGCAAAGAACTTAAACCTCTTCATACTCAAAAGTCCCCCTAGGTTAATAATTAGAAACTGTTCAATTCAATCCTATCACCGAAAGCACGGGCTCGAAAATCGCGTTCAGCCGCTAAGGCTTTTTGACCGTCGTGCCGACGCCTTTAGCCTCGTGGTATACCCACTTAACGCCGTCTGTTGTCTTTTCGGCGAGCCACTTGCCACCTTTCCATGACTTGGTCGCGACCCATTTTGTGCCGTCCCAGGTCTTTTCGCCTATTGTCGTTCCAACGCGGCGAACCGGACCCGCAACTTCAGTTGTGACGTCTACGGTTTTTTCTCCGACGTCTTCGGCCTTATCGCCAGTTTCACTTAGAACATCCTTCGTGCCTTTGGCTGCCTTTTTTACGCCGCTCTTGGTCTTGTCCGCGACGGTTTCAGCGGCGTCCTTGGTCTTGTCAACGACCTTTTCGCCTACATCCTTAACTTTGTCGAGAACGTCCTGTGCCGACGCTGCGCTGCCGGCCAGAAAGATCGCCCCGACGACTAATAGTACTGATCTCAGGTATTTCATAGAGATAAGTGTACCGTTTATCGGCAGGGACGTATGTAAGGCTAAATACCATTGGGGCGGACGTTGGCGTTGATAAACTTCACGATATCTTCGGTCGAGGTGCCGGGAAGAAATACCTCGGAAATGCCCTTTGCCTTTAATCCGGCGATGTCTTCCTGCGGAACGATGCCGCCGACGAGAACGAGCGTGTCGTCCATCCCGTTCTCGCGTAGAAGATCGACGATACGCGGGCAGAGCGTATTGTGCGCACCGCTGAGGATCGAGATGCCGACCGCGTCGACGTCCTCTTGCACGGCGGCGGTCGCGATCATTTCTGGCGTTTGTCTGAGGCCCGTGTAGATGACCTCCATACCGGCGTCACGCAGGGCCCGGGCGATGACCTTGGCCCCACGATCGTGTCCGTCGAGGCCGGGTTTTGCAACGAGCACGCGGATCTTTCTTTCTGACATACGACGAGTATATTAACGAGCGAGCCGAGCGAGCAAACCGCCGGGCTTGAGATACGGCTTGAGAACGGCCCACGAGTATTTGAATTCGCCATCGGGCTGAAGTGCCTGAACGACGTGCGGGAAGCCATAATCGTGGTAGAACGTGATGCCGTCGGCGGCGACTGAGAAATCACTTAACGCCGGTTTATTGAACTCCGCCGATTGAGCGAAAAGGCTTTCCGGATCCGAATCCCCGTTCTCTTTATCTTCCTTGATGCGTTTGATCGCCGCTGCAGTCTCCGCCTTGATGTCTTTTTCGAGCATGGCAAGCAGGGCCTTCTGGTTTTGAAAGGCGATAGCGGGCGTCAGTTTTACGCCGGTCGAGCTATCGACGACGACGCGAACGACACGTCCGCTCGGGTATGCGCCGCTGCCTTCCATCCACATGTCGACCGACAACACGCCGTCCTGATTGAACTTGACCTCGAAGTTAGCCTCTTCCAGCCACTGGATCTCGCCCATCTCGTCTTTGAGATTGATGTCGAGGACCTTCTCATAATTCAGCGCGGCTTCGATACGTCGAGCGAGTGCGGGCGTGGCCGCCGTGACCTTCGGATAATTGATCACGAAAGTGCGTTTGTGGTCGGCGATCGGTTTTTTGCGCGTATACGTGACCTTTTTGCCGGTGACGGTAACGGTCTGCGCGGACACGGCAACCACGCAGGCGATCAGGACGAGTGTGACGGGCAATAGTTTTTTCATTTTGGTAGCGGAGCGTCCATATTTGGCGAGGCGAAGACGCATCGCAGTTTTTGATAGATGCCGCGGCGGCGTTTTAGTTCGGCGAACATCTCGACCCAGCCGTGGACGTTTGCCCACAGCGGATTGTAGCTGCGGAGCGGTTTGATGATGCCGTATCGCGGCGTTTCGGTCTCTTCGACGAACGAGCCGAAAAGACGGTCCCAGATTATCAGAACGCCGGCGTAATTCTTGTCGAGATACGGGTTATTTACGCCGTGGTGCACCCGATGATGCGAAGGCGTGTTGAAAATGTACTCGAGCGGGCCGAGCTTGCCGACCAGTTTGGTGTGGATCCAAAACTGATATATCAAGTTGAATCCGTGCGTGATCGCGAACATCCACGGAGCGAAACCGAGCAGCATGATCGGCGAATAGAACAGCCATAGAACCATGCCGCCGAACCAGCTCTGCCGAACCGCGACGCTCAGATTGTACTGCTCGCTCGAATGATGGACGACGTGAAAATTCCAAAAGAGCCTCGATTCGTGGCTGACCCGATGGAAAACGTAGTAAGCGAGATCATCGACAAAAAACAGGATCACCCACGACCACCAGGCATTTGGCGGGAACTTGTACGGTGCCAGATCGTATGCAAACAGATAGATCGAAGCGGTAACGAGCCCGAAGAGAGCCCCGAAAGCGACGCTCATAAAGCCCATGAAGATGTTCGTCCACGTGTCGCGTCGATCTTTGAAATGGTCGAGCCCTCGTCGATACGACCACAGGGCTTCCGCCGCGATCAATAACGCGAATATCGGAATGGCAATGACGGTCGGCCGCAGCATATTGAATAAGTTAATTTATCGGTGATGGCGTATCAAGCAGCATCGTTCGGACGAAATGTTTCCCACTTTGAGATGGGCGAACGATACCCGTGCGATGCACGCGGCGAATACTTTTTGGATAACTAAGTGTTGTAACATCGTCTAACTCTCTGTCATGAAAAAATTGCTCAAGATCGTAATCCTGCTCATTCTGATCGTGCTCGTCGGCATGCAGTTCTTTGCTATAGACAAGACGAATCCGCCGATCGTTGATGAAGAGACGCTCGAAAAAGCCGTGAACGTGCCGCCGGATATCTCGATGCTGATGGCACGTTCGTGCAACGATTGTCATTCGCACAAGACGCAGTTTCCATGGTATTCGTACATCCAACCGGTAGGCTGGTTTGTAAAAGATCACATCGATCACGGCAAAGAGCACCTTAATTTCAGCAAGTTCAACACGCTCGATAAAAAGCAAAAGATGAGAAAGCTCGAGGAGACTTGCGACGAAGTTTCAGAGGCCAAGATGCCGCTGCCTTCGTACCTCTGGATCCATCACGATGCGGTTCTCACCGAGAGCGAAAAGGCCGCGATCTGCGCGTGGACGAAAACAGAGATCGAGAAGCTAGAGGCAGCCGAGTAAAAATATGTTCTGTCCAGCCTGCAGCACCAAGGTCGTATCGAGCAGAAATTCTGCCGAAGCTGTGGCATGGACCTCGAACCGGTCGCCTCACTCGTGGCCGAGCAATTCAGTGATGCCGAGCGGGCGGTCGGGGCTGAGCCATCGTCGGACCGGTTTGGCAAATTCGCACTCGGCGGACTGGCGATCACAGGCCTGAGCGCCGTCGGAGCGATCCTGTATTCGATCGTGACGAAGATGATCCTGACGGGCGACAAAGCCCTGCTCGGTATCGCTCTGTTTTTCATTCTGATCTTCGCGGTGCTCTCGCTAGCTTGGGTCGTGATGAACGAGGCAAAAAAGGACCGTAAGCCAAAACGTCGAGTCGAGACAAAAGACGCCCCCGTCTTGAAAGCCGAGACCGCACGACTGCTTTCTTACCCCGTTGACGAGCCCGTTCCATCTGTTATCGAAGACACTACAAAGCAATTGAAAGTGCCGAGGCGGTTAGGTTTCTCACATCGACTCGTCTCTGTAACCGCCTGCAGGAACAAGCTTCTGCGCGGTTAAAGGTTCGAATACAGCTATTAGCTGTCAGCTATTAGCTATCAGCTTTGTTTCTCACATACGTATTTTTCAAAGAACGTTTCTCACCGGCGAGGCCGGTCCTAAACTGATAGCTCACAGCTGACGGCTGACAGCTGTACTTTCACCGATCACTCCATGGTGGTGACCCGCGGGCGGATAAAGCCGCAGTGAAGAACGCAGCGGGAGCGGGTCGCCGAGCGATCGACGCATCTCGCAGGTTTCTCACCAACGGCGTCGCACGGACAGACGGAGGCGGCGTTGGCATTGGGTTTATGACGATATCGTCAGTGACATTTTCTTTGAGCTTCGGCCGTGACGACAGCTCGGGCTCGATGCGGGCATACAACAATGTCGAATAGTGCGAACGGCCTAAGCGGTCGTCCATGAGAAGCGAACAGAAACGTCGTACGTCTTCGACGCGCGGGTCGCGGGCGATCGGGGTTAGGTCTATCGTGAGTTTAGTGCGGCCGATGTCGAGCAAAGCTTTCATAGCTCGAAGGTAAACTGACTGCGACAAAATGGGAATGCCAGATTTCTCAGATCGTAGCAGAATGCACAGATTGCGTAGTTTTCACCAAAATGCACAGAATGCGTAATTTGCGGACTCTGTTTGGATGGAAGATTACAGAAAATTGCCCTGATTCGGCGTATTTTCGTAAACTAGCTGAATGCCGATCTTACCGATCATTCACTATCCGGAGCCGGTCTTGCTGACCGTCGGAAAACCCGTTGAGGAAAATGAGTTCGACGGAGATCTTGAAAAGCTCGTTGAAAACATGTTTGAGACGATGGCAACGGCCCGCGGTGTCGGGCTCGCGGCTCCGCAGGTCGGCGTTTCGCGACGGCTATTCGTCATGGACACGCCCGAAAGCGACGAACATGCGCGCGAACGGCACGTTCTCATTAATCCTGAGATCGTCACGGTCGAGGGCGAACAGGTCGGCGACGAAGGCTGTCTTTCGTTCCCGGGCTTGTTCCAGACGGTCAAACGCGAGATGCGCGTCATCGCTCGGGCCCAGAATGTAAAAGGCGAGCAGATAGAAATTGATGTTCAAGACCTTGCCGCAAGGTGTATACTTCATGAAACAGATCACTGCGACGGTATTATCTTCCTTGATCGGATGACCCCGCTCAAACGTCAGTTCGCCAAGCGAAAGATCAAGGCATTGCAGAAAACGGGAAAATGGAATTGAACGGAAAAGCACTAGACTTGAGCAACATTGAGAACACACGACTTACGGCCGAACTCGGTTCGAGCGGCGAACTTAACAAGTATCTCGGCGAAGGCTGGGTGCTGCTGCTGAGCTACGTCAAACACGCGTGCGACACTCAGGACCCGCGATTCGTCGTCGGCTGGCAGCATGACGGCCCGCCCGTGTTCCCCGAATTGCTCGACGAATGGGAACAACGCGAGATCTTCCGGCAGAGAAACAGGTAGGAATTCAAAGCCTCTCCGCTTAACACTTTCGAGTCTTTCCTTTAGAATCAGGTTTATCTGAGGATAATTTTTAGTTTGTCTGGCTGCGACCGCCCGTCGTGATCGGACACAGGTTCTGAGTGCCGTAAAAGGAGACTGGTTGTGTACAAGAGACTTCTATTTGCGCTATTCGTTATCGTGGCTGCATTTCCTGCGTTGATCGCGGCCCAGACCACTTTGTTCAATATTCCGACGGCCGATACGCTGCAACGCGGTTCCTGGGGGTTAGAAGGAGACTTCATCACGCGTCCTGTCAGCTACCGTGACGGCGGATATCAGACCTACGGCTATCGCGTCGCATACGGCCTGACCAACAGGACGGAACTCGGCACCAATTTTTACCTGACCTACGACGGAGACAAGGCGAGTTCGCAGGCCGAGTTCAGCGTCAAGCAGAACATTTATCGAAACGAAAAATATGGCGTGTCTGTCTCGGGCGGTACGGTCGTGTTCGTTCCGCTGAATCGCCGAACGGGCGAGAAGACTGCGGTAATGGTCTACGGAGTGGCGAGTAAAGTCCTCGGCTCGACGACGGTCACAGGCGGCGGCTATCACGTGATAAACGGCGGCGATGGTTTTGGCGAGGACAAATCGGGGGCGATCGTCGGCCTCAATCAGCCGATCAGCAAGCGGATCAGTTTTGTCTCGGATTGGTATTCCGGAAAGAACAGGATCGGCTACGCCTCGGCGGGATTCAATTTTGCAGTGACAAATCGCCAGTATTTCACCACGGGCTACAGCTTTGGAAATTCGGGAGCACGAAACAACGGCCTCGCGGCGTATTATGGAATTACGTTCTAGCGATGCCGCCGAAGATCAGGGAATTGATCGCTGAGCTTGAAAGACACGGCTACGTGAATCGTGGCGGGAAAGGTAGTCATCGCAACTTCGTGCATCCAACGGGTGAGCGATTGGTACTTTCCGGTAATCCGGGCGCCGATGCTCGAAAGTATCAGGTCAAGGAAGTCGAAGAGTTTATTCGCAGGGTCACGAAGAAATGAAAAAACTGACCGACGCTTACGAAAAGATCGTTTATTGGAGCGAGGAAGACGAGGTGTTTATCGGCGTCTGTCCGGAATTCTTTGGCGGCGGTGTACATGGCGATGATCCAGAGGCGGTCTTTAAGGAACTGCTCGAGGTCGTCGACGAGTGGGCGGAAATTTTCCGGCAAGATGGCAAGCCGCTTCCTGAAGCGAAACATGCCATTCTTCGGGCAGCGTAACTATATCCGCTTCGGCTGCCCCGAATCGAAATAACACCGGGTGTTATAGGTAATCATGCAAACACAACGAACTTTAGACGAATTTAAGAACGAGCCATTTACCGACTTCAGCAAGCCTGAGAACGCTCAGGCGATGGAGGCCGCGCTCGAGAAGGTCCGCGGCGAACTCGGCCGCGAGTATCCGATCATCATCAACGGCGAAAGGATCTCGCTCGATGACAAATTCGAGAGTATCAACCCGGCCGATACGTCGCAGGTCGTTGGCGTATTCTCGGAAGGCGACACCGATACTTCGCTCGCTGAAAAGGCGATCGAGGCGGCATCCGAGGCGTTCAAAACATGGAAGAACGTTCCGCCGGCTGAGCGTGCCGAATATCTTTTCAAGATCGCCGACATCATGCGGCAGCGAAAGCACGAGCTTTCGGCGTGGATGGTCTTTGAGGTCGCGAAAACCTGGGCTGAAGCCGACGGAGATACTGCGGAAGCGATCGATTTTTGCGAATTCTACGGCCGCGAAATGCTGCGTTGGTCGGCCGAACAGCCGATAACGCCGTCGCCGCTGCCGGGCGAAAAGAACAATTTCGAGTACATTCCGCTTGGCGTCGGGGCGATCATTCCGCCGTGGAATTTTCCGCTCGCGATCATGTCTGGTATGACTATGGCGGCCGTGGTTACGGGCAACACGACAGTACTCAAGCCTTCGTCAGACGCTCCGACGATCGCCGCGAAATTCATGGAGATCGTCGAAGAGGTCGGTCTGCCGAAAGGCGTCGTCAACTTCATCTCGGGAAGTGCCGCGACGGGCGAGGCGATGGTCACGCATCCGAAAACGCGGTTCATTTCGTTCACCGGTTCCAAGGGCGTCGGCCTGCACATCAACGAGGAAGCTGCGAAAACGCGTCCGGGGCAGATCTGGATCAAACGCGTCATCGCCGAGATGGGCGGCAAAGACGCGATCGTTGTTGCGGATGACGCGGATCTCGATGCGGCGGCTCTCGGGGCAGTTCAGGCGGCGTTCGGCTTTCAGGGGCAGAAGTGTTCGGCGTGTTCGCGCCTGATCGTCGATGAAAAAGTTCATGACGAACTTCTCGAAAAGGTGATCACGCTGACGAACGATCTGCGTGTCGGTTCTCCACTCGATGGCGGTACTAACGTCGCTGCGGTCATCAACCAAAAGGCATTCGACAAGACGATCGGTTATATCGAAAAAGGCATCGGCGAAGGTGGAAACGTCGTGGCCGGCGGCACGGGTGACGACAGCAAGGGCTATTTCATCGAGCCGACAGTGATCGCGGGTGTCGAGCCCGGCGCCACGATCGAGCAGGAAGAGATATTCGCTCCCGTGCTGGCGGTGATCAAGGCGAGAGACTTTGATCATGCGATCGAGATCGCCAATGGAACGGAATTCGGCCTGACCGGAGCACTTTATTCCCGCTCGCCCGAGCGTTTAGATCGGGCCCGCCGTGACTTTCACGTCGGAAATCTGTACCTTAATCGCAAATGTACCGGGGCACTCGTCGGAGTTCATCCGTTCGGGGGCTTCAATATGAGCGGTACGGATTCAAAAGCGGGCGGCCGCGAATACTTGCTCCAGTTCATGCAGGGCAAATCGATCGCACAAAAGGTCTAAAGAGGTTCAATTTATGAAGCGTGTTTTCGCAAGCATCGCGTTTATCTCGATGGCATTCTTGGCTGTTCCCGGGCAGCAAAAGCCTATAATATTTGCGGTGCTGCACGACGGCGGTTCTCTCGAGCCGGTCGCTTATGTCGATAAGAACAAACTGGTCGAACCGGTAAACGGCAGCGACGAACCTGCGGCACTCGCTGCATTTAGCCGGTCATATTTTAAGAAGGGAACCGCGTACAAGTTGATCTTTGGCGGGACGAGTTCGGGAACTTCTACCGTAAAATCGCACGATCCGAAAGCCGAGTGCTCGAAAAATATCGCCACAGCAACTACCAAATCGACGAGATCTGCGATGAAAGGCTTCGTCATGGGCCTTGCGACCAACGCCCCGATCAAATCGACCAATTTTTTCCGCAGGCGGCCTACAGCCGAAGAGAAAACTGCTGCTGACGACCTCGCAAAAGCCGAATACGCCAGGCATAAACTGACGCCTAAAGTTCTGCGTTATCACAATTTAACGGCTGTAGACGTTGATAACGACGGCTCGGCCGAACTGATCGGTTCGTATTGGGTCGAGATCGATAGTAAAACACGTGGGCTGCTATTTTTCATCGCCGCCAAGGCGAACGGCGGAAAATACTCGATCGGTTTTCAGGAATACCGCAACGTCGATCAGGGCAGCACGATGAGTGGCGAGATCAAGAGCCTGGACGAAGGCGTCTATCACGAACTGCTGCTCGACGTATTTGATTACGACGGCGATGGTACGAGCGAGGTGTTCACGTACGTTCAGTCGTTCGAGGGCGCAGGATTCAATGCCTACAAACGCAGCGGCGGGAAGTGGAGCCGCGTGTATGAATTCTCGAATTATCACTGCGCTTTCTGATCCTTTAGTTACATCGTAAGTCAAAGGTGCCGGGGCTTTGCCGGCACTTTTTTGTTAGGCTTTAATCGTGAAGATAGTTTTCATGGGAACTCCGGCGGCGGCGGCGGTCTCGCTCGAGCGGCTTATCGCCGATGGGCACGAAATCGTAGCAGTTTACACGCAGCCCGATCGTCCGGCGGGCCGCGGCAACCGTCTAAAAGCTTCACCGGTAAAGGAACTGGGCGTCGAGCGCGGTATTCCCGTGCTGCAGCCACTGCAACTGAGAACTGACGAGGCCGCTGAGATCTTTCGATCTCATGCCGCGGATGTTGCGGTCGTCGTAGCATACGGCAGGATCTTGCCAAAGGCTTTTCTCGAAGCTTTCCCGTGGGGAGCGATCAACGTGCATTTTTCTTTGCTGCCGAAGTATCGCGGGGCAGCTCCCGTTAATTGGGCCATTGTGAATAACGAAACTTTCACGGGTGTTACGACGATGAAAATGGACGAGGGGCTCGATACCGGCGATATTCTATTGCAGCGAGAGACGGCGATCGAAACTGAGGAAAATGCCGTCGAATTGATGGAAAGACTTGGCGTTACGGGCGCCGATCTGCTTGCGGAGACTCTGTTCAAGCTCGAAGAACTTGTCCCGATGCCGCAGGATCACGAAAAAGCCACGCACGCTCCGATAATGAAGAAAGCTGATGGCGTCATCGACTGGGAACGTGCGGCTGACGAAATTGCGGCCCGCGTACGCGGATTCCAGCCGTTTCCGACCGCGTACACATCGTTTCGTGGTAAACGGCTGACCATCTGGAAGGCCACGTCGACGGCTGCATTCGGCAGCTACATGCCGGCCGAGATATCGTCGGCAACGGGCGACGAACTTGTCATCCGCTGCGGCGGCGGGACAGCGATCCGCTGTTTCGAGGTGCAGCTCGAGGGCCGCAGCCGCGTCAGTGCGCAGGACTTTATCAATGGTGCACGGCCCGCGATCGGCGAGAGGCTTGGATAGAAATGGAAGGGAAGTTTCAGATCATCGCATTTTACGAATTCAAGGATATGTCGCCGCTCGGCGACCTTGCCGCACTTCGCGCCCGATTAAAGGAGATCTTTGTTGAAACAGGCGTCCGCGGAACGCTTATAATCGCCGCCGAAGGTTACAACGGAATGGTGAGCGGGGAATCCGCCGAGATCGAGGCTTTTTTGCAGGCCGCGGGCGACGCGATGCAGACCGCGATCCCGTACAAATCTTCTTTCGATGACGCGACGCCGTTTCGAAAGGTCGACGTCAAGATAAAGCCCGAGATCGTTACGCTCAAACGGCCCGTCGATATCGGGCTCGGGGCGGGCACACACGTAAAGCCTGAGGACTGGAACGAGGTAATTTCCGATCCTGAAACGTTTATCCTCGACACCCGCAATGATTACGAGTTTAAGACCGGGACCTTTCGCGGGGCGGTAAACCCCGAGACCGTGAAGTTCAGCGATCTGCCCGATTTCGTGGCTGAGAATTTGGATCCCGAGCGTCATAAACGCGTCGCGATGTTCTGCACGGGCGGCATCCGATGTGAAAAGTTCGCGCCGTACATGAAGCAGCTCGGTTTTGAAGAGGTCTTTCAACTTGAGGGCGGCATTCTCAAGTATCTCGAACAGGTCCCTGAGGAAGATTCGCTCTGGGAAGGCGAGTGCTTCGTGTTCGACGAACGGATCAGCGTCGGTTCTGGGCTAAAACGCGGTTCGGGCGTCGATCATTCCCAGCGAGTTTCATCACGCAAGAAAGACAAATACAAAATAGGCGAATGAAGATATCGCCGTCACGCTCCGCTGCTTTCGACGTCTTGTTTCGGATCGAGACTGAACGGGCGTATTCGTCAGTGCTTCTGCCCGCGTACGGCGAGAAATTGTCCGCTCGCGACCGCGCTCTCTGTTATCAGATCGTACTCGGAGTTTTGCGGCGGCAGATGCCGCTCGACGGCGTGATAGACGAGTATTCGCGCGGAAAAAAGCTGGATAGCGAGGTCAGGATCGCGTTGCGTATGGCGCTATTTCAGCTTGTCGAGCTTTCCCGTGTGCCAGCGCATTCGGCGATCTCGGAAAGTGTTGAGCTCGTCGCCCGAGCCCGGAAAACTTCCGCTAAGGGCTTCGTAAATGCTCTGCTTAGACGATTTACTCGCGAGGGAGCCGGTCTTGATCTGGCGGGACACTCGCACCCGCAATGGCTGATCGATCGATGGACTCGGCAATTCGGCGAGGAACGTGGTGCAAGCATTGCAGCGGCCCACAACGCAATTCCCCACACAAGCTTCCGTGTCATTTCGAATGGAGAGTTGGCGAAGTCGGCGGTTGCCGGGGCATCGCGTTCTCGATATGTCGACGACTGTTGGATGGCCGAGCGTTCAACCCCGGAGATCGCTGCGGCAGCCGAGGCGGGCGAGATCTACATTCAGGATGAGGGCTCGCAGCTCGTGGCGGATGCGATCGATATGCCCGTGAACGGTCGTTTCCTCGACGTTTGCGCTGCTCCCGGCGGCAAAACGATGATGATAGCTCGTAAGTACGCAGACACGACACGGCTGATCGCGGCGGGCGATATCCATCCGAAACGCGTCGAACAGCTGCGGGAGACGTGCGAGCGTCAGGCGCCAGGCAGCGTCGCGATAGTTCAATACGACGCGAACCAGCGGTTGCCGTTTGCGGATGAGAGCTTTGACACGGTCTTCGTCGACGCGCCGTGTTCGGGCACTGGGACGATCAGACACAACCCCGAGATCAGGTATTTCATTGAAGAGGCCGATATCGAAGCTCTAGCTTTGAAACAACGGGCGATCCTGAAAAATGCATCAAAGCTGGTTAAAATGGGCGGTAAACTAGTCTATTCGACTTGCTCGCTCGAAGTGGACGAGAACGAGAACGTCGCCTTTGGTTTCTTGAGCGAGAACCCCGATTTTGCGGTTCTGCCGGCGCGATCGCCGGACGCGTTCGTAACGAAAGAAGCATTTTGCAGGACGTGGCCGGATCGAGACGATATGGACGGGTTTTTTATCGCGGCTTTTGTGCGAAAGTCATAGGGTTTTACGGGCTTTTCGGTTCTTGATATTTCCAAGAAGGTGATACACTGAACGCTTGTTTTTCTGGGAGTTTTAGATATGAGTGGTGCTAACTCCGGGGTCTCCGCGATCGGCCGTCTGCTGACGGTCGTACTGCTGCTTGGCATATTCCTTTTTGGAATGGTCGGCGTGGTCTATATGTCGCTGCAGGGAAGTGAGATAACCGTGCCTGAGATCACCGGCAAGGACATCCACGACGGCGAGAAGGAGCTAGCTTTACTCGGCCTAAAACTCAAGAAACGGGCCGAGCGTGCCTCGGCCGAACAGCCCGGCACCGTCATCGAGCAGCTTCCGAAACCCGGCGAGACAGTGAAGACCGGACAGATGATCCTCGTTGTTACGAGTAAAGGCGGCGGCGAACCCGCTTTGCCTCCGGGAGTGAAGTCGGGCGAAGAGGACGATAGCGAAAAGATCGAGGAGATGATCTCGGACAAGCCGAAGAAGCCGAAGGCGAATTCGAACTCAAACCGCAAGAAAGCGGATACCGGCCGTGATGTCGAAGGCGAAACAGCGAATTCGAACTCGAATAGTTCGAACTCAAATTCGTCCGAGACCGGAACCGAGAAGAAGGAGCCCGGAAAGAACGATAATTCTGCCGACAAACCAAATCGTAATACGCAGACGGCGCCTCCGCGATTGCCAAATCCGGCCCCGAAACCGCAGGGCGGCGACGCCAAGCCGAAGCCGACCACCAGGCCGGGTCAATAAGCAACCGTCGGCGGGAAACTAGAAACAAACGATAAGAGAAATGGTTGAGATCGCACCTTCGCTACTGTCTGCCGATTTTACGCGACTTGCCGAGGCTATCGAGACGGTAAAAAAGGGCGGTGCCACCATCTTGCACGTCGATGTGATGGACGGGCATTTCGTGCCCAACATCACTATCGGACTGCCCGTCGTCAGATCGATACGCAAAGCGACCGATATGGTCATCGACACGCATCTGATGATCAGCGAACCGGGTGTGTATGCGACCGAATTTGTAAAGGCAGGGGCCGATATGGTCTCGGTACACGTCGAAGCCGACCCGCATTTGCAGCGGACGCTGACGGCGATCCGCGATGCGGGAGCGAAGGCGGGGATCGCGATAAATCCCGGCACATCGCTCGATACGCTGACGGAAGTGTTGCCGTACGCTGATTTTGTCCTATTGATGTCGGTGAATCCGGGCTTTGGCGGACAAAAGTTCATCCCGACGATGACCGACAAACTTCGCCGCTTGCGGAGAATGATCGACGAACGCGGGCTCGATGTCCGTATCGAGATAGATGGCGGTATCGATGAAACGAATATCGCCGAGATCGTCTCCGCCGGGGCCGAGATGATAGTCGCGGGCTCAGCCGTTTACGGCAAAGAAGACCCTGCCGCCGCTGTTCGCCAGTTGATGGATAATGCGGCAGTTTGGGTTTGATCATAGATCTTAGATAGTTGTTATGGTTTTAATCAGAAATAGGTTTGTTCTCTCGCTTCTCGCTGTCGCGATGTTCGCGATGCCGGCGGCTGCGCAAAATCGTCCGGGTGACGGCACCGATTCGCAGCGTATCGAAGTAATGCGCGAAAAGGTAGAACGCGTTCGCCGTTCGCTCAGCAGCGTCATCGCTGTTCTCAAGGACGAGAACAAAGAAGACAAGTCGAAAAAAGATGACGAGAAGAAGCTCGACACGCCGCTCGGCCGTCTGGTCGCGCTCGAAAAAGACGGCTCGAGGCTGAGTTCGGATATCAACAGCCTTCGCGGACGCGTCGATCGCGGCGAGAAATACGAGCGTTCTGATGTCGATCTGCTTGAACAGTCCGTAAACGAATATCAGGCACGGGCCGATACGGCCCAACTCGAAGTTGCCGCGGGACGTGCGAATCCGATCTCGACGATCGGCCAGCCGCGTGAAAAGAAGAAAAAGAAGAAGTTTCTCGGAATATTCGGCGGTGGCGGTTCTGACGAATATGAAGAACTGCTCGGCAGCGTCCAGGTTGGCCGCGACCGCGAACTTTTTGTAGTTGCCACGCGCGAGGTCCGTAAAAAGAACTTTGACGTCGGCCGGCTGCTCTTCCAGACGATCATCACGACGTATCCGGATTCGCCGTATCTGCCGATGTCGAAACTTGCTGTAGGGGATTCGTTCTATCTCGAAGGCTCGACGAGTGCTTTGATACAGGCGATCGGAGCGTATCAGGAATGGCTGACCTTCTTTCCGACGCATCCGCTTTCATGCCGCGTGATCCTGAAGATCGGCGAAGCGGAAATGCGACAGGTCGGTCTACCTGACCGCGACGCTACGCGTGCAAAACGTGCAGAGACGCGTTTGAAGGCCCTGCTGCAGCAGTGTGGAGATAAAGAACCGCTCGTTGCCAGGGAAGCCAACGTAAGGCTCAAAGAGGTCCAGGACAATCTCGGGCTGCACAATCTACTGATCGCGAATTACTATTACACGCTTTCGGTCGACCAGAAGAAGGGCGGGCTCAAAGGCGCTCAGTCGCGTTACCGCGAGATCGTCGATAAATACCCGGATTTCGATTTCATGGACGAGGTGCTCTACAAGCTCGGCGTAACGTATCTGATCGAAGAAGAGACAGATCAGGCCGCTCGATATTTTCAGCGGATCGTCAGCGACTACCCGAACAGCGAGTATGTCAAAAAGTCCGCCGAGCAGCTCGAACTGATCGGTGCGACGGTGCCTCCGCCAAATCCGGAGCGGACGAACGTGCTGCCGCCGGAAAGCGTTTCGTTCTTCCAAAACTTTAAGAATCAGCTCTTCGGTATCTACCCGATGACGATCGATAAGAACGGCGTGCTGATGAGCAAGGATTTTGATAAAGAGAAGTTTGAGCTGATCGATCAGATCATCGAAAACCAGGGCGACCTGCTAGTCAATCAGATCCCGCAGGCCCCGACAACGATCGTTCGCACGGTCGGTGCCCAACCGGCAAAACCCGCCGTCGAGTCAGGTGCACCGCCGATCAAACAATAGAATTACGATGAATCTGACTGAAAAGGGTGTTGTGAGATCTCACAACGCCCTTTTTGCTTTCCGCGATCCGAGCCGGTACATTCGTCACACTTCACCAGGCCGAGTCTTCCTCTTTACGAGCAGTAATGCCAAGTAGGCGCCAAGCGTAATATCGATCGAGGAACAGAACCCCGGCCACCAAAGCGGCACGCCGGGATTTTCGATCAGGGCTGAATGCACAAGGTCAAAAAGTCCGTGACCGGCCAGGGCGGCGGCAACGATCCACAGAGAGAACTTAAACCCAACGATAGCAAGGGCGACAAAGACTGCTCCTGTGGCGATCTCGACCGCCAACGCGGCTGACGAGCCGCCCATCACCGCGAATAGCCAATAGTAGGAAGCAATGACGATCATTATCGCGGGATAGAGTGCCTTGTCGCGATCCATTCCGACGAACGACATCGAGACGCCGATCAAGATCCCGAGACCGATCCCGACGATGACTTCCATTAGGCTTCCTCCGGTGGATCTTCGGTAACATGTTTCGGCTCAGGACCACCTCTTGCGATCACAAGCCTTCCGAACTGGAAGACCGCACCCAGTATCAATGCGACTATCGCTGCAAAAAATGGCCCGAAAGCCCAGCCAAATGCCGTGTTCCACATTTGCACCAAACATACGGCGATCAGAACAAAGAAGAGCCCATAACTAGAGACAATACCCCCGCCAGCCGCTCGCAGTTCTCCCGGAGACAGTTCAATGAGCCTCCGTACGATCATCACCGAATATGGAACCAAAAATATCGTGGCGAGCCCGCTCAGCCAACTCCACCGGGCAACCGGGGCCGCCAGATCCGTGGCGATAACAAAGATCGCGGAAAGACTGAGGGCAAACGGGAGTATTG
This sequence comes from Acidobacteriota bacterium, assembly GCA_041940165.1. Lineage (GTDB taxonomy): Bacteria > Acidobacteriota > Blastocatellia > Pyrinomonadales > Pyrinomonadaceae > OLB17. The sequence goes on from JBGTSR010000010.1 coordinate 181,084, forward strand.
CGTTTAGAAGAAGCAGGCGAAGCCAGAACTGCTCAACTTTGCCCCACTCATGGACCGACTTGTTGCGATAGGTCGCTACGATCCCTGTAAATCCAGCCAGAGCAAGAGATATCTGGGCCGTTGCAATAAGGTATCGATCAGGTTCCATTGGATCAGCGTCGTTGTTCGAGATCAGCCGCTTTTTCTGACAACGATACGCACAGATGTAGTCTAATGCAACTTCCTTTGACGAACGCCGTCATAGTCAGGTCGAGTGGTCCATCGGGATAGAAAAAAGGCCACCGAATTCACGGCGGCCTCTGCGGTGTAAAATAAATTTTCCTACTAGCGGATCGGTTCGAGCGTCGGAGTTGGCTGAGGCTCGGGCTGATCGCGTTTCTTGAGCTTCGGAGGACCGTCGGACGACGATGAACCGGGATCGTTGGAAGTCGAGTTAGGATCGTCCGGCTGACGTTTCTTGAGTGTTGGACGGCTGTCGTCAACAGGATCGAAGTCGTTGATAACAGCGGCCTTAGCGTTCGTGATCTTCATCAAGTGGCCTTTGACACGCTGAAATTCGGACGTGCTGATGATGTACTCTTCCTTCTCGGCAAATCTAGCGACGAGTTCGATACTCGAATCGCGGCGATCGACAGACTGCGGGTGCGAGGAGAACAGCTTCGACAGAGTGCCAGGCTTTTTCTTATTCTGCGAGGCGAGCTTCTCGAACATCGTCGCCATGCCGTTCGGGTCGTAGCCCGAAGCGTACAGATACTGGACGCCCAGTCGGTCGGCTTCTTCCTCTGCACCACGGCTGAATTTGAAGAATGCCAAGGCCTGAGTGATACCGGCCGTATTCTGAAGAATTCCGCTCGCGATACCGCCGCCGAACAGGATGCCAGCGAGCATTCCGTACTGCAGCAATGAACCTTTACCCTGATTTTCCATCGCGTGGCGGGCCGCGACGTGGGCGATCTCGTGGGCCATGACTCCTGCGAGTTCGGCCTCGTTATCGGCTGCAAGGATCAGGCCCTTGTTAACGAAAAAGAATCCGCCAGGCAGTGCAAATGCATTCACCTCGTCGCTATCGATGACCTTGATCGTGAACGGGATCTTGGCATCCGAATGCAGGACAATATTCTGGCCGACGCGGTTGACGTATTCCGTGATCACCGGGTCGTCGACCATTTTGGCCTGCTGCTCGACCTCAAGTGCCAGCTGGCGGCCGATCTGCATCTCTTTCTCCTGCGAACCACCAAACCAGCCAAAGATCTTATCGGTTCCGCCATTGATATTGCGCTTACCGATCATCGCCGGATCTTCTTTCTCGCTTAATTTCGAGTTCGAAGGAGTCGGCGTTGGCTTTTTCTTGTCGTCCTGTTTTTTGGCGGACTGCTTCGACGACGGCTTCTTGTCTTTAGAGTCCTGAGCGGCGGTCGCTAGAGGCACTGCGCCTATCGAGGCTGTCCATAGCGATAGAGCAAAAGCACCTGCTCCGATCCGACGAATGATCTCGTTTTGCATAATTCTCTCCGATATCTGATCGAATGGAATGATTGTATTCCCAATGCGACTTTCAATCAACGCTATTTTTGATGCAGGTCACGAAGAAAAAGTTGCGCATTTTGCTGATCGAGAGTTCACGACCAAAAGAGGCGAAAAATTCTGTTCCCTAATGTGACAAAACTTGTTAAAATGGTTTGTGCCTTGGCTCCGCAAGGGAGCCATGTGTCTCTGCTTTCTCGAGACAACAAGCCCGCGCCGTTTGGTTCTAGAAAATTTACGAGATCGCCTAGATGAAGCGTGTCACAGAAAAGGTTAAGGACATAATCGAAATATGTCCATTCACGCATCTGCATGATTTTGCGGCCGATCCGGGGCTGACGCTCGGCGGATATCACTTTACGGATATCACTGCTGATCTGATGTCCAAATGGATCGAACGGGTTGCGAACGTGCGCTCGGGACAAGGTGTCGCCTGCGCGCTGGCGGGGTTTCGTGGCGTCGGAAAAAGCCACTTTCTGTCCGTGCTTGGAGCGATCGTTTCGCGTCCCGAACTCCGAAGCAAGATAACCGACGCTCACGTCAACGCCACGGCAGAACGCCTTTCACGTAGACATGGTTCGGTCGCCATGGTCCGGCGAGGCTCGGGCACGTCTCTCCTCGATGAACTCAAGAGGTCGATCGCGGTAATTCTTGAGACGAGTCCGGCGGAACTGAACGATTCGCTCTACGACCTGCTGCTCACTGCATCCGAACGCGTCGGCGACATGCCGCTTGTGATCCTGATCGACACGGCGCTGGGCCGCGAGAGCCGCGTCTCACGCGACGACGGCCCGATGCTGAGCGAAATAGCCGAGGCTGCAAAAGCGATCGGAGCATTCGTTGCGGTAGCGCTCGACGACGATATTTCGGGCGCGGATGGGCCAAATTCCGCTATTTCGGGCAGTTTTTATATCGACTATCTGGATCAGGAACACCTCTACCGGATCGTTGACTCGGTGATCTTCTCCAAGAACAATCAGATGCGCGGTATCCTCCATGAGATCTACGAGGACTACCGATCTGAGCTTCCGGGTTTTCGCTGGAGCGAACAGCGATTCACGTCGCTGTACCCGCTGCATCCGGCGACGGTCGAGATCGCTCCGCTGATCAGGCTCTTCGTACACGATTTTGCCCTCCTAGGTTTTGCCGCCGAGTCCGGCGTAAAAATACTTGGCCGCCCGGCAAACTCACTCATTGGGCTCGACGAGGTGTTTGACAGCGTTGAGTCAAAGCTTCGTGCGGTGCCGGAACTTGCCGAAGTTTTCGAAGGGTTTGACCTTATCGAACGCGACGTGATTTCGAAGGTTCCGGTGCTTGTCCGCCATCCGGCCAAACTGATCCTCAAAGGCCTTACAGTCCTGTCGCTGGGTGGAGAAGGTGCGAGCGCAGACGAATTGGCGGCGACGATGATGATCTCCAACCCCGGGAACGGGGCTGCCCTCGACGTCGAGCAGCTGCTTGAGTCGTTCGCACAGGCCCTGCCCAAGGGGCTCGACCGCGTCGAACGTGAGGGCGGCAAGGCTCGTTACTGCCTGAGGATCGGTTCCAAGGTCGATCTTGACGCAGGGCTTTCGGAAGCCGCAGAAGCCGTTGCCGATAGTGTTCCGATGCGGATCCTGAGAGCGTACGCCGCCGAGAAGTGGAGCGATCTCGACTCGTCTTCGCCGATCACGCATTGCTCGGTCGAATGGCGCGGAGCGATCAGGCGCGGAGAGCTCATCTGGCCGCCGGCTGAGGACGATGAGGACCGGAAGCGCGAGCGGCGCGAAAGCCCCGATTGGACCGTAAGAGTCGAGCCTTCGGGCGAAGGCGAACAGCAGCCTGAGGAACCGAACTCGTTCGTTTGGAGGCTTGCCCCGCTATCGGCAGACGAGATCCAGAGCCTAAAACGACTACATCTCCTTCAGACAGCTCCCGAGATACGCGAGCAATTCGGAGCGTCGCTCGCAACGGCCCTTCACGTAAATACGGTTGCACTCGAAAAGATCTGGCATCGCGTCTTTCTCGCCGGAAGCCGGCTTGTTGTCGGCGATCAGCAGATCACGCTGCCCGAGGAGTGTTCGAGGGCACTAACCGTCGAGCACGTTATTTCGGCCGCTCTCGATCCGCTCTTCGATGCACTCTATCCTTCCCATCCACATTTTGTGGGCCGTTTGGGACACCGAGAGTCGGCTACGTTGATCTCGTCTTTCCTAAGCGGCTCGAGTACTCGCGGTGCCGAAGGTTTAGGGCTCGCAGAGGCTTTCGCAGTACCGCTCGGACTTGCCGAGCTTTCGGGCGACGGTATTGTGCCGACGCCGGCCGAAAAGCTGCTGAATATACCGACGATCGCGGCGGCTCTTGGCTCGGTCGATGCCGACGCGATCATCGCTCTCGACCAGCTCGACCGAAGCATGAGTTCGTCGCCGTATGGCTTGACGCGCGAGGCTCGGCATCTTCTGCTGGCGGCACTTGTTGCTCAGAAGCACTTCGAATTCGTAACCTCGAGTGGCAACCGGATCAATCATCGTTCGCTCGATCTTCAGATCATCTGGGATGATATCGTCGGTCTCGCGAAGCCGCTTACAGAAGGCTATTCGGCGACGCGGCTCCTGTCCTGGGCAAAACTGATCACGGGCAATTCGGCTATTCGGTCGCTCGACAAGGCGGAGGACCGGACGTTGATCAGCGATTCGCTCGTCGGATGGCTTACCGGATGGAATCAGAGCCGAATACTCAGCGATTTTGACTCCCTGCCGGACGAATGCCTAAGCGCAGCGATATGGCGAACCGCGGCAAATCTTCGGAAGTCATTTGGTTCTATGGCGGAGATTATCGGGTCTCTCGTGAAGAAGGACCTTTCGCTCGAAGAATCGCTTCAGGCCATCGCCGATGTATTTTCCGACTCCGAAAAGGAATTCGAGCACAAAAAATCCGAGCTTCGGATCCTTCGCGATTACACATCGGCGGTCAGGATGCGAAGCGAGATCGTAAATTACCTGACCCTGTGCGAAGACACTGGCGACGAGGCTCTCGAGCGTTCACGGCTTACCTTGACCGAGGCGGTTCAGAATGGACGCTTCCACGAGGTCAACCCGGGCGGTGACCACTTCGTCGAGGTCTGGCTGAATTTCAAGGACATGTACTCGGCCTACTACGTCGAGCGACATGATACGGTAATGAACTCCGCGGTGTCGGGCGAGAAACTGCGCGAAGCCCTGCGCTCCGAAAGTTGGGCGGTCTTCGAGAGCCTGTCGATCATTAAATGGCTCGAGCGGAGCTATTTCGAGCGGGCCCGCAATATTGTCCGAGAGATGCGACTTTTGTACTGCGGCGGAAACGCGGGCGAAGTGCTTAAGTCTCGGCCGTTCTGTGGATGCTCATTCAGCCTTGCTGAAGCGGATCGTCTCGCTGAACTCCCGACGGAACTGGAAGCTACGATCGGAGAGGCGCTCAAGGTATTTACGGAAACTTTCGTTGCGAATCGCGAAAGGCTGGCCGCCGCCGTCGATTCCGATGCGATGAGTGCGTCCGTTGCCGGGGCGATCGACACGATCGCCGCAAAGGGAATTGCGGCACTTACGAGCCAGGAGATACGCGTACTTCGAATAGCCGCCGAGCAGGTTGGGGCCGGCGAACCTGTCGGGCCCAGAGCGACGCGCCCGGACGTAGGCGAAGGATTCGAGGAAGTTTGGGAGAACGAGGTTCGAAAGGTCGAAGAGTTCGTCAATACCGAGATCTGACCCCTAACGTAACATCGACTTTACAAAGCAACTGCGTTTTCGCTTATATTCTCCTAATGGTCACCGTTTCGATCATCGGAGTTGGACGCGTAGGCGGAGCTTTGGCTCTGTCGCTGCCGGCGGAGGCATTCAGTGTCGATACGCTTGTTGCTCGCGATGTGGATGACGCCAGGCCGATAGCATTTCAGCTTCCGGGCAGCCCACGCGTCCTGCCTTACTTAGATCTCTGTCTGATACGCTCGGATATCGTCTTTATAACAACTCAGGACCCGCAAATCGTAACTGTCGCGGGGGAATTGGCGAATGCGCTTTCGTGCAGTCCGGTGGTATTCCACACGAGCGGCTCGTATCCCTCGACAATCCTCGATCCTCTTGCTGCGATCGGTTGTCAGATCGGTTCGATACATCCGCTGGTCTCCATAAGTGCACCGGAACTCGGGCCAGAACGATTTCCCGGCGCGTACTTTTGTGTCGAGGGCAGCGAGAAAGCGGTCGAAACGGGCCTTGCGATCGTCCGATCGTTGGGTGGAAAGCCGTTCTCTATCGACACGCGGTTCAAAACGCTCTATCACGCGGCGGCGGTGACGGCGTGCGGACATTTCGTAGCATTGATCGATGCGGCGATCGAGATGATGTCGAAATGCGGGATCTCTCCGGATGATGCCAAGACCATTCTAATGCCGCTAGTTCGGAGTACTGTCGAGAATCTCGCGGAGCAGGGAACCGCTGAGGCTCTGACCGGTACCTTTGCCCGCGCTGATACCGAGACGCTGACGCGCCACCTGACGTCGCTCAATGAGAATGTCTCGGAAGATCTGCTCGAAATTTACCTGCTACTCGGTGAAAGGTCGCTCGAACTTGCCGCAAAACGAGGCGTCGCAAATGACCGGATCGAGTCCATGCGAACCAAGGTCGCCATAGCAAAGTCGAAGCTTAAGTGGTAGTATCGACATTAGTTATTTGTTTGAAAAAGTGAGCCCGAAAAAAGAAAAATTTGCCGTCGAGAGGTCGATCTTCCTCGACCACATCCAGGGACAAGGCCTAAGACGGACGACTCAGCGAGACCTTATTCTCGAGGTATTTCTCAGCACCGAAGATCACCTTACCAGCGAAGATCTCTACTCTCTCGTTCACAAGAAGGACCCGACCATAGGGCTGACGACCGTTTATCGAACGCTCAAGTTATTGACGGAAGCCGGACTCGCGCGTGAGGTCGGTTTTGGCGACGGTAAGACCTATTACGAGCACCATTACAACCACGAGCACCATGATCACATGATCTGTACGGAGTGCCGGCGTGTGATCGAGTTCTTTTCCCCCGATATCGAGGCGATGCAGGACGAGGTTGCAAGCAACCACGGATTCAAGCCCACCCATCACAGCCTACGAATGTGGGGCGTTTGCTCGGACTGCCAGGCAGCCGATGTCGACACGCACGCAATGCCGGCCGGAGCGCAGCCGCGGATCCGTGTGAAGACGGCACTGAACTAGTCAATGGAACAATGTCGGTGAATCGGCGTATTCAATAGCTGATCATTGACCTGAAGGAGTTCTATAAAATGACAGAAGCCAAAAAAGAACAAGGTGCCGGAACGAGAACGGATTTTCAGCGGGAGTTCGACCAACTGCCGCTCGACCAAAAATTTTCCCAGCTTTTTAAGATGGAAGTCGCAACGCTGAATGAAGCGATGAAGTTCGTCGCCGAATCGTCCATGGACGTCATCAGCAAGATCGGCAGTGCACTATCGGATCTCGGGACGACGGTTGAGGTAGAAGCTAAGAAAGCTGCTGAGTCTGGCGCCGGAGCTGCCGAAAAGACCGCTGACGCCTCAGCGGAGCCCAAGACCAAAACTCGAGGAACGGCGAGTTCCGCCAAAGCAAAGCCGAAGGGCGGCCCGTCAAAGTAAGTCCAGTCTTATCTGTGAGCAATACAGCGATCGAAAAAAGACGCAGCACGGCTGTCAAGGAAAAGGCCCAATATGCCGCGGCACTCGGCATCATCGGAGTGATGCTATGGGTCGCGGGGTTTCCAGTCTTTTTGCTGTTCTTCGTCGGGATCCTGACGTTCTTCGTCTGGAAGGTGTTCTCCTCTGAAGGGCGAAACGAAACTCGGCGGATCTTTGAATTCTATCTCTCGGCGAATGAGATACTTCGCGAAGATGATCGGCGCTGGTACGGTTTTGAGATCCAGGAAGCCATCTCTCGCGGCGAGACCATTGTGCGTTCGATGTCGGCACCGCCGCCGCTTGTATCTTTTGCGCTTGGAGCAATGTATCAGAAGCTGGACGATCACTCTTCTGCTGTGAAGTACCTTTCGCAGGTGATCGATGAATCGGCGGTGAGCGAAACCGCGATCGTCTATCCATCAAAAGAACTGCGTGATTATGTGCGGATGCTCCGCAAGATCGAGCGTGCACCAGCCGAAGCTCCACTCACCTCTTCCGCGATCCGTGCGCTGGAACGCGCCCGAAAGAACCGAGGGGAGAAACTCCTTGAATTCAGTCGTGAACAATTAGCGTCCGACGTAAAAGAGATGCCCGAGACTTCGGCACCGGCAGTTGACGATGGGAATGCGTCGTGGGCACACCGCACTCTCGAGGAGCCGAAAGCTGCTGAACCGCAGCGTGTTATGCTTACCGACCCGGACGATCAGGGGGAAGACACCGGTAAGTCACGTGGCGAGCGAAAGACGATCTCCGAGGTGCTTCACGACATCTACGACAGCAACGTCCAATAAGATCGGGCCTTTTTATCTTAATCCAAAGAATTTCCTGATACGTTTGAGGGCACCCGGATCCTTCGATGCGGTCGAGCGCTTCGTTGCCTCCTCGCCGTCTTCCAGCGAGCGCTTACGTTCGGCGATAAGCTCGAAGATCGAATCTACCAGCGATGGATTTGTCTCGAATATGGGCTTAAGCCCGTTCTTGTCGATCCTGAGCACTTCGGTCTCGACGATCGAGATCACATTCGCCGACCGCGGTTCGCCGGTGAGCAAGCTCATCTCTCCAAAGAAATCCGTCTCGGCGAGGGTGCCAACGATCTTTTCCGACGCTCCGTCGGGAACTTGAACTTTTACCGAACCCGAGATGATCACGAACATCGAGTTTCCTTCCTGGCCCATCCGAACGATCGCCTCGCCCGGAGCGTAGATCCGAGAAGTCGAGGAGTTCGCCAGCCGTACAAGTTCTTCGTTCGACAGTGGGGCAAAGATCGGCACGTTATTTAGGTGCTCTACGAAACGATCGACCAACTCTTCGGGTTCAGGGGCGGAGGCGCTCTTTTCCATGTAGAGGGTTCTTGTCGGGAACGCGAATTGGATACCCTCTCGCTGGCATACGTACCAAATACGCTGTCTGATCGTCGCATCGCTGTCGTTGTATTTGGCATAATCCTCAAGCCAGTATTTAATTTCCCAGTCGATGCCGTCAGTTCCGAGCGCCCGTATCCTAACTATCGGCCGCATCTTTTGTGAAACGTTGTCGCTCGTTCTTACTGCTTCACGAACCCGCGAAGCAATGTTAGCCGGAGCCGCCGAATAAACAGTGGTGAAGAATATCAGGCGTGCGTTAAGGGCCGAACGCGACGCGACCTCGATCGCTTCTTTTCCCATCGCCGAGTTGCTTATGACGAGGAGTTTGTTCTGGAACGTCCGTATCTTAACGCCGCGCCACGAGACCGCTTCTACAACGCCGGTGCCAAGGCTCCCGACGGTGATCACGTCGCCCACCTGAAACGACTGGTCCGCCTGAAGTGCTATCCCCGAAAATAGGTTGCCGAGCGTATCCTGCAGCGCTAGACCGACCACGATACCGATGATCGTCGAACCCGTAAATAGCGGAGCGAGCTGGATCTCGGGAAACTGTGTCTGAAAGATGATAAAGAACGCGACGATGTACACGACGATCGAGAACACCGTTTTGACGAGTCCCGAGACCTCGCCCTGCTGCGAGCCGCGGCCGACCGTTTTCGTCACCACGAAGAGCACGAACCGAACGACGATGATGATCAACGCCATCCACAGGAGTATTTCGACGATACGCAGCAGATTCTCGAGCAGCCCAATGCTCGTCTGGGCCATCATCGAGATCGACTCGCCGGGCTTTGCCTCGAGATTCCCGGCCTCCGAGATCGCGAGCCCGAAATACTCCGCGAGATAGGCCCTGACCATTTGCTCCGACGGGAAGAAGAGCAGGAAGAGTGCGATCAGCGAGACGGTTAAGAAGAACGTGACGATGCGTTTCTGGAGTTCGGCTGAGGGCATTTGTGCTAAAACATATCAGCAATCGTTTTTCCAATCAACGCAATGGACAGGCACGAGATAACGGCCGCGACGAACCACGCCAAAAGGTTGAAAAACTTGCTGTTAGCGTGTTCACGCATGATCTCCCGATTACTTGCGAGCTTGACGATCGCTACGAGCAAAAATGGCAGCAACAGGCCGTTGATCGACTGGGTGAATACGAGCAGTTTGATCTGCGGAATTCCCGGGATCAGTGCGACGACCGCTCCGACGACGATCAGGCTCGTGAAGATGCCGATAAAGATCGGAGCCTCGCGAAACGACCGCGAAAGTCCCTTTTCGAATCCCAGAGCCTCGCTCAGGCTGTAGGCGGTTGCGAGCGGAAGCACGCCCATCGCCAGCATCGCCGCGCCGAAGAGGCCTACGGCGAATAGATATTTGGCGTACGTTCCGGCGATCGGTTCGAAAGCCTCTGCTGCCGTCGCGGCCGAATCGATCGTCGTCACGCCGTTGCTGTGCAGCGTTGCCGCGGCGCAGATCACGATAAACGCAGCGATCGTGCACGCAAAGATCGTCCCGAAGACCACGTCAGCCCGTGCGACGCCGAGGTCTTCGACATCCATCTGCTTTTCCACCACCGAAGACTGAACGTAGACCTGCATGAACGGCGTGATCGTCGTGCCGATAAGTGCCATGACTATAAAGAGATAGCTGACGTCTGTCTCAATACGTGGTGTGACGAATGAGCGCCCGATCTCGTTCCAGTCAGGCGAACTCATGAACGCCGACACGACATAGCAGAAGAACACCAGCGACATCGCGAGAAAGACGCGTTCGACGCGTTTTTGCGTGCCTTTGACGACGAGCCACCAGATCAGGAACGCAACAAGCGGCACGGTGGCGTATCGCGAGATGCCAAGAAGCTCGGAAGCCTGAGCGATGCCGACGAATTCCGAGATAATGACGCCGGAATTCGCGATCAGGAGGGAGAGCATCACGAGAGCCGTCCACCGCACGCCGAATTGCTCGCGTATCAGGTCCGCAAGGCCCTGGCCCGTCACAACGCCCATTCGTACGCACATTTCCTGCACGAGGATCAGGCTCAGCACCATCGGGATGAACGCCCAAAGCAGCGTGTATCCATAGGCGGCTCCGACGCTTGAATACGTTGCGATGCCGCTGGCATCATTGCCTGCGTTTGCCGCGATTATGCCGGGGCCGAGGACAGCGAGGTAGGCGAGAAAGCGATATTCAGATAGAGATCGACGGAGCCGCGACGGCATGCGGCGCACTTTTTGCGCGTACTCTTTCGGCGAAAAGCGTGTCATTAAACCGTCTACTACTACCGTCGTCGATCATCTTGGGCAAGAACAAAGAGATTACCTTTGCGAAGTCAAAATATACCCTTTTTGGCCCGAATAGGGAAGAAGACTGGACCGCAAGCGTCCCGCTTGCACCACCGCACGCCAAAAGCCATGAATAGAGGGATAGGTTTCCTCTTCTTCGTGCCTTTTCGTGTCGATTCGTGGCTAAACCGCGTCCCGTGTCCCGCGTTTGTCCCACGGTGTCCCACGGGTTTGTGGGACACGCAACTCATTCTCACTAAACACGTTACGGCTATTTTCCCCGCTTGTCCCGCAAAAATCTAAAAAAAATTATTCCGCGTTTTTTCGAGGCTGATCCAGGTCTAGCAGAACGCGTAACTTGTTGCTGTACAGACCTTTAGCGTCATTCGTGTACGTGTTTCACCGTATCGAGGAACACACACGCCACACGTGTGGCGCCGCCGGCAGTGCTGACTCAAATTTCAAAGATCCCATGCCGCGATCGTCACACGCAACAGCGTTGCGAGTATAGCACAGTCCGGGCGAGAAAGGAACAGAAAATTAAAGCAGAGGGGCTGATGGCAAAGGCTTGCCGATGTCATAGCGATCGAAGGACCTAGCCTCCCGATCGCGTAGCGATCATGTGATTGTAGCCGTGGGTTTCAACCCACGGAACGCCGATCAACAACACCCGGCGTCGCGTAGCGACGATTGACCGCATCGCCCGAAAATATCGCCGTTGGAGACGTAACGTCGTGTCAGTACCGCCTGCGTGAGCGGGCGGCAAAGGCCGCAAGCACAGGACCGCGTTGTGCCTTCGCCGGGCGCACCGCCGCCTGACTCAGCCTGACCGTCGCATCACACCAACCTTGATAGCGCTCGCATCGGAGGCAGCTCCCCTCCTTACGAAGGAGGGGTGGACGCCTCTTAGGCGGACGGGGTGGTTCTCTACGTTTGGCCCCGCGATCTCAAACAGGACTTGGGGTCTTACACTGAAGTCTTTGTGTCGCGTGTAGAACCACCCCGTCACCCGAAACGGGTGCCACCCCTCCTTCGTAAGGAGGGGAGCTTTTAGGGCCGCCGTGCGATGGCGGCAAGCCGCAAGGCCTGACGATTGAACTACTCCTCACTCCGTTCGTTGCGAGTCCAGGCTGCGTCGATCTCGGCTTCCTCTTCGGCGGTTAGGTGCTGAAAGTCAAAATACTTATCGTTGGGCTTGATCATCCCGCCGCCCGGAGTATTGGCCATCCGCCGCGCACTGTCAGGATCGTAATCTCGACGCAACTCTTTGAATTCTTCGAGGGTGGCCATGCTTTTGCGATATCCGCTTCGGGCCGAATATTGTTAAGAGTTTCGCGGGAGTTTTCGGATGAAACTGCGAGGTTAGGTTCCGCCATCTCTCCACAACGGTTGCTTAAACTGTAAAATAGCATCTGACAGCTTTCGAATCATCGAATAAACTTGCGGCGTAGAGCTAGTGCCAACAATGCCAATTGAATCGGAGCCAAAAAACTTTCGAGGGCAAGTACGATTTTCGCCAAGTCGTTCGAAGGGGGCGGCTCTGGGCGCTGCAAGATCATTACTCTCAGGCTGTATGCTAAGGCTTCGAGAAAGCCAAGATGCTGGACCCCTGGCTCGGAGGAAAAGTCGGAAAACGGCGACCAATAGATAAGAGCCGGGAGACCTGCAAAAAAAAGCAGCCACTTAAAGGCTCGGAAAGAATCTTCCCCGTAGAAACTAGTTGTTCGGTAAATATATGAGGCCGCGTCAAAAGGCGTCCGCGAAACTTTTGACCGGAGTTTCAAAAGAAACTCAGATGGTGTAAGTTCATCGCACCACCACTTGTCGAAACGAGCTTGCCTTATTAATCTTTCTGTTTCGAAGGCGTACTTTCTGAATTCCGAAGCTTCCTCAAATCTGTTCGAACTCTCGGCATTGTCCGCAATCTGTCGAAATGCGATTGCTAGTAACCTCTTTGTATTGTGGTTAATCCGCGTCTGAACTACTTTCAGTTCTTCGTCGATTGAAATCTTGTAGTTGGGATGTCCCCATGCGACATCAATAAAGTTTACCTTTCGAACGTCAAACACGTTGTTGACGAACCATGCTGGGCGTAAACGCACCGATTGAAAATATACTTTGTCGGGCTTCTCAATCGTTGTATGAACAAAACTCAGCAGTCTACCCCAGGCCTGATCTTCAAATACACTATCGAAGACTCTGTTGTCTGCGCTACCAGTGAAAAATAGAAAACCTTCGAACTTAGCGTAGTCAAAATTCGCTCCGTACGAGAACCATGTATTATCGAAGAAAACACGGGAATTCGCACCAAATACGGCTCCTTCGAAAGAAACATTCGTGCCGCTCACCGAGGTAGGGCTCTTTTGACCAAATTTGGTTCCGCCAAAAAATGCGTCATTACTGAACTTTGAATCGCGGAACCTAACACTTCCAGTAAAAATTGCATTTCCGAAGCCAGCATCGTCGAATTCTGCTCGGTCAAAGTCCGTATGCTGATTGAATATTGCGTCGCGGAAAGAAGCAAACTTAACAAACGTGCAATTCGTAAACTTCGTTTTAGAAACCAGTCCTTTGGATTCGCAGAACCTCGTCCTTTCAAAATCAGCATCGAAAAAAGTTACATTTTGAAAGCTCGCTGATTCATGGAAGGCCGCGGATCGGAACTCCGCCTTGTGAGCTCTGGGGAATTGCGCGTTTTCGAAATCAACTTCGATAAAGAATTTCGCGGAACTAAAATCAATCCCCTCACTGAAAAGTGCTCTGACGAATTGAACCTTTCGGTGGCTTGTCGATTTATCGAACGTTACTCCATGGAAATTGGCTTTCTGAAACTTCGTGGCAACAAAAGTTGGAAACGAATCTGAATGAAAAGTGACCCCATAGAAATGCGCGTGCGATTGAAAATCCGCCGCGTTGAAATTCACCGGTCCCTTGAAATCGGAATAAGCAAATGACGCATTCTCTAAAAAAGTCGTGTTGAAAAAATCAAATCGCGAACGAAAATCGCAATACTTAAAGTCAATGCTCTCCGCGAAAATCGCGTGCTCAAAATTCGCATCTTTCTCGAATACCTCCCGTTCATACTTTAAGGATGAAGGAAAGTAAACCATCTTAAAGTTCCAGCCTTCTTCCTGTAATCTTTCGTGTAACACTGTCTGAAAATCTGAAACTTTTTCCTTGCTTGGATAGTGCAGAACGCAGTAGTGTTTACCATCTATTTCCCCATAGATTGGAAGGTCGCGACAGACTTCCTCTCGAATCTGATCCACAACGAAAAACGCATTCTTAAAGCGCCACTCTCCACAATGACATTTTAGAGATCCGGGAGTTTCACTTACCGCTTTTTCACTGATGGAAGAATGGCCTAGCATTTTCGTTTTCTATGTGGATTCTAGTGCAAAGTGTTGAATTAGGCGATTATGGACGCTGGCACCGAGAACGCTCGATAAGCATGCTATCTTTGGGAGATGCTAATGACGAAATCCATAATAGTCACCACCGTTATTATTTTCATTGTCGTTGTTACAGTAAGCGGGCAAAGGCAGAAGCGCGATCTCAGCGAATATCAAAAGCATTCCGACATTACGATCGAATTTAGCGCCATTGATTTGGAGCACCAGCTCGCGGATGCCCTGTGGGAAGCGTGGCACTCACGTAGAAAGTTCACGATGGATACGACCTTTCTTTCGCGTGAAGGACAGTTGACGCGAACAACCTATTTCGTCGAACCGGATGAAAAACTGGGATGGGTAATAAGGTGGGATTTTATCCGAGGATGCTGGCATCGTGACAGAGCACGTTGTCCCGCAGGCGGTGAAAGGGTGACTGCAACCTACGATCAAGTGAAACGCATCGAGCCCGACCCTTCATCGACAAACCGCCCGTACTTCACCCTTACATTGCGCAATTCACGGAGTAAGAAGGTCTTTCGCCTGTAGACTTTCGAAACATAAGCCGAGGGCGTCTGAAAACAAGGGATATGTTCGCACCGTTCGGTGCCGCGTGTTTCACACGCTGATCGGCGATCTGGACATTGTCTACACATTACGCTTCGCTGCATGTGTAGCTAAAGTTATTAAATGTGCTTCGCACATCGGCATCCTCCGAGACATACCTTTGCTTCGCACATCTACGCAGCTTCGAAGACATACCATTGCTCCGCACATCGGTGGATCTCCGCAGACCGAACTTTTTTTCCCGCCGAAGAGCGAAGTTGTTGCCGTAACTAAGTTTTGTTATCTTTCGGGTTATGAGAAATATCTTGGCTCGGCGATGGGCCGTTTTGCTAATCCTGGCGGCGTTTGTGTTTTCGTTCGTTCCGGTGGGTGCTCCGGTTTTGGGGGCTTCGCCGGAGCCGGTTCGCGGGCGGCACGCGATGGTCGCGTCGCAGCACGAACTCGCCTCAAAGATCGGTGCGGATGTCATGAAACGCGGCGGAAATGCGGTTGACGCGGCGATCGCGGTCGGACTCGCACTCGCGGTCGTTTATCCGGAAGCGGGAAACATCGGCGGCGGCGGGTTTATGGTCATCCGCAACGCCAAGGGCGAGAATTTCGCGATCGATTACCGCGAAATGGCGCCAAAAGCCGCTCATCGCGACCTGTTCGTCGACGCGTCCGGCGAACTCATCCGCGGCGAAGGCGGTTCGACGATCGGTTACCGTGCGTCCGGCGTTCCGGGCACTCTCGCGGGTTACGATCTGGCGTTCAAGAAATACGGTTCGGGCAAAGTGAAATGGGCCGATCTCGTAAAGCCGGCGAGGCTGCTCGCCGAGAACGGTTACGTGCTCTCGTTCCGGCTTGCCGAACTGCTCAAGGCCTACAAAACGAATCTGGCAAAATACGAGGACAGCAACCGGATCTTTCTCAATAACGGCAAATACTTTGAGGAAGGCGATCTTTTCAAGCAGGAAGACCTAGGCAAGACGCTCGCACGTGTCGAACGCGAAGGCGCGATGGAATTCTACACCGGCCTGACCGCTCGCCTGATCGCCGCCGACATGAAGGCGAATAACGGCCTTATCACCGAGGAAGACCTCAGAAACTACAAAGCGAAAGAACGCACGCCGCTGATCGGCAACTACCGCGGCCACCAGATAATCTCGATGCCGCCGCCGAGTTCGGGCGGGATCGTGATGTTTCAGGTGCTGAATATGCTCGAGGGCTACGATATCAAGGCTCTCGGTTCGAACTCGGCCGCGAAATATCACCTGCTCGCCGAGGCATCGCGTCGGGCGTTCGCCGACCGTGCGGAATACATGGCCGATCCGGACTTTGCTTCCGTGCCCACGAGCGGCCTTATCGACAAAGCCTACGCTGAAAAACGCCGCGCGACGATCGATCTGAAAAAGGCTTCGACGAGCCGCGACATTCGCTTTGGCGAACCCGCCGGCGCCGAATCGCTCGACACGACGCACTACACCGTCGTCGATCAGAGCGGCATGGTAGTCTCGAACACGTACACGATCAACGACCTCTACGGCTCGCGCGTGACGGCGAAGGGAACCGGCGTCCTGCTCAATGACGAAATGGACGATTTTGCCGCACGACCCGGCAGGCCGAACCTCTTTGGCCTCGTCCAGGGCGAGCGAAACAAGGTCGAGGGCGGCAAGCGTCCGCTTTCATCGATGACGCCGACGATCGTTCTAAGGAAAGACGGTTCGGTCTGGTTCGCGGTCGGAGCACGCGGCGGCCCGAGGATCATCTCGGCGGTCATGCAGACGGTCATAAACGTGATCGATCACGGAATGAACATCCAGCAGGCGATAGATGCTCCGCGAATTCATCAGCAATGGCTGCCGGACGAGATCCTTTACGAGGTGCACGGCCTCTCGCCCGACACGATCAATGTGATGACCGCTCTCGGGCATAAATTCACAAGCAATCCGGGAAATATCGCCTCGGCAACGGGAATTATGATCGATGAGAAAGGCGTCCGTCTGGGCGCGATCGATTCACGAAGTGACGGCGTCGCGGTCGGATTCTAGTTCTTTTCGAAGAGTTTGGTAGTTCCTTCGGTAACGCTCGTCGGTTCGAGGTCGTTGGTGTCACGCCAACCTCCTGTCGCGGGTGCGGCATAACTTCGTGCGGGCATCGGCTCACCCTCCGGAAGCGAAACTCTTTCCGCCTCGGGCAGGACATCGGGCGGGCGCATCACGGTTACGGCTTTCGCGGACGGCTCTGGAGATTCGAACATCACCGCATAGGCGATCCTGAGTAATGCACCGCCCACCAGGATGATCAATGAGGCGATCGGCAACACCGGCGATCGCATGTTGACCATGATCGCAAAGAGCGTCAGCAGCGGTACGATCACGACCGAAGTAAGGAGCAGGAAAACACCCTGTTTGATCCCGAGTGAACGCGGCGATTGTCGCTTCAGGGGCGGCGCGGTCGAAGTTTGCGGGATCAGCCCGCCGGTCAGCATCAGGTCCGCCGTGCCCGTGAGCAGATAGCCGCATCGCGAGCAGAAACTCGTATCCGTCGACGCTCTTTCCTGGCCGCATTTGGGGCAATACATACTATTTGCGGTCTTCCTGATCTAACAGGCGCGTCGTGCTTTCGGTCACACTCGCAGGCTGTAGGTCATTGGTATCGCGCCAACTGCCGGCCTGCGGCGGCCCGTAACTCGAAACCGGAACGGATTGCTGCGGTGGCAGACTGCCTTGCGCCTGCTGCGGTTGGAAGCCACGCTGCTGCTCGCCCGGTTGATAAAAATTGGCCGGAACCGTGACGGTGCGGTCTTTTGGAAAGAATAGGAACGCCGAGATCATAAAGATCAGCCCGCCAAATATGCCCAGGATCGCCGAGACGGCGGCAAGTTCCTCGATGTCGGCGATGCCGCCAAACGGTGTGAGAATAAACAGGAAGACGAGGAACCAGATAAGGGCAAATTTGAGTACGTTTCGTCGCGACAATAGCGGACGTTTGGGGCTTTCGAGCTGTGCCAGCTGGGGAAGATAGCCGCCATGTGCGACGACCTCCGAAACAAGCCCTAAAGGCAGTCCGCAACGAGAGCAAAACTTCGTTTCTGTCGATATCTGTTGCTGGCCGCAGCTAGGGCAATGCATCGTTATTCTCCGTCTTTTATCCGAGCCGAAAACTTAACGAATTCTTACACGAAAAAGTTCGCATTGCAATGAGTTGACCTTTGCCCTGGCCGACTCCGCACTACGGGAAACGCGGTTCCTTCTGCCCTATTACGAGCCGGAATACGGCGTAAGCCTTCCCTTGGAAATGGTGGGCATCGGCGAGAGTTTCGAGCAGCAAGCCGCCTATCGGCTTGAGCGAAACGGGCGCGGGGATCTCTCGCATTAGGTCGTCGTCCGACGTAAATCGAGCAAATCCGGTCCGCCTTGCTGCCTCGACCTCGTCGAGATACTCGCGTACCGCGCCGACGGTCGAAAGCTTTTCAGGCAGAGTCCACTCAAATGGGTCGTCCCAGAGCCGCGTCGCGATGCCCCCAAAAGTCTGCTCGACCCGCGCCGCTGACCGTAGAATGAACTCACCGCACGAGAACATAGTCATATCGGCCGCGATCTCGGCCGGGCGACGATAAAGCAAATCGTCGTCGAGCCGGTCGAGCAGGATGCGCGATCGCCCGTCGAGGACGTCGAATTGAGCAGAGAAATTCTTAAGGAACGGGGCCATATCTAACGGCAAGTCGCTGGCCCGATTCTAACGGTTCGTTACGATCCGGTACAAATCCTATCGCTTGCCGTATCTACGATCTGTTTCGTAAACGCCCAGGCCGTAATTTCGGCCCTTCCAGTTAATACCGCTGCCAACGCGGCCCTTGACGCCGACCTCGGCACCGCGCGAGGGGACGTTGCCTTCCGTGACCACGATCCATATCGAGCCCGTGCCGTCATCGATCTTGTAAGCGCCCCCGCCGATATTCGTGCCGGGGATCGAAAGGCCGTAGCTATCACGTACGACGCCGGCGATCGCAATTTCCTTGTCTTGATACTTGCCGGGATTGCGCTCGATGTCTCCGATATTCGTACGCTTTGGACAGGCGATCAGCAGCAGGCAAGACGCAATTATGGCTGCTCCGAGGAATATGTTCTTCGTTCTCATTGTGTGACCTCGTTGGGTTGAAACGGGAAGAGGAAAGTTACGCCATAAAGATTCACTTCGAGGCCGAAAGTTTGCCATATTTTTTCTTATCTGCGATGCTTCCTAGTAGTTTCTTAGAACCCCGGAAAGCTTGTTCTAATGGCAGGAACGGTCGCAGACAGCGTTGCGGCAGAAGTTGCCTTCTGCTCGAGCCTGAAGGACGACGTATGGCATAACCTTTCGGGTCCTAACGCCTTCGAAAGCTGGCATTTCGATGGCATCTCGGACGACGGAAGGGAAGCGGTCGTCGTCTCCTTCTACGATAACTACGTCCTGTCGCCGCGATTTATCGTCAATTCCGCAGTACCCGAGAACGTTATCCGGTCAGGTTCGCATCGCTTTCCTGCGGTTTCGTTCGTATACGCAAAGGACGGCAAGCCGGTGCTCAGCTCTGTGAATGAGTTCGTCGAAGGCGATTTCGTTTCTACGTCGAGCGGATGCGGCATCGGAAACTCATCCTTTCGCCTGGAAAAGGCCGATTACGGCTCGGGATTTGTGGTGTCGATAGACATTCTCACCCGCCGCGGGAGACGGATCAAGGCCGAGTTCGAGTGGCTTATTATCGAATCGGATCTGTCGCCGGCTCAAGAAGGACGTTTTGATGCGACCTGGAACGCCGTTGCTCCGCGGGCCGATGTCAGTGGGCGTATACAACTGATCGGAAGAACTGGTAGACGTAGAAAGTCGATCGTGTTTCGCGGCACTGGCTACCACGACCTGATCACGAGCGCGAATGTGCATTACCGCGACCTGAGTTCGAGGATGTGGGGCCGGGCACATTTTGTCGATTCGACGGTGATCTTTGACCGGCTCGGCGGTGCACAGGACCGCACAGCTCCCGGCCGTTTCTATCTGATCCGTGATGCCGAAATACTCCGGCAGGATGCGGCGTGCGAGGCATCCGATCACCGGCGTGATATTTTCGGGCTGAGCATACCTCGCCTCATTACATTTGATGCCGAGGATGGACGGACCCTAACGGTGCGCCCTGTGAGTTCGATCAGGTCGATATTTACTGAGGTCAAAATGCTGAGCGAGATGACCCTGAGCACGCCGGGCGGTAAAACGCGAAGCTCGATCGGGATCACGGAATTCGTCGATCCGCGACGCCTGCGGTTCGGTTTGTTCAGATGGCTTTCGGACCTGAAGATCGGGCGTGATGATCGAGCGCCCTATTTTTGAGCAAGTTTGACCGCGGTGCCGTAGGCAAGGACCTCGGTCGAGCCCTGGCCGAATTCCGTCGCATCATATCGCATGCCGATCACGGCGTCCGCACCGATCTCATGGGCGTGCTGCACCATTCGGTTGAATGCTTCCTTTCGAGCTTCCTCGCAGACGTGCGTCCACTCCTCGATGTTTCCGCCCGCTATTGCCTTGAATCCGCCGACGATGCCTCGGCCTATGCCCGTCGCTCGAACTACGATGCCGCGTACGACACCCAGATATTCCCGAACTGGTCTGTCCTGAACATCAAAGCCGGTAGTTACGATCATGACCCGAAGGTGTGAAAAGGTGGTAGCGCATAGGGGAGTCGAACCCCTCTTTCAAGAATGAGAATCTTGCGTCCTAACCGATAGACGAATGCGCCGGAAAAAGACTTGCAAAGTATAGCCAAGAACCTGGTGTTTCGCAATAGGCAGCCATGAGGGCGGGCGCTCTTTGGGCATCGGGGGTGCTTCCGGGGCATGCTTGCTTTTACCGGTGAGCCTTTCTAAACTAATAGGTTAGGCATTTTTCGTTAAGGCTATGACACATAATCTATTTAATTCCCGCAGGGAGTTCATGACGGGCTCCGGTGCGTCGGGCGTGTACTACTCGCTGCCCGCGCTAGAGGAAAGCGGACTGGGAGCGATCTCGCGGCTGCCGATCTCGATAAGGATCGTGCTGGAATCGGTCCTTCGTAACTTCGACGATGGCAAGAAGGTCAGCCAGGCGAATGTCGTCGCTCTTGCCGGTTGGCAGGCGACGGAAGAGCGCACGGAAGAGATCCCGTTCGTCGTCGCACGCGTCGTGTTGCAGGATTTTACGGGTGTTCCGCTGCTCGTCGACCTCGCGGCGATGCGTTCGGCTGTACAGCGAATGGGCAAAGATCCAGGCGTTATCGAACCCCTCGTTCCTGTGGATCTCGTCATCGATCACTCGGTACAGGTCGACTTTGCCGGAAGCGAAGCAGCGTACGAACGCAACATGGCGATCGAGTTCAAACGCAATGAGCAGCGTTACCGCTTTCTGAAATGGGGAACTCAGGCATTCAGCGGATTTAGCGTGGTGCCGCCGGGGATCGGCATCGTTCATCAGGTCAACCTCGAGTATCTCGCGAAAGGGGTTTTCGAGCGCGAAGGTGTCTACTTCCCGGATTCCCTTGTTGGAACCGATTCGCACACCACGATGATCAACGGCCTTGGAATCGTCGGCTGGGGCGTCGGCGGTATCGAGGCCGAGGCCGGCATGGG
>JBGTSR010000011.1:0-190622 GCA_041940165.1 Acidobacteriota bacterium
CGCCGGTTGCGTCAAGTTCGACCGGTATCTCGATCCGCCTTCCGACAAAGCCAGTCGCTGGCAGCATCGAGACCGTTCGCGATGAAAGAACAGGACTCGCATCGTCAGGCCGCGTCGTCGTCACGCCTGTCGGACCGCAGACCGGTTTGAGGGCGAGTTCGCCCAGGTTGTATCGGCGGATAACTGTCACGTCGCCCGCGTCGAGCATTCCGTTACCGCAGCCGTTGTTCGCGTCGAGATTTACGTCGGCCGCCTGGAACTGTGCCGCGTTGGCGATCGACATCGTGCCGAGCAGTATCTGGCGAATGACGCTGACGTCGTTCGCTAGAACGGCACTGTCGCCGTTCGGCCCGCCGCTGGCGTCTACGACATCGCCTTCGACACGGCCCGAAGGCGGCGTCGGCGTCGGTGTCGGCGAGCCTGAAGGATTCGGGTCGTCGTTGAATATCACGCCGATTCCGTCGAACTTCGTGACGATGACGTTGGTGCCGCCCGTAACGGAAAGGCCCGAAAGCTTGACGAGGAACGATTCGTTCGGCTCGAAAACAGCGTCGCCAATTACATTCACAGTGATCTTCTGCAAAGGCTCGGTCGACTGCGTAAACGTCAGTGTGCCGTTCGTCGCCTGATAATCGCTGCCCGCGGTCGCGGTGATGTTCTCGGTCGCGTAGTTGATCGAAACCGTCGTCCCTACAGGCGGACGAGCCGACAAGATCACGTCAAAAGAGAACGCCTTCAATCCCGCATCTCCCTCATTTCCAGTCACATCCGTAATGAACAGCGTCAACCCGCTCGGCGTCGGACTAGGCGACGGACTCGGCGAAGCACTCGGACTCGGACTTGGAGACGGACTCGGACTTGGCGTCGGAGTCGGTGTCGGTGTCGGCGTCGGAGTAGGTGTTGCCACCGGCGACGGACTCGGACTTGGACTCGGCGTCGGTGTTGGTGTCGGTGTTGGCGGGTTACAGTTTTGCCGTAGGATCGACACACTGTGGGATAAACGGCTGGTCGCTGCTATATCCTGATCGCCGTCGCCATCGAAGTCCCCGATCGCGAGGCCTCGAAGTCCGTCGCCCGCCGGGATATTGACTGCCGCCGCAAACGTCCCATTTCCATTACCGAGCAGGATCGATACGTTATCGCTCTCGTAATTCTCAGCAACGAGGTCCTGAAAACCATCGCCGTTGAGATCGCCGACCTCCACGGATTCCGGCTGATCTCCAGCGGCGTAATTCACGCGTGCCGCGAATGTTCCATCCCCGTTCCCGAGCATGACGGTGACCACGTCAGCTGCCGAGTCCACGGCGGTAAGGTCCTGAATGCCATCACCATTTAGATCACCGATTTGGATCTCATCGAGCGCAGCGCCCATTGGATAGTTTGCCGCCGGCATGAAGGTTCCATTCCCGTTGCCGATCAGGACCGACAGATTCTGCGAGGTAGAGTTCGTTGCAGCTAGGTCGTGCTTACCGTCGCCGTTGAAGTCACCTATTACAACGGAAGTCGGGGCGTTGTCAGTGGGGAACTTGACAGGGAGTACGAATGTTCCGTCGCCATTGTTTGCAATGAATGACAGGTCGTCCGAGTTGACGTTTGCCGTAATCAGGTCATTGTCGCCGTCGCCGTCGATATCAGCGATCGCGACGGAAACTGGTCTGGCGTTGGCAAAATACCCGACCCTGGCGCCAAACGTGCCGTCGCCATTACCGAGTAGGATGCCAACGGCGCTCTGTTCTTTAGCGATCGCCAAGTCCTGTATGCCGTCGCCATTCAGATCTCCGACAGCTATCGAAAAGGGATCGCTTGAAACATTATAGTTCACCGCGGCCGCGAAGGTCCCATCACCATTGCCCAAGAGAACCGAACCCGTACCAAACTGCGTGTTGATCGTAAAGATGTCTTGGATGCCGTCACGATTGAAATCGCCGATCGTCGGATCGTTCGGGAAGCGGTCCGTTCCGTAACTCACAAGAGCACTGAAGTTCACGCCGCTGCATGGTATCGGGATGGTTACGGTGAGGTTAAAATTGGCTGTGGCCATTCCGCTCGTGCCGGTCGCTTTTACCGTTACCGGATAAGTGCCCGGCGTGATGTTGGCAAGAGCCGCATTTGTCACGCGCACGATACCAGTGGTCGGATCGGCCTCTAGCTCGCCGATGAAGCTCGTCGGAGCCGAGACAATGATCCGCGTCGCATTCGTAGGTGCTGCACTCGGCGTGATCGTGATGTTGTCACTTTGCGCGACCGTAGTGGGCGGATAGATCCCTAGCGTAACGCCCGAGGGACTAGGACTCGGAGACGGACTTGGGCTAGCACTTGGAGACGGACTAGGGGTAGGCGTCGGCGTCGCAACTGGACTCGGACTCGGTGAAGGACTCGGACTCGGACTTGGCGTTGGAGTCGGAGTTGGTGTCGGCGTAGCCACGGGGGTTGGGCTTGGGCCCGGGCCGCCTGCAGCGAACGCGATATAGTCTATGCCTGCAATATTTCCGCTCGTCCCAAGTGTGTTCGTCGGCTGCACGTTTAGAACTGAAAGAACGCCCGTGGTCGGATTGGCAGTATATGTCGTGAGGTTTCGGCTGAAGGCGTTTGACGCAAAGAGGTAATTTCCGTTTCCACTAAATACTAATGACGTAGTTCCGCTGGTCGTTCCGGTTCCGGCTGAGGCGAAAGGTTGGCCTGAGACGGCCGTCAACGCCGTACTCGTGCCTGAACCGACCGCGTATGCACCGACCTGATTACCACCGCGGTCAGCTATATAGTAGAACGCGCCGTTCGGGCTCAGGACCCCGTCGGACGAGGCCTGAAGGGTGTTAACGACAGTTACGCCGTTCGTCGTCGGTAGGCCGTTGGTAAAACGAAATGCGCGTACGCGATCCGGGTTGGTGTTGCTCATGTCGTAGGCAGTGAAAAACCGTCCGACATTGTCCAGGGCAAATCCCACTGGCTCTCCGTTGCCCAGGGCCATTGGGCCGATATTCGTCGGAACACCCGTCGTCGCATTCACGCTGAAACCTGCCGCACCGCCGTCGAAATCGCCGCCAGTGTAGTAGTAGGCGCCGTCAGGACTGAAAGTAGACGTGAAGGTCAGAACGTCCGTATCGAAAGGACTTCCCACGACCTGAGTCGCGGTGGTTGGAGTGATGTTAAAGCTGAAAATGTCAGCGTTGCTGTAGATGCCGACGATCAATGGCGAACCGGAGGGATGTACCGCTAAAGTCCCGATGATTCCAGTCGACGGAATCGGGATCGGGCTGAACGGCATCGCCGTCAGGGCGCCCGTTGGGCCATCGATCGAGAACGCGCTCACCGTGTTCGAAAGTTCGTTGATCGCGTAAAGCCGGCGATTGGTCTTATCGATAGTGAGCATCTCTGCTCCTTCGAAAGTGAAGCCTTCGCCGCCGGTCGGAACAGGGAATCCGGCCAGCTGCGTCAGCGCACCGGTGGTCTCGTCGACGTGATAACCGTAGATCTGATTGGCACCGCCAGAGACCTGATTGAGCGTGTAGAGAAATCCGCCGCCGGTCGGTGGCGCGACCGTCGGAGTCGGGCTTGGCGCGACGGTGGGTGTCGGGGTCGGCGTCGGGCCGGTGCATGAGACGTTCACGAACGCCAAGCCGCGGTTGAGGCTCTGGGCGTCGATCGTTGCGATGTTTGTTCTGACACCGGTTGCGATATTGATCGTGAAAAGAGAATTTTCGTAATCAGATCCGTAGAGAGCTGAATTGACCGGCGATTGGCCCATGGCGGTCATTTCGATAGTTGACGATCCGATGGGGGTAACTACCTGACTGTCGACATTAACACTTTCAAAAATAGCGGGGTCGCCACCTGAAGAGTGATAAAGTCCACCATTAGAATGGAATTCGATCGTCTCCCCGTCCTCGCCATTTCCGAGAGCAAATGCTAGCGTCGTCGCACCTGTAATCGTATTTACTGTATATAGCCGTTCGGGATTGGTTGCACCGTCTCCAGTTACCGCCCAAAGGGTTCCATCCGAGCGGAATGCAAGGTCTGAGAATGAGTCGCCCATGTTGCCGACGTCGGTCGCGACGCCGGTATTCCGATCGAGGGTAACTAGCCGGCGAGCAGAATTTCCGCCGGGAGCCGTCTGCACGATCGCGAAGAGAACTCCGTCAGAGGGGCGAGCGGCCAGAGCGAGGGTGTTCGTAACGAAGTAACCAGGAAGCGTGATCTGCGCCGGATACGCGATCGCCGCTGTCGTAGGATCGATCCTGTATATCTGGTTATTGGACGGATCGCCAAAGCCGTTGCTCACGCCATAAAGGAGAACGCCGCATCCCGGCGGTGTAGGCGAAGCAGTCGGTGTAGGCGTCGGAGTCGGGGTCGGCGTAACCTCGATAGCCTGGCGTTCGAACGCGCCGATGTCAGAATCATTTCCGCCTGCGGCAGGCATAATTCCCGGGTCGTTGAACGGGCGCGCAAGCAGCCGTTGATCGTTACTGAGCGCCGTATTTCCTTTATCTATGGCCGGTGAACCGATCATTAGCGCGTGGGTTGCGGTCTGGCCGCCATTATTCTGTAGCGGCCCGAGAATCGGATTGATCGGCGAGCCGTTGGTGCCGATCTGGTTACCATTGGTGCCGCTGGTTATACCGGTCATTCCAAAGCCGGTGCCGATCAAGTTGTATGAACTCGTTGCTACGATCGCCCCTTTGATATCGGCGGAACCCGAAGAACTGCTAACGGAATTGCCCGCGACGATCGAATTCGTGAGCGTCGTCGGCGCTGGCCCGAGGTTCGTGGTAATCAGGATACCTGCAGCACAGGAACTGCAGCTTCCGCTCAACGAATAGTTCTGGGTGATCGTTGAGCTGTCGACGGTCAGCGTTCCTGAAGAATTCCGAATGCCGGCCGAACTGCTGTCGATATTGTTGCTTATTGTCGAATTCTTAAGGTTCAGAGTGCCCGTGTTTACGATCGCGGTGTCCGTATTTTGAGAAAACGTCGAGCGCTCGGCGGTCACATTGCCCAAGCTGAAGACGTAGATTCCGCCAAATCCTGAATTACCGCTAATTGTCGAGTCAACGATGGTAACGGTTCCAAGCATCGCCGCGCCACCGGCGACGGTTCCCGAGCCAGATACGGAATTTTGAGAGATGATAGACCGATCGATTGTGCCGCTCGTCATCCGAATTCCGCCGCCGAACTGGCCTCCGCGGTTTCCAGACACCGACGACCGCAAAAGATTAACGGTATCGGAGTCGATCGCACCGCCGTCAAGACCGGCGATATTATTGCTGAGTACGGAGTCTTCGACGGTGACGCCGGCGCGCGAGAACGCCCCTCCGGCCTTGGCTGCAGTATTGTCGCTAACGGTCGAATTCTTGACCAGCACCGTCGGCAAAGGACTTGCGGGAGCAAGCGAGTGAGAATATACGGCTCCGCCCGACTCCGTGGTAGAGTTCATGCCCATTTCGACGTTATCGAATTCGACGTTGCCCCGGTTACACATCACACCTCCGCCCGTGACGTTCGGATTAGAAGTGCAGACCGCGCCAACGCCGTTTCCGTTCTTCAAAGAAAGATCCTTGATAGTAAGAACGGCTCCTCCATTAACGAAAAACATTCTGGATGCGTTATTGCCGCTGATCGTCAGCAGATCCCGGCCGGGGCCGTCAATTGTCAACGTGCCATTGTTGTCCACGGCGATCTCGCCGGTGGTGAGCGTGATTGTCTTCGCGGTAGCAAATGTGACGGGATCGAATGTGATCAAGTCGTCCGCAGCCGAGGCGTTCGCCTGTGCGATCGCATCACGAAGACTGCCTGCCCCGCTGTCGTTTGTGTTCGTGACCGTAAAGGTGGCAAGGGTGGCCAGCGGCCCATCATCTGGATCGGCGAGAGTCGAGCGCAGTTTGTCCATGAACGCCGCCGTTTCGGCGCTCGGGATCCCCGACGGAGCCTTTTCTGCAGAGGCTTGAGTTCTTTCTGAGCTTAGGCCTACGAACAAAACGATCAGGCCGATCGCCATTGCGAGTAGGAACAATACACGCCCTTTTGCCGCATTCTTGAACATCATAGATAGGTTTTGCTTGGTCATCGCGAATTCTCGCCTCCGGTCGGTTTTCTTTTCCTGTTATCGGTGTATGCGCGAACGGCGGCGGAAAAGTGACAAGAATTTTTCTATCGGCATCGTTTTGCTGACCGATTGCGACGAGAACCAAAAAAAGCGGCTCGCATTTAGCGAGCCGCCCCGAATGGTCGAATTGGAGCTTAGTGTTTATTCCAATGCGACGAAGTCGATGTTGTCGACGCTATCGGTGATCGACATCAGTCTCGGTGCGAAGCGGAAGCGCTTCGACTGGACGCCGATGATGATCGCCGAGCCCGCCTCGACGTCTTCGAAACGATAGTGCCCGAATGATCCGGTCGTTGCGTATCGCAGCGTTCCGTTAGCATCGGTCATCACTACGACGGCGTTGCGGATGCCGCGGCCGTCGGGCGTCAGGACTCGGCCCGAGACCTCGACTCCTGCAGCGGTCGCTCCGACCTGGACGAAGCCCGCGACGTAGTTCGTCGGGAGCAAGGCCCCGGCCGCGTTCGAGACGCTCTGAACCGTGGGCGTCGAAGAGAACGTGATCGCGTACAGCCCGAGCGGTGCGTTCGCCGGGATGTTGTACGTGATCCTGACGATCTCACGAGTGCCCGCCGCGTAGGTGTTCGTCGAATCGACGAGAATTCCCACGCTTCCCGGAGCCTGGTTGAGATTCGTGCCTAGATTCGAGCCCGCCGGAACGCCGCTTCCGATCGTAACGACCGGATTCGTCAGCACGTCCATCGCGTCAGGAGCGTTGCCGGCCGTATTCGCCCTGACGACCGAGAAGCTCGTCGAAGACTCATTCCCAAACGCGTCGATCACGATCGGAACCGTCACCGTTCCGCCGGGATTCCCCGCGGCATTGATCACACGGATGTTCCTCGAACCACCCGGCGTTGGCGTCGGACTTGGAGCGACCGTAGGCGTCGGACTTGGCGCGACGGTCGGTGTCGGACTCGGAGCAACAGTCGGGGTTGGACTTGGAGCAACAGTCGGCGTCGGCGACGGAATTACCGTAGGCGTCGGACTCGGCGCGACAGTCGGCGTCGGGCTTGGGGCCACAGTCGGCGTCGGGCTTGGGGCCACAGTCGGTGTCGGACTTGGTGCAGCAGTCGGTGTGGGCGACGGTACCGGCGTTGGCGTCGGGGTCGGCGTTGGGCCGGAGAGGCAGTCCAACCTTTCTGCCGAGTCGATCGGTACCGTGGCCGTAGTAAAGGTGCTTCCTCCAGCCTTTACGGCGATCCCGTTGCCATAGGCGATGCCGAAAGAGGCAGCGGGGAAGTTCACCGCTGGCCCCGAGATCCAGGCCGCTGAACCGGGCAGCCAGCTCTCGGTCGTCGGGAGGCGTCCGCCCGTACCATTCCCGGATACCGCCCATATCCGAGAGCCGTCCCAGTATCCGCCATGGCTGGCCCGCGACTGCTGCATGGAAGGCCCTTGGTTAGCCGGACTCCACATGTCGGTCGGCGGATCATAACGCCTCAGCGTGAAAAGCAACGGCGGAGGGCCCAGCGTGCCGCCGTAGTTATAGATCAACGTCTCGTCGGAGACGAGCGGAGCGTTTCCCCCAATATTCGTCGAGTTGGCCGGGGTCGTCCACGTCCCAGTCCCGGGATCATAGCTGAGCATCCGTACGCCAAAGCTCGTATTGCTCGCTGCATAGATCTTCGAACCGTGCGCAACGATCTGGCCGGAGCTTCCTCCGGCCGGCATCGGCGTCAGAGGTGTGAATGTGTCGGTCACTGGGTTGTACTGGCCAAAGGCGCGCTCGTTCAGGTTCTGTTCTCCTAGAACGTAGATGAGACCGCCTAGAAGCGTCGCCCCATTTCCGGTTATCGATAACGCCTTATCGGACCACGTATTTGCGACCGGGTCGTATTCCTCAACCGGCAGCGGGCCGGCGCCGCCCGTTGTTGTCCCGCCGATCAAATAAAACTTGCCGTTAGACGGATAGTAAACGAGCGAGGCTATATTTCTCGGCCTGTTCGTACTTGCGATAGGCTGCCATGCGAGTGTACAAGGCCCTGCGGTGTCGACCGTTTCCGCACTTGCGGAGCTGTGCTTAATTAAGCCAAGGCTCGCAAAGCCGGTCGCCAGCACCGTTAGCAGCACAATAAGCCTGGCTTTCGAGATGTGTCTTTTGATCATTGAGAGTTTTGTCTTTTTCATTGGGAATCCTCGCCTCCGGTCGATTCATTCATTTTCGTTATCGATACATGCGCGATCGGCGGCGGAAAAGTGACAAGAATCCCTCTCAATTTTTTTCGCGGGCTCCAAATCGTGTAAAATGCCGAAAACAGTAGCAAAAAGCTTATATGGACAAGGCGGCTGCGTCGCAGATCACTGAGATCCTTAACGCATGGAACGGGGGCGACCGGGAAGCGAAAGACAGGTTGCTGCCGTTCGTGTATGACGAGCTAAAGCGGCGGGCGAGGTATTTCATGGCGCGCGAGCGCGCGGGGCACACGCTGCAGCCGACCGCGCTCGTCCACGAGGCATTTCTCAGCTTAAGCAAAACGAGCGGTGTCGATTGGCAGGATCGCGGGCATTTTTATGCGATCGCATCAAAGATGATGCGTCAGATCCTGATCGAGCATGCCCGCAAACACGCCGCCGATAAGCGCGGTGGCGGACAGATCCACCTTTCGGTCGATGACGTACAACTGCCGATCGAACAGCGATCGCGGTCGATGGTGGCTCTCGACGAAGCCCTCGACAAACTCGCACTTATCGACGAAAAACAAGCAGCGGTCGTTGAGATGCGGTTCTTTGGCGGGCTAAGCAATGCCGAGATCGCCGAGGCTCTGGAGTTGTCAGAGCGTACCGTGATCCGCCTCTGGAAAGCCTCTAAATTTTGGCTTTATCGCGAACTCGGCAGCAACGTCTGAAGCCGCTCAGATATTTTTTGTCGCTTTTCCGCGCTTGATCGCGCTTCTACTGGTAGCGGGCCGCGGACGCCCCCCAGATCAATGAAAGAAAATTCCTGGGCAAATGTTAGCAACATACTGCTTGAGTGTCTTGAACTCGATGAGTCACAGCGTCGCGAGTATCTCGATGGGCTCGATCTGAAGCCCGAGATCCGCGAAGAGGTCGATTCGCTGCTCAAACTTGAAGACGGCGCCGAGCGACTGATGGAAGGTTCGGCAGTGGAACTGGCCCGCGATTATCTTTCGGACGAAGGCGACGATGAGGCCGTGGCAGGACAGGAATTCGGATCCTACAGGATCATTCGCGAACTCGGCTACGGCGGTATGGGAGCGGTCTATCTGGCCGAGCGTGCTGACGGCGAGTTTGAACAGCTCGTCGCATTGAAGGTCCTAAAACATGGGCTGAACACATCCGCATTTCGCCGCCGCTTTGCCCACGAGCGTGAGATCCACGCCTCGCTCAATCATCCGAATATCGCTCGCCTACTAGACGCCGGCACGACCGCCGACAATGTTCCGTACATTGCTCTCGAGTATATCGACGGAGTTCCGATCACTGAATACTGCGCGGCTCACGAACTCGATAAAGTAGCCCGGCTCGAACTTTTTCGAAAGGTCTGCAAGGCGGTCGATATCGCTCACCGCAACCTGATCGTTCATCGCGATCTCAAGCCGTCGAATATCCTCGTAACGTCTGACGGTACGCCAAAGCTTCTCGATTTCGGCATTTCCAAGATCCTATCGGAGGATCTCAAGGCCGTTGATGCCGCAACCGTTACGAAAATGGGGCTGATGACGCCGAGCTACGCCTCGCCGGAGCAGCTTCAGGGACGGGCCGTGACGACGGCGGCCGACGTCTACAGCCTCGGTGTGATCCTTTACGAACTGCTGAGTGGGCACAGACCGTTTGAGGAAAAGGAAGGCGATCTCGCCGCGATCTACAAGGCGGTGGCCGAGGACGAACCACCGCTCCCGTCGACGATGGCCATGAGGCCGCCGTCAGTTGCAGTTCGACACGCGGACTGGAGGTCTGGCGACGACGGCAGCAGCGATGCCGAACGAACAAAGCCTGCCCGTGCGGCTGATACTTTGCCAGATGCCCTCGGCGTGAACTCGCAAAGTATTCGCGGCGACCTCGATAACATCGTCCTGAAAGCACTTCGCAAAGAGCCGGAACGGCGATACGCGTCGGTCGAGAACCTCTCGCAGGATATTAGACGACATCTCGCCGGGTTGCCGGTATCGGCGCGGCCAAATACATTCTCTTATCGGGCCGAGAAGTTCTTCAAACGCAATAAGGTCGCGGTCATCGCTGTCGCTATGCTTTTCGGAGCGGTGATATCCGGATTGGCTGCGACGATCTGGCAGGCGCGGATCGCTCAGGCCGAGAGTGCTCGGGCCAGACACGCCGCTTCGCGGGCGGAAAAGACCAACGCTTATCTACAGAAGGTCCTCAATTTCTCAAATCCCGGCTGGCTTTCGTCCAATCCCGAGCAGAATCGTAAAGCGACCGTTGCCGACGCACTCGACGAAGCCGTGCGTAATCTCGACAGCGATCTCGGAAACGAGCCGGAGATCTATGGCGAGGTCGCGAGCACGCTCGGGCAGACATATGTGAGCCAAGGTCAATACGATAAAGCGGAGAAGCTCTTGCGATTGGCGGTTGAGAAGTTTCGCGAGGTCGACGGGGCCGGCGGCCTGCGCGAGATGCAGACGTCGGTGATACTCGGCGATACGATGTATTTCCTCGGCAAGCCGGCCGAGTCCGAAAAGCTCTATAACGAGGCCATAGCCTATTTTCGCCCTGTCATTGCCAATGATCCTTCGCAGGCCAAGTGGCTGGCCATCGCGCTCACTGATCTAGGGAACGTCCATTCGCTCAATGGAAATTACCACGCTGCCGAAGAAGTAAACCGCGAGAGCCTCCTTCACGGCGAGTTGCTTGAGGGCAAAGACCGCTACATGATCCCGATCGTTTATACGAACCTCGGGATGATCCTCGGCCGAAACGGCAGAACGGAAGAGGCGATCGAGGCACTCGAAAAGTCACTCGTGGAGTTCAAGAACGTCGGTAACGAGAAGAAATTTGAGGGCGGTGGGCCGCTGTACCATCTCGGCGGGCTGCTCATAAAGCTTGGGCGATACGATGAAGCCGAGCAGCGACTCGCCGAAGCCAAAGAGATCTTTACCTCGACCGTTGGGGCTGAGAACGCCTACGTTTCGTCGGTGATGTACCACCAGGCGAGCGGGAAGTTTAAGCAGGGAAAGACCGAGGAGGCCGAGCGGATCATTAGCGAGACCATTGAGCTGCAGAAGCGGCTCTTCCCTAAGGGCCACTTCCTGCTCGACTATTCCAAGGGCTTGTTGGGACAGATCTACACCGCGACGGGCCGCCTGGCACTTGGCGAGGAGCAGCTTCGCGAGGCTGAAGCCCACCTTGCGAAAAGCGTGAAGCCGACGAGCGGCGACCTCAGCGATATGCGGGCATCTTTAGCGAAAAACCTATTCGAGCAGAAGAAATTCGACGAAGCTGAAAGCTTTCTGAACGAGAGCCTCAAAACGTCAGCCGACCAACTTGGGGACGAACATCCGACTATCGTCGAACGACATGCTCTGCTCGAAAGGATCCGTAACGGCCGAGGCGGATAATTCTATCGCTTTTCGCCGGGGCGGTATCGCTTGATCGCTCCCGCGTCGACGTCTGCGGCTGTGAAGGCGACCTTTTTCATCTCGCCTTTGGCGAACATCTCGGCCTGATCAGCGTAGTACGGCGATGACGGCAAGCGGCTTTGGCCGTATGCAAGCACGGAGTAAGCCCGCGGCACGTCGCCGAATTCGACCGCAAAGACCCATCCGTCACCGCTCGAAGCCGCCATCTTTCCGTCGCGATCACGTGTAAAACTCAGGATCCTGAAGCAGCCTGTGTCGTTCCCGCAGCCGCCAACGGGTGCGTCGACGCTGCCGCGGCGAACGCGATATACATCGCCCCACGCAACATCGATCGATCCGTACCGCTTCTTTACATCGGCGATCGCCCAAAGGAATGAATCGACCGCTCGTTTTTTGTCAGCAAGGCCGCTCGGCGTCTTTAGAGGATCGGCAATGGTCCAGACCTTTGCAAAGCGTTCGGCCTCGGGGAACGGCTGCGTGCGTTCGGGCGGACGAATTCCGGAATAGTGCGTCCACCAAGCCTGAAATAGCACCGAACCGCGACTTTCGTGCGAGGCTGTGTTATCCCAGCGTTCGAGTAGGCTTAGAGCGGCGGTCGCTTCGGCGTTCGGATCTGCGGCACGGACGGCGGCGATCAGGTCAGATTTCACGCGATCGGCGACCAGCATGCGGTAATTGTGTTTGAGCTTGACGACGTCTTCGAGGCTGTATTTCTCGTCGTTGTCGATCAACTGAATAGCGAGCTGGCTGCGAAGCGAGAGACGCGGTTCCTCGAAGTTGGGGAAGGCGTTCTTCGTGTCGACCGGGTCGCGCATATTGGTGTAATGCGGCGAGCTGTTTTCGTTATGAATGTAGCCGCCCGGCGGATTAAAGAACTGTGGAAGGGAATCGTAAGGTACGTATTCGGTCCAAACATCCGCCGTTTTCTTTGCTTCCAGTGCCATCGTTTCGTCGGTCGGCGCATGGGGGAGTTTTGGCAGAGCCGCATTCCATACCATGTGGATGTTGCCCGCTCGGTCGGCATACGTGAAATTTGACGTCAGACGGGCACGCATCTTCATCGCGCCTTGCCATTCGTTAAAGTTCTTGGCCCGCATCATTCTCAGGAACTGCTCGCCCGCACGATTTTCGCCGTAGCCCGCATATTTGATGATATAGATCTTGCCGTTAGCACGGTGGACGACGGGGCCGAGCGGCGTCGACCAAAACTCGCGGGTCTCGCTCGATATGCCTTTGCCATTCTTGAACTCAGCGGTGATAAGTTCGCGTTTTAGTGGAACGGAACCTCCGTCAAATAGGTAGTGATCAGCCTTTGCGGGATCGACGTCGAGGGCGTAAAACTGATCGAGGTCCTGCGAGTTGTTGGTCGTCGAGAAACCGAGGTCTTTATTGAATCCCCCAATCACCGCGAACGGCCCGCCGATCCGGAAATCACCGTAAAAGTCGATCACGCCGGGAACGGTCATGTGAGCTTCGTAATAGCCTGCGTTCCACTGAAGGTGCGGATTTCGGAGCAGGATCGCTTTCCCGGATTTTGTCCGCGAAGGAGCAAATGCCCACGAATTTGAGCCGTCGTCGGGGCCCGAGCCTTCATCGTTCGGTTCGTCAGCCTGCGCCGGCCGAGGCGGAGCGGGAGTCGGACTGACTTTTGCGATGAGGTCGCGGACCTTGCGGGAGTTGGGTGCGACGATCTCGAGACAGGAAACGTCCCTGGCCGTAAGATCGGTCGGCATTCCAGTGGGGAAATCCGCCGGATTCAACTCGATATAGCGATTAACGCCCGCGGCAAATCCGTCATAGATATCGCGCGTTTCTTTATCGAGTTTTTCGTAATTCTTTAGGTGAAGTTCGCGAAATCGCCTATACACGAAGTCACCTTCGAGAGCTTCGTAGCCGAGAATCCGCCCGGCACGGCCGCTCGCACGCAGCAGATTCATCGCCGTTGTGGTGCCGTAATCTTCGAGTTGGAGCCACGCGAGAGCGTAACCCGCGGAACGCAGGTCCTCGGCCCGAATGTGCGGCACGCCTTTCTCTGTGCGGATGATCTCGACCCGCCGCGATAGATCGTTGGACGAGGCTTGAGCCAGAGCTGAGACGGCAACCAGCGATACAATTAACGCAAGACGGAGAAATAGATCGATCCGGCGAAGCCTCATAAGATTGAATTGTTATTACGCGAACGTGCGGCGATGGTTTCGCTATTCCGCCGGGCGTCGCGTCCGACGGCGCGTCTCGCGCGAACCGCCGAGATAGGCGAGTACCGCAACCACCAGATGGGCGACAAACCAGATATTCTCATAACCCATGTTCTGATAGATATAGATCAATATCAGAATGCGCGGAAAGAAAACGCCGAGCAGAATATCAGCCCATTGCGGAACTACATTGGCGGGGAAACTCGCCGGAAACGCGAGGATATAGACCAACATCACGATCCGCGGGAAGAAAAGCGAAAAGAGCAGGAAGTAGAAGTCCATTTACTCGCGAGCATATTCCTGCCGGACTTTCCGTGTCAAGAGGAAAGGCGTGGCTGCGTGTCGGCACCTATCTTTTCGCCACCTCACGAGCGACGAGCTGCTGAATCAGCGGCGGATTCTCCGGGCTGAGCGTAAAGAACACCTCGATATTCGCGTTCTCGCCCTCGATCAGGAAGCGGCCGCGGAGCTGATTGTCCGGAACCATCTCGCCGATCTTTACGATATTTCCCGCCTTTGCCCATAGGTCGGCATAACGTTTCTTGAGGATATCGATCGGGTTGTCAGGGAAGAAATTTTCGGCAAAGATGCCACTTTTTTCCGCATTCTCCCACGACGGGATCACTTTGAGAAGATCGGCCTTTCTCTTTGCAAGAATGTCGGAGACGGGAAGCTGACGCGGTTTGAGGCCGCCCTCGCGGATCAGAAGGTCGAGTACCTGAAGGTTCACTGTGCTCGTTCCGGCGTAGGTCACGTTGGCAAACGAGACGATGCCAAGTCCGTAATCCGGCAAAACACGCCAATGGCTTCCGAATCCCGGCAGTCCGCCGCCGTGGCCGAGTATCACGCGGCCCTCGCAGTCACGCTGCCACGCCAGGCCATAGCCGTAGGCAGTCGTGCTCGCACAAACGCGGCCGCCCGGATACGTGAAGTTGGGGTTCATCCCTGAGAAACGCCACGGATGATGCATCTCGCGGATCGAAGCTCGCTTAACCGGCCCCGTTTCAGGAGCATTCGACGGCGGCCACGCAGACGAGTGCAGAGCGATATAGCGGCTGAATTCGTCGATCGACGAGATCATGCTGCCCATCGCTCCCCACGAACCGTCGGGCGTATCGGGAAGCAGCGGTTCGTCGACCCATTTCTCGTTGAGCCAGCGATAGCCGCGGGCGAGCTTGTCAGGAGCGACGTTTCGATATTCCCACTCCGACGTGCTCATGCCGAGCGGCCGCCAGATATTCTCGCGAATGTACTGCTGATACGGCTTGCCGGAAACCTGAGTGATGATCCGGCCAAGAAGAGCAAAACCGAGGTTGGCGTATTCGTATGCGATGCCGGGCGGGTTTGAGAAGTAGATCTGCTTTTCGAGTAGTTCCGAAAGCTCCTTGTTCGTGTCGGCGAGTTGGCGGTCGCCCCACGGATTGTCCTCGGGAAATCCGGCGCCGTGGGTCATCAGATCGCGGATCGTGATGCGCGGCGAATCAGCCGTAAGATATTTCAGCTTCTTCATTTCCGGCACGTAGAGTTCGGCCGGATCGTCTAGCTTCAGCTTGCCGTCGTCGCGGAGCTTGAGTATCGCCATCGCAGTAACACTCTTGCTCATCGACGCGATGCGGAACAGCGAAGACGTCGTCACGGGCGTTTTCTTTTCAAGGTCGGTAAAACCGCCTGTGCCCGAATAGACGAGTTTTCCTTCGAGCACGATGCCGAAAGCGTAGCCGGGATAATGATTTCGCTCGGCGTGCTCCTTGTAGATCCTGTCGATCTCGGGGAATGTCTTCTTGATCTTTTCGAGCCGGTCAGGGTCGGTAAATACGGCCGGCTTGTACGAACTCGTTTGAGACAGCGCAGTCGTGACGAGAACTAGAGGCAAGAGCAGGACGAAGCCGCGAACGCGAGCGAAACGATAAGAATGCATGAAGAGAAAATAGCAGAGGAAGCGAACGAAACCCAAGGCGACGCTTATCTTGCCGCGAATGCGTCCTCGCCGGTCGTTTCGATCAGGTGACGAGTGTCATTGATAGCAAGGACCCGCACGTTTCGCGGGCCGCGAAATTCGAACCGGTTGATGCCACAGTTCGATGTGATCAGCCACGGCGTCGTTTTCGTGCCACGATGGATAGCACCCATAAGATGCAGCGTCAAAAAACAGATCGCACCCGTGTGAGAAAAGATCGCGATCCGCTGATGCTTGTGGTTTCGCAGTATGCCGCGAAGTTCGTTAGTGCCTCGCCGAAGCAGATGCCGATAGCTCTCGCCTTCGGTGATAACGTGATTTACGTTGCGGTTGATCAGGGCGTAGTAGTCGTTCGGGTGACGCTCTTTCGATTCGTCAAATGTCAGTCCTTCGAGCACGCCGACATGGCGTTCGCGAAATGCTTTCGACTGGTGGACGGGTATGTCCAGTAACTTCGCAAGCGGTTCAGCCGTCTGTACCGCGCGATCGAGATCGCTCGAATAGATCACGTCGATGCCTTCGCGAGCCAGGGCATTCGCCGTCTTCTCCGCCTGTTCACGTCCGAGATCCGACAGCGGCGTCGGCCCGTGGCCGCCAAAACGCCCTTCGGCGTTGCCCGCCGATTGTCCGTGACGAATGAGGTATAGACGTGTGGGTGGCGGCATTATTCGGGATTGTCGAGGCCTTCGCGAGCGGCAGTTACTTCAAGCATTTCTCGTGCAGCAGACCGCAGGTCAGAAACTTTGTTTCGAGCGATGTCCCAAACGCGTTCGTAGTCGATCTTAAAATAATGATGAGCGATTATGTCACGAAATCGAGCGATCTTTTTCCATTCGATCTCCGGCCGCAATTGCCTTATCTCGACTGGTACGTTCTTGACCGCCTCGCCAATTATTTCCAGGTTGCGTGCTACGGCGTCGACTCGCATTTCATCGAGGATGAAGTCATCAAACTCGACTCCGTCGATGTACCGATGAATTCGCTCGCAGGATTCCGCAATATCGGCAAGATAAAGGCTAGAGATCCGCGACATAGACTGTTTCTCTAAGGACTCGATCCCGGATGATCGGTTTGATCGTTTTCTTTTCCACCAGATCGACCTTTCTCTCAAGCAATTCTTCGAGAAAGAACAGGAGGTTCATATACGCGTCAAACGTCGACCGATCCATCTCGACCAGAACGTCGACGTCACTATTCGCCTTTTGTTCTCCGCGAGCGAACGAGCCAAAAATGCCGATCTGCTTGACCCCAAACCGACGGATCGCGGAGCTTTTTTCGGAAAGTAATCTTAGGATATCGTCTCCGGTCCTCATATCAGCAATCTAAGATAAAACCCGCAATAAAACAACGGGCAGGTCACGCCGCTACGGCTTCGGCGTTGAGCTTCTCGGTCTGGTAATGGGTGCGAAGGGCGTCGATGAATTCGTCGAGTGCACCTTCCATTACGAGGTCGAGTTGGTGGACCGTCATGCCGATGCGGTGATCGGTGACGCGATTCTCCTTGAAGTTGTACGTGCGGATCTTTTCCGAGCGGTCGCCCGAGCCCACCATTGACTTGCGTTCGGCCGATTGGGCGTCGTGCTGCTTCTGTTCCTCGATCTCTTGAAGCCTCGCGCGGAGCACGCGCATCGCTTTTTCTCGGTTCTTGATCTGCGACTTTTCATCCTGCATCGAGACCACGACACCAGTTGGCATGTGTGTAATGCGAACCGCGGAATACGTCGTGTTGACCGACTGTCCGCCCGGACCGGACGAGCAGAACGTGTCGATACGCAGGTCGTTATTGTTGATCTGAACGTCGACCTCTTCGGCCTCAGGCAGAATTGCAACCGTGATCGCCGACGTGTGAATACGTCCTTGCGTCTCGGTCTGCGGCACACGCTGTACGCGGTGAACACCTGACTCGAAGCGCATTTTTGAGTAAACGCTGTCGCCCTCGATCATCGCGACGGCTTCCTTGATGCCTCCAACGCCGGTGTCGGAAGCTTCCATGACTTCCATCTTCCAGCCCTGACGCTCGGCATAGCGGGCGTACATTCGCAGGACTTCGGCCGCAAACAGCGTCGCTTCGTCGCCGCCCGTTCCGGCACGGATCTCGAGTATCACGTTCTTTTCGTCGTTCGGATCTTTAGGCAGAAGGAGGAGTTTCAGTGCTTCTTCGGCATCCGGCAGTTTGTCTTCGATCTCGGCTATCTCGAGATTGGCCATCTCGCGCATCTCGTCGTCATCGGCAAGGTCGAGCAGATCGCGTGCTCCCTGCAGATCTTCCTGTAGCTTCTTGACCTCGCGGTATTTTTCGACGATCTCGCCCAGCGTGCGATGCTGCTTCATCGCCTTGGCATACGCCTTCATGTCCGACATGATCTCGGGCGACGAGATCTGCTCGGTCAATTCCTCGAAGGACTTTTCGATCTGTTCTAACTTTTCGAACATATGATTTCTTCACCGCAGAGACGCTGAGACACAGAGAAAAGAAGAACAAATAAGCGATCTCTGCGTCTCGGTTTCTCCGCGGTTAAACTCTTGTTACGCTGGCTGCGGTTCAAGTTTCAGCGACTCGTCGAGGGCTCGGATAGCGACTTCGAGCTGTTCTTCGTCCGGCTCTTGCGTCGTGATGTTCTGCAGCCAGATGCCCGGCTTTGTCATGAGCTTAAAGACCACGCTCGATTCTTTCTTCGCCGCGTAGCGGATAACCTCGTAAGCGAGTCCGGCGACGAGCGGCATCAACGCGATTCGAACTACGAGATTCAGCCACATCGCTTCGAAGTTGATCACCGAGAACAGCACGATCGCGATCAGCATGACGACCATCAGGAACGACGTGCCGCAACGCGGATGCTGGCGGCTCTGTAGCGTGGCATTCTCAGGCGTCAGGTCGAGGCCTTTTTCCCATGCGAATACCGTCTTATGCTCAGCACCGTGGTATTCGAAAACGCGCCGGATGTCTTTCAAAAATGACATCGAGAAGATCATGATCACAAAAAAGATCATCCTGATCAGCCCGTCGATAAGGTTAAAACCGACCCAGGAACCGAACGAATCGAGCTTGATCTTCCAGACGTAAGCCATCGCCGTCTGCCACCAGTTTGAGTCGGCCGCGACAAGCGGCGATTGTGCCCAACCGAGCGAGATGAACAGCAGATTGGTCAAGACAAGCGGAGCGACGATGAAAAGCAGGATGTTGAAGCCAAGTGCGAAGATGATCGACCCGATCGCGCTCGCGGATTGGCCGATCTTTTTTTCTTTCTTCTCTTCGTTCTCGGGCATGACGACCTTGACGGGAGCTTTTGTAAAGTTCTCGTCATCGGTACCTTCGACATAGGCGAGCTGCGTTTCGCCTGCTTTCGCCTTTTCAGCCTCTTCCTGGGCCTTGATATCTTCTTCGTATATGCGGGCCGAGAAGTTCAACGCCTTTACGCCGAGCGCCAGCGATTGGATCAGCGTCGCACCGCCGCGGAGCACGGGCGTGTTGAGCCATCTGTACGTATCGCTCCATTTCGGCAGCGTGTCAGCGGTCGTAATGATCGAGCCGTCCTGACGGCGGCAAGCGATCGCGTAGGCTGACGGCGTACGCATCATCACACCTTCCATAACTGCCTGGCCGCCGACGATCAGGTCGCGTTCCATGGCGAAGACGGTGTGAATGAATCGAAGAAGTCGTGTCGGTCTCTTTTTCATACTTTTCCTTAGATAACTGAATTAAAGGAATAGATGTTCAATATAGGTTCGTTCGCAGCTGTAAATACAACGACGCCGACCTTTTTGCCTGTCG
This sequence comes from Acidobacteriota bacterium, assembly GCA_041940165.1. Lineage (GTDB taxonomy): Bacteria > Acidobacteriota > Blastocatellia > Pyrinomonadales > Pyrinomonadaceae > OLB17. The sequence continues at coordinate 19,580 of JBGTSR010000011.1, forward strand.
CTCGTGAAATCTACACGTGCAGCGGTCGGCCAAGGTCGGCGTCGGGTTGTCGTTGCTAATATCTGTCGGTGAAATCCCTCACGCGCTAGACCAGTTACTTTGCCTCGGCCTGAGCCGCGGCGCCGCGAGCGTAACGCTTATTAAAGCGGTCGACGCGTCCCGCGGTATCGACTAGCTTCTGCTTTCCGGTAAAGAAAGGGTGGCAGGCCGAACAAATTTCGATGTGAAGCTCGTCTTTGAGCGTCGAACGGGTCTGAAACGTGCTGCCGCACGCACAGACGACTGAGATCTCGTTGTAGTTAGGATGAATTTCTTGTTTCATAGTTTCACTTCCTTCGCCGTGTATAAGCGAGTGAACTTTTGCGATAAACGCAATCTTTAATCATACTCGCGTCGCTATGTTGCGTCAATCCCTAACGCGGGCATCCGGCACTCTGCATTCTCGTCTCGCTGGCGGCGATCCGTGGTTAGATATAGGCATGGAGAACGATGCCTCCGAGGGCGGACAGCTATCGGAAGACGAGATAAACAGGCTGTGGCAGCACGGACTGCACGAGGAGCGGCTTTTTCACGATCGCCTGAACTATTTTTCCGTGGTCGAACTAGGCCTGCTGTCGGCATTTGCGATCCTCTACAATAAGGAACGCCCCGTCGGGCTCTTGATCCTGATCACGGTCGCGGCCCTCGTGTTCACGATCTTTTGGCTGATCCTACAATTTAATCACTGGCGTTATTGCGCATATCTCCACGATCGGATGCGCATGTGGATACCCGAATACCGAGCGACCGTCGACGAGTACTTCGGCCTTCGCGGGGCCAAGGAAGCCAACGCCTTCTCCTTCGCAAAACCTCTCGCCCTCGCGGCTCCGGCACTGCTTGCTCTAACCTGGGTCGGTTTCCTCGCTTGGGTAGTGATCACATCGATCGGGTAGTCTTCGGCCCTCCGAGTCGACGCCGGCGGATAGCAGCGTTTCAAGACGCTGTTCTACCAGTCCATATTCGTTCTTGATCGATGCTATCTGTAGGTCAAAGCGTTCCGGATCGTGCGGGCTCTGAAGGCGTGTCCCGACGATCATGTTGTTCTTCGGCGTGTCCTCGATGCCGACAAATTCGATCATCTTTGTCGAGTAGCCTTCGCGTTCGAGCAATAAGGATCTAAGAGAGTCCGTGAGCATTTCGGCCGTCCGTTCAAGCATCACGCCGTGTTTGAGGACATCTTTTAGCATCGGCGGCGGCGTGATCTGCGGCCGGAGTTCCTGGTGGCAGCACGGCGAGACGATGATGACCTCGGCCCCGGCTCGAATGCCTTTGTAGATCGCGTCATCGGTTGCTGTATTGCAGGCGTGAAGGGCGATGACGATGTTCGCTGCCTCGAGAGGGAAGTCGGCGATCGATCCGACCGCAAAATCAAGTCCGTCGAATCCGGCCGCGGACGCGACATCGCTGCACAAATCGACCAGCTCGGATCGCGTGTCGACGCCGGTCATCTTTACATTGATCCCGCGGATATTTTTCAGAAAGTCATAGGCGGCAAAGGTTAGATAGCCTTTGCCAGAGCCCATATCCACGATCTGCAGCGAACCGCGGTCTTTTAGTTCCGATTGGTCGATAACGGATGCGAGGATCTCTACGAACCTGTTGATCTGCTTCCATTTCGGGCGTTCGCGGTCACGAACGCGTCCGTTGTCGTCGGTGATCCCGAGCGAACGTAGGTAAAAGCTGTCGGGTGCGACTTGCACCTTCTTTTCTCGGTCGTGCTTTTGTTGGGGAGCAGTTTTGAATGTCGGTTTTGCGATGTTCAGCCGTGACTTTCCCTTCTTGCCGAGTTCGAACTGCCAATCGTTCTCGGTCGTAAAAAGGTGAGCACTTCGGAACCGGTCGACCGCGATCAATTCGGTGATCTGTCGAATGCCTTCTGCGTAAGAAAAATTCTTGGCCGTATCGCGAACGTCACCGCGATAAAGAAAGAAGAGCCGACCGCCCTTGCGCGTCGTGACAGGTCGGATCAGAAGTTTTTGCAGATGCTCGTCCGGGCCTCTATAATTTCCGAGTGTTGCTTTGACAAAAGTGCCGTTCGTGAGGCTGTCAGCGAGGGCAGTGATCAATTTATCGCCGTTTTCGACCATGTTTTCGTCCACAGATGGACACGGATAAGCACAGATAAGCAAGAATTAAATCCCGACCTCAGAACTCAGTATACGAGATGACTATCGCCGACCGCCAAGAACACGTTGATTTCGGTGAGTTGATTGGGACGGACCCAAGTTTGGATAAACTTAATCGATTGACCGAGAGAGTTATTGGCTGTGCATACACCGTGAGCAATGAACTCGGAAGCGGATTTCTCGAAAAGATCTACGAGAATGCAATGTTGTTGGAATTGCGCGCTTGCGGACTTAAGGCGGTAGCCCAGCACCCGATCACAGTGAACTACAGAGGTGATTGCGTGGGGACTTACCTTGCCGACATATTGGTGGAGGACGTCTTGATCGTCGAGATTAAAGCATTGTCCGGGCTTACCGATTCACACAAGGCTCAGACGATCAATTATCTAAAAGCCACCGGACTGCGAATTGGACTGCTCATTAATTTTGGCCGACCCAGAGTCGAGATAAAACGAGCCGTTCTTTAGATATCGCAATTGGTCAAAGCTTCCATCCGTGTTTATCCGTGTCCATCTGTGGACAATCGCCTACTTGGCACAAATGTTTCTATGAACAAACTATTCCACTTCGCATTTCCCGTCAGTGATCTAAACGCCGCACGTGAGTTTTACGGTGGAGTTCTCGGCTGTCCCGAGGGCCGCAGTTCAGAGCACTGGATCGATTTTGACCTGTACGGGCATCAGATCGTTGCTCACCTCGATCCTGCGTCCGCCGGTGTGCGGATGACCAATCCGGTTGACGGCAATGACGTTCCCGTGCCGCACTTCGGGATAATCCTACCAATGGACGAATGGGAGAATTTAGCGGAACGTTTGCGTTCCGCGGGCGTGAACTTTGTTATAGAGCCGCGAGTTCGCTTCAAGGGCGAGGTCGGCGAACAAGCGACGATGTTCTTTTACGACCCCAGCGGCAACGCACTCGAGTTCAAATCGTTCGCCGATATGTCGCAAGTGTTCGCAAAATAGAGAGTTATCACCCCCCATCGATCGTCCATTATGAAGGCTGCATTTTTCTTGATATTTCTTCTAGGGTTCACCTGCTATGGGCAGCGGATCGTCGCCGTCACGATCGACGATCTGCCTGTTGTCTCGACGCTGCAGACCATAGAACAGCGTCGCGAGCTCACGAAAAACCTGCTTGCACACATAAAGAAACACAACGTCCCGGCGATCGGATTTGTTAATGAGAACAAGCTATTCGCTAGCGGCGAACGCGACGAGAGGCAAGTCGATCTGCTGAGGATGTGGCTCGATGCGGGTCTGGACCTCGGAAATCACTCATTCTCGCATCGCAGCCTCAATCGCATCGACCGCGCAGAGTACGAGGCCGATATCCTCAAAGGCGAGGCGATAACCAAAGGGCTGCTGGCCGCGAAGGGAAGGAAGATGCGTTATTTTCGCCATCCGTTCCTTCAGACGGGCCGCTCGATGGAGGTCAAGGCTGAATTCGCCAAGTTCCTCGCGAAACACGGCTACACGATCGCCCCCATCACGCATGACAACGGCGACTACATCTTTGCGAGAGCGTATGACGTCGTTCGCGACCGCGGGGATAAGGCGTTGATGAAAAAGGTCGGCGACGCATACGTGCCGTACATGGAGGCGAAGCTGGACTATTGGGAACGTCAGTCCGTCAAAACCCTCGGCCGGGAGATGGCGCAGACCCTCTTGATACACGCGAACTCGATAAACGCTGAGTATTTTGGCGATCTTGCAGCGATGTTCACGCGTCGCGGGTACAAGTTCGTCGATCTGGAAACCGCCCTCAAAGACGAAGCCTATCGCTTGCCCGACACCTACGTCGGAGCCGCCGGCATCTCATGGCTCCACCGCTGGACGCTCGACAAGGGCCGCGAGTTCGTACTACCTGACGAGCCGATGGTGCCGGAATTCGTACTAAAGCTCTCCGGATTTGAGAGCGAATAGTTCTCCTTACTTACAGATAGCCGCCGCGGGATCTTTAGAACAGAGATATGCCTTCAGAGCACTGATCTCGGCTGCCTGAGCATCGATCTTCTTCCGTTGATCGTCGATAACGGACTGCTGTTCCTTGATCGCCTGGATCGTCAATAGCGGGAGTTTGGAGTAATCAACCTGTTTGTAGCCGTGTTCGTCTTCGCTGACGAGTTCGGGCAGGACCTTTTCGACGTCCTGTGCTATCAGGCCGGTCTCGCGTCCTGTTCCAAAGTGTTTGTGAGAAAACTCATCGCTACGCCAGAAGTAGTTAGCCGGGCGAAGCTGTGTCAGACTGCCAAGAACGCCGGAAAGGTATGAGACATCCTTTTTGAATCGCAGGTCCGATGAGCATGTGCCGGTGATAGTGCCACCGCCGTTATTTTTGAGACAACCATTGGTACCACTTGTGCCGACGCGGATATCACCATTCACATCGAGGCGATCAGACGGGGCGCTTGTAGCAACTCCAACGTTTTGAGTTCCGCTCGAATTTAGCGCCAGCGGACGCCCGATCGAAGCGATCGAGCCGAATGTGCTTTCGCTGCTCACGACCACCGGGTTACCCGAAAAAAAGCCCGGAGCGGCGCCGTTGGCGAGGATCGCTCCATCAACGATCGTGTCGTCGGAAACGTTCACACTCCCCGCCAAGAGTGAGTTCCCGACAACGTGCAGTCGCTGGGACGGGGCCGTCGTGCCGATGCCGACATTTCCTGTGTTTTTCTGAACGATTAAGCGAGAGACCGAGGGATTACGCTCAAAGATTTCGAAGTTGCTAGCCGAACCGGTCGAAAGCAGCCAGACTTCCGCACCTGAATTTGAGAGGATCAACGCGGCCCCTCCATTGCCGTCGATGTCGATCTTGCTGGGAAAAATAAGAGACTTGGCCTCAATTACCGGTTCGTTGGTCGTGCTAAACTCTCGCTGTACAGTGAGCTTGCCGATACCAAAAGCGCAGCAGTTCGCCCCAACCGTTAGATCACCGCCTATACTTGCGTTCTGCACGATCGTTGCGCCGCCACCGATCCTGCCGAAACCGCTGATGTTGAAATTAGCCCCAGCCTGCTCTGTAGTCTGATTAAGAATGGCGTTAACGGCCGGTGGCGTCGAGGCGATAGTTAATGTATTCCCGCTTGGAGTGATCGTTACATTCGAACCGGCCGCGAGCGTGATGTTATCGTTTAGGCCATTTACGGCTTTGACGACCTGTCCGGTCGGGATCTTCGCCGCGGTGACGGCGCCGTCGGCGATGTTTGCGGTTGGTAGTTGGCCGATACGGGCGTTGGCAAGGGTTCCAGTTGTGATGTTCGAGGCGTTGAGGTTTGTCAGGCCGGCCCCGTTTCCGGTCGTTTGAAGATATTGATTTGCCGCGACACCGCCAAGTTGAGTAGCGTTTGTCGCCGAGGCGACCGCGCCGGTAACTTTCGCCCCTGCGACATCGACGATCTTGGCATCAGTAACGCTTGAATTTGCGAGCTTTGCGGTCGTGACCGATCCGTCGGCGAGTTGGGTCGTGTTGACGCCGCCGTTGGCGATGTTCAGCGCGACGGAGCCTGAAGTGCCGCCGCCCGTAAGGCCCGTTCCGGCTGTAACGCCCGTGATCGTTCCGCCGGGGCCTGCTGTGGCAGTTTCGTCATTTGCGGGTTCCCATTGAGTCGTCGTAGTGTTGAATTTGAGCACCTGGCCGTTAGACGGCGCCGTAGTGGCAACATTTCGGCCCTGTATCTTAGCAACGGTTGTGGTGCCTTGAGCCCCGGTCACGTCCCCGGCGAGATTGCCGGTAAAGTTCGTCGCACTCGTCGCTGTTGTGGCAGTCGTCGCGGTCGCTGCGGTCGTAGCATTCGTTGCGTTGACGGCGTTTGTCGCATTGGCTACGGCTCCGGTTACTTTTGCACCGCTAATGCCGACGATCTTTGCGTCTGTAACGCTTCCGTCGGCAAGCTTGGGCGTCGTAACCGATGCGTCTGCGAGTTTTGCGGTTGAAACTGATCCGTCACCAAGTTTCGCGTTTGTCGCGGCTCCATCGGGTATTTTGCTCGTCGTGACCGAATTGTCCGCGATCTGCGGGGTCCCGACGCCGCCGTTGGCTATGCTGAGGGTGACGTTGCCGCTCGAGCCGCCGCCTGAGAGGCCGGTTCCGGCAGTGACGCCGGTGATCGTGCCGCCACCGCCGCCTGCGGTTGCCGTTTCGTCGGTGCCGGGCTCCCATTGACTTGTCGTGGAATTGAACTTCAACACCTGTCCGTTTGACGGTGATGTTCCGGCGACGGTACGTCCTTGCAGTTTCGCGACGGTGGTAGAAACCTGAGTTCCAGTAACATCGCCCGCCAGATTACCGGTGAATGTTCCGGCTGTGGCAGCAGTTCCGGCGGTTGTTGCGTTTGCGGCCGTATCAGCCGAGAGGCTTTTGATCGCGTACGGAGAATTACTCACAGGCTGCCGCGGAGCAAGCGTCGTATACGCCCCGCCGGCCGCGGGCCTTACTCTGATCTCAAGAAACCGCTGCGGGCCGGTAAAGACGCTTCCAAAATCGAGGCTGACGGAAAATAGTCCGTTTGCGACGGGCGTTCCGCTGCGGGCGAGAGTCGGCCCGAGCTGGGTTCCACCAGCGGCCGAGTCGAATAAGACGAACTCAAAATCGAAACTGCCGCTCGCGGAGCTTCCACCACTGGTCAAAGCTCCCTGATAGCTGAATTCGGTGCTTTGCGCCGAAGCGTTTGCAAACGAAAAGGTTAGAAGCGCCAGAGCGACCAACGTGCGTGAAAAGACTCTCATATTAATTCAACTCCAAAAGGCGTGGAAACGGCTGGGATCGTTTGGGTAATTATGGTCGAGTCGGCGGGCCGAAAACCTTTGCAAAGATGTTAGAAAAGATTACAATTCAGGCAAAAATGGGTCGTCAGAACGGTCATCACTTCGAATTCGGCGAATTTCGGCTCGAACCGGAAAAGCTCAGGCTTTGGCACGGTGAACAGCAGGTACAAATGCGCCCAAAGGCCGTCGAGATACTTCTTCTTCTGCTTCGAAATCCCGGCCGCACCGTCTTGCGTGACGAGATCCTCGAAAGCGTCTGGAAAGATACTTTTGTCGAGGAAGGGAACATTAACTTCAACGTTTCGCTAATTCGAAAGGCCTTGGCCGCAGGAGCTTGGGAGACTGGCGCGCCGATCGTCACCGTTCCAAAATCCGGATACCGTTTTGTCGCTGAGGTCCGGGAGGTCGGGCCTGAGCCGGTCGAAGCAAGGGCGAATGGCGACGTTGCTCGGCCCGTTGATCCCGCCTCTACGGCCCGAGCCGGCGTGAGATGGCACTTTCTCGCGATCGCCGCCGGAGCGGTTCTGTTACTAACGAGTTTCGCTATCTGGACCCGCGTCGGCAGCGGCGGCGAGGCCAAAACTCCGTCGATCGCGGGTCGAAGCTTCCAATCATTGGCAGTGCTCCCGCTCCGCTCGATCGGAGACGATCCGGAGACGAGACTTGTAGGATTGGGCATCTCGGACCAGCTAATTAGTAAGCTTGGTAGCTCTGGTGGGTTCGTGGTGAGGCCCTTTTCGGCCGTTGAGAAGTTCGAACAGAGCGATTCGGAGGCCGTCGATTTCGGTCGCCAACTAAAAGTCGACGCCGTCCTCGAAGGCTCGGTTCAGTCGAGCGGCGAGCGGCTGCGAATAACGACGCGGCTATTTGATGCCAGAGACGGAACCTTGCTCTGGAGCGATTCCTTTGAAGACTCTTCCGAGCAAGTCTTCTCAGTGCAGGATCGTCTTGCCGAAAGTGTTGCGAGCGCTTTGCGGATCTCGCTAGGCGGCGAACGCTCGGCGCGTTATCCCGTCAATCGCGAGGCATACGAAAGCTACCTACGGGGCCGATATTTCTTTGATAAGCGAGATATCGATGGGTTTAAAAAAGCCCGGGCGGAATTTGAAAAGGCGATCTCCGTTGATCCGAATTTTGCGCTCGCCTACAGCGGGCTATCGGACGTATACATGCTGCAGACCGAGCACGAATCGAGTCGCGACGAGTCGTTTCGGAACGCACGCATAAACGCCCGCAAGGCCCTCGATCTCGATGAAACGCTTGCCGAAGCTCACACTTCTCTTGCGTGGGTATACAGGATCCAGGACTGGAACTGGGATGCGGCGGAACGCCATTTCAAACGGGCGATCGAGTTGAACCCGAACTATTTGAATGCCCGGCAGTGGTACGCTCTGCAACTGACGACGCGTGGCCGCTTTGATGACGCGCTCTCGCAGATCGAGAAGGCTCGCGAGATCGACCCTCTGTCGACCAGCGTGATCACGAACTATGCGGCGATCCTTGGCTACACACGCGATAACGCTAAGATCCGCGCTTTTGCCGAATACCGAGCGTCGGTGACCCCAAAAGAATCGGATCGGTTCCGAGACCTATCGCTCGCGTTGGAAAGGGCGGGTGACATCGACGAGGCTTTCCGCCTTGCTGAACAGCTCAAAGCGATCAACGGTGGAAGAACGTCCAGCCAAAGCCTTGATGCACGACTTGCAGTTCACTATGCGCGTGGCGGGCGGACAGATGAATCGACGGCGATCTTTCGAGGCCTTGAGCAAAAGGTCTCTGAGGATACGTATGCCGCATACCTGCTCGCGATGGCCTACGCAGATCTTGGGCGGAATGACGAAGCGATCCGGATGCTCGAGCTATGCTTTCGAGGGCACGACCCACGGATGGTCTGGATAAATGTAGAGCCGCGGTTCGATGCGCTGCGAACGGATCAGCGATTCGTCAAGATCGTAAACGCAATGGGGTTCGGGTAAGGGTCATTTGGCGAATTCACCATCCACCATTCGGTGAATGCCTAACGGATTTGCCTCTTTCAACTCATCCGGCAAACCCGCCTCGGGGAAATTCTGAAAACAAACCAACCGTGCAAATCGAGTGATAGCTCGCGACCCGACAGCAGTCGAACGCGAATCCGAAGTCGCAGGATACGGGCCGCCGTGGACCATCGCCGGGCAGACTTCGACACCGGTTGAGAAGCCGTTGAATATCAGTCGGCCCGCTTTCGTTTCGAGGATCGCGATCAGGTCGGCATATTCGGCGAGGTCTTCTTCGTCACCGTGGATCGAAGCCGTTAGTTGGCCTTCGAGATTGCGGGCGATCTCGAGCAGTTCCTCTTTAGAGTCAGCGTTTATCAACAAAGTCGTCGGGCCGAAGATCTCTTCGTTGAGATCAGGCTTTTTCAGATATTCATCGGCTGAGGTCTCAAAAACAGACGCATCGACTGAGAATCCGGGCAATTCATTGGCAGGATCGGAAGTGAAGTTCTCGACTTCGCCTTTCCTTTGTTCGCTCGCTGATCTGTACGCCTTACCGATTCCTTGTGTCAGCAGCGGAGCCGGTGGCGTGTTTAAAATTTGAGATCTGAAATTTGAGATAAAGTCGGCGGATCTATCTTTCGAAGGCAAGAATACGAGGCCCGGTTTTGTGCAGAATTGCCCGACGCCGCCGGTCACCGAAGCGTGAAGTCCGCTAGCGATCGCATCACCGCGTTTGGCGATCGCACTCGGTAGCAGGAACGTCGGATTTACCGAACTCATTTCAGTGTAGACGGGAATCGGCTCTTCGCGAGCAGCGGCAATGTCCATCAACGCTCGACCTCCTCGTCGCGAGCCAGTGAAGCCGACGGCTTTGATGGCGGGATGCTTTACGAGGGCTTGGCCGAGTTCGTAGCCTTTTGAAAAGATGAGGCTAAATGTGCCTTCCGGCAGGTTATGATCGCGCACCGCTTTTAAGATCGCCGACCCGACCAATTCCGCCGTTCCGGGATGTGCGGTATGAGCGATGACAACGACGGGACAACCCGCGGCAAGTGCCGACGCAGTATCGCCGCCCGCAACGGAATACGCAAGCGGAAAATTGCTCGCACAGAAGACCGCGACGGGGCCGAGCGGGCGATACATCGAGCGAACGTCCGGTTTTGGCAGAGGCTCGCGTTCGGGAATTGCGTGGTCTATTCTTGCCTCGACCCACGAACCTTCGTCGAGAAGGTCGGCGAACATGCGAAGCTGAAAGCATGTGCGGCCGCGTTCGCCCACGAACCGAGCGTTAGGCAGGGAAGTCTCGAGCGTCGCCCTCTCGATCAGGATGTCGCCAAGAGCTTCTATGTTGTCGGCGATCGATCGGAGGAACTTTGCGCGGGTTTTGCCCGGAAGACTTCCGTAGGGAAGACGAGCGGCGTTGGCTAGCGCGACCGCGTGGTTAAGCTCGTCTGGTGTCGCGGAATGAAATTTCGGCTCGACAGCCTTTCCTGTCGTTGGGTCGAAGGCGTTGAAGGTGTCGTCGGATTCAGAGCCTCGCGAGAAGCCGATGAATGATGTGCCGAAAAGAGTCATAGGTTCCCTGCGGAAGCCCGCGCGTTAGCAAGGGCGGTATCTTCAACGTTCGTGTTCCGCCGTTGCTCACGCGCGGGCTTCTGCAACGGTGCCGGGTCGCGTTGCAAGAGCATGGTCGATAAGACGCAGCGTTTCGGCGAGTTCGCTGCCGGTCAATTCCATCCGCGGTGGGCGAACGCGTGTCGTTCCCATTCCGACCTGTTCCTGGACGAGCTTTATCAGCTGCACGAATTTTGGAACCGTATCCAGCCGAAGAAGCGGCAGAAACCATTTGTAGAGTTCGTGGGCCTTTTCTTTTTCGCCAGCAAGCGCGAAGTTGAAAAGATCGACCGATTCCTCTGGGAACGCGCTGACGAGTCCGGCGATCCAGCCGGTCGCTCCGGCCTCGACGCCCTCGACGATACAGTCGTCTACGCCGACGAATATCTTGAGGCGATCGCCCGTCAAAGCCTTGATCGCGGTCACGCGGCGAACGTCCGTCGACGATTCTTTGACTGCGTGAAGATTCGGCAGTTCGGCAGCCAGTTCGGCGACCTGTTCGGGCAGAAAATCCGTGCCGTACGCGACCGGATTGTTGTAAAGCATGCACGAAAGGTTTGTCGCTTCGCAAATCGCCTTGATGTGATACTTCATTTCACGCCAGTCTCCGCGATAGACGTACGGCGGCAAGACCATCAGGCCGGAACAGCCTGCCAAAGCGGCTTCGACAGCCTGCGCGCAGGCGTCATTCGTCGTCATCGAGGCGATCGCCGCGACAACCGGAACGCGATCGCCGACCGCGCCGACGATCGTTTTCCATAAAGCGACCTTCTCGTCGATCGAGAGCGTTCCTCCCTCGCCGAGACTGCCGTTTGCCACGATGCCGGTGCAGCCGTTATCGACCAGCCACGAAACGTGTTTCGCCGTAAACGCGTGGTCGATCTGCAGATCTTCGTCAAAACAGGTCGTGATCGCGGGCATCACGCCGAACCAATTCATTGTCATAGATGCTCCAATTTTACAGGAAATATGGGCGGCCGAACAACGCCCGGTTCCCAGCCGAAAAGAAACTCGGTCACCGGTCCGCAGATCCGCCCCTGACACGGCCCCATGCCGCAGCGGGTCTGGAGCTTAGCGGTACGAGAACTGTCGAATTCCGTGAGCTTTCCCAACGGAACATCTTCACAGCGGCAGACGATCGTTTCGTCGTCGGCAAGTAGTTTTAGCTCGTCGCGGAGAGCAAAAGCCTCATTCAACGCTTCGGCGAATCGCGTTGAACGATCGCGCCTCGCAAACAGCTTCTCGGCTTTTCGGTTTTCGCCCGTCGCGGAGTAGCCCCCAATACGGCCTTCTACGAGCGAAGCCTCCACTCCGCCGATCCCGGTCGGTTCACCGACGGCGTAGATGTTGTGCCTCGAAGTGCGCTGGTAATTGTCGACGGAAACAAATCCGTCGGCGAGAACGCAGCCGAGAAGGGAAGCGAGTTCCGTGTTTGGAACCAAATGGAATCCGCAGGCGACGAGGTCGCTTTTGAGAGTTCTCGTACGTCCGTTTTTGCTTACCGAAACACCGAGAGTTCCGCTGAAACGATCGATTGACGTTATCCACGAACTGTTCCAGTACGGAATTCCGCTGAGTCTCGAACGAAGTTCGAATGCCTGAGCGAGCTTAGTCGGAGACCGCCAGAGACCGAGTCCAAAACGAAACAACTTTGATGCCGGTGTTTGTTCGACGATCGCGACGACGTTAGCGCCTTTTGACTTTAGGTATTCAGCAACGACGAGTAGCAGTGGTCCTGTTCCGGCAACCAGGACACTCTTTCCCGCGACATCAAAACCACCCTTTACGAGTGCCTGCAAACCGCCCGCACCAAAAACGCCCGGCAGTGTCCATCCCGGGAACGGCAAGAACCGTTCGCGTGCACCGGTCGCGAGGATCAGTTTGCTGTACTGCAGTTTTAATGATGCGTCATGCGTTTCGGCCATCAACGATCCGTCCGCGTCGACGCCGATCACCTGAGTGCTACCGAGTATATTGAACTTTCCGGACGTGATAGCTCGAATAAGCGGTTCTGCGGCAGGTGACTTGTTCTTTCCGAGTTCGGCCCGCCAGATCTGACCTCCGAGACGCGGATTGCCGTCGACGATCGTGACACGACGGCCCGATTCGGACGCGGCGAGAGCTGCGGACATCCCGGCCGCACCGCCGCCGAAGATGAGAATGTCGGATGGGATCGTCGACATAACCTAGCGAAGAAAAGTCGTTCCGAATTTTAGTCCACGGATAGACGCAGATAAGCACAGATAAAACCGATATCTATTTATCTTTTCTTCATATCTGTGTTCATAGTTGTCCATCTGTGGCCAATTTCTCTTCCGCCGCCGTTTCGATCTCCATCCCATGCTCGACGAGCGCCGTGCAGCTGCGTTGATGCGGCATGCCGTTGATCGTAACGCGGCATTCGAAACAGATACCCATTCCGCACAGTGGCCCTCTCGCTTCGTCCGCGACCGAGGTTCGGAAATGCGCGGCGCCGGCGTTCAGTATCGCGGCAGCGACTGTGGTGCCGGGCAGACATTCCAATCTTTCGCCGTCGATGGTGAATTCGATCATTTCAGTGTGCTATCACCTTGCGGTTCGGTGAATACGGCGTCCGGTCGATCGCCGACGGGCGCCCGAGTACCTCGTCAGCTATTAGTTCTGCGCTCGCAAGCGACGTCGTGATCCCGAGGCCTTCGTGGCCGCATGCGGCAAACACGTTCGTTTCGCCGATGCGGCCGATATACGGCAGATTGTCCGGCGTTGCGGGGCGAAACCCCGTCCATGCACGGATCGCCGAAATGCCTCGAAGCTTTGGCATATACTCGAACGCCCGTTCGGTCATTCGCCTCAACAAGGCTTGGTCGATGTCCGAGTGATCGACACCGAATTGTCGCGACGAGCCGATCAGCATCTGGCCGGTCTTCCGCGGCTGCACGTTGAATGCGACCGAGTCCGCGTCGCTGCCATGTGCGGACTTCAAATAACCGAGTTCGATAAGCTGGTGCGAAACAAATCCCGGATATCGGTCAGTGATCACCAGATGGCCTTTACGCGGAACGATCGGCAGTTCTGGCGACAACTCCGGGCTTCCGATCCCGGCCGCGTTTACGACATATTTCGCCGAGATCTTCTCACCGTTCTCGAGCCGAACGCCGTCTGCCTCGATCGCGATCGCTTTTATGCCCGTGATCAAATTCGCACCAGACGCTGTGTTCAGAAGATGATCGGTGGCCCGCAGTTGATAAACGACGCTGTCGCCGGGAACGCGCAGACCGCCGGCGAGCGCTTCGCGAAGGTTTGGCTCGGCCGTGCGCAAAGACTTCTCGTCGAGGATCTCCGCTGCGATCTCGCGTTCCGCATAGAACTCGCGTTTGCGACGCACCTCGTCCATTTCCTCGTCATCGGCCGCAACCCACATCGTTCCGCAGTGCTCGTATTCGGAATCCTTGGGCAGTTCCTCGGCGAGTTTGTTCCAGAGCTGCTGCGAGTAATTGCACAGTGCGAACTGGGCTTCGCTGTCGTCCATCACGACGATATGGCCCATTCCCGCAGCGGTCGAGCCCGTCGCTGGGCCAGTTTCGTCGATCACTGCGACGGAAAGCCCTTCGCGTGAAAGCGCCGCGGCGCACGCCGCTCCGACGATGCCCGCCCCGATAATGACTGCGTCAAAAGTTACCAAAACAATTGATAGCTGATCGCTATTAGCCTGATAGCTGTTAACTTTTTTCTATACCGAATCGAAAGGGATCGCTCGGGTCGAGGATCAGATCGATCTCGGCAGTAACATATGCCGTTCCAGTGATCGTCGGAATGATCTTTCCATCCTCGATCGACACGCTGCCTTCGAAAACGCTGCCAATTATGCTTTCCTGACGCCAGACTTCGCCGGGTTTTAGTTTGCCGTCTGCGTAAAGACAGGCGAGTTTGGCACTCGTTCCTGTGCCGCATGGCGAACGGTCATATTCGAGTCCCGGACAAAGCACGAAATTGCGACTGTCAGCGGAGTCGGTATCGGCGAACAGCTCGATGTGATCGATCTCGGCGCCGGCTTCACCGGTTATCCCGTTTGCCGAAAGGGCGTTTCTAATCGCAACGGCGAATTCGGTTAGCTGCGGCAATTCTTTTAGCTCGATCGATTCGTCGCGGCCGCTTACGAGAAAGAACCAGTTGCCGCCGTACGCAACGTCGCCCGTGACCACGCCAAAACCCGGAACTTCGACAGCCACGTCTTGAGCATGACGATAACTCGCGACGTTTGTGATCGTTACTGAACCGTCAGCATTCAAGGTTGCCTCGACATCGCCGGCTGGAGTTTCGAGCCGGTGGGTACCCACGCCGATCCGACCGAGATATTCGAGCGTTTTTACTAAGCCGATGGTGCCGTGGCCGCACATGCCGAGATAGCCGACGTTGTTAAAAAAGATCACGCCCGCCGCCGCATTTGCATCGACTGGTTCGCAGAGCAAAGCACCGACGACGGCGTCATGACCACGCGGCTCGCGTACGACAGCAGATCGCAGATCGTCATGTTCCCGCCGAAATACGTCAAGTCGCTCAGCCATCGAGCCTTCGCCTAACGATGGAAATCCATCGATCACGACCCGCGTCGGTTCACCACCTGTATGTGAATCTATCGCCTTCAATCTCATCGCCCGAACGAAAATACATAGTCGCACTCATTGCCAAAACTATCCACTTGTCAATCGCGACTTTCACTGAATAAGATGTAAGGCTCCCTCCAGTGACAAGTGGACAGTGAATAGTGGATAGTTAGTCTGTGAAAACTGCTCTTGTTCATCACCCGATCTACGAAAAACATGACACCGGCATCGGCCATCCCGAAACACCGCTTCGATACTCGGCCGTTATGGACGAATTGCGTCAAGACGAAGCCTTTTGGAATAGCCTCAACGAGATCATTCCCGAGCCTGCTTCGAAAGGGATGATACAGGCCGCTCACACACCGCAGCATTTCAAACGCGTCGAACAGGCGGTGGAGAACGGTCTCGACCGGCTCGATGCCGACACGACGATCTCGATGCGTTCGTTCGATGCGTCGCTCAATGCAGCGGGCGGCGTCATCGCGGGCGTTAATTCTGTAATGAAGGGCGAATCGGACAATGCGTTCGTCGTGGTTCGTCCGCCGGGGCATCACGCGACTTCGGAGCGGGCGATGGGCTTTTGTCTGTTTAATAACGTGGCGGTTGCCGCGAGATACGCTCAAAATGCTTTCAAAGAAGTGGAACGCGTCGCGATCATCGACTGGGATGTGCATCACGGCAACGGCACTCAGGGGATCTTTTACGATGATCCGAGCATATTCTTTTTTTCAATGCACCAATATCCGTGGTATCCGGGAACCGGAAGCCGCGGCGAGAACGGCCACGGTCGTGGACTCGGTTCGACGATGAACGTTCCCGTTCGGGCAAATACCGCGCCTGATGAGCAGTTGCGAATGTTCGAGGCCGCTATCGAGGATATTGGGAAGGACTTCAAGCCTGATCTGATACTGATCTCGGCCGGCTTCGACGGACATCTGTCCGATCCGCTAGGCCAGCTTCGGCTCGAGGATGACGATTATCGTTCGATGACGCGTACCCTCATGGACTGGGCGAACTCGGCTTGTGAAGGACGATTAGTATCGGCCCTCGAGGGTGGTTACAATCTCGAAACGCTTGGCGGAACGGTCAAAGCTCACGTGGAGACACTCGCGTCCTAGAAGATAGATCTAGTCCACCCGCCGTCCACGGCGACCGACGTTCCTGTGATATAGCTAGCCCGCTCGGAGACTAGGAATGCCGCAAGGGCCGCGAATTCCGCCGGCTCGCCCAATCGTTTCATCGGTATCTCCGTTTCCCAGCGATTTCGGACCTCGTCGGACGAGATCCCTTCTTTCTCCGACAAAAATTCGATCAATTCTTCAAGGCGTTCAGTCCGGGTGTAACCGGGCAGGATGTTGTTTACAGTCACGCCGAACGGCGCGACCTCGCTTGCTAGAGTCTTAGAGAAACCGGCGATGCCCGCTCGAAGAGCGTTCGAGAGCATCAAGTTGGCGACGGGCTGTTTTGACGCGATCGAAGTGATATTCAGGATACGACCCCAACCGCGTTCTTTCATGCCCGGAAGAACAAGCCTGGTCAGATCGAGGACACTCGAAAGCAGCAGGTCTGTCGCCTGGCGCCACTGCTCACGGCTCAGGCTTTCGAAGGTCCCCGCCGGCGGGCCGCCGACGTTCGTAACCAGGATATCTATGCGGCCAAAACGTTCGATGCCGCCCGCGACTATGCGTTCGACATCATCGGCCTTCGAAAGATCCCCGGGAATTCCGAATACGCGCACCGCATTGCCTTCGCGAACGCGCGAGCATGCATCCTGTAGCGTGTCGTCGTGTCGGGCGTTCAGAATGATAGTCGTCCCTTGGCTAGCCAGTTCTTCCGCGACGGCGAAGCCGAGACCCTGGCTGGACGCGCAAACGAGAGCCACTTTTCCATCAAGTCCGAGTTCCATACTTTATTTATATCGTAGATAGTCGTCGGTCTTATCTATCCAATCCTGTCTCGGCGGGCTGAAGATATCAACATCGAGCGTGTCTTCGAGAGCCTCGGCCTTGTGAAGGACATTTCCGGGAATGACGAGGACCTCGCCGGCTCTGACGATCTGCTCACGCATCTCGTCGCCGATCCAGAATTTTAGGGCTCCCTCGAGTATGTAGGTTAGCTGCTCATTCTCGTGCGAATGCTGCGGAACGATGCAGCCTTTCTTAAGATAAACGTGGGCGAGCATCATCTTCTCGCCTGTGATCAGGCGTCGGTCGAGCAGGTCGGTGACCGTTTCCTTGGGCATCTCATCCCAACGGTAGAACGTCGTAGTTTTTTGTTCCATAGCGCGACAAATATACCGCCTCGCGGCAACAAATGCCAAAGCCCGCGGTCGATGGGTCATCGCGATGTAACGTGTGATAGTATCGAGAACGCAGATCCTACAAATCTTGCCCTTTGGAGGTTGTGCTATGCCAGACGTCGAGATCCCCTGTGTCCAGTGCAAAGAGGTGTTTCTCTTTACGGAAAAGGAACAGGAACAGTTTTATCAACGCAATATGATGCAGCCGCAGCGCTGCCCGCGGTGCCGCTCGAAAAAAGCCGCGCTCCGGCCGGATGCGCCGACGCGGTATGAGATCGTCTGCGATAACTGCGGCCGCCACGACACCGTGCCTTTTCAGCCGAAGGTTGGCCGGTCGGTAATGTGCAAGGATTGTCACGAGGCGAGCCGATCGCGCGCCCGTTACGCCTAGAAGCCATAAAAATTATTTCACCCTCGAAGCTATGGAACTCGAAACCGTAAAGTACGAGCTAAAGGATACCGTTGCGGTCGTGACGATGAACCGCCCCGACGCTCTCAACGCCCTCTCATCGCAGTTGACCTCAGACCTCGACCGGGCATTTCGTCAGGCGATACTTGATAACGCACGGGCTGTCGTATTAACCGGAAGTGGAAGGGCATTTTGTTCCGGAGGCGACCTTCGAGAGATGCAGTCGATGTGGGAAAAGCAAGGCCGCATCGAAGCGTTTCTTGAGGAACCGCTTGGTGTCCTGCACGGAGTGATCAGGCTGATCCGTGACACGCCGATACCGTTCATAGCCGCCGTTAACGGAGTCTGTGCGGGTGCGGGCGTAAACTTTGCTCTCGCCTGTGACATCGTCATCGCGGCGGATGACGCTTCATTTCGGGAAGCATTCGTTCGTATCGGCCTCTCGCCCGACTGCGGCGGTACGTTCTTTCTGCCGCGTGCCGTTGGTGAGAAGATCGCCGCCGAACTCCTGATGACGGGCGATGCCGTCAATGCTGAACGTGCCCTGCGGATCGGCATGATCAACCACGTCGTCCAGCCGCATTTACTCGAAACCGAAGCTCTTCGACTCGCTTCAAAATTGGCCGCCGGACCGACCGGTGCCATCGGCCGGACAAAAGAAATGCTCAACGCCTCGTACTCGAACGACCTCACCGAGCAGCTCGCGCTAGAACATCGCTGCCAGATCGAATCGGGAAAATCCGCCGACTTCAAAGAGGGCGTCGCCGCGTTCTTTGAAAAACGGGCTCCAAATTTCACCGGACAATGATAGGGCTAGGCTGGAAATCCTGGTGGCATCGGGCGAAATAAGATTAATCAAAAACTACTCTACAGGGGGGCATCGAAATGAAACTTCTATTACTGGCAGTTCTGGTTGTCGGACTGTCGCAAGCTGTAGTAGCACAGACCACAGAATTTAGCTATCAAGGGCAATTGCAGGTGTCGGGAGCAACCGCTAACGGGGTTTTCGACTTCGAGTTTTCGCTTTTTGAATCGGCAATTGGCGGCCCGCAGGTGGGAAGGACGGCAATCCGCGTGATCTTGGCCTGGGTGCCGAAGACGTAGCAGCCATCGAGCCGCTGCTTGTGACCTACAACGAAAAGGGCCAGGTCGAGGGAGTCAAGTACCACCGGATCGGCGTCGTCCTCATCAACGCCGTGAAAGAACAGCAACGTCTGATCGAGCGGCAGCAAAAAAGTATTAATGAAATGACGATACTGATCGAGGATCTGCGTCAAAAGGTAGACGAGATCGCGACGATCAAAGAATATCTATGCTCGCAAAACTCCAAATCCAAGTTGTGCAACTGAGCGGCTCGCAAGCCTAAGCTTTTCTCGCAAAGGTATCCGATCGCGTAATCGGCGAGAATAATTTGCCCGGTGAATTGACACCGGGAATTTTTGTGCCTACTCTACTAATGAAAATGACTTTCATTTGCAGTTTTGTGTAGGGAATTCGCAATTAATAAATAAGAGCGGCACGTCAGGGCCTTGAGAACTCACGACGTGCCGCGGTTATTGATCCAACCGCGTATTTGCGCAGCGGAATCAGGGTGAAGTTTACGCTCGCCGCTCGTCGTTACGCAAATCGATATTGAGGTAACTACTATGAGTGGCAAGAGTCTATTACTTGCATTTATCTTCACACTTTCGCTTGTCACATTTGGACAGGCTCAATCTTTAACAATTCAAGGCCGTGTGCAGGACACGGCAAATGCGTCGATCCCCGGAGCGACGATCATCCTGCGCAACAAGCGCACGGGGCTCGAACGTACGACCGCTGCCAATGCCGAGGGCGAATTTCGTTTTGCTAACGTCGCCGCCGACGAGTTCGAAGTCGTTGCCCTTGCAAACGGCTTTGCTCGCACAACCGTTGCTGCTGCGTCCGGAACGGCAGTTTCGATCTCGCTTGAGCCTTCGGTGGTCCGCGAAGAGGTTACGGTCGTATCGGGTTCGCGTCAGGAAGAGCTTCGCGAAAGCCTTAACACCAAGGTCGATGTGCTCACCGCATCGGACCTTCGCAACACAGGTTACGAGACCGTCGGCGAAGCCTTGCGCGAGGTTCCGGGCGTTATCACGCGTCGCGGTACGGAGACGTCGGCAGTGATCGGCGAGCAAGTTCAGGGAATCGATTCCCGCCAGGTGCTCGTGCTTCTTGACGGCCAGCCGGTCGTCGGTGCTCGCGGTATCAAGAGCGGCATTATCAATCTCGACCGCCAGTCGACGAGCCGGCTGGAGAGCGTCGAGGTCGTGAAAGGTGCGTCGAGTGCTCTATACGGTTCCGATGCGATCGGCGGCGTTGTAAACCTTCGAACGAAAGAGGCGACACAGCCTTTCAATGCGTCGATCGCAGTTGCCGGCGGCAATCTTGGTGTTTTTGACGGGCGCGGACTTGTCGGCTTTTCGCGATCCAAACTGAGCGGGCTCTTCAGCTTTGAGCGTCACAAACACAACGGCTTTGATCTGAATCCATCGACGTTCACTGCCGAGGGTTCGGGCTACGGCCGCTACGACGCTTTTGGAAAGCTTAAGTATCAGTTTACCGACAGCTTTGCAATCTCGGGCTACGCGAACAGCTATTGGAACGACTCGCTCGGCCGTGTCGTCGGCGAACCGAGCCCTGGCAATACGAACGGCCAGCAGACGAGCAATATCAAAGATGACGCTCAGAATTTTGGCCTGAATGCCGATTGGGCGATCGACGGGCGGACAAACCTGCAGCTTCGCGGATACTTCTCGCGTTTTGACGAATACAACTTCAGCAATGCGTATCCGAGCGGTGCGGCACTCGCGGACGGCAATCTTTTTGAACGCTACGGCAAGTTTGATGCGACGTTTTCGAGAATCCTTGGCGAACGCCATTTCCTTCAGGTCGGCACCGAATTCGCGTTCAATAGATATCGCGGTTTTAACCGCCTGCAGGATAATGAGGGCGAGGCCGACACGCGCGTATTTTGGTTTCAGGACAAGATCAGCCTGATCGATCGCCTGACGCTGACCGTCGGAGCCCGGGTTGATAATCACTCGTTCTTTGGCACGGCGGTTTCGCCAAAGTTTGGACTCAACTTTCGTCTGACCGATTTTGCGAGCCTGCGTGCATCGTGGGGACGCGGTTTCCGTGCACCGGATCTCGGCCAGCTTCGGTATCAGTTCGGCAACGCTCTGTTCGGCTATCAGGTCATAGGCAATCCCGGCCTCAGCCCCGAACATTCTGGCTCGTGGCAGGTTGGCGGCGAATTCAACGCATTCAACCGAAAAGTACGGCTCGGCATAAACCTTTTCCGTAACGACGTTCGGAATCTCATCAACTCAAGAAGCCTCGGAATGGTGACAGCGACGAACGTCGACGCACTTCTTGCCGCTAACAATCTCGATCCCGCACTTAAGCCGTACATCGTCTATAACCGTCTGCTCTTCGTCTATCAGAACCTGGCAAACGTTTACACGCAGGGCGTCGAACTCGATGCTTCTTATGTGCTTCCGGCGGGCTTCGTTGTTAACGGTGCGTACACGTATCTCGACGCACAGGATAAATCGACGACGATCGCGAACCGATACCTGACGAATCGCCACAAGCATCACGGATTTGCGAAGCTCGCCTATGCGAATGCCCGTCTTGGCCTGAACACGAACCTGCGCGGAACGTTCTTCAGCAGTTGGTTCAATACGTCGACGGTACGCGTTCCGGGTTTCCAGCTTTGGAATGTCTATGGCGCTAAGACGCTGGCAAGGGGCTTTGAATTCTACGGCAGCATCGACAACATTTTCGACAGTCAGGACCCGAACACCGGAACGACCGGTACGATCTATCGACCCGATGCCGGACGCACGTTCAGGATCGGCCTTCGATGGGACTTCAGCCGAGGTAAATAGACAAACTCGCCCGGCCCTGATCCGGTCGCTTAATCCCGCCCGCCACAGACAGCAAACGAAAAATGTACACGGCATCGGGAACGCACACCCCGATGCCGCCCTCCCTTTTGCGCTGTGTGCCGATGGTCACTTACAATCTTATTAAGTGCCTGAATACAGTGTTTTTTACTCGCCGAACTATTACGCTGACATCGGCGAAGGCCACGTATTTCCCATTCGAAAATTCGAGATCGCGAGAGATATCTTGCTTCGCGAAGGCACGCTCTCACCCGACGAGATCGTCGCGCCGGAGCTCGTCGATCGCGAAGACCTTCTCCTCGTTCACACCGCCGACTACATCGACCGGCTCGCGTCGGGCCAATTGACGCCGAAGGAGGTGCGAAAGCTCGGGCTTCCGTGGTCCCAATCCCTCGTCAGGCGTTCGTTCACGGCGATATCCGGAACGATCGATGCAGCCCGTCGGGCTTTGGTCGACGGCGTTTCTTCGAATCTCGCCGGCGGCACGCACCACGCTTATCCCGACCGCGGCGAAGGTTTTTGCGTGCTCAACGACGTCGCCGTTGCGATCCGAGTGCTGCAAAGGGAACATCTCGCCCGGCGTTTTCTGATCATTGACCTCGACGTGCATCAAGGGAATGGCACGGCATTCATCTTTCGTGATTCGCCCGAGGTCCTTACGTTCTCGATGCACGGAGCGAAGAACTATCCGCTTTTTAAGGAAGCCTCGGCCCTCGATATTGAGCTTCCGGACGGTGTAGGGGACGATGAGTATCTCGAAACGCTCGATCATGCTCTTTCAAGAGTGCGGCTTCATGACGCGGACGTGATCTTCTATCTCGGCGGGGCCGATCCGTATGTCGGTGACAAACTCGGACGCCTCGGGCTCAGCAAAGACGGGCTGAAACGCCGCGACGAGACGGTGCTCCAGTTCGCTCGCGACGAAGGCGTGCCGATCGTGACCACGCTGAGCGGCGGATATGCCGAAGATATCGCCGACACGGTCGACATTCATTGCAACACGATCCGTGCCGTCAAGAGCGTTTTCTTTGGCCAAAAGCTGGCTCTGGCAACGACCTGACATCGCCTCTCTGACAAACCCGCGGCGACCGTCTATCCTATCTCAATGGCGTCGCTTACGTACGGCCAGCTGATCGGCGGAAACCGCAATTTCCGCAATCTGCTGATCGGACAATTTATCTCGGAACTCGGAAATTGGTTCAACTTTATCGCCGGGCTCGGGCTGGTGCGCCTTGTGTCCGATGCATCGCCGACGGCCGCGGGGTTATTCTTCGTGGCACGGCTGATCCCGTTTGCCATTACCTCGCCGATCGCCGGAACGTTCGTCGATCGATTTTCCCGGCGACAGGTGATGATCTGGACCGATCTTTTTCGTGTCGCCATCGCGTTGTCGTTCCTGCTCGTGAGAGATCCGGGCGATCTGTGGATAGCATATCTGGCGACCGTAATGCTGCACTTTTTCGGAGCTTTCTTTGACGGGGCAAAGAATGCGGCCGCTCCCAATCTCGCCGGCAAAGACGGGCTGCTCGCCGCGACCGCATTGCTTTTCTCGACTCGATTTCTGCTGATGGCTATCGGTTCGGCACTCGGCGGATGGGCGGCGTATGCGTTCGGCTATGAGGTGGCGTTCGTTATTAACGCTGCTTCTTTCGCGATCTCGGCGTACACCGTCTGGCTCATTCCCGAAGAGGCCACGCGTGACGAAGAGACTGCGGCGCGTATGTCGACATTTCGATTTCGCCGTCGCCGGACGCCGCCTTCGGAACAGCCGAACTACGTTCCGCCGGTACGCGATTCGTTTATGACCGAGCTTCGCGAAGGCCTGGTCTATACGATCAAAAACCGCTTTGCCCTGACGATCCTGATAATGAACGTCATCTGGGCGACCGGCGGCGGATCGATCAACGTCATTTTCGAGCGCCTCGGCGGGGTATATTTCGCCGAGACCGAGAAATGGAATCCCGATGTAGCCGTCGCGATGATGTGGACGGCGACGGGATTTGGCCTTGCTTTGGGAATGCTGATCGCCCGGCATACCTCGATGTACCTCGACCGTCGCGGCATCAATCACAACTTCATCGGCTGGGCACTGATCATACACGGCGTTATGTTCGCGTTCGGCGGACTTGCTCCGACGCTGTGGCTATTCGCCCTTATCGCGTTCGTTTCGCGTGCGATCGTCGGCGTCGAATACGCGGTGCAGGAGACGATGTTCCAACGAAGCCTCCCCGATTACATTCGCGGCCGCATCTCGACCCTCGACCGCGGAGCCGAACTGACCGTTTTCGGCCTCTCGAGCTACGTATCCAGCGAGCTGATGTATTACATCACTCCGCAAACACTGACGGTGCTGTCAGGACTGCTCTCGGCCCTGGCCGGGGTCGTCTGGTTCGTGCGCGAAAAGAAGGAGACGACGCAGCAATGGGCGGGGTGAAACGGCTTGTCCCGCATTTGTCCCACGCTTGTCCCACCGGTTCGTGGGACAGGGAACATATTGTAGACAAATAACTTATCGACATTTTCGGGCCTGTCCCGCCGATTTTGTCAAAAAAAATTTCGAACGCACCGGCTCGTCCGAACTATGCAACACTGTAGCAGAAATAAGATATCTGTCAACAGAAATTTCCGCGGGGCGTGGGCGTTTGCGATCTGTTCTTCGATGAATGGTTTTGAAGATGGAGGCGTAAATTTCCTGAATGCGGATCACTCAATACGGCGCCGCATTTCGTGGTGTTTCGTGTCTTCCGTGGTTCGGCTTTAGACCACGTAGCCACTAAACAACAGGGATCGCAGGAGTGTCTCCGTCAGGGGTGGCGTAGTATATGCGAGCGTGGCCCTTACTAACGTGCGGGCTACGGACACAGGTCATCAGGCCGTTATTATTACCGCTTTGGCGCCGGTGAGTTCGGTGAAATCCTTGGTGTAGACGGTCTCGACCTTTCGGATATTGCCGACGGTGTCGGCGATGTCCTGGGTGTGGATAAAGCCGTCCTCGACGTGGGCGATGGCCCATTTTTTTATGTGCGAGGACCGTTTGAGAGTTTCTTCGAGCAGGTGCAGGTACTGAGATTTGGTTTCGGTCGCCGATCCGAGTCTGCCGTACATGCTCGCCTCGTAGCCGGGCCAGAACTCGTTGCCGCCGCGAAGCCATTCCTCACGCCATGCGGCCCGCCCGAGATGGACGCGTTCGCTATTGGCATGTGGAGGCGGCAGCCGGAGGAAGAGCAGATCGGCGGTAGTTTCGGCAATAAAATCGTCCGGGATGCGGTTTTGAGCGGTGTTCGTTCGGCCATTGTTAAAGACGGTCGGCTGCGAGGCCCAAAGCCGTTTGAAGACGCTCGACAGCGGTTGACGCAGCTCACGCGTCTCCTTGTCAAAAGCCATCGCGTAATCGCCGGCCGCGAGCACGATGCTCGAGGCGATGGCCCGCTTAACGGGCGTCGCAAGGCCGTCGATATTGCGTTTCACGTTGTCGAACCACCACGAATCTGTCTCGCCGAACCACGCCGACAGCGACGGATTCGTAAGCCTGTAGCCCGGCACGTAAACGTCTTCGAGCACGGCGGCGACATCGCCCTCGGTAAGCATCTCACCTCCATTCGCGACGTAGGCCGCAGAACGGGTATATGCCGATGACAGCGAGTCATTCGCCGCGATCTTTACGTTCCAACGCTTGAGGTATGAGGAAAGCGTTATCTTTTCGTTGAACGGTATCGCGGCAGAAGTGAAACTGAGCCTGCGAAGGACGTTCAGGTCGAATGCGATCCAGCTTTTCGGTGAGATCTTTGTTTGGCCAAGCATATTTACGCGGTCTGGACCTGGGCTGCACGTTCGGAGCTACGACGCGAATTTTCGGCCGCGGCAAGAAAGGCTCGCACAACGGCCGGGTCAAATTCGATACCGGCCCATTCGATCAGATATTGTTTCGCCTCGTCAGCTGTTCGTGCCGGGCGATAGGGACGCGCAGCCGTGAGGGCCGCGTAGGTATCGGACACGCGCAAGATCCTCGCAGCGAGAGGGATCTCCTCTGCCGAGAGTCCGTCCGGGTAGCCGGCGCCATTCCACCATTCATGATGCCAGCGAATGATGAGCTGTGTGCCGCGGGGAAGTCCGAGCCGTGCGGCTTCCTGTTCACCAATGACAGGATGTCGCTGCAGGTCGAGCCGCTCATTCTCGGCGAGCTTTCGCTGGGCACGAAGGTATTCGCGAGCCATCGACATTTCGCCGATGTCGTGGATCAATGCCGCCTGCTGGAGGAAAAAACGGTCACGTGACGCAAGGCTAAATGCGGTCGCAATTACATCGGCGATAGCTGCGATGCGCTGTCCGTGTGGCGATTGATAGCATTCGAACGCATCGATCTGAGCCGACAGTTTTACGAGATCTTCACTCTTTTCCGGCTGACCGGCGAGGATACTTTCCACGAGCAATAGTTTCGCCTGATTTGGAACGAACTTTCAAGTTCGCCGATCATCGAACGGCGGCTAGGCGTTCACTTTGAGCTTTTTCAGCAGCTCGAGGCCTTCGCGATTTCCGGGAAATATCGCGAGCAGACGGTTTAATTCGCCTTCGGCTCTTTTGAGCAGATTGAACTGGATGAAGAACTCGGCGAGCATTATCCGGAACGCCGGATTGTCGGGATCGAGCTTGAGAGCCGCTTGCATCTCAGATTCCGCTTTGTGCCGCTGCTTGTCGTCGAATGCCAGTGCTTTGCCGTAATAGGCGCGGTACCGGGCGTTCTTTGGAGCGAGATGCGCGGCCCTCGCCAGAAATGTTACGGCCGCATCCGGATCGTTCTCCATCAGCAAACTCAGGCCGCGGTCGAAGTTCTCGGTCGCCTGCTCTCGCTGGCGCATTGCGATATCGCTTTCGCCGGTCTTGCTCTGCGTTTCGCGGTCGATCAGCTCCTTACGGACGCGGTAATCGTAGATCTCACGCGAGTCGGCGTTTTTAAGCGTGTCGTAGGCCTGTGAGAGCTGCGTAAAAGCTTGCTGAATGCGTTTTGCCTTGTCGCCGCCCTCGGAATGAAAGTGGTCCGGGTGAAACTGTTTCGCAAGCCAAAGGTACGCATGTTTGATCTCGGCCGACTCGGCTTTGGTGTCGATACCCAGAATGTCGTAGAACGTTGGAGCACCTTCGACGCGGTCAAGGTATTGGTCGAGCGTGATGGGCTCGGCTTCCTTTTGTTTTGGAAGCGGGGCCTCGACGGCCGGTTCCGGGTCGGGTTTGGCCGACTCGGCGGGAACGGCCGAAGGCTCCGGCTTTACCGGCACAGCGGCAGGGGCCTTGACCTCAACGCGTTCGAGCCTCGCCGCGCGGATCGCCGCAACGAAGCTCGCAGGAAATGCCGAATTCCACTTTTCGCGAAGGATCAACCCGCAGAGCCAGAGTGTGTACAGGCATTTGTAGACTTCTGTCTCAGGCATCGCGGCAAGCGACGCGATCTCTGCGATCTTGAGCGGCGCTCCCTCGATCCGCGAGAGAATGAATCCTTCCTGCATAGTAAGGGCGAGGCCTAACTCGGATCGGTCCGTTCGCCTGAAAGTCTCGTCGAGACTGCGGAAACGGCCTTTCACTATGTCGGTCTCCAGACAGCGGCTGTAGTTCAGCAGATGGTCGGTCAGGTCGATATCGAACGACAAGCCTTCGCGAATACGCGCCAGCGGGCTAAAGGTCCATTCACCGGTCTGCCGCGAAAAAAGATCGATTACGATGTCGAGGAGCTGATCGCGAAAAAGGGAGTCTTTCTCCGCCGAGGTTATTATGTGTCGATCGACCAGCAAGTCGGCCAGCTCAAAATCGTTTGCAAAGTTGGGTATTTGGACGAGTTCTTCACGGGAGATCTTTCCGCGTTTGAGCACGTGCTCGAATATGCGGCTCGATCGTTCGTTCGAAGCGGCAAAAGCTATGCTGCCCTCGCTAAAATACACGACGCACTTCTTCTCGCCGTCAGAGATCCGCAGCGATCCGTCGAGGCACGCAGAGGCGATCTCCGCCAAAAGTTCGGCGAACGGATGTGCAAAGAAATTGCCTGTGATCTCTAGCTGGGAACGCGGTGTCATTTCGAAAAAGCGAGGTAGGAAGCGGCCACGGGATGGCCAACGACAAGCATATCAGATTGAGGCGAGCAAAGTTAAGACATTTTTCGCGTTCGGGACTGCAATTTGGTAGCATTTCTCCTTGTTCGTGACCCGGCAGATGGAAAGAGATATCGAGATCAGGGAATGCCTTTCGCTAGACGATTTGTCGGCGTGTGTTCAGCTTCAGCGAGACGTTTTTGCGTTGCCTGAGGTCGAGCTTTCGCCCGTTCGACATCTGATCGTGACCAAGAATGCGGGCGGTTTTACGCTCGGTGCCTATGACGGCGATCGGCTGGTCGGATTTGTGCTTAGCGTTCCTGCATTTATGCGCGGTGAGCGTGCGTTTTATTCACATATGACCGCCGTCGATCCCGAATATCAGAGTTTCGGGATCGGTCGCCGGCTCAAATGGGCGCAGCGAACGAGGTCGCTCGATGAAGGTGTGAAATACGTCAAATGGACGTTTGAGCCCGTAAAGGCCCGTAATGCGTACTTCAACCTCGAAAAGCTCGGGGCGATCATGTCGGAATACCAGGAGAATTTCTATGGCATCGACTACACGACGGCGCCGGGGAAAAAGATCGGCCTCGCGAGCGACAGGCTTTTTGCCGAATGGCATCTCGAAAGCCCAAAGGTCGAGGCACTCGCGGTCGGTGAATCGTTCTCCGAAACAAGAGATCGAACGGTCGAGATCGAGATAATGCCCGACTGGCTCGGCCTGGTCGAACGCGATGCTGAGGCCGCCCTCGCCGAGCAGCACCGGATCCGTGGTGAGTTTGTCGATGCGTTCGCAAAGGGCTATATCGCCCGCGGCTTTCGTCGTGGTGACGAACATCCCGCCTATATTCTGTACGGCGACTAGATCGCGATGACTCAGTTCTACGTTGATCCAGATATTCGAAAGGCGGCGACGCTCGCCGCGGATTTTTACACCGATCCGGCCTGCTTTGAGCGGTCCAAGGAGAAGATCTTTGCCCGCTCGTGGCAGTTGCTGGGAAGACGGGACGAGTTCGAGGGCCTCACGCCACTGACGCTGCTTCCCGGGGTGTTGGATGAGCCGGTTTTGATAGTCGATCAAGCCGATTCGCTCAGATGCCTTTCGAACGTGTGTACGCATAGGGGCAAGATACTCGTCGAGGAACCGTGCCGGGCCGATCTGATACGCTGCCGATATCACGGGCGACGATTTTCACTCGACGGTCAGATGATGTCGATGCCGGAGTTCGAAGGCGTCGAGAATTTTCCGAGTGAAACAGATAATTTGACGGATATTCCTTTCGCCGAGATCGGCGGCTTCTTGTTCGCATCGGTATCGCCGTCGTGCTCGTTCGCCGAATGGCTCGACGGCGTAAGTGGGCTATTTGGTGAAGATACGACGAGTGGGTTAAAGCTCTCCGGACAGCGCGAATACGAGATCGATGCCCACTGGGCACTTTATTGTGAGAATTACCTCGAAGGGTTTCATATTCCGTATGTCCACAAAAGCTTGAATGCGGTCGTCGATTATGGAAGCTATTCGACGGAACTGTTTCGCTATGCGAGCGTGCAGACCGCTCTAGCCGACATCGAGGTCGCCGGGCGCTATCTGTTCGTTTTTCCCAATCTGATGTTCAACTTTTACCCGTGGGGGATTTCGGTGAACATCGTCCGCCCCATCACGCACGATCGAACCGTTGTCGAGTTTTTGACCTACGTTCAAGACGAGAGCCTGCTCGAAAAAGGCGCCGGAGCCGATCTGCATACCGTTGAAATGGAAGACGAAGCGGTCGTCGAGAGCGTGCAGAAGGGAATTCGGTCTCGGTTCTATTCGCATGGCCGTTATTCTCCGACGCGCGAGCAGGGAACGCATCGCTTTCATCGGCTGATCGCCGAGTTCATGAATTCGTGATGACTGTAAACGAGGAAATAGAACAACTGCGGGCTGAGATCGAGCGGCATAACGATCTTTACTACCAGAACGCCGAGCCCGAGATCTCGGATTTTGAATTTGACCAACTCCTCGAAAGGCTTAAGGGGCTTGAGGCTGAGCATCCCGAGTTGATCACGCCCGACAGTCCGACGCAGCGCGTTGGCGGCAAGGCCGATTCGCTGAGGCCATTCACTCACACCGTGCCGCTGATGTCGCTCGACAACAGCTATAACCTCGACGATCTCAAAGCTTTTACGGAGCGGTGCGAGAAACTGGCCGAAGGGCGAAAGCTGGAATACGTCGCCGAACTCAAGATCGACGGCCTGAGCGTATCGCTTCATTACGAGAAAGGAATTCTCGTGACCGGTGCGACCCGCGGAGACGGCTCGACGGGTGACGAAGTAACGCAGAATGTGAAAACCATACGCTCGGTGCCACTGCGTCTAAGAGCCGATGCTCCGGCTCACGCCGAGGTCCGCGGAGAGGTGTTTTTGTCACGTACCCAGTTCGCCCGCATCAACGCGGAACTCGAAATGCAGGGTGAAAAGACCTTCGCAAATCCGCGAAACTGTGCCAGCGGAACGCTGCGAATGCTCGATTCGCAGATCGTCGCTTCTCGGCGGCTCGATATGTTTCCGTACGATGCATTCACCGGAGCGTCTAAGATGTTCGCGAAGCACTGGGAGAATTTCGAGTGGTGCGAGAGAAATGGGTTTAACGTAAATCCGAATCGGCGTTTGTGCAGCGATTTTGACGAACTGGTTGCCTTTATTAGCGATATGGAAACGCACCGCGACTCGCTCGATTACGAGATCGACGGCGTCGTGGTGAAGGTCAATTCGACCGCATTGCAGGAAGAATTCGGAGCGACGTCGAAGGCCCCTCGCTGGGCGATCGCCTACAAATACCCCGCGCGCCAGGCAACGACGCGGCTGCTCGGAATCGCCATTCAGGTAGGACGCACCGGGGCATTAACGCCGGTGGCACATCTGGAACCGACGCTGCTCGCCGGAACGACGGTCGCACGCGCCAGCCTGCATAACGAGGACGAGATAAAACGGCTCGATCTAAAGATCGGCGATTACGTTCTGATCGAAAAGAGCGGCGAGATAATTCCGCAGGTCCTGCAGAATGTTCCGTCAAAACGCGATGGCAGCGAACAGGAATTCGTATTTCCAACAATTTGCCCAGTTTGCTCTTCACCGGCGATACGGCCCGAGGGTGAAGCGGTTCGTCGATGTACGAACGACGTCTGCCAGGCCAAGATCAAGGCACGCATCGGCTACTTTGCGTCGCGAAAAGCGATGGATATCGAAGGCCTCGGCGAGGTTTTGATAAACACGCTCGTCGACAACGGTACGCTCCGCGACGCGGCGGACCTGTATGATCTCACGGTCGAACAGCTCGCTTCGCTCGATCGGATGGCGGTAAAATCAGGCACGAATCTCATCGAACAGATCGAAGCGAGCAAGACGCGGGGCCTCGAGCGGCTTCTTTTCGGGATCGACATTCGCCACGTCGGAGAGCGCACAGCCAAGATCCTCGCGAAGAACTTCCGTTCGGTCGACCGCCTCGCGGAAGCAACTATCGACGAACTCATCGCCGTTCCAGAGATCGGTGCGATCGTGGCCGAGAGCGTCCACGGGTGGTTTCGAGACGAGCGAAACACCGAAATGCTCGATCGGCTTAAGTCCGCGGGTATCGTCACCGAGATGGATGAAGCTTCCACCGCCGCTCTCGACGAGCGATTCGTCGGCAAGACCTTCGTCCTAACCGGAAAGCTTGAAAAATACACTCGGGATGAAGCCGCAAAGCTCATCGAAGATCGTGGGGGCCGCGTTTCTTCATCGGTAAGTAAAAAGACGGATTACGTCATCGCAGGTGAAGACGCAGGCTCGAAGCTCACGAAGGCAGAGACGTTGGGAGTAGCCGTCCTTAACGGGCAGCAGTTCGCAGAGTTGATCGACTGATCTCGTTGAGTCCGAAACCAACTATCGCTTATTTTTCTGCGATTCCCCGGTCCCGGGCTTGAATGTGTTCTCGCCGGCGGCATCGTATGCATCGCTCATCTCAGCGACGACCTGCACGAAGATACCATAGACAACAAGTACGCTCACCAGAAATCCTACACCAAATACGATAAGGTCCATTAGGTTCGCCTCCTTGTTGTTGTGCCGTACAGTCCTAGAGCAAGGATCGAAGGTACCCAGAGGCCGACGAAAATTGCCGTATCGCGGTTTCCGTCGCCGAGTACGCCGAACCATAGCGAAACCGAAAATAGAAACGAGACAAATGCTGCGGTGAGTATAAATTTGTCTGATTTTAAGAGTTGCATTTCCTACTTCTCCTGAAAAAATCTCAATTACTTTATGTAACGGTTTTCGTCGAATCTCCGCACTCAGATGCTGAATTGCTTAATTTATAGCATCGCGGGCCTTGAATTGCGGCGGTTAGGCTTTGTGATGGCATAATCATAGATGCCCCGAGATCTGGCGGATATAAGGCACGGGCGAAGCGAGACGCGCGCGACAAAATGCCTAAAGAATGGCAGACACGAAACGCTCGCTCTCGCCGCCAGCGAAATATTTGTTCTCGCGGATTGGGCGAGGAAGCAGGATCGGACAAAAATCGAATTTCGCGGGGTGATTGGAGCAATGATCGCGGATGATGAAATGCTAGTTACGCTGCGGGACGTTACATCCCGCTTTGACGAGCTAGGTGTCGCGTATATGGTGACTGGTTCCTTCGCGATGAGCACATACACGACTGCTCGAACCACTCTGGACATAGACGTTGTGATCGAGATGATCGGTATCGATGCCGAAGAATTCGAGGCCAAATTTCGTGGTGAGTATTACGTGAACTCAAACTCTGTGAATCGGGCAATTTCGCATCAATCGATGTTCAACATGCTTAGCAACACGACCGGCCTCAAGATCGACTGCATAGTTCGCAAGGACGACAAATTCGAAGTTGAAAAATTTGCTCGACGACGGCGCGCGCGTCTCGGGGGAGTTGAATTTTGGGTGATCAGCAAGAACGACCTTATACTATCTAAATTGAGGTGGGCGAAAGATTCTCACTCGGAACTCCAGTTCTGCGATATAAGCAAACTGTTGGAATCTGGGGTTTCTGAAGATGAGGTCGCTCAACAAGTGCAAATGGAGGGGACTGGACGCGGTCTGGAGCGCTTTTCAGGCATGGAAGATACGAGCGAAGAAATAAAGGCGATGCAGCACGCGTATTGGATGGCCCTTCCCGAGGAAGAGCGATTTCGTCGCTGTGGAGCCTTATTTTCGCTTGCGAAGAAAGCGGCTGAAGAGCGAGCGCCATCCGGCCTGACGGCCGAAGAGAAGAAATGGTTTGTGATCGGTGAGCTTTACGGCTCAGAGTTTGTAAAGACGATGCGAGATAACAATGAATAATTTTTTTAACGCGGATATTGCTTCAGTTGACCCATTGATCAGCAACGCCATCGATGATGAGGTCCGTCGTCAGACGGATGGCCTGGAGCTGATCGCGTCGGAGAATTTTGTGTCCGAAGCAGTGCTTCAGACCATGGGCACGGTCTTTACGAACAAATATGCCGAGGGCTATCCGGCGAAGCGTTATTATGGCGGTTGCGAATTCGCCGACGTTGTCGAGAACGCGGCGATAGACCGGGCGAAGCAGCTTTTCGGATGCGATCACGCCAATGTTCAGCCGCACAGCGGAGCGCAAGCGAATATGTCCGTGCTGCTGACGGCGTTGGAGCATGGCGACACGATACTCGGCATGAACCTCTCGCACGGTGGGCATTTGACGCACGGCCATCCGCTCAATTTTTCGGGGATCAACTACAAGGTCGCCGACTATGGCGTGAATCGCGATTCCGAACAGATCGATTATGACGAACTGCAAAGAATAGCGGAGGAATCGCGGCCAAAGCTGCTCATTTGTGGAGCTTCGGCTTATCCGCGAACGATCGATTTTGACCGCATCGGCGAGATCGCGCGGTCGGTCGGGGCGAAAGTGATGGCCGATATCGCACATATCGCAGGACTCGTCGCAGTCGGACTGCATCCGTCACCGATCCCGCATTGTGAATTCGTCACGACGACGACGCATAAGACCCTTCGCGGACCTCGGGGCGGAATGGCGATGTGCAAGGAGGAATTCGCGGCCGATCTCAACAAACGCGTCTTTCCGGGCGTTCAGGGCGGGCCACTCGTGCATATCATTGCGGCAAAGGCGGTCGCGTTCGGCGAGGCGTTAAAGCCCGAATTCAAAACATATCAGCAGCAGGTGATCGACAACGCAAAGGTCCTGGCTCAGACGCTCGCGGATGCGGGAATGCGCATCGTTTCCGGCGGCACCGACAACCACCTGATGCTCGTCGACGTTTATATGGACGGTAAGGGAATCACGGGCAAGGAGGCCGAAAAAGCCCTCGACGAGGTTCACATTACGGTCAACAAGAACACGATCCCGTTCGATACGCAGAAGCCCTTCGTTGCGTCGGGTATTCGCATCGGAACGCCGGCCTTGACGACCCGCGGCATGAAAGAGGACGAAATGCGTGCGATCGGCGGTATGATCGCCGCCATCGTCAGCGAGCCCGGATCTGAGTCCGTGAGAGAGCAGGTCCGTCAGGGCGTTGCCGAACTGGCGGCACGTTTTCCGATGTATCAGCTCCGGCTCAAGAAAAAGGAAGGGTCGATCAGTGCGTAGTGTCGCCGTGAAGCGCGTTTTCGGAGTGGTCTTCACTCTGGCGCTCATTTTGGGCGTTTCTGGGATCGTGAATGCTCAGTCCGCCGAACGTCAATTGCCCGCCGATTTCAAGAGCGACAAGTGCAGCCTCTTTTTCGACGGAAACTGGGGCCACTGCTGCGTCGAACACGACAAAACGTACTTCTTTGGCGGAACAAAGGCTGAACGAAAAGCTGCCGATCGCAAACTTTACGAATGCATCAAGGCTACGGGCGGCTGCGGAAAGAAAATGATCGCCGGAATGATGTACATGGGTGTACGCATCGGCGGCGTTGGCTTTCTAAAACTGCCATTTAGCTGGGGATTTGGAAAGCGTTGGAAGTCGAAAGAGGACGTGGACAAGCCGCCGAAGGATTGAGAGCCTACTGCTGCCCGCCCATCTCCTCGTCAAGTTGATCCAGTAGATCACGAGCCTCATCCGAGTCGAACTCATACGCCTTCTGCTCAAGCGCGGCCGCTGCGATACCCGCATAAAGTTGATCGTCGAGTAGCGGATACAGAGCCTGTATCGGCATCATGGCGAGCGTTTCATACGCGATCGCCCTGATCTGCGGCAGCTCGGTCTGGCGAACGATCTCGGCGATCTCACCGGCCGAGTAACGCTCAGCAAGATGATCGCCCAATCGGTCGAGCCGATTGTAGTCGTTTTGCTTGATCGCACGCTCAGCAAGCTGAATGAAGACCTCAGCCGAGGCTGATTGTGCTTCCAGCACACGAACACAGGTTTCCGCCAACTGTTTTATCTCGGTAAGTTTTGACGTGTCGCGGCGAGTTTCGCTGTTCGACGACTGCTCGTCGAGCGCGGTCAAAAGACGGCTGACCTCCCAATCGGCGTGTGCGTCGTAAGCGAATTTTGGGGATTTTGAGGTGACTGAGCCCGATCCTGAGGATTGTAGGGCTCCGACGAGCATCTTTCTTGTTACGGGCCGCAGACCCTGCCAAACGCTGATTACTCTGGGACCGAGTTCATTGATCGTCATGTCAATAACTAAAGTTTGCAGTCGCGGTCACGACTTGTCAAGCCTTCTATTGACCGCTTCGATAAGACGTTTTTCGACAATATTTTGTTGTTCACGAAAATCGATCGCCGACTCATCGAGGTGCTCGAGAAAGGCTATCGGAGGCTCGCCGACGTATCGAAGTTCCCACGCGATCGGCCCGTTTTTAGGAGGCCGTGAGAACCAAGCAGCGTCGAGCGGGAAGTCCCGGGCTGAAATGCCTTCAGGGACGGGAGCGATCTCCCCGGATCGCTGCGTGGCAAGTATTTCACGCAGTTCCCACCCGTATCGTGTGTAGGCCTCTACGACTTCGCGAAAGCCTTCTGATGAGATCATTTATTCGCTGCGGGCGGCTGGCCCGGCACGTTGACGGCCCGCGGCCGTGAAGAATTCGTATTGACGGCGCCGGTTTTCGGGGCTTTCATGACGTTCGCGGCTTCCTCTTCGATCTCGGCACGTCCCTTGCCGGGCGAACGATAGTTTCCTGCAAAAATGTCACCAACCGCGAGTTTCCAGCTTCCGTCCTCGAGGATAAATGGCAGATCTTCCCACGTGCTTTTTTTGGTGTTCCAGACCTCGATCGCCCCCATGTTGCCATCGACGCGCTCGTCGCGGATCGTCGGCAGGCTCGATGCGAAAGTCGTTTCGGTAAACCCGTTCGCATAGACATCTTCGATAGAGGTTCCGCTTCGGCCCGACTGCATCTCGGCGAGGCCGTGGGTTTTCTTAGAGAGATTGGCCTTGATCGCCTCGGTGTCTTTTGCTTTTACCGCGGCAAAAAGATTCTTGTAGGCCTCGGTCGGAGACGAACCGCCGCCGGTGCCTTCTGACGCGCAGGTGGCAAAAAGTGCGATAACAGCGAGGAGGATAGTGCAGAAAATTACGTTGCGCATTGACGAAATGAGGTTAGCCCACGGCGAGGGAGCATTGCAACTCGATCGCACGTCGCCTTTGCGTTTATGGTCGCGGTCTCGAATAATCGTTAGCGAATGAAAGCTCTGCAATTCGAAGACGAAAGAATATCGGTTGCCGACGTTCCCGTGCCGCGTCGCGACGGCGAAGCCCTCGTTCGCGTCATCCTCTCGGGCATTTGTAATACCGATCTCGAGATCGTTCGCGGTTATGCCGGATTCAGCGGGACGATCGGGCATGAGTTCGTCGGCGTGGTCGAAGAATCCGCCGATCGGCCGGACATTGTCGGAAAACGAGTCGTCGGCGAGATAAATGCCGGCTGCGGTGAATGTGATCTCTGTTCGGCCGGCGATGCGCGCCATTGTGCATCGAGAACTGTGCTCGGCATCGTCGGACGAGACGGCTGCCACGCGGAGTTTCTCAGTCTGCCTTCCCGAAATCTTCTGGCAGTTCCGGATGAAGTGACCGACGAGCAGGCCGTCTTTGCCGAACCGCTCGCGGCTGCGATCGGCATTTGTGAGCAGGTAGACATCGTTACCGATACGCGCGTCGCCGTGATCGGCGATGGGAAACTCGGTCTGCTGTGTGCAATGAGTCTGGCTCTGCGCTCCGACAGAGTAACCGCTATCGGAAGACACGATCAAAAGCTCGCATTGCTCGATGGGCTTGGCGTTGAAACGCTGAAAGTAGACGAGATAAAAGATCGCGAGCGAAGCTGCGACGTCGTTGTCGAAGCGAGCGGTTCACCCTCGGGATTCGCAACGGCTCTCGACCTCGTCCGGCCGCGCGGCAAGATCGTTCTCAAATCAACTTTTCACGGCGAACCGACCTGGGCGGCGGCACGCGTCGTGGTCGACGAGATAACCATTGTCGGGTCGCGTTGCGGGCGTTTTGCACCGGCGATCGACGCGTTAGCAACCCGTTCGGTGCCTGTCAAGAGGCTGATCACCGCCGAATTCCCGCTGACCGATGCGGTCGCCGCGATGGACCGCGCACGCGAGCCCGGTACGCTGAAAATACTGCTCCGGCCGTAGGCCGTTACAAAACTTTACCTACGCACTCTGCGTATTTTGGTATAATCCATTTTCAACAGTCCGGCTTGCCAGACCTGTTTTACCGGAGAGTCTATGTTGAAGCACCGCTCGAATCTTTTTCCTTTCTTTTTAGTTCTATTTTCTACAGTTTTGACGGCGCCGCCGTTGTTCGCTCAGGCGGACAGTCTCTCGAGATCATTCGCCGACATCGCAAAGCGTGTCGAGCCGGCGGTCGTCAGCATCGACGCGAAAGGCCGTGCTCCGCAGATCACTTCGCGGGGCAATAACAGCCAGAATCCGCAGAACGACGTGATGGAATTTCTCCGTCGCCAGATGCAGCAGCGTCCGGTAAATGCTGTGGGCAGTGGATTTATCGTCGACAGATCGGGCCACATCGTGACCAACGCTCATGTCGTCGAGGAAGCGAGCCGTATCTCGGTAAAGCTCGATTCGGGCGAAGAATTTCCGGCAAAGGTCATCGGCGTCGACGAACAGACCGACCTTGCGGTGATCAAGATCGAGGCCGGACGCGACCTGCCGACCGTCAAGTTCGGCGATTCGGACAAAGCTCGCGTGGGCGACTGGGTGCTGGCCATCGGTTCGCCTTTTGGGCTTGAGAAAACGGTGACCGCCGGCATCATTTCGCAGAAACAGCGTGAGACGCCGTTCGCATCGGCGTTTCAGCGGTTCATTCAGACGGATGCTGCGATCAACCGCGGGAATTCGGGCGGGCCGCTCGTCAATATCGAGGGCGAGGTCATCGGTGTTAATTCGCAGATCGCGACGTCGACCGGCGATTACAACGGCATCGGCTTCGCACTGCCGTCAAAAGTGACCGAGAATGTTTTAGCGCAGATAATCAAGAGCGGCAAGGTCCGCCGAGGTTATCTGGGAGCATATCTCGATTCTGTGAAGACAGAATTCGCAAAGGTTTACGGCATGGCGGAACCGAAAGGTGCCATCGTGACCGAGATCCGTGACATGGCCAGCCCAGCCGCGATCGCAGGCCTAAAGGTAGGTGACGTCGTTACGGGATTCAACGGCCAGGAGGTGCTTTCGGCTCAGGACCTGATCGCGAAGATCGCTTCGGCATCGCCCGATCAGACGGTGAATCTCAACGTACTCCGCGAAAATGGCGAAAAGCTCGACACGAAAAGCGTCGCCGTGAGGCTCAAGGAGCGTCCTTCCAATCGCTCCGCCCGCAATGAAGAGAACGATGATCGACGCGTCCTGCCGGTCGAGGGAACGCGTGCTGAAACGAAACCGTTCGGCCTGACGCTCAGCGAACTCAATCCGGTAGTCGTCGAAAAATACAATCTCGGCGACAAAAAAGGGCTCGTCGTCAGAGAGATCAATCCGTCGAGCTTTATTGCCGATGTCAAGGACTCGTCCGGTGATGTCGCTCTCGGCGAAGGCGATCTCATTCAGCGTATCAACCGCATGAACGTCACCGATCTGGCCACTTTTACTGCCGCCGTCGCTAAGCTTAAACGCGGTGATGCTGTCGTGCTCCACGTGATCGCGTATTCACCACGCGGAAGCCAGGAATTGAAGATCGTTCAGTTTACGGTCCGCTAACGGCTGACTACAACAATAATCGACGCGAGGCGAGAGGTTTGACTCTCGCCTTTCGTCATTTAGAATCTAAGGAATATGGCGAAGACAGCTATCAAAAAGTACAAGAATTATATCGGCGGCGAATGGATCAGATCGTCGTCCGATGAGTGGTTTGACAACGTAAACCCGGCTGATACAAGCGACGTGATCGGGCGTTTTCCAAAGTCGAACGTTGACGACGTGAATGCAGCCGTTAACGCAGCAAAAGACGCGGCAACACGCTGGCGACGGACGCCTGCACCGAAGCGGGCCGAGATCCTGTTTCGCCTTGCCGAGATCCTGGCCAAGAACAAGGACGCTTTCACCGAGCAAATGACCCGCGAAATGGGCAAGGTGCTGAAGGAGGCGGGCGGCGACGTGCAGGAGGCGATCGACTGCACATATTACACCGCCGGCGAAGGCCGCAGGCTGCACGGTTTTACGACACCGGCCGAAATGCCGAATAAATTCGCGATGTGCGTCCGTCAGCCGGTAGGAATTTGCGGATTGATCACGCCGTTCAACTTCCCGATGGCGATCCCTTCGTGGAAGCTCATTCCGGCGCTCGTGTGCGGAAATACCGTTGTCCTCAAGTCCGGCGAAGACGTGCCGCTTTCATCTTTGAATCTGGTCAAGGCCTGTGAAGAGGCGGGCGTCCCGAAAGGCGTGATCAATTTGGTGAACGGCTATTCGGAACCGGGTGAAGCTCTCGTCCAGCACTCTGACGTTCGGCTCATATCGTTTACCGGCTCGACATCGACCGGCCGAATCATTGCCGAGCAGTGTGCCCGCGACAACAAGATAGTTTCGCTCGAAATGGGCGGAAAGAACGCCATCATCGTGATGGACGACGCCGACGTCGACAACGCCGTCGAAGGCTCGCTTTGGGGAGCTTTCGGGACGAGCGGGCAGCGATGTACCGCTTCGTCGCGGCTCGTTGTTCACAAGAAGATCTACAAGAAATTCTGTGAGAAGCTTGTTGAGAAAGCCAAAAAGCTTCGCGTCGGCAACGGCCTCGATCCGAAGACCGAGGTCGGCCCAGTGATCCACGAGGACGCGATGCAGAAGATCCTCGGCTACGTTCACATCGGCAAGGACATCGACAAAGCGACGCTCGCGTGCGGCGGCAGCCGGCTGACAAAAGGCGATCTCAAGAACGGCTGGTTTATTGAGCCGACGGTCTTTACCGACGTCAAGCCCGGCATGCGTATCGAGCAGGAAGAGATCTTTGGCCCGGTCACTTCGGTCGTTCCGTTCTCGACGCTTGACGAAGCGATCAATATCGTCAACGGTGTAAATTACGGACTTTCTTCGGCGATATACACGCAGGATGTGAACAACGCGTTCTATGCGATGCAGGAGCTTTACACCGGGATTTGCTACGTAAATTCGGCAACGATCGGTGCGGAAGTTCACCTGCCGTTCGGCGGTACGAAGGGAACGGGCAACGGCCATCGCGAAGCCGGCACGCAGGTGCTCGATATCTTTAGCGAATGGAAAGCTCTCTACATCGACTACAGCGGCAAACTGCAAAAAGCGCAGATCGATGCGGTCGAAGTGTAAGAAGTAACCACGAAAAGCACGAAAACAACAAAAAGAAAGGCTCGGGACCGCAACAGGTTCCGAGCCTTTCTTGATCTAGCAATGCCGAAACTACTTTTGTGTCAGTTTCGTGTTATTTCGTGGTCTCTACCTTCTCAACTCGCAAGATCGGCTTCGATCTTTGCGGTCAAACGCGAGTCTTCGGGTGTTACGTCCGGAGCGAATCGGGCGACGACTTCGCCATTTTTGCTAACGAGGAACTTTTCGAAATTCCAAAGCACGTCGGTCGGATCGACTCGCGTGTGGCCAAAGTTGCGGAGCCTTTCCTCCATTCCTTCGCCGTTGTTAACGTCCGTTTCCGGATGTGATTCGATCAACGACGCGTAGAGTGGGTGTCGATCCTCGAGAATTCCGACTTTCGAAAACATCGGGAACTGGACGTTGTAGTTCGTCGAGCAGAATTCCTTGATCTCTTCCTCCGTGCCGGGTTCCTGGCCCTTAAAATCGTTCGAAGGGAAGGCAAGGATCTCAAACCCTCGGTCGCGATAGTTCTCATAAAGCTTCTCGAGCCCTTCGTACTGCGGCGTCAGGCCGCATTTCGAAGCGACATTCACGAACAAGAGCGTCTTGCCCTTGTAACTGCTTAGGTCGGTTTCTTCCCCGTCGATCGTTTTGACAGGGATATCAAAAATTTCATTTGCCATAGTTTAGATTTTCGCGAAATGGAAAATTATCTTCAAATCCGATCCGACGATTGAGCGCCAGATGCGCGGCGTTACGTGAGAGCACGGAACGCTCCGGCCGCAACGAATATCAGCAGAAGCAATCCCCACATCGCCCAAACCAGAACGCGGCTTCGCCGGCCGACGAACGCCATCCATGCTCCGTGAACCATCGAGTTGACCCCGAAAGCGATCAACGCGGCAAAGATGGCGTATACCACGAGCAGCATTCCGGCCTCACTATTGATCTTCTTCGCTGAGTCCGGATCTTTCATTGCCGCCGCAAGAAACAGGCCGACAAAGACGGCGATCCCGGTCATCAGGCCGACCAGAAAAAGCCCGGTGATGATAGAAACGACACCGCGCTTTCTGACGCTGCTTTCCGTATACATTTTCTTGCCGCATCGCGGGCATTTGTCGCCGGGGACGACGGCACGGTGATAGCAGCTGAAACACTCGCGGAGCTCGGCGTTCGGCTGCATATTGGGCATCTCATTCATAGATATTCTCGGCACTGAGTATAATACCGAAGACGCTCGACAAGAATATATCCGCGGCCGCACCATTTCGGTCTAACTGCAGAATTTTACCCATATGACCTTTGAGATTGGCATTGTTCTCGTGATCCTTTTGGCGACGGTCGTGATGTTTGTCACCGAGAAGATCCGCGTAGATGTCGTCGCGTTGATCGCGATGGCACTTCTGCTCATCACCGGTGTAGTTAAGCCGGCGGACGGGCTTGCCGGCTTCTCTAACTCCGCGACTATTACCGTCGCGTCGATGTTCGTTCTGACTGCGGGACTGTCGAAAACGGGCTCGGTCGATTTTCTCGGACAGATCGTCACGCAGGTTTTTCACCGCGGATTTTGGGTCGGGCTGATCGCGGTGATGATCGTCGTCGGCCTACTCTCTGCATTTATTAACAACACGCCGGTCGTCGCGATCTTCATACCGATCCTGCTCGGCGTCGCCCGCGAGACGGGTTTCAGCGCGTCGAAATTGCTGATGCCGGTGTCATTCGCATCGCTATTCGGCGGGGTCTGTACGCTGATCGGCACATCGACCAATATCATCGTCAATTCCATCGCGGAGCAGAACGGGCTGCCGTCATTCTCGATGTTCGAATTCGCCCCGCTCGGCATCATCATGTTCCTGGTCGGCTCGGCGTATATGCTGCTGTTTGGCGTGCGAATGCTGCCCGAGCGCCGTGGGCAAGGCGGGCTCGTCGAGGAATTTGAGATGGCCGAGTACCTGACCGAGGTCACTCTGCTTCCCGACGCTGCGTCGGTCGGCAAAAAGATCCGCGAGGCTCCGATCGTGCACGACCTTGACCTCACCATACTGCGAATACAACGTGGCCAGGAGATCATCTCGCTGCCATCGGCCGAACAGGTACTCAATGCCGACGACGTGCTGCTCGTTCGTTGTTCGATCGAAAAGATCCGTGCTCTTCAGGAACGCGAAGGCGTCAGGTTCAAGGCCCAGGCGAAATGGGGCGATGACACGATCGTTGCCGACGATTTCAGACTGCTTGAAGCGGTTATCGAGCCGAATTCGAGTCTTGTCGGCGGGACGCTGCAATCGACCAACTTCCGCGAAGAATACGGTGCAACGGTTCTCGCCATACGGCATCGCGGTCGTTTGCTCCGCGAAAAGCTTTCGGACACCGTACTGAGCGCCGGCGACGTGCTGCTGATCGAGATACAGAAAGACCGGATAGCCTCGTTTCGCCGCAGCGGCGATTTCATCATCACGTCCGAAATGGAAACGACCGAGTTTCGCCGCAACAAGGCCCTGATCGCGATCGCGGTCGTGTTCGGCGTCGTCGGTGGAGCCGCTCTCGGTTTTGCTCCGATCGTCGTAACGGCGGTCGTCGGCGCGGTCGCGATGGTACTGACGCGTTGCATCTCGATCGAAGAAGCCTACCAAGCCATCGAGTGGAAGATCATATTTCTGCTCGCCGGAGCCCTGTCGCTCGGTGTCGCCCTTGATCAATCGGGCGCCGCAAAGCTGTTGTCGGCGAATATGGTCGGATATATCGGCAGTTTCGGGCTTATTGCTCTAGTGTCGGCGTTCTATTTCCTGACCAGCATCCTGACCGAGGCGATGACCAACAACGCCACGGCCGCCTTGCTCGGCCCGATCGCCCTGGCGACCGCCGCAACGCTCGGCGTTAGCCCGGTGCCTTTTCTGGTGGCGATCACGTTCGCGGCTTCGTCGAGCTTTATGACGCCTGTCGGTTACAAGACGAACACGATGATCTACGGCCCCGGCCAGTACAAATTCGCCGATTTCGTAAAGGTCGGCACGCCGCTGAATATCATTTTCTGGATACTCGCGACGATATTCATCCCGATGTTCTGGTCGTTTTGATGTGGGGAGTCCTAGTTAGCTTTTTCGCAGCGATCCTTGATCACCTGCAGCAGGCGGTCCTGAAAATCTTTGAGGATCATATCGCCCCAGAATTTGCCGTAAAAATTTACCTTTGAGGTGAGGCGATAGCGAGAGGTAAGTTTTAGGGCGACGCTTCCGTTCGGCATATCGGCCAGGTCGTATGCCGCATCGATAAAGTTGAAATAGTTGCCGTTCAAAACGTGTTGGTCAAAAACGCGCGTACTTACCGTCGCCGGATCGACCTCGATCGAAAACGAAACGCGTTCGAGCGGTTCGTATTCATTCAGCGTCTCGACAAACCGCAGCCCGCCATCGAAGCTGCCGATACGCGTCGCGCCCTTTTCCTTTCCAGTCACCGTCGCACTCAAAGGCCGCGGGATACCGAGTCGATTGAAGATGCCCGGCGTAAACTCGTGTTCCGCGATCTCGGGCACCTCGACGATATTGTTCCAGATCTCTTCTCGCGAGGCCGCTACGGCGACGATGCTCTCGATGGAATACACCTCAGACGGGCTTTTCACCGACTCTTCGGCCGGCGAGAACAGAAGCGGCAGCACCATCACGGCGAGGATCTTGTTATTTCGCCGGTGAAGCATCACCAGCCTGATGATCAGCGCCGCGACCGTGCCGAGAACGAAGAACGGGCCGGCCAGAATAAGCAGGCACAAGAACTCTTCCATACCGAAAAGCACGGTCGTCAGGAAGAATGTCGCGATCGTCAGCCACGGGATAAAGATGATATTTCGGTACGAACGTATCTGCTCGTCATTCGCAAAAACGAGCGGTATCACGCCGAGAACCGCAGGTACGAGAAAGAGATAGGTGATCGACGCGAGCGTCGCCCGTTCGCCAAAAACGATCCTCGTGACAAGCCCGTAGGCGGCACCCAGTAGAACGCCGATAATCAACAGGCCGTATTTTTGAGTTAGGCGGACCATCGATCGATACT
Organism: Acidobacteriota bacterium; assembly: GCA_041940165.1. GTDB lineage: Bacteria > Acidobacteriota > Blastocatellia > Pyrinomonadales > Pyrinomonadaceae > OLB17. The sequence continues at coordinate 64,209 of JBGTSR010000011.1, forward strand.
ATCGTCTCATCTTATGCCAAATTCGCATTCGACAAAATCCGTTTATGGCATTTCAGTTAAACAGATTACGGCTTTATAATTTCGCATAATAACGATTTATTATCACCCTAAAACATCAGGAGTATTGAAATGAAGATCGGTTTACCAAAAGAGATCAAAGATAACGAATACCGCGTCGGGCTGACGCCGGCCGGCGTACAGGCGCTCTCGCACGAGGGGCATACGGTTTACGTGCAGAAAACAGCGGGCGAAGGCTCGGGCTTTGCTGACGATCAGTACGTCAAAGCCGGAGCACACATGCTCGATACGGCGGATGAGGTCTGGCAGGCAGGCGACATGATCGTCAAGGTCAAAGAGCCCGTCGCACCCGAATATCCGCGGATGCGGGAGAACCAGCTGCTGTTCACGTACTTGCACCTCGCTCCCGAATTCGAACTGACGAAGCAGATGATGGAGCGAAAGGTGACGGGCGTCGCGTACGAGACGATCACTGCCGGTAAGCGTCTGCCGCTTCTGATCCCGATGTCCGAGGTCGCGGGTCGAATGTCGGTTCAGGTCGGTGCGACGTATCTCGAGAAAATGAACGGTGGACGCGGAATTCTGCTCGGCGGCGTTCCGGGCGTTCCGGCTGCCAACGTCGTCATCATCGGCGGCGGTATCGTCGGAACAGAAGCTGCAAAAATGGCAGTCGGTCTCGGTGCGAAAGTAACGATCATCGACCGTGATCTCGACCGTCTGCGTCAGCTTGACGATATTTTCCTCTCGAAGGTACAGACACTCGCTTCGTCGCGGTATCAGATCGAAGAAGCGATCTCGCATGCGGACCTCGTCATCGGTGCGGTGCTTGTTGTAGGTGCTGCCGCTCCGAAACTCGTCACGCGCGACATGCTGCATCTGATCCCGCACGGAGCGGTCCTCGTCGATGTGGCCGTTGATCAAGGCGGATGCTTTGAGACGACGCACGCCACAACCCATTCAAATCCAACCTATTACGAAGAAGGTGTGCTGCACTACTGCGTGGCAAATATGCCCGGAGCGGTGCCGCGTACATCGACCTTTGCGTTAACGAACGCTACGCTGCCGTACGCGCTCGCTCTTGCGAACAAAGGCTTTGAAAAGGCGATCGCGGACGATGCCGGCCTTAAAGAAGGTGTTAATACGTACGCCGGCAAGTGCACGTACGAGGCCGTCGCGACCTCGCAGAACATCGAATACACGCCGCTGGATTCGCTGCTCGACGGCAAGGCATCCGCGGCGTAAAGAAATACTGGAACCACGAAAAGCACGAAACGGCACGAAACGAAAGTCTTAGTTTCGTGTCTTTCGTGTTTTTTCGTGGTTAAATCTTAGTATGTACGAGTTCGCAGTCACGCCAGCCATTACTCAGCTTCGCCGTCCGGGCGTGATCATTACAGAGGTCACGCCGGGCAGTCTCGGCGAAGAGCTTGAGCTTGAGCCGAACGACCGCATAACTAAGGTCAACGGCCGGCCGGTGCGCGATTATCTCGATTTTCGCTTTCAGACGGCGGGCGAGACCGACCTGCTTTTTCATGTCAAAAAGCCTGATGGCGAGACGATCGAGATCGAATTCGATCGCGACGAATCGGAAGACCTCGGCCTGATGTTCGAGCAGATCGTGCCGCGGCAATGCGCCAATGAGTGCCTCTTTTGCTTTTGCAAGGGCAATCCCGACGATGCACGTCCGTCGCTCTTTGTCCGTGACGAAGACATTCGCCTCTCGTTCCTTTACGGGAATTACACGACTCTCTCGTCCGTCACCGACGACGAGATGAATCGCATCATCGAGCAGCGTCTGTCGCCGCAGTACGTTTCGGTCCACGCGACCGACTTGAAAACGCGGGCGTATCTGCTCGGCGTAGACGAAGAGCGCGCCGACATCTTCGACAAGTTTCAACGCCTGCTCGACAACGACATCGAGATCCACGCTCAGATCGTGCTATGCCCCGAGATAAATGACGGGAAGCAGCTCGAAAAAACACTCCGCGATCTAGCCGCACATCACCCGAAAGTCGTTTCCGCGGCGATAGTTCCTGTCGCTCTCACGCGGTATAACAAGGACGAACGCTTGACGCGGGTAACCCCCGAATTTTGCCGCCGGACCATCAAAGAGGTCGAAAAACTACAGAAAGAGTTCAGGAAAGCGCTCGGCGTGACCTTCGCGTTTCTCGGCGACGAGATCTATCTCAAAGCCGGCGTCGAGATACCTTCGCGCCGTCATTACGGCAATTATCCGCAGATCGAGGACGGCGTCGGGATGGTCCGCTCGTTCCTTTCGGCATTCGAAAAGGCCCGCAAGAAGCACGAGGCTGAAGCGGTCCGAGATATCAGGACGCACAAATTCGCGATGCGGCCAAATGGTGACGCAGGAGACGGCCGGCTTGAGAAGCTCACCGATCACGGGACTCTCATCACCGGTGAGATGTTCGCCCCGATCCTGCGTGAGCAGATAGAGGAATATTCGCGTGAAACAGGTGCGAAGCTAAAGGTAGTCGCGGCTCCTAATCTATATTTCGGCGGCGACGTCGCGGTAGCCGGTTTGCTCACAGGCAAATGCCTGCTCGCGATCCGCGATCAGATCGAAGGCGATTTCGTAACGATCCCAAAAAGCGTCATCAAATCGGACGAGCCGATCTTGCTCGATGGAATGATGTTCGCCGACCTTGAACGCCAGTTCCCAGTGCCGATCATTCCGATCGATGCCGACGAACTCATAACTCGCCTAAATAAAAAAAGGCGGACCTAACGAGGCCCGCCGAGCGGAGTTTGAACAGCATTCTTTTCGCTTAAGAGAAGTGATAGTTGATCACGCCCGAGGCTCTAACGGCTTCGCCGGAAAGGAGCGTCGGGATGAATTTTGCCTGCTTGGCGGCTGCTTCGGACGCTTCGTGAAGCATACGGTTGCCTGATACCGCATTGGCCGAAAGCACGTTGCCATTTTCGTCGATCAGCACCTGGACGCTGACCGTTCCCTGGGCGTTGGCTACCTTTGCCGCAGCCGTGACCGATGGCATCGGCAGGCTCGTTGCACGGCCATTGACTACGCCGAGCGAACGAACGACCGGCTTTTCGACGACCTTCGGACGCGGCGGCGGCGGTGCTTCATCTTCCTCTTTTTCAACATTTACCGCGACTCCGTCGCCTGCTGATAGGCCGCCGACTTCCGTGCCATTGCCGCCAGTTCCGCGTCCCGGAACGCCATGCGAACCAGCATCATTATCAAACTCGCCGATCTTGAAGAATCGGTCAGCCGGACGCGCTTTCTGCGTCGACGCAACGGTCGACACGCTGGTCGGAACGGCCGTAGGTGATTCGTCGATGCGGGCGATAGCCGCCTGACGCGTCGTCACGACCGGAGCTGCGGCCGCGCCTGGCTTGGGCTTTGCCGGTAGTTCCTTTGGAGCCGTCTCTATTTCCGGAAGTTTCTTCTCGACGGTCGTCTCAACTGGAGCGACAAGCACCAGCATGTCCAGCTCGTTAAGGCTCAAGTCTAGATCGACCGCGAAAAGGCTGAATATAAGCGCCGACGTCAGCGAAATAAATATAAAGGCCGCTGTAACGAGAAAATATGACTTTCGGTTCGACGAGCCCTGGTTGCTTGGTTGTGTTTCGATCAGTTCTTCAAACATCTTTATAATTGCCTCCGCGGATCCAACTGCGATCCAACCTCTGACAAATAGATAGTACGCGGAGTTCAACCCACTGAACGTAAGGTTGTGCAAAGAAAGGTAGGGCCGCATTTACATGCGGCCCCGCGAATGTAAAGAAGTCTGTTCCGGTGCGGATCAACCGGTAAAGTTGTAGATAATTGTGCCGCTGATCTTGATCGCCTCGCCGGACAGGAGAGTCGGCGAAAAGCGAGCCTTCAGAGCGGCACTCTCGGCGGACCCCTTCAATAGCGGGTGGCCCGATACGGCGTCAGCCGACACAACGCGGCCTGACTCATCGATCAAAACTTTCACAGCGACCTGGCCCTGCGCCTTAACGGCTTTGGCTGCGCTCGTGTATATCGGTTTCGGCAGGCTCTGGGCCTTACCGTTGATCACGCCCATCGACTGGATGACCGGCTTTTTCGGTGCCGGCGGCGGATCCTTCTTCACCGGCGGCGGTGGCGGCGGATCTTCGGCCTCGACGACCTTGGCAACCGTCGTAGGTGCCGGCGTCAGTCCGGTGCCTGCTCCGCCCGTGGAACCCTCGGTCGAGCGACCGGATGTCGCGCCGCCGACCGGATCGGAATCGAATTTACCGACCTCGTAGAATCCCGATTTCGGGCGTTCCTTGACCGTATTCTTCGCGGTCGAAACCTCAGTTGGCACCTCTCGCGGCGACTCATCGACGCGGGCCATCACGACCTGACGGGTGGCGAGTTTAGGTGCGGTTTCGGTCGGAGCCCGTGCCGGAGCCGGCTCAGGACGCTCTGGTTCCGGCGGAGGCGGTGCCTCGCGCGGCGGCTCGACCGGAGCTATCAGCTCGACCAATTGAAAATTGTCAGTGCCTAGTGTCAACTCCTCGGCAAAAAGGCTTGCCACAAGGGCGACAAAAAGCCCGGCGGTCAAGGCGAACATTGTGACGCTAAAGTACATCGTACGTCCCTTAACCCTGGCCTTATCCGATCGTGTAACTACTAGTGCTTCAAACATTTGATCCTCCTGCAGCGGTTCAAGCTGAATCGCTATTGATTAGAGGAAATTATGTGTCACATGGTTTACGCTTATATTGCAAAGATTTGCAAACGAAAATGTGCGGAGCCTCACATACGAGGCTCCGCCGCCAGGGCGTTATCGTATGAAGTTATAAGTAATAACGCCGGTAACCTTTACGGCGACCTTTGAGAGGTAGGTCGGAGTGAATTTCGCTCGCCTCGCGGCGTCTTCTGCCGAAGGCCTGAGAAGCGGGTGGCCGTTTATCGCCTTTGCCGAGACCACGCGGCCGTCCTCGTCGATCATGACCTGCACATCGACTCGGCCTTGAGCCTTTACCGAGATCGCCGCGGCGGAATAGACGGGCTTCGGAAGAGAAGATGCTATGCCGTTTACGACACCGAGTGATTTGATAACGGACTTGGTCTCGGCCGGACGCTGCACACGCGGTGGCGGAGGGGCGTCTTCAGGCTCGTTTTCCGAGGTATTTGGACGAGTGCCGGTGCTGAGCGTTCCGGTGCCTGGGCCGGAACCGCCAGGCCCGCGTCCAGAATCACCGGGGTTACCCGGTGCTGTGTCAGTATCGCGAGGGCCAATATCGAACCTTCCATAATCGGGCCGCGCGGCATGCGTGTTTCGCGTTGTCGACACGCTGTCAGGCACCGCGAGGGGCGGCTCATCGACACGCTGCATATTAACAACGCGAGTCGGGATAGATGTCGATCTGTTGGGGTTTGTTGCGGGTTGCGGACGTTCGGGCTCGGGTTCGACGGGCTTTACTTCGTCGGGAGCGAGCATCTCGACGAGTTCGAATCCGCCGGTGCCGAGGCCGTAGTCGGCGGCGAAGATACTGACTATCAGTGACGAGCTAAGCACCGCGATCATCGCGAGCAGAGACACCGTGAAATACCGAGTGCGGTTATGGTTTCGCGCGCCTTCCGGCTCGCTTTCGATCAATTTGTCAAACATTTCTGATCCTCCTTGAGCGTCGGTGCCAGCCGCTAGTTCGTTAGACACCGAGGCCGCGGGTTTGTTCCCGAGAGGATAGAAACTGTTGTAATTTCAAGCAGGCAGGAGCGGTTCGTACATCATTATGGCGTGATTTTCGGTGACGAGTTTTTCATCGGTCATACCATCGATCAGACTCGTTCGCCGCTGCCAAATCCGGTTGTGCCGGGTATAGCCGCCCCAGGGCTGGAGCTTCATCAGGTGATCGGTCTCGAAAACCTCGAACTCGAATTCAGCCGGGCTATCCGAGAGCAATTCGCCGTTCAGATATTCGTCATCGAGCCAGAGCTTTAGCTGAAAGGTGCAGTCCGTGTTGTTTCGCAGCTGCAGATCGATGTAGTTGTAGGCGAGCGTCGCTCCGCAGGCGAAGGGAATGCTGCGGTTGATGTCAGGGAAAACGTCAAAGCCGTGGCGATAGCGTTCGACGATGGTCAGCGGTGAGTGTAGGGCGATCCAATAGAGCAGATTACCAAGCTGGCAGAGCCCGCCGCCGATGCCTTTTTCGATACGCCCGTTATGCAGCACGAGGCCCTCGAGAAAGCCGCGTTTCGCCGTTGGGCGGCCGACGAGCCGCCAGATCGAGAACGTCTCGCCGGGTCGAATAACCACATTGTTAAGCTTTTCGACCGCAAGCCGAAGATTCGTGATCTTGTTGTACTGCAGATACATCTCGACATCGCGAAGCGGCCGCAGAATGAAAGAGCGATGCCGAAATATCGAATTCGGAAGCGTGGTCGATGCGTCCGGCCTCGCAAATGTCGAGCGGTCTTTAAGCCAATCGAGCTGTCGCCTAAGGGTAAAATACTCGCGACCGATGACCGAGCGAAGGTAGCTTCGGCGGGACGGTTTGGCTATCAGTTTGCTGTCCATCGCCGGTCAGAATTTGCGAATCAGCACGACGCCCACACAGATGAGAACGACGCCGGCCAGACGCGGCAGGCTGATCTCTTTGACCGGAACGCCGAGCAATCCATAGTGGTCAAAGATGAGCGTCAAGATCATCTGCCCGGCGACAACGAGCGAGAATGTGAGCGCGACGCCGAGCCGCGGTAGCAGAATGACGGTCGATGTGACAAAAAACGCTCCGAGCAGGCCGGCCGTCCACGCTACGTAAGGCGCGTTTTTCATCTGGGCGAGCGTGGACATCGGCGTTGTCGCGAGTACAGCACCGATCAGGGCGACCGTACCGACCAGGAAAGACATCAGGGCGGCGAGGATCGGACTTCCCGTCGCCTCGGCCATTTTGTTGTTCAGGGCGGCCTGAACAGGCATCATCGCTCCGGCTGCGAGGGCGAGAAGCAGGAAAAAGAGCGTGTTAGACATCCCTCGGCGTCCTTAGTATTCGATCTTATCGGCCTTTTCGTTCCACTCGGCGAAGACCTGGTTCGCGTCGTCGCGGAGCATTTCGTCGGTCGGCAATGCCCGCTCGCTCAGCGGCAGACAAAGCTCGCGGTAAAGAAAATCATCGTCGAATCCTGCGTCGGCGGCATCCGTTCGGCTTGCGCCGTAAAACATCCTATCTGCACGCGACCAATAGATCGCTGCGAGGCACATCGGGCACGGCTCGCACGAAGTGTAGACCGTACAGCCCGTGAGTTGAAAATCGCCAATAGCCTCGCAAGCGTTGCGAATTGCCACGACCTCGGCGTGAGCGGTCGGGTCGTTGGTCGAGGTGACCTGATTGCTGCCCTCGCCGATGATCTCGCCGTCGCGAACGATGACACACCCGAAGGGCCCGCCGGCATTCGCTTCCATGCCGCCAAGAGCAAGCTCGATGGCCCGCTTCATAAATATCTCGTCGTCGCGGGTCATTGTGCTTTGGGGCCGGTCAGTTTGATCTCGTAGAGCCTTTTCCACATCTTGCCAGTGACCCAGATGCGTTCGGTCGCGGGGTCGTAGGCTATGCCGTTGAGTGTATTTTCCTCTTTGTCGGCACCATTCTGGTCTTGTGGCGAAATGCCGGCCAGATCGATCCACCCGACGATCTTGCCCGTCGCGGGGTCGATGCGGGCGATGTAATTCGGTTTGCCGAGCGTCTCCTTTCGTTCCGAATGCCAGATGTTTGCCCAGATCTCGCCTTTGACGAACTCGAGTTCGTTGATGCTCATCAACGGCTTGCCATCTTCGCGCATCACGGCGATCATGCGTTTCGAACGAAATGTCTCGGGGTCGACAACGCGCATCACGTGCGTGCTGTCGGTCATGTAAAGGTCAGTACCATCGTTGGTGATGCCCCAGCCTTCGCCTTGGTAGCTGAATTCTTTCAACAGCTTGAAGTCGTTGATGTCATACACGCGGCCAATGCGGCTACGCCACGTCAGACTGTAGAGCTTGTCGCCCATAAGAGTGATGCCTTCGCCAAAATCTTCCTTTGGCAGGTCGACCTTTTGCACGACCTTGCCGGATTCGATCTCGACCTTGCGGATCTGGGATTGACCTTCCTGACCTGTGCTTTCGTAGAGAAAACCGTTATGAAATATCAGCCCCTGCGTAAAGGCTTGCGGGTCGTGCGGATACGAATTCACGATCTCGTAGCCATAGACGGGAACCGGGCCGGCCTTGGTCGGGGCGGCGTTGTGTGCGTTGTTCGTTCCGCTCGAATTCGCCGATCCCGAACACGCCAGCGTGAAAAGACAGAAGAGCGAAATTAAAAAAGCTCGCATATCTAGAAATAGGCTATTTGCCGGAAAGGGCCCGTCCGATCGCGTCCCTAAAGCTCTGGGCCGAAAGCTCGCGGACGCGGATGCCGTTGACGAAGATCGTCGGCGTCGAATTCACGATGTACGCGTCGCCGTCGGCCTGGTCCTTGCGCACCTCGTCCGCGGTCTTCTCGGCGTTAAAGTCTAACTCGAATTGCTTTGCGTTCAAACCAAGATCGGCGGCGTACTTCAGGAGCGAAGCCTTATCCTGGGCGTCCTGTTTCTTGTAGAGGATGTCGATGTATTCGAAATACTTCCCCTGAGCATGGGCCGCAGCTGCTGCACGAGCGGCGTCGAACGCATTCTCGTGGATCGACTCGAGCGGGAAATCGCGAACGACGAACCGCACCTTGCCCGGGAACTCCGCGATCACCGATTTCAATACCGGATGAGCCGCTGCACACGCCGGACACTGAAAATCGCTGAACATCACGATCGTCACGGGAGCATCCGCCGGCCCGGTCGAAGGGTCGTCGTCGACCGAGATCTTCTGCACGATCGGCTCGGGAGCTTTGTAGAGCACGACCGGTTTGAATTTGTCCGAGAGCTTCTTGGCGAGTGCCATCTCGAGGCCGGCTCGTTCTTCGTTCGTATATTCCTTGAGTTTGTTGGTGACTTCGTTCGCGATAATGGTTCCGGCGTCAACCTTGGTCGCGGCGGCCTCTTCGGCGATCATCGCGTCGAATATCGTCAGGCTAAGCTGCTCGATCACGACCTCGGCGATGCTCGCTTTCAACTCGTGCACGGCGAGATCGGCGGATTCGTTGTATTCCTTTGCCGTGATCGCTTTGCCATTGACAGTGGCGACGACGTCGGCCGGGGCGAGATCGGGGCCGTTTACCGGTTTGCCTGCGGAATAGAGATACTTAGTTTTTAGCCGTGCGAGCAGCGTACTCAGAGCTTTCTGCTCCGGCTCACGCTTCAGATACGCGACGATCTGCTTGCGGGCCTGGTCGAGCGTCTGATCGCCGAGCACCTGACGGTTGGCGTCGTAAACCTCTTTGATCTGAGCCTCGGTCGGAGCGGGAACTTTCGCCTTTTCGGCCGCTATCAAACGTCCCGGCGAACTGCCCGTGGCCTTCGCCTCGGCGGCCAGCAGCCGCTGGCTCACCATTTGATCGAGTACCGCGGTTCGCGTCGCAAAAGTCCGTGTCGGGAGCGATGCGATAGCCTGTTGGATCTCGGCACCAAGGTCCGAAAGCTTGATCGAACGCGAGCCAACGGTCGCGAGCACATCGTCCGGCTTCTGAGCCGAAACCGAGATCGCGGCGGCAAGGCAGACCAAAATAACAAGTGAATTTCTAAGCATACTAATCGTGGACAGTTTCGGATTTTACCAACTATGGCGTCGATAAACTAACGGGATTTAGATGCACGATATCGCCATAACGCATAAATAGCCAACAAAAAAGGGGCACACGCTGTGCCCCGCTACGACTCTGACGGATGACCTGGCTTTACGCTCCAGCCGACTTTGAGATCTCCTGCACGACCTCGGCCGTTTGGTGTTTGCTCGCTCGCTCAGCGATGTCGGCTTGGGCGATGATGCCGCAGCACGAGCCGTTATTGTCCACGACCGCGACGCGGCGGATCTGATTTTTCTCCATTACATCGAGGCATTCCTCGAGACGCGTGCCGATCGGTACAGTGTGGACCGAGTCCGACATCGCCTCGCGGGCTGTCAGATCGAGCGGATTTTTGCCCTCGGCAACGATGCGGCAGGTGATGTCGCGGTCGGTGATCATTCCGACAGGCTTTTTCGTGTCGTCGTTCTCGACGACCGGGATACACCCGCAGTCGTTCTCGACCATAAGTTTGGCGACGTCCTGAAGCTTGGTATCAGGCGTGCAGCAAGCCGGGTCGCTGGTCATAAGATCTTTTACTAACATTTTCGTTGTTTCCTCCTTGGTATAATGTCGGTCTGACGACCGGATGAATTGTTCAGGTGCTCCCGCGACCTGTGCGGACGACATGACTTTCAACGGATACCTGACATTAAACAAGCTAAGCCGCGAAAAGTATGTAGGCATTGATACAAAGCAGATCGCCCGATCGCTGCTCGGAACGCTGCTCGTAGTGCCTGACAAGCAGGGAGATCGTGTCTCGGGCATGATCGTCGAGACCGAGGCCTATCTCGGCGTCGAAGACCGCGCCGCGCATTCTTACGGCGGCCGCCGCACGCCGCGAAACGAGGTCATGTACGGCGACGCGGGCCATGCGTATGTATTTTTTGTCTATGGAATGTACTATCAGTTCAACGCAGTCACCGGCCCCGCCGATCACCCGCACGCCATCCTGATCCGAGCCCTCGAACCCGTCGAAGGTATCGAAATAATGCGCGAACGCCGCACCGGCAGGCCACGCCGATCATCAGCGACATCGCCCCGTCGTCCCATCCGCGATCGAGACCTCACGTCCGGCCCCGGAAAGCTCTGCATCGCGCTCGGCATCGACCGCTCGTACAACGCCGAAGACCTCACCGGTGACCGCGTCTGGATCGAGGAATATCGGAAATTCCGTGATAATGAGATCGCCGTAGGGCCGCGTATAGGGATCGATTACGCGGGCGAAGATGCCCAAAGGCCCTGGCGATTCTGGGTGCCGAGTAGTTCTAACGTCAGCAAAAGATCGGCTAAATGATCCATCAGTCAACTCGCAGAACAACAAACGACTCTTTTTTTAGGGAATGCCAGCCATAATCCCCGCTAGTCACCCCGTTTCGGGTGCTTGCTCTGGGCTGAAAAGTTTCATCGTATGGGAAGAAACGGAGGCGAAAGCGGCCTCCTTTCTCAAATGTTATAACTCCCGCATGCACGGCTGCTGCACACGCATTCCCGCCCCTAACGTAACGATCGGTGCCGTCGATACCAACATAAAATTTCTTGTTCGGATTGGGACCGCACAAGATAATAAGTTCTTCAGTATAAACTTCTCGTGAAGTTGACGTATCCCATCCGTCATTTAGTTCCCGCGTGCTGTTCACTGAAGAAGTTGCCGACGGAGTCGGCGCGATCAATTTAGCGAGCGTTCTGGCAAACGGAATGCGGTCGACGACCCGGTCTGACATGGCTCTGAACATCGCCTGTCCGTAGGTTTTTTGCGAGAGCGTCGATTCGATCTTACGGGCATGCTCCGGCAGGCGCTTAAGGGCTTCCTGATCCCCGGCAATAGCGCGTCCGACATCGTCAAGCGCGGCCGCCGACTCATCCATCCCCCGCCTGCTTGTGTCGATGATCGCACCGGCTACCTCAGCGGGGACATCGAACGATTTCATTGGATTCGGTCCTGATATCCCCAGATCGCTGAGGCGTTTTTCCATCGTTCCCAATGTGTTGCGTAGACCGCCAAGAATGGCGCGGGATTGCGGATCCTCAACTGCTTGCGCGAGTTTGGCAATACCATTTAACCTTGTCAAAAGGCGTGTATACTCTGACGCTTTTCCACCGAGGATCGACGGGTCCTTAATATCGTCCAAAGCTATCGAAGCGTACCTAACGATCTCACTTAGTCTTTGAGCGTCACTGGCCGACATTTTCGATCGTCCAAGGGGCTGCATTAGGCTCGAAGCGCGAACGAGTAGATCAATTCTCAAGCGTTGAAGTTCTCTTGCCCTATCAGCTCTGGTTGGGGCATTCATTGCCAAATCCGTACTTTTGGCAAGCGGCTCGTCATCGAGCCGAATTAGATCGAGTTCAAGCTCGAGCGTTCGTACCAACATCTTAATATCGTCATTTGCAGATCCCGGCCTATCGAGCCGGCTTACAATTTGTTCGACTATTTTGATCCGTTCGCCAATAGTCTTTGGTTCCGAATTGTTGACAAGGTTGGTCGCCCATTGAAGGTCGGTTGAAGACTGCCCAGGCGCCATATTCGAGAAAACGATGAAAATATATGCCACGATGGCCAAGGTGCGAAATTCGATCTTCATATTCCCTTCCGCTAATGAATCTGTCGCATATTCTACGTTAAACGGAACAACTCGTAGAAGAATTGTCCGCGACTTTCTAGTTTTCGGGAGGTATAAGCAAGTAGATTCAAATAGATAAAGAGATTTTATATATATTACTCGCCGGGACCTTAACTCGCGTCGGAGAGAAAGGCACATATACGAGCGATTGTTGGTGGTGCGGCCTCTGGCTTAGGGCAAGCGTCACGACCGTGCAATAGCGGTTAGAGCGGTGAATCCAGGCACGGTTCTGAGTTGGCGTAAAAACTGATATCTTTGATGTTTATGACAGAAGCAAAACCCCAGAGAGTAAAGCCCGACATACGGGCGATCACCCGGCTTGTGCCGCCATCAGGAAATCTTGTTCAGGGCCAGTCGGAACTGCCGATCGACCCACGGCTTGCCAAAGAGGCCGCCGACATCATCGCCGCAAGCCAGAATCACTACGGCGGCAGCGAAGGCGTTGACGCGTTGAGAAAGGCCGTCGCCCAAAAGATCGCCAAGTATAACGGCATCGAGGTCGACGCCGATGCGCGGCCTTTCGAGGTGATGGTGACCAACGGCGGCACGGGAGCCCTGGTCGGCATCGCTCAGGCTTATCTGAGAGGGAAGTCGGCACTCGTTTTCGAGCCGTATTACCCGTATCACCGGCGGATCCTCGAGGATTTTGGGGCAAAGACCGAGACGTTCGATCTGAACTCGACCGACCTCGGCTTTGAAAAAGACGCTCTGATGGAACGCTGTCGCGAACTCAAAGGCCGCAGCGAATTTCCGCTCCGAGCGATCATCGTCTGCACTCCGGCGAATCCGAGCGGAAAGGTGATGTCGCAGGTGGAACTCGAAGCGATCGCCGACGTTGCAAAGGAACTCGACCTGCTGGTCGTCTCGGACGAGGTTTACGAGCACTACGTCACGGGCGAGAATCCGCACACGCTGATCGCTGCGCTGCCCGATATGTGGGATCGGACGATCACTGTGAATTCGTTCTCGAAATCGTGGAACATCTCCGGCTGGCGGCTCGGATACGCGTTTGGCAAGGGCGAATTGATCGCCGGGATCAACGCCGCGGCCAACGTGATCTACGTTTGTCCGGCAACTCCGCTGCAGACGGCGCTGTCTAAGGTGCTGATGGCCGACGACGGATATTACCCCCGACTGCGTGAAACCTTTGACCAGAAGCGGCGTTTTACGTCCGAGATACTTTCAGGACTGGGCTTCAATATCTACGATTCGGGATCGGCTTTCTACCTGTGGGCGAGAATTCCGGAGCAGTACGACGACGCGATCGCGTTCAACGAAATGCTTATGCGCGACGCCGGAGTAGGGATGACGCCAGGCTCGGCCTTCGCCGATACTGAAGCATGGGATGCCCACGTTCGCATCTGCATCGCCCGCGAAGATGCGTTGCTTGAAGGAGCGATGGAGAAGCTTCAAACGGTACTTAGATAACGCCGCCAAATACTATGAAACGATTCTGTGCACTGCTGCTTTCGCTAAATCTTCTTGGTTCGCTCATCCTCGCCGACGAGGGCATGTGGACGTTCGACAATCCGCCGCTCAAGCAGTGGAAGGAGCGTTACAATTTTGAGCCGTCGAAGGAGTTTCTCGATCGGATCCGACTTGCGTCGGTCAAATTCCCGGGAGCTTCGGGCGTGTTCGTCTCGCCGAACGGGCTGATCGCGACCAATCACCACGTCGCGTCGGGATTTATCGAACGGCTTTCGACAAAGGAACGTGACCTGCTGAAGACGGGATTCTACGCCCGCACTCAGGCCGAGGAGCTCAAGGTGCCGGACGGCAACGTTCAGATCCTCGAATCGTACCTGAACGTCACCGATCGCGTGCACAATGCGGCGAAAACGGGCTCGGACGCCGAGGCTGCGGCCAAGCGAACGGCCGAGATCGCGGCGATCGAAAAGGATTGTCCCGTGACGCTGCGTTGCGAGGTCGTTTCGATGTACAGCGGCGGTGAATATTGGCTCTACCGGTTTAAGCGGTACAACGACGTGCGGCTCGTCATGGCACCCGAAGAGCAGATCGCTTTCTTTGGCGGCGACTATGACAACTTCGTATATCCGCGGCACGATCTGGACATTACGTTCGTGCGTGTCTATGAGAATGACAAGCCCGCGAATACGCCGCACTATCTGAACTGGTCGGCGACCGGAGCTCCTGAGGGCGAGTTCGTGCTGGTCTCGGGCTATCCCGGCTCGACGGCGAGACTGCTGACCGTCGCTCAGCTAACTTATCAGCGAGATGTCGGCAATCCGCTACAGGAAAAAGTCTGGAAGACGCGTCGCAAAGCTCTCGAAGAATACTCGAAACGCGGTGCCGAGCAGCTTCGTCAGGCGAATCCCGGAATGCGCTCGTTCGCAAACTCGCTCAAACGGCTCGAAGGCCAGCAGGATGGCCTGCTAAATCCACGCAATTTCAACAAGAAGACCGCCGAAGAAAAAGCTCTGCGTGACGCCTTGGCCGCAAAGCCGGAACTTAACGCTCAATACGCCCCAGCGTGGGATTCGATCGCGAAGGCTTACGCCGAACTGCCCGGAAAGGCGAATCAACTCGCGTTCTCGAGCCTTGCCGCTTCGCGGCTCGCGACGATCGCCCAACAGATCGTCACCTATCACATCGAGACCGCGAAGCCGAATGCCGCGCGTTATCCCGAATATCGCGATGCGCGGCTCGACGCGTTCCGTTCGTCGCTGCTCTCCCCCGCTCCGATCTATCCGGAAATGGAGGAAGCGGCGTTGACCTATTGGCTGACCGAGGCCCGGAAAGTGCTCGGTGTGAATGATCCGTTTATTCGTGCCGCCCTTGGCGAAGCCGAACCGTCTGAGGTCGTCGGGCGAGCGGTTCGCGAGACAAAGCTGATCGATCCCGCGGCACGCAAAGCCTTGCTCGAAGGCGGCGCAGCGGCTGTGAATTCCTCAACTGATCCGATGGTGACGCTTGCCCGTCGTGTCGAACCTGTGATCCGCCAGCTTCGCGATTGGAACGAAAAGAACATAACTAACGTCGAGACTGCGGCCGGGACCAAGATCGCTCAGGCCCGCTTCGCAGTTTACGGCAAATCGATGCCGCCGGACGCCAACGGCCATCTCCGCATCGAGTACGGCGTCGTCAAAGGCTATGCTGAGGACACGACCCTCGTACCCTACAAGACAACGTTCTTCGGCCTATACGACCGGGCACTGAGCTTTGGCGAAAAACATCCCTTCGATCTGCCGGAAAGCGTGAAGAATGCCCGAACGAAGCTCGATCTCTCGACGCCGCTCAATTTCGTATACACCGCCGACACGATCGGCGGCAACAGCGGTTCGCCGGTGATCACTCGCAAAGGCGAGGTCGTCGGGCTGAATTTCGACAGCAATAATCAGAAGCTATCGAATCGTTACTGGTACATCGACGAAGAAGAGGGCTCGCGGGCAGTCGGCGTGCACTCGGCGGGGATCATCGAGGCCCTGAGAAAGATCTATGGGGCGGACGCGCTGGTGGCTGAATTGCTCGCGCAGCAGTAGATGCATCTAAACAAGCAGGTGAATGAGATGAAAGTGTTTTTTACTTCGAGGATCTCGCGTGTCCTCTTGTTCTGTGGAGCGGTGATAGCGGTAGCTCTAGCGATCAATATTGCGGGGGCCGATGAGTTACTTCCGCGAGTCGCGGCCCAGACGGATCGATTCCTGGAATCCCGCCTTTCGACGATAGAGCAGCGGTTTTACGGGCTCGAGTCGAGGGTCAATCGCGTCGAGCAAAGTTCGCTGCGTAGTGTTCTTCCTTCGGCGACGCAGCCTGACAATTCGACAGAGATGCAGTTCCTGCGTTCTCAGGTCGACAGCCTCCGCACGCGTGTCGGCGAACTCGAATGTGCTGTGCTCAAACTCGACGAACGTACTCTGACCGCGGCTGAAAAAGCCCGTCGAAGTCGAGCAGCCGGCCAGTCGGACGTTTGCCGTCAGGCGGCTGCGGGTGCGGTCCAGCTTTCGGCTCGTCCTTAGTCCTCGACACAAACTTCGTCGAGTGCGACGGTTCGGCTGCGCTGCGTCCAACCGTAGTCCTCGCCGTGCCATGTTTTCAGCTCTTTGCGCAGTTGCTTGAGCTTTCCCGAAGTGAATTCGGGCCGCAACAGTCGCCAGTCGTCGCAGGCATGATCGCGGATCGCCCGCCTGACCGAACGCACGAGAGTTAACCGAAACGCGGAAGGATTGAGAGCCTCGTTCATGTGGTCGCCAATAAACGGCTTGAGCAAAAGCTCTGAACTCGTCGGTGCCGTATTCATCTGCCAGCGGCCGCCCTTAATTGAAAACATCGCAGGGCGACGCAACTCGCCGATACTCAGGTTCTCCGTCAACCCTGTGTAGAACTTCCATCCTGCGTAATTCGCAAAGAGGTCCGCGTTTGAGTACACGCCCGAACTGAGCAGACCGTAATACGTCCGCTCGGTCTTCTTGCCCCATTCGATCGCCTTTTGACGCGCCTTTCCTTTTGATTCGCCTTTGCCCAAGGCACGTTCGTAGATCTCGTAGTACTGATACCCCTGCTGAAGCAGGTGTTCGAGCTTATCGACTCCGAGTTCGTGGCCGAATACTTTAACGGTCGGGCTGAGCGTGGCGAAGTTGAAAGGATTGAGCACAAATATCGACTTCGTGTAGCCGACGCGGTAGCGTGCGGGCTGCGATCCAAATTCGTGACCGTTTATCCACTTGCCGAACTTCGTCGTCATTAGAGCACCGCCGGCGATGCGGTCGTAAAACCGCTGCGCGAGCGTCTCAGGCTGCCGAAGCTCGGCGAGCATCGTATTCCTTTTCGCGGTTTCAGGACAGTCGTTCGAACATTTTTCGAGAGCCTCGATCTCGGCATTCAATTCCGCCGCCGTCAGTACGAGCGCTTCGCGAAGGTGTTCCGACACCTCGACGCCTGTGTCGGCCAACGGCTCGGGCGAAAGGTTGTACTGATCGGTCTCGAAGGCTGCGACCGGTAGCACGATCGAAAAGATCAGAAAGGCGACAAAGAACTTGGACATAAGAAAGCGTCTGTAATCAGCGCGGACGAATTTCTTCATTAAATCCGCGTGAATTAAACTAGGATGACGGTTGCTCGGATTGAGTGGCTTTTTCTGTATATGCACTATCACTTGATCGGAATTTGCGGCACGGCGATGGCGTCGCTTGCGGGAATGCTCTTGGCCCGGGGCCACGAGGTCACGGGCAGCGACCAGAACGTCTATCCGCCGATGTCGACGCAGCTCGAACGCCTCGGCATCGAGATAATGCAGGGCTACAAGGCCGAAAACACCGATCTCGAACGCGACATTACGGTCGTTGGCAACACGATCATGCGAGGCAATCCCGAGCTCGAAGAAGTGCTCAATCGCAAGCTCGTCTATCGCTCGCAGGCCGAGACGGTGCGGGAAGAGTTCATCCGCGGGCGTCGCTCATTAGTCGTAGCGGGAACTCACGGCAAGACCACGACGACCTCGCTCGCTGCGTGGATGACCGAGGTCGGTGGGCTCGATCCGACGTTTTTGGTCGGCGGCGTCGTGCAGAATTTCGGCCAGTCGTTTCGCGTGACCGAAAGCGACTATTTCGTGATCGAGGGCGACGAATACGACACGGCGTTTTTCGACAAGAAGCCGAAGTTCATGTCGTATCTGCCTGAGATCGCGATAGTTAACAACATCGAATTCGACCATGCCGACATCTATAAAGACCTCGACGCGATCAAATGGCAATTCTCTCGCCTGATGAACCTCGTGCCCGGCAACGGCCGCCTTATCTGCGGGATCGATTCGCCGGTCGTCGGCGAAGTCCTCGCGTCGATGGAAGGGAAGCTCTTCACCCAAGTCGAGACATTTGGCCTCAGCGACGAGGCAAAATGGCAGGCCCGCGATATCGAATTCACGACCGAAGGCACCAAATTCAACGTTTACAAAAAGACCGACGATCAACCATCAACCAACAACGATCAGCCTTGGGCTGAATTCCGAACAAAGATGATCGGCGAATTCAACGTTCGCAACTGCCTTGCGGTGATCATTGCTGCCGATGCTTGGGGCATTTCGCAGGCGAAAATGCAGGAGTGTTTTGACACGTTCGAGTCGGTCAAACGCCGTATGGAGGTCCGCGGCGTCGAGCGTGGAGTCACCGTTATCGATGATTTTGCACATCACCCGACAGCAGTTGACGAAACGCTGAAAGCGCTCCGGCAGCGATACCCCGAGAACCGCCTGATCGCTGTCTTCGAACCTCGTTCGCGTTCATCGCGGCTATCGGTGTTTGAGGAGCAGTACAAACGGGCGTTCTCGCACGCCGACCATGTCATCATCGCCGGCGTTTTCAATCCCGAGGACGCAAAACGCTTCGGCCCGACGCTCCTGAACGTCGAAAAGCTGATCGCCGACATTGCCGCGACCGGCAAAACGACCGCCACGTTCCCAGACGCCGACACAATCGTCACCCACCTCGCCCACGAAATGCGCGACGGCGACGTCATCGCCGTAATGTCCAACGGCGGTTTTGACGGGATCCACGATAAACTTCTCGCTACGCTGAGATAGGATCGAACCGACGCCAGTTGGCAGAATCTATCGAGGTTTGATCGATATGTTCAGCTTGAAATCGCCTTCGGTGAGGCCTTTCGCACCGGCGACGCCGATCAGGATGCTGTAGGGCGAATCGACGGAGATGTACTCGATCTTGCGAATGCCGTCGTCTTTGTTTTTGGCAACGCGGCCTCCGGGCAGGTTGGCGTAGATCGGATATTTGGCTTCGCACGAGATGGCCTGCTGCACATTTGGGGGCACGGGCTGCTCTCTCGGATTACTGCTCTGGCGAAGAGCATATAAATTGATCGCCGCACCGTCCTTCGGCGTCATAGTGATCGCCATCGACGAAGCCGCCGGCAGCGTGACCCGGTAGAAAACCGTGTTTCCGTTGAACATCTCAAAGCGGGTGCCCGGAAAACACGCGACCTGGCTGCTTTCCGCCCAGCGCAGCGGTATCACCTGGCCGTCCTTGATATTTCCGGTTATTTCACCACCGGCGACCGGGTCCGGCGGCATTGTCAGTGAGGTTACCTTTGGCGGCATCCCTGATTGTGCAAATGCCGCGCCGGTAAATGCCATTGCTAAAACGGATAATGTAATCGCGAATTTCATAATATTTTTCCTAACTTTTCCTCGTTTTGCGCCCCGACCGCCGCTGCGTGCAGATCTTTATTTTCGGAAACTGTGCCGCCGCAAATGCTAATAGGTGCAAGACTCCTACTATTGAGAAGAGAATGTTCCTTTCATGCCCCTTTTGTATCTCTGTTGTTTGCCTTAGTTGTTTTCGCTGTCTACCGACACGGCTATCTTTTGGCGTTTTTTCGTCTTGTTGATGACAACGATCTTGTAGAGACCATTTACATTTTGCGTCCTAAAAGAGATCCGCCCCGGGCCGCGGGCGACCAAACGCCCGCTCGGGTCATAGACTTCCGCGACTATTCTTGTCGAACCTAGATCTGTACCGGAAAGTTGAACCGTCACGGCCGTTTTTTTCGCAAGGGGCCGAGCGAAGCTCCCTGATGACTCCGGGTTAATATCTAAGTCTCTTGTGTATCGGTCACCCGCAACGATCGTCCCTGCAACAGTTGTTATTGCTGATAAAAACAGGATCATCGAAAGCACAAAAATACTGCCGCTTTTCATGGGCGATACCGTCATAACTTTTCTCCCTCCACTGAACATATTTAGTGCGAACTCGGGGAAATGAATACTTGATCCATTCACCGCTTCTCTTGGTTAACCACAGAGAACGCGACGGTTTCTGGACTTTTCGTATTATTGACGATCGTAAGGGTATACGTGCTCCTTCGATCGCTCGTCATCCAAATTGTTGCGCCGGTGGTTTCGCCTTTCACTAAAACCTGGCTGCCCTCTCTGGCTTCGTACCGCAACCTGGCCCCACTGGTCTGCTTGATCTGCAGTTTGGTGAAATCTTTTCCAGAAATTCGCCAGGTATACTTTCCGTTCGCCCCGACCGTGCCCCTGATCGATGCTCGGCCGCCAGAGTCCAAGCGGATCGGTGATTGGGCAACCATATCCGTTACGGAAACGACGATCACGAAAAAGGCGATCGCAAGAAGGTGTATCGTTAATTTATTCCTCATACATATCTCTCTCCTTATTAACAGAACGACCCAAGATGGACACCTCGAGAATCCAGCCTCCTCGCCCGGCCGTCTTTCTTGTAGTCAAATTGCCAGAGTCGACGTAAAATTTAATTACCTGATAAGCAGCATTATTTTTTGGTGATTATTTGAGAAGCCCGGTTTGAAGTCTTTAATTTCCCCTGATTTTAAACATCAGATTTTCGTCAGAATTCCGTATGGCTAGTGTTTTCAACAACTTATTCGAGTTTGATGAATACGTTTTGAACGCAAGAGATAAAACGCTCTGGCATGGGGACGAGCGGATCCACCTGCCGGCAAAGGCGTTTGAAACTCTGCAACTGCTCGTCGAAAGGCAAGGCGAGGTGGTCGCAAAAGAAGAAATACTTGAAGCCATATGGGAAGGCACTTTTGTCGAAGAGAACAATCTCTCGCAGAAGATCAGCATTCTTCGAAAGACCTTCGGAGCCGATAAAAACTTTATCGAGACCGTTCCCAAGATAGGGTTTCGATTTGTCGAACCGGTTCGGGTCCGATCGAACGGCTTTACTAATGGGCGAAGCTCGAATGGGCGACCGGAAGGATCGAAAGAGGATCTCGTCCACGCCGATCTGCCTGCCTCGGAAAACGGCGAGGTAAATACAACAAGGTCGCGCTCCCGATTATATCTCTCCCTTCTGGGGATAACTGTGTTGGCGGCGGCGGGAGCTGCGGCGTATATCTTCCTTGGCTATAACGGATCGGCCGCCCAGAAGCCCGCTGCGACTTTCGATTACACTGAACTCACGGATACCGGCGACATCGACTCGTCCGCCATTTCCGACGACGGGAAATTTATCGCGTTTTCGCAGGTACCGCAGGACTCGAGGTTGGGAAGATCATCTCTGCGGCTGATGGAGATCGGGTCGAAAAGGGCTATCGATATCGCCATCGAAGGTGATATTCAGCCGGGGCTGGTGAGATTTGCCCCGGACGGCAAGTCGATCTACTTTCGAACCCGAGGAAAGCTTAATCAGCACGAAAAGATCTATCGGATCTCGATCTTAGGCGGCGAACCAAAGCTGATCGCCGAGCGCATCTGGGGAAGTTTTGCGATATCACCTGACGGCAAACACTTGACGTTTGTTCAGCGCGAGATATCGGGCGACACGCGGAAGATCGTCATCCAGAACATCGAAAGCGGTCAACAAGACGTCATCGTCGATTCGTCAGAGTCTCCCGATCTAAAACCGCATCACGTTCCGGCCTTTTCACCGGATCAGAAATTGCTTGCGTTCCCGCTGCTTGAAAGGATCAATGATAAGGCGGCAATTGCGGTCGTCGATCTCAGCACGAAAGCGACGAGAGTGATACGGACGCCTCTCTACTCGATCGATGCGGCCATTTGGGATCCCGCTGCCGATGGTCTTTATATCAACGCTCTCGAACTCGGCAGCCGGTTTCAGCTTTGGCATCTTTCCTATCCCGACGGCAAACTCACCCGTGTGACCAGTGATCCGGTCGCGTATCGAGATCTGAGCATCTCGCGTGACGGTACGCTTGCGGTTAATCGAGTGGAGATCTATTCGAACGTCTGGCTCATTCCCGATGCAAAATTAGAACGCGCACAGCAATTGACCCGCGGCGATTCTGAGCTCGGAGGCATGCTTACGGCCCAGTTCGTGCCAAATGGAACGATCCTCTACAACGCTCGTTTTAACGCCGGATCGAACATCCGGGTAATGAACGCCGGCGGCGAAAACGGACGTGTTTTCGTAGATAAGCAGCTTAAAACGGAACACAATTTTTCTTTCTCCAGGTCTCGCGGGTTGGTCTTTTTCCAGTTTGAAGAACGCATCTGGCAAGCGAAATTCGACGGCTCTCAGCCCCAAATGGTCCAACTCGGCGACGCCCTCGAGATCGCCATGCCCGCCGTCTCGCACGACGACGAATGGCTCTATTTCGTGAAACGCGAGAAGGATAGGGATGCGATCTGGAAGGCCCCGCTAGCTGGCGGACCCGCCCAATTGGTCTATTCCGCCGTCGATTTCACTCCGGAAACGTTCCTCTCTGCGTCGCCCGACGGCAAGTACCTTGCCTTTGATTACAATAAGCCCGAAAAGATAGGAGGCGACGGCGAAAACTCAGGGCGCTTCCGAAACTATGGTTTGTTGGACCTCGCGACGAATGAGCTCCGCGTCATAGAGGTCCCGTCCTACCGTTCTATACTCCGATGGACGAATGGCGGAACGTCCTTTGATTTTCCGTCAACCACGGAAAAAGGCACGGCGATCTTTAGAAAGAAGATCGATGAGGACCTGCCAGCGACCAAAGTGTTCGAACTAGAGAATGAAACCATATACCGTTTCGATTGGTCCCCGGATGGAAAAGATCTCTTGATCGGCCGCGGCGACTACAAAATGAACGTCGTCGCCCTCCGGCTGCGGGCTGATAAATAATGTTCCGGCGTGGGTTGCTCTTCCAAAATGCGCGACGGCGACGTCATCGCCGTAATGTCCAACGGCGGATTTGATGGAATTCACGACAAGCTCCTCTCGACCCTAAGGAACTAGGATCGGGCAGGTTATTCAAGTCCGACTAGATTTACCACGGTTAGGGCTCCGCTGGCGGTGATCGACTGGGTCTGAAATCGGTAACGTTTTGATTTGACGCTTACTTGATAAGCCTGTCCGGGCAGAATGCCGTCGATCCTATAGAATCCGAAAGATCCCGTCGTTGCCGTAACAACCGTGCCGTTAACGTCACTGACTTGTACGATCGCGTTCCGAAGTCCCAGGCCCGCAGGGCTTAGGACCTGGCCGCTGATCGACGAACTGCTCAGAGACGGCCGCCAGTCCGGATCCATATTGCTTGACGGTCCGTTCGTGAGTTGCGTCGTTCCGGTGCAGTTCGTGTTAGTCACCCACACTTGCGGCAGATCACCGAATTGATCGACCCTGTAAAACACCAGCTTAGTCCCGTCAGGCGACCATTTGGGGCCATGGCTAAATCCGACGTCGCTAATATTCTGTGCGTTTTGACCGTCGGTATCTGAGATCGTTATTCCGTAAGCGCCATCGTCGTCACGAGTAAAGTCGAAAGCGATCCTTCGACCGTCCGGCGAGAAGGATGGTGATCCGGCCCAGTCGAACGCCCCACGGTAAGCTGTGATCTCACTCAAATTTGATCCGTCCAGATTCATAACGTAAATATTGGGGCTGTAAACGTTTTGGTCAGAACGGACGAAGGCTATTTTTCTGCCATCTGGCGACAGTGCCGGATCATAATCAGACCCATTCGTCAGACGAACAAGGTCATTTCCATCGATTCCGATAGAATATATGCCGTCGCTCGCCCCAAACGCGATCTTTGTGCCGTCCGGGGCCCAGGTAAGTAGACGCTGTGGAGCTGCATCATATCCGACTCTATAGATCTCCGCGAAGCCGGAACCGTCTGCGTTCATTATGTTTATCGACGAGGCACCGCCGCCGCGCCGCCAGAACGCGATCTTTAGCCCATTCGGTGACCAGGCGGGAAACTCGTCATTCAGCGGATTGTTGGTGAGTCGTACCTGCCCGGAACCGTCGGAGTTCATCACATAGATCTCAGCGTTCCCGTCGCGCCTACTGACAAATGCGATCTCACCCGGCTGCGATTGGGAAAAAGCCGGTTGATCCGCGATCAAAAACCAAATTATGGCCGCCAAGCAAAGCGGCGTTAGATACCGCATCGGATCTTTCATGACTACAACCTCCCCGTTTTGTTTCCCCTGCCGGCTCGGCACCAGCTTAAAAAGGTTTACCCGAGCGTGCCGGATCAAAGCCAACTCATTCGAGCCCAACAATATCTTCCAGCGTCAAATTTGTCGTCGGCTGGATCGTTCTAACCGCAAACCGATATCGTTTGGACGAAGCCGACACCGTGAAGGTCCCACCAACCGTTACGTTATCGAAGGTAAATAATCCGAATGAGCTGGTCGTCGCCATGCGCCTGCTCACGCCTTGCGAGTCGATAAGGCTAACGCCGACGTTTCGCAAAGGTGCTCCGTTGGGAGCGACGACCCTTCCGGCGACAGTCACGCCGGAATCATCGACGCGGTATCTAACGAGGCCGACGTTGGTCGGGCTGGCCGGGTCGCCGACGGTTCCACCAGCTACAAGTTTGCCGTCAGATTGCCAAGCCAGCGACTGAATTGCGGCACGCGTCGCGGACCCCATCTGGGTCGTTAGGGTCCCGTTGATCCCAAACGATGGGTCGACTGTTCCATTTTCATTGAATCGCATCAGTGCGAAACCGCCATTCCTCTCACCGCCAAGAATGATCTTGCCATTCGATTGAACTGCAATGGCGCCCGCGATACCGTAAGCGTTTGGGTCCGGTTCGGAAATGCTCAGAAAGCCATTCGAACCGAATGTTGTGTCGTATGTGCCGTTCTGATTGAAACGGACGATAAACGATCCATACAGGCCAAACTCGGCCGAGATCCCGCTTACAAGTATCTTCCCGTCGGGCTGAACGGCTAGCCCCCTCGGATGATTCAAGAAGTAGCTGCCGGGTGAAAAATTGGCCGTGCCGTTTGAACCAAAGCTTGTGTCTGGGATTCCATCAGGGGTCAATCGGACAATCTTGCCGCCATGAACGTTGTGATATCCACTCACGAGTATCCTGCCGTCCGCCTGCAAGGCCGCATCCCCGATGTAGTCGTCGACGTAATTGCTCCACAACTCGAGATCACCGGCAACAATGGAATTTGTAGTCGAGATGCCGCCTAACCCAAAGGAATTGTCAAAATACGACGTATCTCCTGTGTAGGCAATCGCCGACAGAATGGCATTTGAAAAATTCGGACCGACGCCGCTGACAACGATCAAACTACCATCATCCCTCACCAGCAGTCTCCGAGCGGGAGTGAAATCGAAACTAGCGTCCCCTCCGGGAACGACACGGTTTCCTTGTCGGTCATACACAATAAATCCTGTCGCGGTTTCGACAAAAACGTTCGGCACGGATCCCGCAAGGATAATATTGCCGTTCGGCACTATCGCCATATCATAAAAGTACATCCCTTGGGAGTCGGGCGTAGTGACTAAGCCGTTTGTGCCAAAAGTGGTGTCAAAAGTACCGTCTGAGTTATTCCGAAAGACAAAGGAGATTCCTCTCTGTTGAGGGAGAGAATGTCCGCCGAAACTCACGATCTTGCCGTCAGGCAGAATCTTTAGACGGCGAATAGTATTGTAGTCCGACATCGGAGCAAAGATCACCCGGCCATTCGTGCCGAAAGTATCATCTAGCTGGCCGGAAGCCGCGATTGAGACGGGGATGCACGATCCAAGGACCAGCACGGCAATAAGCTTTTGCGAAAGGGTAATTATTGTTCTCATGTCTCCTCCAACTTTCTTGATCTGCTTTGGCGATGTCCGTGATAGACTTTCGGACTGGCTACTCGCGTTGTTTCGGTACGCCGCTAACGTTTCCGGCGACAAGTTTCGGCAGAGTCTAGCGCGATGAGATCGCCGAAGTCCTTGAAGAAAATTTCATTTTTTTTCCAATTTTTGTTCCTGTGCGATGAATAACGGAAATCTGTACAGATTCATTGGATTTGAGCTAGATGTTAAGGAGCGCCGTTTGTCGCGCGATGGGGTTCCGGTTCAACTGACACCCAAGAATTTCGAAGTATTGGCATACCTCGTCGAGCGTGCCGGGCACTTGGTCGAAAAAGATGAGTTGCTCAGAGCCGTTTGGCCGGAAGCGTTCGTCGCTGAGACAAATGTTTCCCGGGCGATCCATACCCTGCGAAAAGTTCTGCTCGATGACGGGAATGGAAACAAAGTTATCCAGACCGTGGCGACCAGAGGTTACCGCTTTGCCGCCCCGGTCGAACGGGTTTCGAGGCCTGTCGCACCGACTGAAAACCTCAATGGATCCGGCTCAAAGGCAGGCTTTTTACAAAGCCGAACGTTCCGAAATTCGATCGCAGCGACGTTTTTAGTTGTCGTATTTCTTTTGATCGGTTGGGTCATATTCAGCGGCTCGTCCAGAGCAAAGGATGAAAAGGGGACCGCCAACGAGGAGGCCTACGGGCTCTACCTTCAGGGCGTGCAGCTCGCTTCCAAGCGAAATCGAAAAGACGCCGAAAAAGCCGTCGAATATCTTGAACGAGCCGTCCAGATCGACCCCGACTACGCTCTGGCCTACGCCGCTCTCGCGAACGCCTACGGTGTTATCGGCCAGAGTGGAGGCCGCAAGTCCGAGAACTACGTAAAACAGCGCTCTGCGATCGAAAAGGCGCTTTCTCTCGATGATTCGCAAGGGCAGGTCTATTCAGAATTAGGCGAGATCCTGATGAATTTCGAATGGGATTATCCTAAAGCAGAGACTGCTTTCAAGCGGGGAATTGCTCTTGCTCCTTCTGCAAGTGTTACCCATCGCTCGTACGCCGTGTACCTGAACTCGATGGGCCGTTTCGACGAGGCGATCGCTGAAATGAAGACGGCGATCGACCTCGAACCTGCGCAGGTCTCGAACTATCGCACCTACGGAATGATCCTTTATTACGCTCGAAAGGCCGATCAGGCTATCGTCCAACTGGAACGCACTCTCGAGATCGACCCTGAGCTCCGCGGGGCGAGGCCGCAATTGTGTGCCGCCTTGCGAATGAATGGCGAGAACGACAAGGCATTCGAGTGTTTCCTAAAAATGCCCGCACGGAAAAACGAAAGCCCTGAGAAGATAGAAGATTGGAAGGCGACCTACGCTAAAGACGGTTGGCGCGGCGTCTTTCTGAAGCAGATCGACGAAATAAAGAGCGACCCCGAAAGCA
Organism: Acidobacteriota bacterium; assembly: GCA_041940165.1. Classification (GTDB taxonomy): domain Bacteria; phylum Acidobacteriota; class Blastocatellia; order Pyrinomonadales; family Pyrinomonadaceae; genus OLB17. Next base: position 91,467 of record JBGTSR010000011.1, read on the forward strand.
CCGAGAGCTGGGCACTCGGTGAGCTTTACGCAAGCGTCGGCGACACCGAGAACGCCATCGCGACCATTACCGGTGAGCTTGATACGGACAAAAGAGGCTGGGGATACACAACGCTGAGGATCAACCCACATTTCGACTCCATCCGCTCTGATCCACGTTTCCAAGAGCTGCTAAAACGAGTAAATCTCGAGTGACGACGGGACGATACTTTGTTGCGGACAAAGATCTCGGCAAAATATCTATCGTCAGCCCTCGCCGGCGGCGAAGGCACGCCGTTTTCGATTTCAAAAGACGCCGAGATCCTGATTTTCGTTGAATCCCCCGGCGGGAAATTCCTCGCCATCATTCGCTCAACAACCTCATTCGACCGCGTTCGATTCGATTTCCAAGGATAAATGGCTACCATAATAGCCGGTGCATTTGCTCATCATAAAACTCGGCAGTATCGGAGACATCGTGCATGCGTTGCCGGCGCTTGCAGCGCTGAGGCGGGCGTTGCCGGGGGCTGAGTTGTCGTGGGTGGTCGAGGAGCGTTCGGCTGAGATACTTCGCGGGAACGAGATGATCGACAACCTGATCGAGGTCGATACCAAGAGCCTTCGCGGCGGCAAGGTCATCGAAGAGATCCTGATAGACGCCAGCCGCCAGGTGAAGGACCTGCGGCGGTTCAGGTTTGATATTTCGATCGATCTTCAGGGACTTTGGAAATCGGCGATGATCGGGAAGCTCTCGGGGGCGAAACGGCGGTTTGGGTTTTCGAAAGAAGGCCTGCGAGAGCCTTCGAGCCGAATTTTGCTGACTGACGAGGTCGCGGTGCCGAGCGGAATTCATGTGATTCGTAAGAATCTCGCCCTCGCGGGTGGTGCCGTTGGGATCGATTTTTCGGACACGGAACTCGAGTTTCCCATCGCAACAACTGATGAACACGTTGCCGAGGCGGATGCGATTACCAAAGCGGCTGGGACGGAGCGTTTTGCAGTTCTGAATCCCGCCGGCGGTTGGGTCACGAAGCTCTGGCACGCTGAAAAATACGGAGAACTCGCCGACCGTATCTGGCAAGAACACGGCTTGGCGTCGATAATCGTCCTTGGGCCAAAAGAAGCAGAGCTTGGCGAAAGAGCGATGTCGGCGAGCCGTTCGGGCAGGGCGACGCTGGCACAGCCGAGTCTGAAAGGGCTCTACGAACTTCTGAAACGCGCCGATATTTACGTAGGCGGCGACACCGGCCCGACTCACATTGCGGTAGCCGCGGGAACGCCGGTCGTCGGTATTTTTGGGCCGACCGAATGGTGGCGAAACGGCAGCCCGCGTGCCGAAGACATCTGCGTCGAACGCAACGATATCGATTGCCGCGAAAATTGCCATCGCCGGACGTGTTCGAAATGGATCTGTATGGATATTGACGTCGAAACGGTCGCAAACGCGGTGACCAAACGGCTGAGTGCGAGGGCCGCCGAATGAAGCTCGATAAACGCACAGTTCAGCGTGTCCGCGTGCCGCTCGGATTCGCGTTCGCGATCGTCTTCGTCATATTCGCGGCACCGACGGCTATCACGATCGCGATCGGTTCTAGCGTCGCAGTGATAGGGCTTGCGATCAGGGCCTGGGCGTCGGGCCACATTCGCAAAGCCAAAAGACTAGCCGTCAGCGGCCCTTACGCCTTTACTCGAAACCCGCTCTACGTCGGCAGCTTTATCATGGGCCTGGGCTTTACGATCGCAGCGGGTGTTTGGTGGCTATCGTTGTTATTTGGCCTGCTATTCCTCGGCATCTATTTGCCGGTGATGCGCGTCGAAATAGGTGATATGCAGCGTATCTTTGGCGATGACTACGAGGAGTATGCTGCGAACGTACCGCTCTTCGTTCCTCGGCTGACGCCGTGGAAAAAGTCGGACGAAAAGTTTGAAGTTCAGCTATACTTGCAGTATCGCGAGTATCGAGCGGCGATCGGCTCAGCGGTCATTCTGGCCCTGCTCGCTGCCAAAGCTGTCTTCTTTGTGTGAGATAGATGAAAGCTTTCCGAAACACTCTCCTTTTCTTTTGTATTACGACGCTGCTGGGTCTGACTGTCTTTGGACAGAACGGTGGCGGATTCGGCCCTGCTCCAACTGGCCCGCCGAGCTTTGCCGGACGTAAATTTCTCGGCGAAAAACTAACGTTCGAGGGCAAGGTAAATAAATTCAAACTGAAATTCGCGATCGCCGACCTGTCTTTCACGGTCGGCCCGGGCGACACGCCGAACGAGATCTCGATCCGCACCGACGCGACGTCAAAAGGCACGATGCTAAAGCTCTTCCGATTCAGCTTTGAGCAAAAATACGAGAGCCTCGTCGATCTCGAGAATTTTCGGATCGTGAAAACGATCAAACGCGACGTTCAGAAAGACCGGGTCCGCGAGAGCGAGGCTGACTTTGATTACACCCAAAAACGAGTCACTTACGTCGAGGTCGATCCTAACGATGCGAACCGCCCGCCGCGCCGCATCGCGTCGGAGATGTCCGGCGTCGTCAACGACATGGTCTCGGCGATCTACGCGCTCAGGCTTTATCCGCTCAAGGTGGGTACAAAACTCGATCTGAAGGTAAGCGATTCTGGCCTCCTGTATTCGATACCGGTTTCGGTGACCAAGCGTGAGCGTCAGGAGGGCCCGATGGGCAAGGTCTGGTGTCTCAGGGTCGAGCCGCAGATATTCGGGCCGGGCCGCCTGATCGAACGCAAGGGAAGCATGATCCTGTGGGTCACCGAAGACGACCGACATCTGCCGGTCAGGGCTACGGTCGATAACGAGTACGGGAAGGTCGATATCCGACTAAAAGAGATCGCTATGGTCCCGAAATAACGGGCCCGAAACCAAAATACTTGTAACTTTCAAACAAAGACCGCATACTCTAGTATCGCGGTTTTTTATTTTATGGCTACGAAATCAACTACGAGTACGTCCAAAGTGACGAAAACAGCTAAGGCAAAGGCCGAGGCAAAGGATCCATTCGCCTCGACCGTCGAGGCGCCGAAGAAGAGTGCGAGGGTCACTCCAAAGGCTGTCACCGCAGCAAAAGAGCCGGTTAAAAAGGCTGTCAGAAAGCTGAAGACGCCGGTCAAGGCAGACCCCTTTGCCGAGGTCGCGTCCGCCGCGGCGACGCCGAAAAAGCGTGCTGCCACGACGACGACAGTGAAAGCTGAGCCGAAAAAGGCGGCGAGACAGTCGCTCGACATAGAGCCTGAGATCGCGGCCGACGAAGCCGAGATCACGGTGTCGCCTGTTTTCAAGGCTCTGGCCCACGTCAAACTTCCAGAGCTTCAGCGTGAGAATCGTGCCCGGCTCCAGATGCAGACGCCAACCCGCGTGTATTTTTACTGGACGGTAAGAGAGAATCCGTGGTCGATGGTCAAAAAGATCTTTGGCGACACGCTCGGCAATTACACGCTCGTACTCAAGCTCAAGGACCTCGATCTTGGCCGCGAAGAGATACATCAGTGCGATGCCGAAGGCAACTGGTGGTTCAACGTCGAGCCGGACCGCAGCTATCAGGCCGAAGTAGGTTTTTATGCCGTGGGACGGCCTTATTTTCGTGTGTTGCATTCGAACACGGTGAAGACACCTCGCCGCAGCCCGAGCCCGCGTTCGGCTTCGGAGGCAAGCTGGACGATCTCGTCGAACAAGTTTGCCGAGGTGCTCGACGTCGCAGGATTTTCGCGAGATGCGTTCGATGTTGCGATGGCCGGCGATGACATGGGCCTCGCGGCCGATGCTTCGGTGCTGGCACTACGCGGCTTCCTTGGCATTCACGATCTCGATCTCGAAGGCATCTCGTCGGATGAGATCCGCTACGCTTTGATCGCACTCGCTTCGGGCCTAACGCTCACAGAGCTTAAGGGCAAGATCAGCCCGCGGCTGTACGAGGTGCTGAGTACAAATCTCGGCGAACGCAGTCCCGAACAGGCTATGGCCTCGCTTACAGAGAATTTCGAAATAGAAGAAACCGAGATCACGGAAGAAGTGCTCGGGCCGGCGGTGTTCGGTGCGAGTCTCGTGAATTTTCCAAAAACGCTGATAACACGAACCGTGTCAGCCAAAGACCGTCGCGCAGAATTCGCACCGAGATACAATCCGGTGAGTTCGCACTCGGTCGGTAGGTAGCGCCATCGGCGAGTCTTGTCGCCACCGGCAAGGAATAATAAAGCCTAGGGTAAAGCGAGTCTTCGAGTGAAGCCCTAGGTTTTTTCGCGCGTAGGAAATGTCCCTGAAGGGGACGAATAGATTACATGTCGCGGTTCCTCGCCATCAGCGAGGAAAATCGTTTATGATGCAGACCTAGGGTTCGCCGAAGCGGCTTCACCCCAGGCTTTAATGTTCGTCGCCGTTGGCGACTCAGAGCAGCACCGACCACTGGCCACCGACAACTGATCACTGTTCTATGCCAACTGGATACTTCAGCCTGATCCTTCACGCGCATCTCCCGTTCGTTCGGCATCCGGAACTTCCAGAATTCCTCGAAGAAGATTGGCTTTACGAGGCCATCACCGAGGTCTATCTGCCGCTCATTTTTATCTTCCAGTCGCTGCACGAACAGGGAATGAAGCCGAGGCTCGCGATGAACGTCTCGCCGCCGCTGTGTGAGATGCTCGCCGATCCGGTGCTGCAGGAACGCTACACACGGCACCTCGAGAATCTGCTCGAACTGGCGAAGAAGGAAGAGGCTCGGACTTGGAACGAGGCTCGCGAGTTCAACGCGGCGGCAAAGATGTATGTCGAGAACCTCTCCGCATCGCTCGACCTCTGGAATGATCGCTATAAACGCAATCTTATCAACGCTTTCCGCGAGCTGCAGGAAGAGGGAGTGGTTGAGATCATAACATGCTGTGCGACGCACGGATTCCTGCCGCTTATCTCGACTCACGAAGCTCGGCGGGCACAGATCGAGATCGCCGTCGAAAATTATCGCAAGCATTTTGGACGTCAGCCCCGCGGCATCTGGCTCGCCGAGTGCGCATACGAACCCGGCGTCGAAGATCTGCTCAAACAGTTCGGCATCGAGTATTTTATCTGCGACACCCACGCGATCCTGTACGGTGATCCGCGGCCGCGTTTCGGTGTTCATGCTCCGGTCGTTTGTCCGAATGGAACGGCCGTTTTCGCACGCGACGTCGACACCAGCCAGCAGGTCTGGTCGGCCGAGATCGGATATCCGGGCAACGATCTGTACCGCGAATTCTATCGCGACCTCGGCTGGGACGCTCCTTACGATTACCTCAAACCGCACCTGCACGCCGACGGTAGCCGACGCCATTTAGGGCTGAAATATCACCGCATCACCGGCCGCGACGTGCCGCAGAATCACAAACAGCCATACATTCCGTCGCTTGCTCGCGATAAAGCCGCCGAGAACGCGATGCACTTCCTTGGCGAACGAATGAAGCAGGCGAGAAAGCTTCGAGAGACATTCGAGGGGCATCCGCCGCTGGTCATAAGTCCATATGACGCAGAACTTTACGGGCACTGGTGGTTCGAGGGGCCGCAGTTCATCGATTTCTTTTTCCGCAAGGTGCATCACGACCAGGACGAGATCGAATGCATCACGCCGGGCGATTTCCTCGATACAAAACTCCCGATCCAGGTGCAGCAGCCGACAGCCTCGAGCTGGGGCGAGGCCGGCTATTACAAGGTCTGGATAAACGAAGGGAACTCGTGGATGTATCCGTATCAGCACGACGCCGAACGGAAAATGACCGAGTTAGCGAACCGTTACGCCGGGAACGCCGACGCCCTCGTCGGCATGGGCGAGGGCGCCCGCGTTCCGGCCAAACAGATCCTTAACCAGATGGCCCGCGAACTCGTCCTCGCGCAGTCGTCAGACTGGGCGTTCCAGATCTATCAGGGCACGACGGTCGAGTATTCGTCACGCCGCTTTCAATCGCACATCCACCGGTTCGACCTCCTGCTAAAAATGCTCGAATCCGGGGACGTCGATCACGACCTATTCAACGAGATCCAAAGCCGCGATAACATCTTCGCCGAGATGGATTTTCGGAAGTATTGCAGTTAGATCCGTTCTGAACCGCGGAGACGCAGAGACGCGGAGAAGGTGAGACGCGGTGACTCTCGGACGCGGCGTCGTTCGGTCGCCAGTCTTCTTCTCTGCGTCTCGGCGTCTCTGCGGTGACCAACTACGCAATCTGAGCATTTTGATACAAAGTGTGCATTCTGTGCGCTTTTGAGCAATCTGGCATATCTTTCCTCGCACGTGTCGCGATAACTTAGGGGCGTGAAATATCTCGCCTGCACAGACGCAAAAACTTTCGACATCGGCCTGAACTTCGACCTCGACCCGCGGCGTAAATTTGTCGAACACGTAATTCTCGTTCTCAACGACAGCCGCGCCGGACGGCCGTTCACGTGGGGGCCAATGCGCATGGCCCAAGCGGTTCGAGCCGAGGCCAAAGCCCCGTCGGAGTATTTCTGCAGATCGAGATCTCAGCCGCCCGCGGAGCATTCTGGTGAGAAACTTCCGGCGACGAGTGAGAAGCTTTACGGCGATGACGAGTATCAGGACGCGTTGCGATCGATCCGCGTCGTCGCCATGCGGCTGATTCAGTTGGCCCGCTCATGGGCACGCCCGCCGACCCGTTTTTTTGCTCGGTATTCTTTCGGACAGTATCGAGATCACACACGGCATACACTTTTCCCTGTTTTTATAAAAACCTTTCTGGAGGGAACTTTTATGTCATTGATATTTTGCCCCGAATGCGGTCATGAGGTTTCAGCAAATGCGGCTGCGTGCCCGAACTGTGGATTGCCGATCAAGCCGACGACGGTCGTCGAAAAACGAGTAGCACCGCCGCCGCCCGTCGTCCGCGAGACGATGCCGCCGTGGGCGATAGCACTGCTCGTCGGGCTCGGTCTCGGGGTGATCGTTTTAGGTATCGTACTTCTCAGCTCGTCGAGCGAAAACGAGAACGTGAACGTCGCCGTAAACGCCCAGCGGCGCAGCACGGTGCCGAGCAGCAGTGATCGAACGACCGTTTCGGACTCGCGTCCGGCTACTTCGGTGCCGGTCTCTGATCCGCCGAGCTCTATGCCCGCAACGACGACGACCGTCCCATCGACCTCGGTCGATCCGCCGGCTGTAACTCCCGACCGCGGCGAGGTGATCGTCAAGGCAAAGCTTTCTAACGAACGCGGCACGATACAGCCCGCACGCGGTGCAAAATTTTACCTGCTCGACAAGGATGTCGAATCGATACTCTCTGAAGCAAGGGTCGAGCCGATCGAGGGAAACTCGCTCGCAGCGAGCCTTGGCTTGGCAGCCGTTTACCCTGACCGATATCGCGATTTTCAGCGTGCCGCCCAGAGGGCGATCGCCGCTCACGTCAAGTATTCGGGCTCGACAGATTCGACCGGCACGGCTGAACTCGGCAGCGGTGTGAAACCCGATAGCTATTACCTTTTTAGCGTGATGCGTTCGGGCTCGGGCTTTGCATTTTGGAGCAGGCCTGTTTCGGTCGTTCCGGGTGAGAACATCCTCGACCTATCGCCGCAGATCGTTACCGAGGTCGACAATACGGGCGACTGATCCAAGTGAGAAACCACCTGCGATTGCGGGTGGTTTAATACACCGGATAGACGAGTGAAAAACTTGCTCGATCACGCGGTCTTTGAAAATTAAGGTGCTCGTGCCGTAACGGTCGAAGTTTGGGTACAGCTGTCAGCCGCCGGCTATCAGCCATTAGCTTTTTTTCGTATTTGGCTCCGAACTCGCGATCAGAAGTGAGAAACATAGATGGCCGAGTTAAAAAAAACAGCTGTCAGCTGACAGCTAATAGCTAACAGCTATTTTCTAATGTGTCGACATCTCGATCGGACAGTATCTGGATCGGGTGAGAACCATCCGTTTGTCTCACGGTCTTACGGTGAGAAACTCCTTCCATTCGAAGTTAATCGTTTGCCTATTCCGTAACAGAAAGTTATCATTTTCGTTTACGTTTTTGGAGGAAAATGATGATAGAGAAGGGTGTTGAGGTCGCTCCCGCAGAAGGGAAACTTGGTGTTCTGCTGGTCGGCCTGGGAGCGGTTAGTACGACGCTTGTTGCAGGTGTCGAGGCCGTTAAACGAGGCATTTCGCAGCCGGTCGGTGCATTGACGCAGATGGGAACCATCCGCCTCGGCAAGCGTACCGAAAATCGCGTTCCGCTGATCAAGGATTTCGTTCCGCTGGCTTCGCTCGACGACATCGTTTTTGGTGCGTGGGACATCTTCAGCGACAGCGCGTATGACGCGGCGATGAACGCCGGCGTCCTCGACAAAGACCTTCTCAATCAGCTTTCCGAGCCGCTTTCCTCGCTCAAGCCGATGGCGGCTGTTTTCGAGCAGAACTACGTCAAACGCCTGCACGGCGACAACATCAAAGAAGGCAAGAACAAGATGGACCTTGCCGAGCAGTTGATCGCCGATATTGCGAAGTTCAAGACCGATAACGACTGCTCTCGGCTCGTGATGGTCTGGGCCGCTTCGACCGAGATCTATATCGAAGAGGCCGATTGCCACACATCGCTCGAGGCACTCGAAAAGGCGATGTACGACAACGATCCGCGCGTCGCTCCGTCGATGATCTACGCATATGCGGCCATCAAATCGGGTGTTCCGTTCGCCAACGGTGCTCCGAATCTGACTGTGGACATTCCGGCCCTCGTCGAACTCGCCGACAAGCACAAGATCGCGATCTGCGGCAAGGATTTCAAGACCGGCCAGACGCTGATGAAGACCATTCTGGCTCCTGGCCTGAAATCGCGAATGCTCGGCCTCGATGGCTGGTACTCGACCAACATTCTCGGTAACCGAGACGGCGAAGTGCTTGACGATCCGGAGAACTTCAAATCGAAAGAGGTTTCGAAGCTTTCGGTGCTCGAACACATCTTCCAGCCCGAAGTTTATCCTGACCTCTACGGAGATTTCTCGCACGTCGTCCGCATAAACTATTATCCGCCGCGCGGCGATAACAAAGAGGGTTGGGACAACATCGACATCTTTGGCTGGCTAGGCTACAAGATGCAGATCAAGATCGATTTCCTATGCCGCGATTCGATCCTGGCCGCGCCGCTGGCACTCGACCTTGCGTTGTTCATGGACCTTGCTCAGCGTGCCGGTATGAAGGGCGTTCAGGAATGGCTCTCGTTCTACTTTAAGGCGCCGCAGACCGCACCGGGACTTTATCCTGAGCACGACATCTTCATCCAGTTGATGAAGCTCAAGAACACGCTCAGGCACATGCGCGGCGAAGACCTCATCACGCACCTCGGCCTCGAGTACTACGACTAGTGCCGGCGAATTTATTCGTTTGTCCCATAACTTTTGGCGGACGTTGCCGGTCGGAACGGCGGTCCGCCAAATTTGTAATTGCTTCGCTTTTCCACTAAATGTGTTAACAGAGCGTTGATTTTTGTTGCGGTAGAGGTGCAGGTTGTGTTAAAAAATAGAACCTAGCGGGCCTTCATACTCGCTTTCCGTGGACGGTAGCCTTCCACACACTAAAGTCCAGCCAACGTACAATCTGTTGAAATCATCATTAGTGACGACCGAACCGGTCGTCGATCTGACGGCAAGTTCCCAACGGCGGTCTCGTTCTAAAGCTAACCCCGCAAAGGGTTTATAGAGGGGAAAATGAAACAGGAAACGGCGAAGAAAAAAGAAATAAACGAAGGCGGTATCTTACTCGATCCGGATCGCAAGAGCCCGCGTGCCGCCGAGTTTGAAGAGAAGCTTTCGGCGCGGATCGTCGGCCAGGAACGTGCTGTCCGCCGCATGAGCGGCCTTTTCCAGATATATCTGGCGGGGATGAATAATCCGGCACGTCCGATCGGTACGATGCTCTTTCTGGGCCCGACCGGCTCCGGTAAGACGCGTGTCGTCGAGGCGGCGTCCGAGGTGCTGTTCGACGATCCGTATTCGGTCGTCAAGATCGACTGTGCCGAATTTCAGCATTCCCACGAGATCGCAAAGCTGATCGGTTCGCCTCCGGGATATCTCGGCCATCGCGAGACCTCGCCGATGCTCACGCAGGAGAATCTCGACAAGGCGCATACCGACGATACTAAGCTTACCTTTGTTCTTTTCGACGAGATCGAAAAGGCCTCGGATTCGCTGTGGCAACTGCTTCTCGGAATTCTGGACAAGGCGACTCTGACGCTCGGCGATAACCGTCGCGTTGATTTTTCTAAGACGATCGTCATCATGACGTCGAATCTCGGTGCCCGCGAAATGTCCGAGATGATCTCCGGCGGCATCGGGTTTTCGCCGACCAAGCCCGATCAGGCCAAGGATGATAACGAGATCGATACCAAGATCTACCGCACGGCGCTCGAGGCGGCAAAACGCAAATTCTCGCCCGAGTTCATGAACCGCATCGACAAGGTCGTCGTGTTCCGCAGCCTCAAGGAACACCATCTGCGCAACATTCTCGATATCGAGCTAAAGGCCGTTCAGGATCGCATTACGGAATCGGCCGGGACCAAATTCGTGTTTGAATGTTCGGATGAGGCAAAGGAATTCTTGCTCGCGGAAGGCATCGATCTGAAATACGGCGCCCGTCACCTGAAGCGTTCGATCGAGCGATTCCTGGTCTATCCGCTTTCGAACCTCGTCGCGACGCAGCAGCTCGAGACCGGTGATTTTGTGATGGTCGGGTACGATGCGGAACGCGAGCAGCTCACGTTCAAGAAGCAGTCGGGCAAGATGATCGTTGCCGACCCTGCAACCGAAAAGCCTGATGATACCGAGCCGCTCATCAGCGCGGATGGCGTCGGATTACCGTTGCCTCAGACCCATGCGGCTTCAGGGCTGAGTAAGTCAAAGAGCGAGAATAACGACGCGTGATATAAGTCAAAGTCTCTAAGTTGCAGCCGTCCGGTATTTATTTGGGCGGCTGTTTTTTATGATTCCCACCGCAGTGATCGCTCCACCGCGTCGTGCCATCTCGAAAGCATTTGCTTTGCCGAATCCGGCGGCATTGATGGTTCAAAGCGGCGTTCGCAACGCCAGTTTGCGGCCAATTCCTCGCGGTCTTTCCATAATCCCGTCGCAAGGCCAGCAAGGTATGCCGCTCCGAGTGCCGTGGTTTCAGCAACCGCAGAGCGCAGCACTGGCACCTGCAGAATATCTGCCTGAAACTGGAGCAAGGAGTCGTTCGACGTAGCTCCGCCGTCGACACGCAGTTCTTTAAGCGATGTGCCGGAATCAGCGTTTGTAGCGGTCAGCAGATCGGCGGTCTGATAGGCGATCGATTCGAGGGCGGCGCGGGCGATGTGGCCGGCACCAGTTCCACGCGTCAAACCGACGATCAGTCCGCGGGCATTCTGATCCCACTGTGGCGTTCCGAGCCCCACAAACGCGGGCACAAAATAGACTCCGCCATTGTCGGCAACCGAGGCAGCAAGCTGTTCGACATCTTTCGAACTTCGTATGATCCCGAGCGAATCGCGCAGCCATTGCACGACGGCTCCGCCAATAAAAACACTGCCTTCGAGCGCGTATTCGGTCGCATCGCCGATCGTCCAGCCGACCGTTGACAGCAGGCGGTTAGCCGAGGCGACAGGCTTGCTGCCGACATTCTGCAGCATAAAACAGCCGGTACCGTATGTGTTTTTGGTCGCGCCAGCGGCAAAACACGCCTGTCCGAAAAGTGCCGCCTGCTGATCGCCCGCCATCGAAGCGATCGGCAGCCCACGAAGTTCTTCAACCGTTGTGACTTCGCCGAAAATACCAGACGAAGGCCGGACCTCTGGAAGTGTTTGCCGAGGAATGTCGAAGATCTCGAGAAGTTCGTCGGCCCATTCAAGCCGCGCGATGTCAAAAAGCATCGTTCGCGAGGCGTTTGAAGTATCGGTAGCATGGACCTTTCCACCGGTGAGTTTCCAGAGCAGCCACGTGTCGACGGTTCCAAAGGCGAGTTCGCCGTTTTCGGCCCTACGTCGGGCGTTCGGGACGTTGTCGAGTATCCACTTTATCTTGCTCGCACTAAAGTAAGCGTCGACCTCGAGGCCAGTTCGGCTGCGAATGAGGTCGCCGTGGGCTTCTCGAACCTCGTCGCAGATCGCAGATGTTCGGCGGTCTTGCCAGACTATCGCGTTAAAGATCGGTTCGGAAGTCTTGCGATCCCAGATGATCGTGGTCTCGCGCTGAACGGTAGTTCCGATCGCGGCCACCCGATCGCGGTCGACGCTTTCGACGGCATCGACCGCCGTTTTTATTTGCGTCGCCCAAAGCTCTTCTGGATCGTGTTCGACGTACCCGCTCGCCGGATAGATCTGAGTGATCTCCTGCTGAGCGGACCCGACAGGAGTGCCCCGCTGGTCGAACAAGATCGACCGGCTGCTCGTCGTCCCCTGGTCGAATGCGAGTATCAGATCCATCGTTTTAGCCTGCTTTGAAATACATATACGGCGTGAGTAATATGTAGCCGTGAACGAATCAGCACTCGAAGAACTCCATCCCGTATTTCTTGCCCTCTCTGACCCGACACGGTTGCGGCTCGTCGCCTTGATGGCCAACGGCGAAGTGCCGGTAGGCGAGTTGGTCGATGCCGTGGGCGAGAGCCAGCCGAAGGTCTCAAGGCATCTGGCTTATCTTCGTGACCACGGGATCGTTTCGACGCGCCGGGACGGCAAATGGGTCTATTATTCGCTCGAAACGGACCTGCCCGAAAGCTCGGCCGCAGTCCTCGGTGCCGTGCTTTCTTCGATCACGTCCGAAACTCTAAGCTGGCCGATCCAAGACCAGAATGTCGACACCGCACCACTCCGGCCGGAGCCTCACGAAGAGCTCGAAGTATTTCTTCTATGAGCGGGCGTGCCCTCGTAAGGGCAATGACGACATCCGCTGCCGCAGCAATACCCACGCGTTTCGAGATAACGCCGCGTCATCACCATCATTCCGTTGTCGAAATAGAAATCTCGCCCTTGGATAAAGGTTTCGACCGGTTCATTCCCCTTGTTCGGTTCAACGCTATCGTGCATAAAGTGCCAGGAATTCCTTGTTGCCCTCAGCCCCGAGAATTGGCGAATCGATAACACCCAGTGCTTCAAGACCTACCGACTTACAAAAATCTTCTATTTCTGTTTTCACGCGTTCGTGCTTTTCGGATTCACGGACGATCCCACCTTTACCTACCTCACCGCGGCCGACCTCGAACTGCGGCTTGATCAATACGATCAGTTTGCCGTAGGGTTTCAGCAGTTCAACTACCGCCGGGATTATCTTCGTTACCGAGATGAACGACACGTCCATCACGGCCAGATCGTATGGCCCTGAAACATCCTCGACGGTGATCGTCCGAGCATTTGTCTTCTCGTGCACCTCGACTCGCTGATCGTTGCGGATCGACCACGCGAGCTGATTCGTGCCGGCGTCGATCGCGGTTACTTTCGATGCTCCATGCTGGAGCAGGCAATCGGTAAAGCCGCCCGTCGAAGATCCGATATCGATACAGTTCATGCCTTGCGGATCGACACCAAATTCAGTCAACGCATGCTCGAGCTTCAGGCCGCCGCGGCTCACGTATTTTAACTCGGATGACGCCCCTTTTAGCCTGATATTGGCGTTCGGTTCAAACTTTTCGGAGGCCTTGTCGACACGGCGGTCGTCGACAAGCACAACGCCGGCCATAACGAGCGACTGTGCCTTTGTTCGCGTTTCAGCAAGGCCGCGGTCGACCATCAATTTGTCGATCCGCTCCTTGGTCATTACAGCTCGAATCTCATTCCCCGCCGGGCAATTCGGAATCCCTTTCGGGCAACCGTCGAGATCGCTTTGCGGTCGCCCTGAATGAGAGGGTTGCTGTGATTGAAGTGGATAAAATGGACCTTTCTCTTCTCGACGCTCGGCGATCCGGCAAGCAGGTCCATCGTCTCGGTGACGAACGGATGCGGGACCTCGCTCATCGGCCGGCTGATCTCGCCATCGGCAAAAAATGTCGCGTCCAGCAACAGATGATCCGCAGATCGGACGAGCTCGTTGAGCGGAGTAGCCCATTTCTGCCATTTGTCGATATCCGGGAGATAGATCAGCGTTTTGTTGCCAGACCGAATTCGAAACCCGACCGTTTCCGAAAACTCGTCGCGGTGCGGCACAAGAAAAGGTTCGACGGAAAGGCCATTCACCAGCTTTACCTGCCGCTCTTCGGCGAGGGGTTCCAGGACGATGTTATTTATCGAGACGAGCTGAGACCACGGAGCGTTCTGCTCGAGAAAGCTTTTCATTCTCGGCATCGCGTACACGCGCACGTTCTTCGAATTCATCGATTCTCGGCCGAGATACATTAGGCCCGCGTAGTGCCCAATGTGCGCGTGTGTCAAAAAGATGCCGTCAAGGCGTGCCGAACGGTCTCCGGTCGCTTTTCGTACCGCCTCGAACTGTTCTGGGAGATCGGGCGTCGCGTCAAATATCCAACGGCCGCCGCTCGCTGGATCGATAAGTGCGATCGACGACACGGGGTCGTGCAGCTTTTTATCATTCCACGCCCTGCGGCAGAACGGCGTATCGCAGCTCATCTGCGGAACACCCGCGTCCTGAGCCGTCCCGAGTACGAGGACATATGGGCGTTTCTGGGCCGGCGACGCATACGCGACAGACAGCGTGAAAAGTATGACAGCAAAGAGTTTGAGCATTCCTGCAGGCCGGTTTAAAAGTGATATTCTAATCGCGAATGGCACGTGATACAAGGCTGTCCGGATTCGCAAAGTACGCGTGGTTCGTACTCGGCTACAACCTGCTTGTCGTCCTTTGGGGCGTATTTCTTAGAGCTTCAAAATCGGGTGACGGCTGTGGAATGCACTGGCTGACATGTCACGGTGAGGTCTTGCCGACCGCCCCGGAGTTTAAGACTGTCATCGAGTTTACGCATCGCATCATGAGCGCGGTCGATGGGCTTTTCATGCTTGTTCTCCTCGGGTGGGCGATCATCCTCTGGAGGCGAGGCCGCGATAGTCGATCGACTAGTGTCTTAAAAACCACAGCCGCTTCATTCTTCTTCGTTTTGACGGAAGGAGCGATCGGTGCGGGCCTCGTTCTGACAGGCAATACGGCCGAGACGCTGACCGCCGCACGGCCGTTCTGGATGGCCGCTCATCTCGTAAACACTTTTATTTTGCTGGCTTTCCTTACGCTGACTGCACGCACGGCGAGCGGAGCGGACTTAATGCGCTTTCGGGTCGAGCCTAAGTACATCGTTGGATTACTCGTGGGCGTGCTGGCGATCTTCGTTGTAAGCATTTCCGGCTCGATCGCGGCTCTATCGAACATGATCTTTCCGTCGGGAACGCTCGCCGAAGGAATTACGAAGGACTTTTCCGATACCTCGCACATGCTGCTTCGGCTGCGGCTGCTTCATCCGATCACGGCAATTCTGTCGAGCGTCTTCATCATTTTCCTGACGGGATGGCTCGCCAAGGAGCGGTTCGGTGACAAGCTTGTCTCTCGCTGGTCAAATGTACTCGCGATCCTGATCATCGGCCAGATAGCATTCGGAAGTGCAACTCTGCTTATGCTCGGGCCGATCGTCATGCAGCTCGGGCACTTGCTGCTCGCGGATGCTGTTTGGATCTGCTATGTGCTTTTCGGGGCTGCGTTCCTCGCGAGCGAGGCCGGGCCAAAGCCCGAAGAGCCTGTCGCGACGGCCTAAAGCGACTCACGCCATTCCCGACAGCGGGCGACCAGGCTATCGAGGCTGGATTGTACCGCGAGCCGTTTTTCCTCCAACGCTTCGTCGTCTGCAGCAGCATCGACATAGATCGGCTCTCCAAAGATCAACTTCGCCCTAGAGAACGGCTTTGGCACCTGAAACCGATCCCAGCTATTTATCGTCCAGAATTTTGAGGTCTCGATGCAGAAGGGCACGATCGGATTTCCGGTGCGTTTGGCGAGAAGAGGCGGACCGGGCTTCGCCTCGTAGCGAGGTCCTTTCGGGCCGTCGATCGTAAAGGCCATCGGCACGCCTTTTTTCATCAATCGGATCATCTCGACCATCGCGCGGGTTCCGCCACGCGTGGATGAGCCTTTGATCACGCCGAAGCCGAACCGCTGGATGCAGCGTGCGGTGTATTCCGCATCAAAGCTTATCGACGACATCACCACGATCCCTCGATCACGAAAATAGTAGGTCGAAGCGATGATGCGATCGTGCCAGAAGCAGAGTACGGGAGACTCGTGTCGATCGTCGCCGGAACGCATGATATCCGTGCCCTCGACATCGAACCTGAGAGTCATCCCGATCAGCTTGACCAGGACATAGAACAGCCACCCGCCGAGCCGGATCATTAATTGTTGCTTAAATGTGTATTCGGAGATGGCTTTAAACTCGTAAACCCTCTCGATCTGGTCGGCCACAGTTAGAAAATAACTATCAAGTTGCGGTATTATTTGCAACAACCAGCGGGAGCGCCTCGTATTCGTTTTTGACTCCCCAGTGCCAAATCTTTTATGCAGCGAAAGATCCTGATCATCGATGACCATGACGACCTCGCCACGGCACTAGATGAAGTCTTTACGCATGTCGGACATCACGTTGAGATCGCCGAAACGCGTGGTGCCGCTCTCAAGAAAGAACTCGCGTCATACGATCTGGTCATCACCGATCTGGACGTTGATGCAGCCTATGCCGCATCGGAAAAGAACGGCAAGGGCGGTGTTTGTCTGCCGGAATGTTCGGTAAAGGACGGCGGCGAGCATGTCAAAGCATTCAAGATCTGCGCGTCAAATTTCAAACGGGATGCGTTCGATGAGAACGAACTTCGGGACTTGGTAGCGACGGTACTCGACTACAAGATCAGGTTCGTCGATAAGAAGTCGCTCGTTGCCGAATTGCACGAGAGTATCGAATTCGAACTGCCGAGTGCGATCTCTCTGATGCACATAGTCCTCGAATACCTGATGAAACGCGTCGAAAAACTCGGCGTGATAAGGCCCGAGCAGTCGAATTTGTTCGTCGCACTCGACGAGGCTTTCGTAAATGCGGTCAAACACGGCAACAAATACGATGCGTCCAAATTGGTCAAGATAACCGCCGAAGTCTCAAAGGCCGAAGCCCGTTTTACCATCGAAGACGAAGGCGAAGGGTTTGACGTCAATAAAATTCCGGATCCCCTTGACCCGGAGAATCTCTTCAAAACCAGCGGCCGCGGCGTGCTCTTCATTTACAACATCATGGACGAGGTTGCGTATAACGAGCGTGGCAATCGTCTGACGATGGTCAAGAAGGCTCCCGTGCCCGTCGAGTCTTGATCGCATTCAGATTGAGATAAGCTGATGCGCGTCACGATCGCCCAAATAAACACTACAAACGGCGACATCGCCGGAAACGTCGCGAAGATCGTACAGGCGATCGAAAAGGCCCGTTCTCAAGGCTCGGACCTCGTCGTTTTTCCCGAGGTCGTCACGCACGGCTACACTTCCCAGGACTGGTTTCAGGATCGCGACATAATCGCTCACGTTGATGAGCCGCTACGCGAGATAATTCCGGCTACTAGAGGGATCACCGCAATAATTGGCACGATACGTAGGAACGACGACGAGGAAGGGCGACGCCTGTTCAACTCGGCGGCTGTCATTTCGGATGGCGAGTTGATCGGATTCGCGGATAAGACGCTGCTTCCGGAATACGACGTATTCGACGATCCGCGATATTTCGAACCTAGCGATCACCGGCGTATTTTCGAGATAAATGGCGTGAAGCTCGGCGTCGTCGTCTGCGAAGACTTTTGGAACGACAAGACATTTTGGCGGGAGCGTCTTTACGAAAGCGATCCGACGGATGAAGTTCTTGCGATGGGTGCCGACATCATCGTCTCGGTAAACGCGTCGCCATATAACAAAGGCAAGATCAAGCTTCGGTGCGACATGGTCGCACACCGGGCTAAGCTCCAGAAAAGACCGATCGTTTTCGTGAATCTCGTTGGCGGCAATGACGGCATCGTTTTTGACGGAGCCAGCCTTATCGCCGATCAGGAAGGCGACATTATCCTGCAGGCGTCGGCATTCGAGGAGTTCGTTGAGACCGTCGAACTCGACGTCCGAAAGCCCGATGCTCGCGGGATCACTGGCGGCGAGATCGATGCGATCACACGAGCACTCGTTTTAGGCATTCGCGATTACGCTGCGAAGAACGGCTTTCAAAAAGCTGTTCTCGGCCTTTCCGGCGGAATTGATTCGGGTCTCGTTGCGGCCCTCGCGGCAGAAGCCCTAGGTCCCGAAAATCTGCTCTGCGTGATGATGCCCTCGCCTTTCTCGTCCGAAGGCAGCATAAAAGACAGCGAGGAACTGATTCGCAATCTCGGCTGCGAGGGCCGGATCGAGCCGATATCCGATACCTTCGAGGTGCTCCTCAAGCAGATGAAGCTCGACAAACCGACGCGGGGCGGCGAATCACTCGCCGCTGAGAATATGCAATCCCGGCTCCGCGGCGTCATCCTGATGGCGATCTCGAATTCCGAAGGGCGGTTGCTGCTGTCGACGGGCAACAAGAGCGAACTGGCGGTCGGCTATTGTACGCTCTACGGCGATACAAACGGCGGCCTTGCCGTTCTTGGCGATGTGCTCAAAACAGAGGTTTGGCAGATCGCTAGGCACATCAATGAAAAAGAGGGTCGCGAAGTCATTCCGCAAGTGATCATCGACAAAAAACCTTCCGCCGAACTGGCACCGAACCAGTTCGATCAAGACAGCCTGCCGGCTTACGAGGTGATGGACCCGATACTGAAGATGTATTTTGAGCAGAAGGCTTCGCCCGCAAGGATCATTGCGTCCGGACACGAATCAGATACCGTTTACTGGATCCTCAATAAGGTCGAGCATCCAGCGAATGAGTTCAAGCGGCAACAGCTTCCTCCGACGATCATCATCTCGAAAAACGCGATCGGAGTCGGCCGCCGTCGGCCTATAACTCACAAATACAAGCGTTTGCCAACCTGATCAAGCTGCCGCTAAATAATTGAAATCCCTCGTTTATTAGCACTTTTCCTTGTTCGACGGCCAAAAACCGTCCGAGGGCTTGCCCAGCCCCAAGAGTGCCAGATGGATAAGCGAACCCAGCCAGAAGTCTACCCAGCGGCTCACCCTGCGTGCCCAGACCCCAAAGTGGCGGTCATAATTCCGGCATACAATTCTGCAGCGACGATTGCCGAAACGCTCAATTCGGTCTTCGCACAAACCTTGGAAGAATTTGAGGTAGTTGTTATAAACGACGGCTCGCCGGACACGCTGGAACTCGAGAGCGAGATCGCTGCGTTTCGAGACCGCATCACCTATGTCAAGCAGCAAAATCAGGGAGCCGCGATAGCCCGCAACGCGGGCATTGAGCACTCAAATGCCCCGTTTGTCGCGTTTCTGGACGGCGACGACATCTGGCTTCCCGAACACCTGAGTTCACAGCTGGAACTGCTGAAAAAAGGCGGTTTCGACATGGTCTATTGCGATGCCGAGCTTTTCGGAACGCCATCGGTCGAGGGCCAGACCTTCATGCAGGGCAGCCCGTCCGAAGGCGAAGTTACGCCGGCCGCACTGCTCGATATTCGATGCAATGTCATTACTTCCGGAACTGTCGCTCGCCGCGCCGCGATCGAAAAGGCGGGGATGTTCGAGTCCGCACGCGTCCTATCCGAGGACTTTCACCTTTGGGTTAGGATGGCAACGTCGGGGGCAAGGATCGGATATCAACGCCGCGTTCAACTGAAATATCGCGTTACATCGACGGGGCTGTCGGGCGGTTCGGTGGATCGAGTTCGTCGAGCAATGGACGTTTTCCAGCGGCTTTCCGGCCTCGATGGGCTTTCTGCGGAAGAGAAAGACATCATCGCCCGCCGCATCGAGAGTTTTCGAGCGGATCTCGCTCGCGAGCAGGGCAAGGCTCATCTTGTCAGCGGCAATTTTGCCGAGGCCCGAGTTGCTTTTGCCGAAGCGAACCGGCTCCGGCCGAGCACAAAGCTCTCGGCTGTGACAATGCTCTCACGCGTTGCTCCAGGCATTTTGAGAAGGATCTATTTAACAAGCGAACCGGCTGAACTCGCGCTGATCGGCGAGAAGATGCAGGGCAAGGCTGCATAGACATTTGGAGAAACTAGAAGCTAAAACCCAGTCATTGAAGTCTCAGAGCGTATGGCTGCTCGTGGCCAAGGTCATCGGCTTTGCTCTCAGCTTCATGCTGCCGCTGATCATCGTCAGGGCCCTCTCGCAAGAGGACGTCGGCCACTACCGAGAAGCCTTTCAGGTGATAACGAATGCTGTCATCATCCTGCCGCTCGGGTTTTCGATGAGCGCTTTCTATTTCCTCTCGCGGGAAAGAGACAGGCGTCGGGCGGCGGTGCTCAATATACTGCTGTTCAATTTTACCGTCGGCGGGCTTGCTGCTCTCACGATGGTGCTCTTCCCGAGTCTTCTCGGAGATTTTTTCAACGCCCCCGAATTGACGCAACTCGGGCCGACTATCGGACTGGTCATCTGGGTGACGATCTTCTCGGCATTTCTCGAAACGGTTGCTATCGCTAACTCTGAGACGCGCATCGCCACGGTATTCATCGTTTTTGCCTCGCTTTCGAAGACGCTCCTAATGGGGGGCGGCGTATTCTATTTCGGAACTGTCAGCAGCTTGATCTATGCGGCACTGTTACAAGGCGTAATTCAAACGGCGATCCTGCTCGTATACCTGCACAAGAGGTTTCCGGGATACTGGAGAATGTTCGACGCGCGATTCTTGGTCGAACATGCACGCTACGCGATACCATTCGGCCTGACGGCGATCGTCTGGCTGGCGCAGAGCGATATTCACAACTACTTCGTCGGATACAAGTTTAGCTCCGCAGAATTCGCGGTCTATGCCTACGGATGTTTTCAGATCCCGCTGATCGCGATGCTCGCGGATTCGGTCACATCCGTGCTGATCCCGCATATGAATACGCTGCAGCAGACCGGCGATCGCGACGAGATGATCCGGCTGACCGCAAGGGCGATGCAAAAGCTGGCCCTCGTCTATTTCCCGCTGTACGTTTTCCTGATGATCACGGCGTCGACGTTCATCACCACGCTATTTACGCATCAATATGATGCGAGTGTGCCGATCTTCATGGTCAACCTGACGCTGCTGCCGCTAGGAATTCTGATAACCGATCCGATAGTCAGATCTTACAAAGAGCTCGGCCGGTTGTTTCTGCTGAACCGTCTTCTGATCTTTTCCATACTGGTTGCGGTGCTGTACTTCGGACTAGATTATTTGGGGCTTGTCGGCATTATTTCGGTCGCGATAGGCGCACTGGTCGTTGAAAAATTCATTTGCGAGACGATGGTGATCCGAAAGCTCGGTGTCGGGCTCAAGCACCTTTACCTGCTTAAACAGCCCGCCAAGACAGCAGCGGCGAGCCTGATAGCGGGGGCCGTAACTTATCTCGTTTATACGAACATTCACGTTTATCTTGAACTCGTCGGCGAGGATTTTGCACGAGGGTTTTTCCACACCGAGGAAATGAGTACTTTGAATTTCTTTGGCGGCAGCCTCGTGCTGTTGATCTGCGGAATGGTCTTTGGCCCGATATACGTGATCGCGGCGCATTCGCTGGGCCTTATCGAAGAGTCCGAAAAAGAGCTCGTACGGAAGTACCTGAGGAAGTTTCTGCCTGGGCGTTCGACGCTACGTGCAGTCGATACGCAAAACTGAACTATGTGCGGAATAGCCGGATTTATTGCTGAAACCCGAGAACGTGCCGACGAACGTCTGGCACGGCTCAAGGCTATGTGCGGGACGATCGTCCATCGAGGCCCTGATGAAGAGGGCGTCGCGATAAAGGGCCGTGCCGCAATGGGAATGCGCAGGCTGTCGATCATTGACCTCGCCACCGGGCAGCAGCCGATCTATAACACCGACCGCACTAAACTGATCGTCTTCAACGGCGAGATCTATAATTTTCGCGAACTGCGTGCCGAACTCGAATCCCTGGGCTACCGCTTCAAAACGAACTCGGATACAGAGGCGATCATTCACGCGTACGACGCTTTTGGCGAAAAGTGTGTCGACAAGCTTCGCGGAATGTTTGCATTCGCCATCTGGGATGATGCGAACGAGCGGCTATTTATGGCCCGCGACCGTGTCGGCAAAAAGCCTCTGATCTACGCGGTAACGCCGACTGGCGAGTTTGTCTTCGGTTCTGAGGTCAAGGTTCTGCTCGAACACGGCCAGGTGCGTCGAGACATAGATCGCGGAGCCCTCGATGCATATCTGACGTTCGGCTACGTTCCTGAAGAGGTTTGTATTTTCAAGGACGTAAAGAAGCTTGAGCCGGGCCATAGCCTCGTCTTCGAAAAAGGCAAAGTAACGACGCGTCAATATTGGGATCTCAATTTCGCCGCTGAGCCGATCGACGACGGTGAAAGCGAGATCGCAGGCGATCTGCTGTCACGGCTCGAAGAAGCTGTCAGGATCCGACTGATCTCGGAGGTTCCCCTTGGGGCATTCCTTTCCGGCGGCGTGGATTCGAGTGCGATCGTCGGCTTGATGGCAAAGATCCTCGACAAGCCCGTCAAGACCTTCTCGATAGGTTTTAATGAGGACACTTTCGATGAACTGCACTATGCGAGGCTTGCCGCAAAGCATTTCCGAACCGAGCACCACGAGTTCGTTCTGACTCCGGACTGCGTTGAGACGATCGACGAACTCGTCTGGCATTTTGACGAACCATTTGCCGATCAGAGTGCTCTGCCGACGTATATGGTCTCGAAGTTGGCACGCGAGCACGTTACCGTTGTGCTTTCGGGCGATGGTGGCGACGAGCTTTTTGCGGGATATACGCGATACGTTACCGACCGCTCGCGTAGCGGTTTCGGCATGCTGCCGAAGTCGGTCAGAAACGGTTTGCTCAGGCCGCTGAGCGAAAATCTGCCTCATGGAGCCCGAGGAAAGAACTATCTTTTCAACATTTCGCTCGATGCTGCCGGTCGATACATTGACAGCATCTCGCACTTCAACGGGCCAAAACGCCGTAGCCTTTACTCAACCGAAAGCCGGCGTCAGATGAACGGCAGCTTCGAATTGTGCGAGAAGCTCTTCGGACAGATCACGCGCGATTCGCGTACAGACGATGCGATCGAGAGACTGCTTTATCTCGACACGAAGACATATCTTCCGGCCGACATTTTGACTAAGGTCGATCGGATGAGTATGGCGTCATCACTTGAGGCTCGCAGTCCGCTTCTCGATCACCAGTTGATCGACCATGTCGCACGGATCCCGTCTCACCTGAAGCTGCGGGGCAAAGAGACAAAGTATATTTTTAAGAAAGCGGTCGAAAAATTGGTGCCGGCTGAGATACTTGGCCGAAAAAAACAGGGTTTCGGGGTCCCGATCTCAGAATGGATAAATGTTCAGCTTAAAGATCGCATCCTCGGAGACCTACAGGATCGCCGAACCATTGAGCGCGGATATTTTGACCAGCAGTACGTAAAAGTTTTGGCAGACGAACACGCTCGCGGACGCCGCGATCATTCTCAAGCTCTTTGGACGCTTTGGATCCTTGAGCTGTGGCACAGGAGGTACATAGATTCGAGATAAACGATGATGGAGGAAATGAACAACTTTACGAAGCTTCGGACGTGCCTGCCCTGGCTGGCGAAGTATCCCGGCGCGCGGCTTCGAGCACTTTGGGAACGCAACGCATTTGAGAAAACGCACGTGATCTTCACGGTCGCGAACCATTTCGAGCCCGGCTGGAAAGAATCGGGTGGCTTTCTCGATGCAAAAACGCAGTTGAGCCGTCTAAAGGAATATCGCGACCGGTTCCGGCGCGAGGCGGGAAGCGTTCTAGATGCGGATGGCACGCGGTTTCGACACACGAATTTCTATCCGGCCGAACAATACGACCGCGATCTGCTCGAGATCATGGCCGAGATGCAGGCCGAAGGGTTGGGTGAGGTCGAGGTGCATATGCACCACGAGGGCGATAGCCCAGACACGGCCGAGAATACCGAACGCGTTCTCACGACTTTTCGTGACATTCTGGCTGAGCGTCACCGCTGCCTTTCGCGTTTCGATGGTAATGGAATGCCGAGGTATGCGTTCGTCCACGGAAATCTCGCCCTTGCCAATTCCGCGGGAGGTAAATACTGCGGCGTCGATAACGAGATGCAGATCCTGCAGGATACGGGCTGTTATGCCGACATGACACTACCTTCTGCGCCAGACCGTTCGCAGGTGCCGATGATCAATCAGATCTATGAGTGCGGTAATCCGCTTGACGAGGCCGTTCCGCACCGCTCGGGCCGCAGACTCGCGGCTGACGGTCAAGATCCGATCCTCCCGATCATTTTTACTGGCCCGCTCGTTATGAACTGGACTCGACGGATCGGCGGTGTTGTATTTCCACGGCTTGACGATAGTGCTCTAGCCGAAAATCAACCGCTCGATCTAGCACGGTTTCGACGCTGGCGATCGGCGAACATTACCGTGGAGGGACGGCCCGATTGGGTATTTATCAAGCTCTACTGCCACGGGTTCTTCGACTACGATCAGGATGCGTGCATTGGCGAAGGAGCGAAGCGGTTCTTCTCCGAACTCATTGACGACAGCGAACGCCGCGGCGATACCAAGATCCATTTCGCCAGCGCACGCGAGGCTTTCAACATGGCAATGGCAGCTGTTGACGGAAAGAGCGGTTCGCCGAACGCTTACCGCGACTATCGTTTGCAGTCGATAATGAATGAGGCTGCCGTCGCCCGCTCGGCAGTAGAACGATCAGTATGATGGATGTAACGATGGCCAATCCGCTCGAAAAGCTCAAGAAGCTCCGCAGCCTCGACGAGGTGATCACTCGCGGCGGCCAGGCGATCTCCGTCTTTCGCGAGCAGCGAGCTGCAAAATTTCACGAGCCCGCGGATGAGGACTTCAAACGGCGGTTCGACCGGGATGCTTTTGGCGATGTTCCGATCATTGCCGAGACAGTGTGGCGTCGGTTCTTCGACAATAGCACGGAACACTTTTTCAGGACGTTTCGAGAGCCCGACGCTTCGGCTTACGAGTTTCGCCGCCGGTTTGGTCAGGATAAATGCGATCGCTTTATCCATGCTGCTGAGAGTATCGCAGCCGGCCGTATCGACCTGATGGGTCTAAAGAACGTCTACGTCGGCACCGAGATCGACTGGCACCGCGAGCCCGTTTCATCGAAACGCTCGCCGCTCAAGCACTGGAAAAAATTTGACGATCTCGACACGTCCGAGACCGGCAATAAGAAGATCATCTGGGAACTCAATCGTCACCAGCATTTCTTCACGCTCGGGGTAGCATACTGGCTGACCGGTGACGAGCGATTTGCCGAAACCTTTGTTCGTCATCTCGAATCGTGGATGGATGACAATCCTCCGGGCCTCGGTATCAACTGGTCAAGCAGCCTGGAAGTCGCGTTCCGGTCGATGTCATGGCTTTGGGCGTTTCATTTCTTTCGTGATTCAGATGCTTTTTCGCCGGCGATCTTTCATCGTGCGGTGAAGTTCCTATATCTTCACGGCCGCCACATAGAGCGCTATCTCTCTACCTATTACAGCCCGAACACGCACCTGACGGGCGAGGCGCTTGCCCTCTACTATCTCGGCACTCAGTTGCCGTTTCTGGCACGAGCTGAAGGCTGGCGAAAGACCGGCGAGGACATCCTATTCGCAGAGATCGGCCGACAGGTGCACACCGACGGCGTATATTTCGAACAGAGCACGTGGTACCAGCGGTACACGGCTGATTTCTTTGCCCACTTCGTTATACTTCGGTCGCTCTGGGCACCCGGGGCCGGGCATCCGCAAGCGCAGGAACTCGAAGACCGAATGGAGCAGACATTCGATTTTCTGATGCAGGTCACGCTACCCGACGGTACGACACCCTTGATCGGTGACGACGACGGTGGCCGGATGCTGCCGCTCACGACCGCATCTTCGAACGATTTTCGCGGGACGCTGGCTGTCGGAGCGGTGATCTTTGACCGCGGTGATCATAAGTTCGCGGCTTCGAACGCAACCGAAGAGGCTTTCTGGCTCATGGGGCCGGACGGCGTTAGATTCTTCGACTGTATCGACGCGATCGAGCCATCTTCAGGATCGACGGACCTTCCGACCGGCGGATACTGCGTGATGCGGGACG
This sequence comes from Acidobacteriota bacterium, assembly GCA_041940165.1. Classification (GTDB taxonomy): domain Bacteria; phylum Acidobacteriota; class Blastocatellia; order Pyrinomonadales; family Pyrinomonadaceae; genus OLB17. The sequence goes on from JBGTSR010000011.1 coordinate 117,608, forward strand.
GTTGGACGGAAACCGATAACGTAATGGTAATCGACTGCGGAGAGCTTGGCTCGCTTGCCGGAGGTCATGGCCACGCAGACTCGCTTTCCATAGAAGTTGCGATGAATGGCCGCACGCTGCTTGTCGACAGCGGTACATATACGTATCACGAGAGCCGCGAGCTTCGCGACTATTTTCGTTCGACCGCGGCACACAATACTCTCGAGGTCGACGGTCTTTCGTCATCTGAGCCGGGAAATGCTTTTGGCTGGAAACACCGTGCCGAAAGCAAGGTCGAGAACTGGATATCGACAGAGCGTTTCGACTTTTTCACGGGATCACACAACGGCTACGAACGCATACATGATCCGGTTACGCATCGCCGCAGCGTGCTCTTCCTGAAAGGCGATTACTGGATCGTCTGTGACGTGGCCGATGCGAAGGCCGACCATTCGTACGCCCTAAATTTTCATTTTGACGACGCCTTCCGTTCCGAGATCGGCGACGGCGGAAAATGGGTCGGCGGGGCTGATCACCGGCTGTTCACTTTCGGCGACAACGGCCGTTGGGAGACCAAGGAAAGCTGGATCTCTAAGAACCACGGTAATCGCACGAACGCGCCGTTTATGCGTTTCGTGTCGGAAGGCAGCGGAAAACAGGAGTTTTTCACTTTTCTTATGCCTAGTGTGCCCGGGAACGAACCACCGTCCGTCGAAGAGGTTGCAATGGCGGCTGGCCGGGCCTTTGTGATCAGATACTCGGGTTATATGGACGTTTTCGTCGTGAATGACGAGGTCGGGACGGTCGTCGAAAACGGAATATTTGACTCGGATTTTCGATACTCGTGGGCAAGGCTCCGCGACGAGAACGGCGCTCCCGACGAAATGGTCCTAATCGACGGCTCGAATGTGTCTCTCGAAGGGAATTCGGTCATCGCTTCGCCGACCCGGTTTGCATCGGTCTTACGACTTGGCAAAGATATATATGTTCGCGAGGGCGATGAACGTCGTGTCGTCGAGCTGAAGCCGGTCGAACGCCGCAAGGGCGATCGAAGGCAGGGCGGTTCAGACCGCCGGCGTCCGCGTCAGTGAAGAAACGCGTCCTCCAATTCATCGGCAGTTTCCATCAGGGCGGTTCGGAGCGGCAGGCGGTGTCGCTGACCAAGCGGCTCGTCGAGGAGAATTTTTTCGACATAACAGTCGCGACTCTAAATAACGAAGGCATCCTCAAGCAGGATATCGACCGGCTCGAGGTTGCCATCGCCGAGTTTAAGCTGGACTCATTCTTTCGTCCGTCATTTCTACTGCAAGCACTTCGGTGCGCCAAGTGGATGCGTTCAAATCGTATCGACCTCGTTCATACTCACGATTTCTACACAAATGTCTTCGGAATAACGGCCGCGCGGCTCGCGGGGATCGAGGCTAGGGTTGCGTCAAAACGCGAGACGACCGGAATGCGCACGCCTGCGCAGGATCGCGTTGAGAAGTTCGCATTTGGCTTCTCGAAGTCGATCGTCGTTAACTCGAAGGCTGTTCAAGCTCATTTGATCGACCGCGGGATCGCACCCGGCAAACTGCACCTCATCTACAACGGGCTCGATCTATCCTGCTTTACTGCAGAAGGTGTCGACCGAAAAGAGATACTTGCTCGGCTCGGGCTCGAACACCTTTCCTCAAAACGCCTCGTCACGCTTGTGGCAAACCTGCGTCACGACGTTAAGAACGTCCCGATGTTGCTCAGGGCTATGCAACGGATAACGGCGGAAACTGCCGATGTCGATCTCGTCATCGCGGGCGAAGGGGAACTCGAACAGGATCTCAGGGCGATGGCGAAGGGACTTCGGATTGACGAACGCGTTCACTTCATCGGTCGTTGCAGTCGCGTGCCCGAGTTGCTCTCGGCATCTACCGTTTGCGTGCTAACCTCAAAAGCGGAAGGCTTTTCGAACTCGCTCCTGGAGTACATGGCGGCCGTCCGTCCGGTCGTCGCGACCAATGTCGGCGGAGCTGCTGAAGTCATCGAGGACGGAGTTAATGGCTATTTGGTCGAGTCCGACGATGATACCGCGTTGGCAGATCAACTCATCAACTTATTAACAGACGAGACAAAAGCCAGATCGTTCGGTTTGGCCGGACGCCGCGTCGCGAAAGAGCGATTTAGCGACGAGATCCAACTCGAAAAGACGCTCGGCCTTTACCGCTCACTGCTCTGATGCCGATCCATGTGCTGCAACTTGGTCCCGTTCCTCCGCCGGAAGGTGGCGTGAGCCGCAATATGCTCGCGATCCGTGAGCGTCTGATCGAAAAGGGCCACACATGCACAATTATCGCGACTTCGAAAAGCCAGGCCGTGGAGAAAGCCGGCTTTCTGTTCCCGCGTTCAGCCCCGGCACTGATCCAGGCCATCCGTTCCGTCGATTTTGACGTTCTTCATCTACATGTTGGCGGCGATCTAACGCCAAAAGTTTTCGCACTCGCCGCGACCGCGGTCGGCCTGGCTGGGAAGAAGAGTGTACTCACCGTACATTCCGGGGCGTTTCCATCGTCGCGTGAAGGCCAAAACGCGAAAGCGGTATCACTTCGTGGGTCGATCTTCCGGCAGTTCGGACGGTTGGTCGCGATCAACAACGATCTTGCTGCGACATTTGAGCGATTTGGCGTTACTGAGGAGCGGATCGCGAAGATACTACCATTTGCTTTGTCACGTCCCGATTCGGTCGTCGAAATTCCCGCCGATCTGGCCGAATTTGCGTCTGGCCACTCGCCGTTTTTCCTCGCCGTCGGCGGTCTCGAGCCGGAATACGAGCCGATCCTGCAGATCGACGCTTTTCGGGAAGTTAGAAAGCAGCTTCCGAATGCAGGCTTGATGATCGTCGGCGACGGGTCATTGCGGGAATCTGTAGATGCGGCGTCGGCCAACGTCGAGGGAGTGAAGATCGCCGGAAATGTTCCGCACGAAGTAACGCTGCATCTAATGGCGCGAGCCGATTCGATGCTTCGTACGACGCTTTTTGACGGCGACGCGATCTCTATTCGCGAAGCTATTTTTCTTGGAACGCCCGTAATCGCAACAGACACTGGGATGCGGCCGGAGGGCGTTGAATTGATGACGGTTGGCGATAAAGAACGGCTCGTAGAGCTAATGACTGCAATTCAGCCGCGGTCGAATCCCAAAACGGCCTTAAAGCCCGATAACTCGAATATCGACGCCGTGATCGAGCTTTACGAAGGATTGATCAGCGCCCAACCGTAAGTGTGCTTCCGAGATCGCGTCCGTTCGCACCTTTGCCTCGAAAAGCACTTGTGCCGCTCAAACGGTAATCTTTCGCGTCCGCATTCAGAAACCCGACCGCCGGCAGATCTGAGACGAGGAAATTCCCCTCGGGAAAAGCAAAATCTCCCGGCGGTACGCCGTTTAGGTTTATTATCACGTTGTTCGTGACCATTGCGCGGCCTGATGCGCTCTTGAGGTCGAGACCGTGGACACCGTAATCTCCGTGGCTCACGATATTGTCGCGAAAGACGAAATTGCGCGGCGTGACGCCGTAGAACTTGATGATGCTTCCATTATTGAAAACGGTATTGTTTGCGATCGTGATGCCATCTCCATCGTTGACCTGAATGAAGTAGCCTCCGCCCTCAAATCCTCTGTTTCCTGAGATATTGAGAAAGAGGTTGTTTTCGATGGTCAGGTCCTTGAGCACGCGGCTCGGGTGCGTGTCGTCCTTGCCCAGAATATTTATTCCGTCGCCGGATCCGTCGATCACGTTATCGCGGATAACTATGTCTTCGATCGTCGAGAACGGAGCATTGCCATCCTGGTTGCGGATCGTGATCCGGAAAGCTGAACCGATCCAGTTGTTGGTAAGCCGATTCCCGATAAAACGCACGCGCTTAGAGTTTTTGAGCTCGAACAGCGTCTTAACGGTGACTCCGGACTTCCACGCAGCGGGTTTATTGAGATCATTGCCCTCGACGAGGATGTCGGTCGGGATCAGTTCTGGCGAATCTGGGTCGGCACCGCCGAACATAATGTTCTCGGCGCCGCCCTCAATATAGTTATTGAGGATCTTTACGTTGCGCGTACCGGTCCAGCCGCAGATTCCCTGGGTCTCTTCGCCTTCAAACGCGATTCCCTCGATGTAACTGTTCTTAATAACGGTATTCGCGCTGTTTAGGGCGATCCCGCGACGGACCTTTCCCGAGGTATGCGGATGGATGTATGAACGATCGATCTCAAGGGTGTGAGGTAGATTCTCGGGCCGTTCGCCATTACCAAAGCGGACGAGGCCGTAGTTGTAGAACGACGAAGACGGCGCGAATTCGATCCCGATGAATCGATAGTGATGGGCTCCATTCGTGGCCGAAACGGCCGGCCGGCCGAGTATTCCAGCAGTTATCTTAGCCATGTGAAGCCGCTGTGCGGGCGAGACGCGTTTATCCGCGGGCAGAGCTTCGTGACTCGAGGTTCGAATGGTTACAAAATCGGTCAAAGGCTTATTCGGCAGGTTCACCGTACCCGAATAGACAGCTCCCGCTTGCAGTTCGACGATGTCGCCGCTGTCGGCGAGTTCTATTGCACGCTGAACATTACCGCCTGGCGGGACTTTGATCACCTTGCCCGCCGCCGTTTGTTCGATGACCGGCTGCGGGCCTATCAGTCCGAGACGGCCGTAATTAAACTCGTAAAGAAATACAGCAACGACAGCCACAACCGTAGCCGCGATCGGAAGTACGATCGCGATACGACCAGATCTCGCGCGGGTCTTTGCCGGCTTATTCCGGACTCGTACCGAATTGACTGACATCAGCGTATTCGTCACCTCACCGAAACCTCTTTAAACGCCTAAAGCCCATCGAAATCCAATAAGATAGCTCCGTACCGGGCGGTTCCACGCAAACTTCGACTACAGGAAAAATTCTGCGAATTATCGGGTATTCTGACTTTCTATCTCACGGTATGTGCGGTATCAACGGAATAGCCTATTCCACACGATCAGCCAAACAAATAGATGCCGGAAAGCTCAGAAGGATGCGTGACATTTTGCATCATCGGGGTCCGGACGATGGCGGTCTGTTCATCGAAGGCCGGATCGGTCTCGGGCATCGGCGTTTGAGCATCGTCGACGTCGCTCACGGTGCGCAGCCAATGTATTCGCGAGATCGTGAACTCGTCATCGTTTACAACGGCGAGGTCTATGATCACGCGGAGCGACGAAAAGAACTGGCGGCTTGCGGCCACATTTTCGAGAATCGAAGCGATACCGAGACGATCCTCCATCTCTATCAGGAATACGGTCGAGATTGTGTCGCGCATCTGCGTGGAATGTTCGCATTCGCGATCTGGGATGCTCGCCGGAGCGAACTGTTCCTCGCTCGCGATCGCTTGGGCGTTAAGCCGCTCTATTACGTTTACAACGAAAACGGCGACCTTTACTTTGCCTCAGAGATCAAAGCTCTGCTCGAAGCCGGGGCGGTCAAGCCAGAACTGAACTATAACGCCCTTCCAGACCAGCTTGCCAACCACGGAACGACCGGTGACGAGACCCTATTTGCTGGCATAAAACGGCTTCTTCCCGGTCACACAATGGTGTGGAAAGACGGCCGCATTGATATTCGAGAATACTGGGATCTGCAATTCGAGCCGAAAGCTGAGGATCGTTCAGATAGTGAGTGGGTCGACGAATGGCGAGATCGTTTTCGACAGTCGGTCGAACTTCGCTTGATGGCAGATGTGCCCTTAGGAATGTTCCTGTCCGGCGGGATCGATTCGTCCGCCATTGCGGCGATGATGTCGACGATGGTCAGCGATCCGATCAAGACATTCTCGGTCGCGTTCGAGGATAAAGAAGCCAACGAACTGGAATATGCGCGGCTGGTCGCGCGGGCATTCGGGACAGATCATCACGAAGTAACGCTCACGCCGCAGCAATTTTTCGAAGCACTGCCTGAAATGATCTGGCACGAAGACGAGCCGATCGGTTTCGTCGCTTCAGTGCCGCTCTATTTCGTGTCGAAGCTCGCGAGCCGGCACGTCAAGGTCGTGCTCACCGGCGAGGGCAGCGACGAGACGCTCGCCGGCTACGGGCGTTATCAAAAAGCCCTGAGCATGCTCGAACTCGGCCGACGGTACGAAGGAATTACACCGAGCTTTTTACGTCAGGCTGTCAAAGGCGGCGTCGCGACTCTGCCGGGACGTTTTGGCGGCCAGCTTCAACGTACGTTTCTGAGCAGAAACGCCGATATCGAGAGCCTATTTCTCGATAACTTTTGCGTTTTCCCGGCGTCAATGCAACATGACCTGCTTTCGCGAGAATCACGAAACCGGATCGCCGATCAGGATCCGTTTGCAACTCAAAGGCAGCAGCTGGCGAGTTCTGACGCAAAGGACCTGCTCGATAAACTTCTCTATCTCGATACGAAGGGGTACATGCACGAGCTTTTGATGAAGCAGGATCAGATGTCGATGGCGGCTTCGATCGAGAGCCGAGTTCCTTTCCTCGACCACAAACTCGTTGAGTTTTCTGCTCGAATGCCACGCCGAATGAAGCTCCGAAATGGCACCACGAAATGGGTTCTACGTGAGGCAATGAAGGGAATTCTGCCCGATGCGATCTTGAATAGGCCAAAGATGGGCTTTCCGGTTCCCGTAGGAAAGTGGTTCCGCGGCGAATTTAAGAATCTGATCGACGAACACGTCGTCGGCGATCGAGCACTCGCCCGCGGAATATTCGATCCGGCGGCAGTAAAAGACCTGGTCCGCAGGCACAACGCAGGCGAGGATCACAGCCAGCGTATATGGTTCCTTCTGAATTTTGAGATGTGGCAGCGTCGATTCATCGACCAAGATGAGACGCAGGCTGTGCAAGAACGCGTGGAAGAGGAGGTTCTGGCGGCTGTCTGATGAGGATAGTACTTTTTTCAAGAGTTCCGCGGTGGTATTCCTTCCGCAACGAGCGTCTCGCAAGCCGTCTTACTGCTGACGGGCACGAGGTTGTCGGCGTCATCGTCGAGGTAACGTCGACGATGAACTCGCTCCGCGAATGGCGAAAGAAGCTTGGTCCAGAGGTCTTCTTTCGCAAGGTGTCCGGCAAGCTTTTTGGCAGCGGTTCGCAGTCGGGAACGGTCGGGGCCAGCGTGAGCACGCCGATTTCGCCTCCGGTCTATCATGTCGCATCACATAACTCGGTTGACTGCGTCGAAATACTCAAAAAGCTCTCGCCCGACCTCGTCGTGCTTCGCGGTTGCGGGATCATCAAGAAACCCGTTTTAGACGTGCCGAAGATCGGCGTCATCAATCCGCATTACGCAAAACTCCCCGATTTTCGTGGAATGGATGTTACCGAATGGTCAGTACTTTGCGGTGCCGACGTGGCCGTCAGCGTGCATACCGTGAATGAGGGCGTTGACACAGGCGTCGTCCTGAAAACCTCAGCTATAAGACCCGACGCCAGTGATACGGTCGGCAGCCTTCGTGATAAGAGCGCGGCGCTGGTGGTGGACCTACTAGCCGAGGCTGTGCAGGATCTGGCCGCCGGTAGTCCTTTTCCTACCAGTTCGAGCGACGAGCCGAACGGCACACAATATTTCCAGATGCACGAACGCCTAAAAAGCCTCGCCAATGAGCGGATCGGCAAATTTGCGGAGGCCCTAAGTTGATGTCGACTGCTACCTTGAAACGGCTCGCCTCGGCAGGTGTCCGGGGAATTCATCCCGCGGGATTCTCAACTTGGGCGCGCAACGCTCTTAATTCACGGCGCTCGCCCGGTACGTCGCGTGAGCATCTTACGGCAACGATGCATTGGCTTCGGGCGGCTGATGACGCCTCACCAATCGGCGGAGTTTCGGGCGGCTACTCGATGATCGACGGCTGGCTCGATCCGTATCCTGAAACGACCGGATATATCATCCCGACCTTCTTCGATTACGCCGAATTAACGGGCGAAAACGAATGGGGTGACCGAGCTGTCGCTCTCGCTGATTGGGAGATCGACGTCCAGATGGACTGCGGAGCGGTGCAGGCCGGACTTTATCGCGGGAAAGGGTCGAAACAGGTGCCCGCAGTATTCAACACCGGCCAGGTGATCCTCGGATGGTGTCGAGCGTTCTCGGAAACCGGCGACCATCGCTACCTCGACGCGGCGAAACGCGCAGGCGACTGGCTGATCGAGGTCCAGGCCGAAGATGGAGCTTGGCGGTTCGAAAGCCAGGAGACCGAGACGACCGTGCATGCGTACGATGTTCGGACCGCTTGGAGCTTGCTGGAGATCTTTCGGCTGACCGACGATAAACGGTATCGTCAAGTCGCTATATCAAACCTCGATTGGACAATGGCCCAACAGACGGCCAACGGTTGGTTCGCGAACAACGCGTTTTTTACGAGTTCCGATAAATGGACCGCACCATTTACACACACCATCGCCTACGTGATGGAAGGCCTGCAGGAGTCTTATCGCATCCTTAAGGATGAAAAATACCTCGAGAGCTACAGCCGAACTTCCGAAAAGCTACTTAGGATCTATGAGCTGCGAAAGAAGATGGCCGGCGACTTCGACAGCAACTGGAAAAGCTCGTCAAACTATTCCTGCTTAACCGGTTCGGCGCAGATCGCGGGCGTTTGGCTTAGGCATTTCGAGATCTCAGGCGACATTCGATATCTGAATGCCGCGCTCAAGCTCAACGATGACGTGAAAGCGTGTCAGAACACCGCCTCGCTTCATGCAGGCATCGCCGGCGGTGTACAGGGATCGTTCCCGATCACGGGGAAATACACACCGTTCATCTTTCCGAATTGGGCCGCAAAATTCTTCGCCGATACACTGATGCTCGAAGAAAAGATAATGGCTGATGTCGAAAAACGCGTTCGAGCGGGCGAAAAACTATGCTAGTGAGCTACAGCGAGCCCAAAACAGCGAAGCCACCGCAGGGGATCTTGCGCGGACGGGACATCGTTTGTTTTTCCCACGACTGGACGGGCGACCCGCTCTCGAAGACGCACCTGATGCGGGTCCTAGCAAAAGAAAATCGCATCCTCTGGGTGAACGCGATCGCGAATCGAATGCCGACGACCTCGTCGAAAGATCTTTCGCGTATTTATAAGAAATTGAAGGGCTTCACTGAGCCGATCCGCGAGGTAGAATCGAATATTTTCGTTCTAAATCCATTTGCGATACCAGCTTACGGTAGTCCTGCTATCGTCGAATTCAACAAACGATCGTTGCTTCGCCAGATCAAAAAGGCGATGCGAAAACTTGGCTTTTCCGACGTCGTGAACATGGTGTTCAATCCCGCCGCCGGAATGATCGCCGGCCGGATCGGCGAAAAGGAGCTGATCTACTACTGCGTTGACGAATACACAGCGTTTACTGGCTCGGAAGCTTTGAAGGAGATCGAAGAAGACCTCTTTCGACGTTCTGACGTCGTCATCGTCTCCGCCGAAAAGCTCTTTGACTCAAAGAAAGGATTCAACGCGAACACACACATCATCCGCCACGGGACGGATTGGAAGCACTTTCGCACTGCGTTGAGCGACGAGACTCAGGTTCCCGACGAGATCGCATCACTTCCAAAGCCGATCATCGGCTTTCACGGACTGCTTGCCGATTGGGTCGACTACGACTTGATCAAGAAGGTCGCCGATAAATATCGCAGCGGGTCGGTCGTCTTGATAGGCAAGATCGCGGTCGATGCGGAACAAAAAGTTAAGGTTCTCGACGGTTTACCGAATGTACACTTCTTCGGCCGCAAGCCTTACGCCGAATTGCCAGCCTACTGCAAATCGTTCGATGTCGCTCTCAACCCGTTCGTGATCAATGAGTTGACTCTCGCTGCAAATCCGCTTAAGGTCCGCGAATACTTGGCCGCCGGCCTGCCTGTGGTTTCGACAGACATCCCTGAGGTTCGCGTTCTCGACGACTGTCTCGTCGGAACAGATCACGAGGATTTCATCACGAAGATCGAGCTTGCTTTTCGTTCGCCCAAGCCGCGAGAAGCGGTCAGCGACGCGATACGTCACGAGAGTTGGGAAGCTAAGATCGAAGAACTCCGCGAGATCCTGTCAAAGAACTGAAAACAACCCGTTTTTGCGACTTTATCCCAACTGGACCGGCGATTGCCCGCCGTGACAGCTGAATCTATGAGTGCCACGCTGACCAACGACCTACAGATCGCCGAACAGCACCGCCGCGAGGTAGCGAGCGGAGAACGGTTCGAGTTTGGCAAGAATTGGAGCGCGTTCTTGAGCGTTTTGACCGACGAACGCATCGATCTTGCCGTCGATTCGCTGAAGACGATGCTCGAGGTTGAGACGCTCGAAGGCAAGTCGTTCCTCGATATCGGCTCAGGTAGCGGCTTATTTTCGCTCGCGGCCCGGAAACTCGGAGCAAAGGTCCACTCATTCGATTACGACTCAAATTCGTTCGCCTGCACACGCGAACTTCGTGGCCGCTACTTTCCCGACGACCAAAATTGGACCATCGAACAGGGCTCGGCCCTCGATGCTGATTACCTTGCGTCGCTCGGCAAATTCGACATCGTTTATTCGTGGGGCGTGCTGCATCACACGGGTGAAATGTGGCGAGCGCTGGAGAACGCGGTCATCCCGACTCAGGCGGGAGGAAAGTTGTTCGTAGCGATCTACAACGATACCGGAAGCCAGGCACGGCGTTGGCATTGGATAAAGAAGACATATTGCGGCCTTCCTTCACTTCTCAAAACGCCGTTCGCGGTGCTCACGATACTTCCCGAGGAAGCGAAGCGAATAACGAAGAGTCTGATCACACTACGCCCGGGCGATTACATACGTTCCTGGACGCAGTACCGCACTAGCCGTGGAATGAACCGCTGGTACGACATCATCGATTGGGTCGGCGGGTTTCCGTACGAGGTCGCGTCGGTGGATGAGATATTCGAATTCTACAAAGTTCGAGGCTTTTCGCTATCGAAAGTGAAGTCGCGTGGAGTCGGGTTGGGGTGCAATGAGTTCGTCTTTAAGCGGATGAAATAGTCACTGTCCACTACTCGCCATTATCCAGGCTTGCCATCAATTCCGCCCAGCGTGGATCATTTCTAATAGAAGTCAGATTCTTGTCAGTCTCGAAATACGGCTTGTTCTGATTGCCGAGCTTGATCGCCTTCTTTATCCATTTGAAAGCCAGGTCGGTTTCGCCGAGCATCGCATAGGTCGAGCCGACCCAATACGCCATATCGTGGTCGGCGCGAGAAAGGGCAAGTGCATCCTCGGTTAGCTGACCCCTGGCTTCCTCTGGAAAGCCGGAACCAGCAAGTATCTCGGCGTAGAGCGGCCTGATACCGTCCATTCGCGGGTTCTCCTGCAGAACCTTGTCCATCATCTCGATGGCTTCCTCTGAACGTCCCTGATAGTAAAGAACCGCCGAGCGAAAGATCTTGATCATGGGGTGATTCGGCTCGGACTTTTCGCCTTTGTCGAGCACCTCATTCGCCTTCTCGAAATCGCCTTTGTATAGGTAGATCCTTGCACTGTTATACGAGGCCACTACGCGGGCCGCAGGGTCGAGTCGAGCGAGCTTTTCGTAGGCCTTAAGGGCCTCGTCGTACTCTCCGTCCAGCCTATGTATCACACCCTTGACAAAGTAGAGGGCCGCATCGTTCGGGAATTGTTTTTGGAGCAGTTCGATCTCGCTGCGAGCTTTTTTCTTCTCGCCGCGGGCCATGTAGATCATGGCCATCAGAACCCGGGCCTCGACGACATTCTGATCGTAGAAGAACGCTTTGCTAAACGCCGCCTCAGCATAGGTATAATCCTCGGGTTCGCCTAGACCCTTGAAAACACGGTTTGCGTAGCAAGCGCCGAGGCCGCTGTAGGCTAGAGCAAAGTGCGGATCGAGTTCGATCGCACGTTTGAAATTTGCCATCGCCGCGTCGCAATCCTCGATATCGATCGTCCGGAAGATGAAACGACCGAAATGGTCGCGGGCTCTGAGATATTCCTCCCAAGCTTCCGCATTGTCGGTCGCTCGCTTACCGAGCTTTTCGGCCTCAAGATCCGTCAGTTCGAGTCGAAGTCCCTCAAGTATCCGCTGTGCGATGCTGTCCTGCAGGACAAGTATGTCGGTGCCTTCGGCATCGATCCGGTCGCTCCATAAGATGTCGCCGCCGACTACGTCAAGCAATTGGGCCGTAACTCGAAGGCGATCGCCGGCACGGATGAAGCCAGCGGACAAAACGGCGTGTACGCGAAGCTCTTTGCCCGCCTCGCGCGGATCAATATTCTTGCCCTGGTACTTGGCGATCACCGAACTTGGCCGCACGATGATCGATCTGATCTGAGCGAGTTCAGTAATGACCGAGTCAGCGAGAGCGAATTCGTAGAAACTCGCTGAAGCGTCCTGGGCCAGATTTTGGAACGGCAGGATCGCTACGCTCTTTTTCTCGGTACCAGCCGAAGTCATTGATATGTCCGGAGCGTATGAGGGTGTTAACTGGACTGAAGGTGTCTGCCCAATGGAGGTCGCTTCCGGCGCCGACTTTCCGGTAAACCAGTTCAGCATTCGCTTCACAGCTGACCCGTCCGCATGACTTGGCGCGTAGGTGTCATTCGGCATCAGTTGAGCCCCGGCAACCTGTTGCAGTATGTTGCGCAACTCGTCCCGCATCGTCGCGATCTTTTGATATCGGTCCTTAGGTTCTTTTGAAAGAGCTTTGTCTACGACCTCCTGCAATTGCGCCGGGATCGCTTCCTTTCGAAGCTCTGCGATCGGCTTTGGAGTGCCGTACAAAACCTGATGCCTGACATCGACGACAGTCTTGCCCTGGAACGCCCAGATGCCCGTAAGCATCTCGTATAGCAGAACGCCGGTCGAGAAGATGTCGGAGCGATGGTCCGCTCGTTCGCCCCGAGCCTGTTCGGGAGCGGCATAGGTCGCCGTCCCGTAAGGAATGCCAAGTTCTGTGATCTCGTTACGATCGAGGCCCTCATTCGTTCCTATCTGCTCGTCCTCGAGCAATTTTGCGAGTCCAAAATCGAGTATCTTGACCTGCCCTCCGTCCGTGACCATTACATTGCCCGCCTTAACGTCTCGATGGATGATGTTTTTCGAGTGCGCATATGCGAGGGCATCGGCCACTTGGATCGCGATCGAAAGTGCGCTTTTCAGAGCCAACGGCCGTCCCGAGACCAATTGGCGAACGTTCTTGCCATCGACGAACTGCATCGCGATGTAGAAGACCCCGTCCGCGCTATGAAAATCATAGATCGTGCAGATATTCGGGTGATCAAGCTGCGAACAAAGCTGTGCTTCGCGTTCGAATCGCCTGAAATTTGCTGTTTTCTGGGTTAGCTCTGGCGGGAGGATCTTGATGACAGACGTACGGTTGAGTTTGGTATCGAGGGCTTTATAGACAGTGCCTTGGCCGCCTGAACCGATCTTTTCGAGGATCTTGTATTGGTTAATCTGCGAACCGACCATAAAAATGCGTACCTTAGAAGCACGGCGGCCCTAAAACGCAACAGTCACACCCTCTGCACTGCTTAGTCTATTTGCAGAATCAGAAAATGCAAACCCGAGAGCTCCGAATTGAGTAGAACGACAACCTGCCGTTCAGTCGACACGGATCGTTCAGCCCCGGGGCGGGTCGCCCCACCCAGATCCGATGTAAACTCCATTCTCGACGATGCACGGAACCGTGAGATCGCCTCCCGAAAACTCAAGCATCTCGCGTTGGCGCGCCTTGTCATTCTGTGCGTCGTGATCTTCGAAATCGACGCCGAGTGATGTGTAATGTTCGCGAGCTTTTTGGCAGTACGGGCAATCTGGCTTCGTATAGATGACCAGTGACATAGATTTCCTCGTAAACCACATAATACAATGGCAGTTCTGACAACGACAAGCCGAATGGTCGGAGTCAGCGACTTCCGGCGGTCCTCGAACGGCTACAATAGATCACAATGGAAATAGAAGACATCAAGGGTGTATTTCAGCCGTACGAACGACTCATCGAGATTGATATCTGCGGAAAAGAGGCGATGGTCCCGGAGAATAACTCGCTCCTGCGCGGGTTTCAGTTTCTTTCGGTGGAGAGTATTTCTTACGGGGACTTCTGTTGGAATGGCGAATGTCTAAACTGCCAGGTTTGGGTTAAGAATGGCGACAAAGAAAAGGGCGTCATGGCGTGTCGCACGAATGTCGAACCCGGAATGGAAATAGTCAGGCTCTCCGAACACATTGAACTTGAATAGATCATCCGCCGGGGAATCGCGAATTTCGTTACACTTCCGCAACTTTCTGTTACACTAGCGTCGTTCTCGAAAAAAATAAATTGAAGGCGGATTATTGCGATGAGGTTACGTCAATTGCTTTTTGCGATGGGGCTCGCGGTAGCTCTGTGTCTAACACCGGTATTTGGACAGGCTCTGCGCGGAAGGGTCGATGGCACGGTCAAGGATCAACAGGGGCAGCTTGTGCCCAACGCGAGCGTTACGATCAAGAATACCGGCACGGGTGAGACCGTAACGGCCAGCAGTACGGATGACGGAACCTTCACCGCAAGCGAACTGAAGCCCGGGACATACTCGATAGCCACCGAGCTGCAGGGATTCAAGCGTTCACTGATCACTGGCATCGTCGTTCAGGTCGCAACTGTAACGAGCGTGCAGATCGAACTCGAAGTCGGTACGGTGAGCGAAGAAGTGACCATCTCGGCCGACGACGCTCAGGTGGTCATAAATTCATCGAATGCCGAGGTTGGCGAAGTCGTCGACCGGCAAAAGATTCTCGAACTTCCCCTAGATGGCCGCAACCCGTTCGAGTTGACGGCGTTGCAGGCAGGTGTGCAGACAAAGTCGAACGCGGATGGCGAGGTGTCGCGGTTTTCGATCAACGGAAACCGTACCGTTGCAAACAATCTTACGGTCGATGGCATTAATGCATCGGACAATTTCCTGAAAACCCCGGCAAACGTAACCCTTCCCGTTATTCCCGTGAGTGTTGAGAGCATCGCCGAGTTTCGCGTGACCTCTTCGCTGCCATCAGCGGAGTTTGGACGAGGTTCGGCTCAGATCAACGCGGTGACCGCGTCGGGTACGAATGACTTCAGAGGCTCCATCTTCGAGTTTCATCGCAATACTGCCTTCAATGCGAACAACTTTTTCAACAACTCTACGGTTCGCGAAGACGGCCAGAGCGTCCCACGCGAGCCGCTCATTCGCAACCAGTTCGGCGGACGCCTCGGCGGTCGGATCATTAGAGACAAGACGTTCTTCTTTACTTCTTATGAGGGGAAACGCGAATCTCGCGGACTTTCACGCAATCGGCTGGTCTATACACAAGAGGCTCGACAGGGCATTTTCCGGTATTTGAAAGGCCGTGCAACGACGCCGGCAAATGTTGCGATCGCACCGGGAACGCCAGCCCCCGCGACTATAATTACCGGAATTCCCGCAGGCACGGTAACTTGTGCGACGACCGGAGCCTCGGCGTTGCCGACCGGCACTGTTTGTGTGCAAAACCTGCTCGCAATTAACGCTAGCCGCACCGCCGCCAATGTGGATCCAACCATGACGGCGTACCTCGGAATTACGCCTCTCCCGAATAACTTTCAGATCGGAGATGGGCTGAATACGGGAGGATTTCGCTTTAACGCAAAGGTTATTTCGCCGACAGACCAGTTTTCGTTCAGATTGGATCATCGTTTCAACGACAAACATTCGTTCGAAGCAACCTACAACTACGGCGATATCTTGTTCAATGGCGATTACATCAATGAACGCGAACCTGCATTTCCTGATTCTGACTTCGGGACCCGGCAAACTATCGGCCGCGGAACGTCTGGAACCTTTCGCTCGATCCTGAGTCCGACGGTCATTAATGAAGCCCGGGTCGGCGCCCAGATCTCAGGCCTGACCTTTGGCAATACGGCGGATTATGGCCGCGGATACATCCTGGACATAGCAAATGTTTTCAATCCCGAATACTCCAATATCGGTACGGGACGAAGTTTGCGCGTTCTCCAGTTCACGGATAATTTGACCCTCTTGCGCGCGAATCACTCATTTAAGTTCGGTGTTGAACTGCGAAATTTGTGGGTCCGCCGCTATTCGTTGACGGGAACTTTGCCCGTTCTCGATTTTGCCACGTCGAACGATCCGGGATTTGTGACGAGCAATTTTCCTGGTGTAAGTCCGAGCAGCGTCGCGTTTCCCGAAAGTCTCGTTAACACGATAACCGGAGCAGTTGCGACGGTTACACAGGTGTTTAATGTTGTCGACCCTGCGGATGGTGTGGTCGTCCGCGGCGCGCCGGAACAGAGGGAGTATTCGAACTGGGAGACAAGCATTTTCGCTCAGGACTCATGGCGTTTTCGTCCAAATCTGACCTTCAATCTCGGACTTCGGTATGAACTGTACATGGCGACAAAGGAGGCGAATAACCTCGGCTTGCTTCCGGTCGGCGGGTCTGCCGGGCTTTACGGAGTGTCGGGCGACGGAAATTTGTTCATGCCCGGCGTGATGACCGGGACTGCTCCCGTGCTCGACTATGCGCCGGACGGGGTCTTTTTCAGGACTGACAAAAATAACTTTGCGCCCGTCCTCGGCTTTGCTTGGGATCCTTTCAAAAACGGCAAGACATCGGTTCGGGGCGGATATCGCGTAAGTTATTTTCAGGGAAGCGTGAATGCTATCGATGCAACGCTCGACGATAACGAAGGTCTGATCATCACGACTACGCGAACGGTAAACACTTTCCTCCGGAACGGTATCGGTGAGAGTCCGCTGCCGACGGTGTCGATCCCGGCCCCGCAAAGTATTCAGACGAATTCGACCGTCGATATCCGTGCGTTTGACGAAGATCTTCGCACGCCGTACGTGCACGACTTCAATTTCGGCATCCAGCGGGAGATCTTTAAGGGAACCTCGCTTGAGATCAGATACGTCGGGAATCGCGGCAAAAAGCTGTATCGCGGTTACGATGTGAATCAGGTCAACGTTTTCGCGAAAGATACGGTCACCGGTGCGACGTTCCTTGATGCATTTAGGATCGGACAAAATAACTTGGCCGCTTGCCGGGCCGCTGCGAACTGTACGACGGCCAGCTTTGCTTACAATGCTGCCGTTGCCGGAAGTACGCCAAATCCCTTGATGGACGCCCTGTTCACTGGCCAGACGTCCAGCTACACACTGAGCAACTTCATTCAGCGCCTCGACGAAGGTCGGGCCGGTGATTTTATCGATTATCTTCTTCGGCTAAGGATACTGAACGGTGTTCGCGGCGGTTCATTTTTGAATGCTGTTGCGGCGGGGCGACTTCCGCTGAATTTCCTGCGTGCAAACCCAGCTGTTCGCGGGGCTCAGTTCTTTACCAATGGATCGACCTCGGCGTACGATTCGCTCCAGGTTGAGCTGACGCGGCGTCTGAGAGGCGGTTTGCGATTTCAGGCCAGTTATGCCTTTGCGAAGGGACTGTCCGATTTCACCGGTTCGACTGGCGACACAAACTCGTTCCTTACCTTGCTCGATACCGGCCGCGAATACGCACAGTACACCAATACGCACCAGTTTCTCGCAAACGCGATCTATCAGTTGCCGTTTGGCCGCGGAAGACAGTTCTTGCGCGGGAAGAGGGGTATAGTTGGAGCCCTCGTCAGCGGTTGGCAGCTCGGCGGTATCGCAAAATTCAATACGGGCGATCCGCTGAGCCTTCTTTCGGGTCGCGGAACCATCAATCGCGACGGCCTCTCAGGCTCGAATACCGTCGACGTTGTCGGAGGTTTGACCACCCAGCAGGTTCAGGCGTTGACCGGAATTCAGCGAACGGCGAATGGGATCGTATTCATCGACCCGAATCTTGCCCCGGGCAGCACAAGCGATCCCACGAAGATCGTCTTTCAAAACCCGCAGGCGGGAACCGTCGGAGCCTTAGGTCTTTCGTCAATTTTTGGGCCGAGCTTCTTCAATTTTGACATCAACGTTCTGAAGCGTACCAGGATATCGGAAACCAAGAACCTCGAGTTCCGGGCAGAAATATTCAACGCCTTTAACACGGTCAATTTCGACAATCCGGTCACAAATATCAACAGCGTTGACTTTGGCCGCATAAGCGGGATCGTCGGGCGGCCGCGGTTGATGCAGTTTGGGCTGAGGTTAAATTTCTAGGTGAAGATCGGGATTTTGTAAGATGACCAGATTCTTGTTTGAGGGGCGCTATTTCGCTCTCATCCTTTTAGTGACGGTTACGGGTCTTGCGTCTCAACGTCCCGATATCGGTAAACAGAGCGGAAGCTTGACCGCCGTGGTCGAAAAGGTCTCAGAAGATCTTGTCGCGCGTGATTCCGAAGGGTTTCGTGTGCCGACACCGGGACAGTTGAAAGCCTGGAGGTTCATCGTTGAAAGCATCTATTCGGGAAAGCCCGAGGATGCTCAGCAGATGATCAAACAGCTGTCGTTCCCGTACGAGTTAAAACGCTTTACCGAGAGGTCCAACGGTCGCGAGTACTTTCTACTAACTGAGAAGGCTCCGTACCAGGCGGGCTGGGGAGCCTACGTGTTTGATCCGCGGTCTGAAAGCCCGCTCGTCATCCAGGCGCCGCATCCGAGATTCGACTCGAATACCGAACATCAGGCGATCGATGCATTTCTTCAAACCGGGGCGTCGGCATACCTCCTTGCCGGGGCTCATCGGCGTTCGAATCGCCAACCTTCCCCGTGCACTCAACCAACTTCAGGGGATGAGAATGCAGGTTATCCGGTCTCTGACGTAGCTCACGCGGTGGATACTCCTTTTCATGCGGTTCACGAAACTTTGCTGAAGGTAAGGCCCAAAACCATAGCGGTTCAGCTGCACGGCATGACAGAACGCGATAATTGCCCAAACGCGTTTTTGAGCAATGGCTCACCTACTGTCACGACGAATTCAAAACGTCTCTTGTCGTGCCTGACTCAAAAGGGGGTCGAGGCCGAGATCTTCGACTCAACGACCAAATGTCCGCTTGTTGCGCTCAGTAACGTACAGGGCCGGTTCTCGAATGGAGAAAAGAGTGATCCGTGCACCAAGAATGTTTCCTCATCGCCGGAGCCTGGAAACTTTATCCACATCGAGCAGGAACCGTCTATCCGAAAGGATCGCGCGTCGTGGCAAGGCGTGATCGAAGGCCTGAAATGCGCCTTTCCGTCCGACTTCGCCTCGTCGCCGGCCCAATCGCGCAAGTCTTTCTCATTCGAGAGTCCGGGCAATCCGGCGATCAAGGTTTTCTATTCCGAACCGCCCAAGATAAATGACAAGACCAAGGTCGTAATGGTCATGGCCGGCCGTCAGCGGAATGCGGACGAATACATGGATTCGTGGGTATCGTGGGCCGCAAAAAACAACTATCTCGTTCTCTCGCCGCAGTTTGACGACGAAAACTGGCCCGAACCGCTCGGATACAATTTTGGAAATATCGCAACCGGTAAGGAAGCGAATAACACGCCGAATCCGAGGTCGAAATGGGCATTTACCGTGATCGAACAGCTATTCGAGAATTCGAGAAAGAAATTTTCTATTAAGGCCGAGAAGTATCTTCTATTCGGCCATTCCGCGGGCGGTCAATTCGTTCATCGCTTCATGCTTTTCATGCCTGAAAACAAGGTCGGTCTGGCGATCGCCGCGAACCCGGGCTTTTATACGCTGCCCGACCCAAGCATTAAGTTTCCTTACGGTCTGAAGAATTCCCCGGCCGCTGTCAGCTCACAGGACATAAAGCGATGGACCGCGAGCGGATTGATCCTGATGCGCGGAACGGCCGATATACAAAGGACTGAGAACCTAAGACAGACCCCTGAGGCCGACGTTCAAGGAAAGAATCGGTTCGAACGAGCCGGTTTCATGTTCGACCAAATAAGGAAGACCGATCCGAAGTCAAACTGGCGGCTAGTTGATGTGCCGGGCGTTGCTCACGATCAGAAAGGAATGGCTGAGGCGGCGCAACGCCTGCTCGAAACCCTAAAGTAGCGACTCAATATCGCGGAATACTCCCATCGATCTCGCCAGACCAGGCGGTGATTCCGCCGACGAGATTGTAGAGCTTTCCCCTAAATCCGGTTGATTCCAGAAACTGGATAGCACGGGCACTTCGCCCGCCCATCTTGCACATCACTACCGTTTCCTTGCCTTCGTCGATCTCATCCCGGCGGGCAGGAACCTCGCCGAGGGGGATCAGGGTAAAGCCGTCAATACGCGCGAATTCGAATTCATCCGGCTGTCTTACGTCGATCAGCTGAAGCTCATCGCCGGCATCAAGTCTTAGTTTCAATTCCGCTACAGTTATCTCGTTCATAGGTTCGATCGGTGTCAAAGGGGCGATGTTACCACGCTCATCCGCGTTAATCCATTGGCGAAAAGCCATGTGCAGCGGTTGTTATCGCGGCAGTTCGCGTTTACAAATCTTTGCATACCGTCAGGTTTGAGAGGCGTTTCGCTGTTGTAAACTAATCGGAAGTCGGATTTTATGCGCAGTTTGTTTTTCCCGGTTTTTTGCCTCGCCGCAGTTATTGCAAGTTTCGGATGCAGTAGTACGCGGTCCGAAACTACCCAACGGTCGGCCAATACTGATAATTCAGCTGAACTCGTATCTGTAACGGTCTCGACAGCCGAGCTTCGCGACATACCAGCGGTCATCCAGGCGACGGGTAGTGTCTCGGCTGACGAGAGCTCGAATGTTGCTCCGAAAGTTGCCGGCAAGATCTCGAATCTTGGGATAAACGTAGGTGATTTCGTTTCGTCGGGATCCGTCATCGCGCGGGTCGATGATCGCGATGCAAGGCTTCAACTCGCCGCGGCTGAGGCTGCTTTGAAACGGTCACGCGTGGCTGTCACGCAGGCTGAAGCACGTTTAGGGCTAGGTCCCGGAAGCTCGTTCAACGCGTCCACGATCCCGGACGTTCGAGCTGCGAATGCCAACTACGAGCAGGCGCTAGCCGAACTTAGACAGGCCGAAGCGAATGAGAAACGGTATCGCGAGCTTGTCGAGTCGGGTGACGTATCGATGGTGGCGTATGAGACCTACCGCACTCAGCGCGATACAGCCCGCACGCGTGCAAACGCAGCGAAAGAACAGCTCGATGTAGCCGTAAATACAGCCCGACAGAATAATCAGGCGATCGCGGCCGCTAAGGCTGACGTTGAGTCTTCCCAAACTCAGGTCGCCGAAGCGCAGCAAGCGATCGCGGATACGGTCGTCCGAGCACCGTTCTCCGGATTTGTCAGCAGCCGTCCCGTCGCGGTCGGCGAATATGTCTCGTCTGCTTCGGTAGTAGCGACGATCCTGCGAACTAATCCGATCAAGGTCGATATACAAGTAGCGGAGGCTGACCTGCCGTTCGTCGTTCTCGGCCGCGGCGTGTCCGCTCAGATCGATGCGTACAAAGATCGCAGGTTCGCCGGTGTGGTATCGGCGATAAATCCGGCGGTCGATCCGACGTCGCGCTCGGCGATCGTCGAAGCCTCGATCGAGAATGGCGACAACGCTCTTCGCCCTGGCATGTTTGCCACGGTTCGGATCAATAAGGAAGGTGGAGGCAAGGGCGTTTTCGTAACGAAGGCCGCCGTCTATAACGACCCGGCGACTCAAGCCTATCGAATATTTACGATCGTCGAGGGCGTTGCAAAACTTAAGACGATCAGACTCGGGCCGGAGGAAGGGGACAGCTATCAGATACTCGACGGCCTCGAGGCCGGTGAGGTCGTCGCAACAAGCAATCTCGATAAGCTGTATGAGGGAGCAAGAGTTGCAGTTTAGCTCAGGGAGTTCTTATGCAGTGGTTAGCTGAGATCTGTGTGCATCGGCCGGTTTTTGCCACCGTGATCGTCCTTTTCATGACGGTTGTCGGGGGCTTCAGCTTTTTTACGCTCGGCGTTGACCGCTTCCCCAAGATCGACCTGCCGACGGTGTCGGTCCGCACCTCCAATCCGGGTGCCGCACCCGAAGAGATCGAGAGCGAGGTCACCGATATCATCGAGGGAGCTCTGAATACGGTTCCCGGCGTCGAAGAGATGCGGTCGTCCTCCTCGCGAGGCTCGTCCAATGTCACGCTAACCTTCAACCTCGAAAAAGATCCTGACGTAGCCTTTCAGGAGATCCAGCAGAAGCTTTCGACGGTCGTAAACCGTCTTCCGGAAACCGCTGATCCTCCGGTCGCTCAAAAATCCGACTCAGACTCTCAACCGATCCTTTTATACACGATCAGTGCTCCCCGCGATGTCGTTGAACTCAGCGAGCAGGTCGAACTGCTTATCCAGAAGCGTATCGAGAGTGCCGACGGCGTCGCTGAGGTTTTCATGTGGGGCTCGCGTTCGCCGCGGATCCTCATCAACGTAAACCCGGAACGGCTGCGAGCATTCAATCTCGCGGTAACCGAGGTGGCCGCCGCGATCCGTGCGCAGAATCAGGAAGTGCCGGGCGGAAACATCATCGAAGGCCGACGTACGCTGGGCGTTCGCACGATGAGCAAGTTGACGCGGGTCGAAGACTTCAACGAGGTCGTCGTCGCCACGCGCAACGGATTTCCGATCAAGATCAAGGATATCGGCAACGTCCAGAAGGCCGGTGCTGAGGCAACAACTGCCGCTTCGCTTGATGGTGTGACGTCGGTTTCGGTCGGCGTCAGAAAGCAGGCCGGAGCAAACACTATCGCCGTCATCGATAACGTGAAATCGAGAATGGCGACGATCATTCCGACACTGCCGTCGGACATGAAGGTCGCGGTCATTCGCGACCAATCGGAATTCATTCAAAACTCGCTCACCGCGATCGAAGAGCATCTTGTTCTCGGCGGCCTTTTTGCCGCGATCATTGTATTTCTCTTCCTCTGGAATTTCCGTTCGACGATCATTGCGGCGCTCGCCATTCCCATCTCGATCATCGCTGCGTTTGCAGCCATCGCTGCGTTCGGCTACTCGCTGAATCAGATGACGATGCTCGCGCTGACCCTGATGGTCGGCATCGTGATCGATGACGCGATCGTCGTGCTCGAAAATATCTATCGATTCGTCGAAGAAAAGGGAATGGACCCATTCCAGGCGGCGATCGAAGGAACCCGTGAGATCGGCCTACCCGTGCTTGCAACCACGCTTTCACTGCTCGCGGTGTTCATCCCCGTCGGCTTTATGAGCGGGATCGTCGGCCGCTTCATGTCGTCATTCGGATTGACGTCGGCGGCAGCGATCCTCGTTTCGCTGATCGTATCGTTCACTTTGACGCCGATGCTCGCCGCCCGGTGGATAAAGAAGAAGAAGGTCGATCACAACGCGCCTCAACGGGATGAAGAAACCGGTGAGGTGATCGAAAAGCCGGCTGAAACTTCAGCCCATGACTCAAAGGACGGCTGGTTCTACAGCTTGATCGACCACAGCTACACTTTTCTGCTTCGGATCTCGATGCGGTTCCGTTGGGCGGTAGTTCTCATCTGCGTGGTAACCGTCGCGTCGATCTATCCTCTGTATAAATTCGTCGGAATGGCCTTTCTTCCCGATGAGGATGAGTCGCTTTATCAAGTCAATCTGAGGGCCCCGCAAGGAACCTCGCTTTCTGCAACGCAGTCGATCCTCGACCGGATCGCCCGCGATATTCGCGCGGAGGTGCCGGGTGTAAGAAATACTCTGGTCCTAGCCGGATTTGGGCGCGGCTCCGGCTCGAACAACGGCTTCATCAATGTTGCTCTAAAACCCGTCGCCGAGCGTGAAAAGGCACAGTCTGAACTGATCAACCAAACGCGTCAGATCGTTAGGAAATACGCCTCTGAGGACTATCAGGTAACCGTTTCGGCGTCTTCTTCGATCGGCAGCAGTATCGGGTTGGGCCGCGGCGGTTCCGGGGTCGGCTTATACATAGCCGGACCTGACATGGCGAAACTCACTGAATATGCTAACGCCATCGTCGCCAAGATGAAGGAAGATCCGATATATCGCGATCCAGACACGTCGATCGAGGTTGGGAATCCCGAGATCCGTGTTGTCATCGACCGGACGCGGGCGGCCGATCTTGGAGTTCGGGCAGGTGACGTCGCTCAGGCGTTGAACATCCTTTCAGCTGGCCAGATCACGTCAACCTTTAGCGAAGGCTCGAAACAATATGACGTCATCGTTCGTGCCGAAGAGCAATACCGGCGTGACCGCGAAAGCTTCAAGTCGTTCACGGTGGCCTCTTCGAACGGAGGCACGGTGGACCTTGAACGCGTGGTCAAGATCGATGAAGCTCTCTCGCCATCGTCGATAAATCGGCTCAACCGGCTTAGGCAGGTCACGGTCTCCGCGGGGCTTCCGCCCAATGCCTCTGAATCGGACGCGGTCGCAAAGATGCAGAAGATCGCGGCTGATCTGAACATGCCCGCCGAATACATCACGGGCGTGACGGGCCAGTCGAAAGAACTGCAGAAGGCGTACGAGGCCTTCCTGTATGCGTTCCTGCTGTCGTTCGTTTTCATGTATCTGATCCTTGCGGCTCAGTTCGAATCGTTCATTCACCCGGTTACGATCCTGCTTACACTGCCGCTAGCGGTGCCCTTTGCATTGCTCTCCACGGCGATGGCTGGCCAAACGTTGAATATTTTCTCTGCTCTCGGGATCTTGCTTCTATTTGGCATCGTTAAGAAGAACGCCATTCTTCAGATCGACCACACTAATACTCTGCGCGCGAAGGGTATGAATCGGTACGATGCGATCATTCAGGCCAACCGTGACCGCCTGCGTCCGATCCTGATGACGACGATCTCGCTTGTTGCGGGTATGATCCCGCTCATTCTGGGAAGCGGAGCCGGTGCGGCGACAAATAGGTCCATTGGAATTCTCGTTGTCGGCGGCCAGTCGATGTGTTTGCTTCTCACGCTGCTCGCGGTGCCGGTATTCTATTCGATCTTTGACGACGCACAGGAAACAGTCGCGTGGAAGCGTGTCTCCGGCGGTGCCAAGAGCCTGTTCTCGATCTTCAAGAGGTCGCGTAAGCCGAGCCCCGATCCGCAGGAGGGCAATGAGGCCGCAAGTTAGCCGATAATGTCCATTTTCTCGCTAAAAACTCCGCAGAAGTGCGCCATCAGGCTCTTTTCGACGCTCTCATTTGCGCTGATCTCGGTCGCGGTATTGTCTGCACAAACACCGACGCCGACTCCGACCACGGACGATCCGATGCCGGTCCAACTCAGGATCGTGGCGCCCAGCCGGCCGATGCCGAGCAATGAGCGTGTGGGTGTTTCGATCGACGACCAGCTTTCGTTGACCCTCGAGCAGGCGATCGAGCTTGCGCTTAGGAACAACAACGACATCGATGCCTCTCGCGCCGACGCTCGGATAAGCGATATAAACCTGGCCGGGGCACGTGGAGCTTACGATCCGCTCGTCGTTTCCGACGCCTATTACGAAAGACTGACGACCCCGACCGCGTCTCTGATCGGCGGTGCGGTCAACGGCGCGGTAACTCAGACTCGATTCTTCGGCTCGGGCGGAGTAAGCGGGCTCTCGCCGTACGCCGGCGGTAATTATGCGGCAGTATTTAATTCTTCGCGGACGACGACGAGCAATACCAACTCCTTTCTCAACCCTCAATTCCCGTCGTCGCTCGTCCTGTCCTACTCGCAACCGCTCTTCCGGAATCGCAAGATCGACAGTGCTCGCAGGACCATCGAGATCGCGAAAAAGAACATAAACGTCAGCGATTCTCAGTTGCGGCAGCAGGCTATTAACGTAGTGTCGTCAGTCGAGCGGGCCTATTGGGATCTGGCGTTCGCCCTGCGGAATCAACAGGTCCAGATCGAGACGCTGCGTCAGGCGAAGGACCAATTTGAGAGCAATCAGCGTCAGGTCGAACGCGGCGTGCTCGCACCGATCGAACTCGTCGCCGCGAGCAGTCAGATCTCCGTTTTTGAGCAGGCCGTGTTCGCAGGTCAGGAAGCGGTCTCGCGGGCCGAGAATAATTTGAAGACGCTCTTGCTGCCTGACCGCGTGGCACCCGAATGGTCGAGGGCGATCATGCCGGTATCGCCCGTCAACGTCACGGTACCGCAGATCGGGCTCGAGATCGCGGTCACAGAAGCGATAAAGAACCGGCCCGAGATCGAACAGCTCGAAAAGGCGTCCGAGATCAACGCGATCGATCAGATCTTTTTCAAAGATCAGACCAAGCCGCAGATCGACCTTGTCGGTTCCTACACCCTGCAGGGGCTCGCGGGCACCGAGACGGCCGCTGCCATAAATCCTGCTACAGGACTTAGCCGCGTTCCGCCCAATCTCGTCGGCGGTTACTTTGCTTCGCTTGGAAATCTCGCGGCATTCGACTATCCGTCGTTTCGAATTGGAGTTTCGATCGCCATCCCTTGGGGAAACAAGGTCGCAAAGGCCAATCTCGCTCGTTCGCAGGTCGAGGCCGACCGTCTCGCAAATCTACGTGCCCAGGCCGAGCAGATCATCGCTGCCGAGGTGCGCAATGCGCTGCAGGCTCTGCGGTCGGCCGAGTCGCGGTTAGCGTCGGCGACCGACGCGAGGACTTCCGCGGAGGAACTCTACGCCAGCGAGCAACGTCAATTCCGCGGCGGTACGTCGACGTTCTATCTCGTCTTGCAGCGGCAGACGGACCTTGCCGTCGCCCGCGGCCGCGAACTTCAGGCTCGAACCGATCTCAACAAAGCGATCTCAGAGTTTCAGCGTTCGATCGGGAGTACGCTATCGGCAAACAACGTTTCAGTCTCTAGATAGGCGCTCTCTGAGGGTGGTTTCGGACGTACTGGCCGAGAACGCGACGATAGTGATCGACTTCCTGTTTGTAGCATTCACAGGCAAAGCCCGTCAGTCGCTCGATATCCAGGATCTCGATCTTGCCTCGTGAATACCTGATCACTGAGTTCTTCTGGAGCGAGCGGGCCGAGATAGAGATCGTCTCACGTCTGACACCCAAGGCCTGCGATATCTGCTCGTGGGTCAGCCTGAGAATTCCACCACCTTGCTCGTCGTTCATGTGAAGCAAGAACCTGCATAGCCGCTGATCGACAGTGTGCAGCGTATTGCACGCCGCCGACTGCGTGACCTGTCCGAGCAGCATATCCGCGTAAGCGAGGCAAATCGCCTGAAAGTCGCCGCATTCCGAGAACTCCGTCCGAAGACTGTTTCCACTCATGCGAAAGGCCGTACCCGCCTTGAAAGCGACCGCTCGCGTTTTGGTGCTAACATCGGCCATGAATGCCGAAACCCCCGCAAGGCCGCGATGGCCGACGATACCGACCTCGACCGAAAGGCCGTTTTCCGATTCATAAAGCAGCAGGATTATCGCTGACGTCGGGAAGTAGACCGTATGGTTGCGAGAGTCCGATTCCCAGAGGACGTCACCGGCGGCGAATTCGATCGGTTCGAGGCCGGCCCTGATCTTAAGGAACTCTGATGTGGGAAGGGCCGCAAGCAGATCGTTGCCGAGTGCTTCGTCCATCGCATTTGTTGGAGGCATAATTTCGGTTCGCGACGCTCAATACTATATCTGCTGTTGACCGTTACCGACAATTCCGCGAGGTCGCTTGAGGCCTCGAAGTTGAAACTTTTTTGCGTCAGATTCGAATTAGTGACTTAATAGTATTCGAAACATCTATACGAAGGAGAATTAATGAGAGTAAGGAAATATCTCGTAGGGTTGGCTTTAGCTCTGTTTGTCGCGACGAATGCTTTGCCGCTGCAAGCACAGCCGGCAAAGGCCGCCGGTATCAAGGTTCCACTGACCTACTACAAGCTCAAGAACGGGCTCAAAGTAGTTCTATCACCGGAGCGTTCCGCTCCGTTGGTTACGGTCGCCGTGTATTACAACATCGGTTTTCGCATCGAGCCACGCGATCGCACCGGATTTGCACATCTTTTCGAACACCTGATGTTTCAAGGGTCGAAGAATCTCGGCAAGCTCGAATTTATCCGCCTAGTCGAGAGCAACGGCGGCGTGCTTAATGGCTCGACCAGGTTCGATTTCACGAATTACTTTGCGGTCGTTCCCGCCCATAAGGCCGAAACGATCCTTTGGGCCGAAGCCGACCGCATGCGCGGTCTCGACATCACAAAAGAGAATCTAGTAAATCAGCAAGGTGTCGTCGCAAACGAGGTAAAAGTGAATGTGCTCAATCAGCCTTATGGAGCTTTCCCGTGGATCGATCTTCCGATGGCGGCATTTACCAACTGGTACAACGCTCACAACTTCTACGGCGAACTAAAGGATCTCGAAGCCGCAACGCTCGAGGATGCAAAGGCGTTTGCGACCAAGTACTACCAGCCGCAGAATGCTGTACTCGTGGTAACCGGCGATTTCGCCGAGCGCAACGTTATAAAATGGGTCGAAAAGTATTTTGCGAACATTCAATCGCAAAAGGCCGAAGAGCTTCCCGATCTCGAAGAGCCGCGGCAAGAAAGGGAAAAAACGGTCGCCCGGACCGACAAGCTTGCCAAGAAACCCGCAGTGGGTTTTGGATGGCAGATGCCAAAACGCGGAACACCTGAGTACTACGCGATGGGGCTGATCGATCAGATCCTCCTTCAGGGCGAGGACAGTATGCTCCACCAGGAATTTGTCAAAAAGCGTGCGTACACGAGCGGCGTCAGCGGCGGTATCAACGGATACCTCGGGAACATGTTCAATTACAACGGGCCGATGTTGTTCAGCGTCGACCTGATACACGATGAAAAGGTCTCCGCGGTCGAAGTTAAGAAAGGGCTCGATGAGGTCATCGCCAAACTGCAGGATGCTCCGGTTAGCCAGGCGTCCATAGACCGGGCAATAGTTAAGCTTCGCAGCGAACTCTACGATACGATGACGGAGTTTGGAGGATTCGGGCGGGCCGATCTCCTGGCGTGTTTTGCACTCTTTGACGACAAACCTGACAACATAAACGACATTGAGAAGAATTTTCGAGCGGTAACGCCCGCGTTGATCCAGAAAACCGCAAAAGAATATCTTAGGACCACTAATCGCACGGTCGTAGTGCTAAACATAGAACAATCAACTGCTGCCGGAGGTAACGAATAATGAGATTTACTGATCGATATCTTCACCGGACACTGACGGCTTTTGCGTTGCTGTGCACCTTAACCGCTGCGGGCTTTGGGCAAAAAGAGACTCCGCCGCCAGGCGGAAGTCCGAAGCCTTTCGTTTTTCCAAAACAAGAGAACTTCACTCTCGATAATGGGATGAAGGTGACGCTCGTCCAGTACGGATCGATCCCCAAGGTTGCCGTTCAGGCGGTCGTCCGCGCGGGTTCGCTCAACGAACGCGCGGATCAGCGTTGGATCTCGGATATGGTCGCGAGCCTCCTAAAAGAAGGTACAGCCAATCGGACCGCCGAACAGATCGCGTTCGAGACCGCTGATATGGGCGGCAGCATCTTCACATCAGCCTCGACGGACAAGACAATTGTCGGCGGGGAAGTCCTCGCCGAATTTGACTCGCGTTTCATTGGACTGGTCGCCGAAGTGCTAACAAATCCCAAGTTTGCTGCAGACGAACTTGAAAAGATAAGGGCGAACAAGCTCCGCGAACTCGCGATCAGCAAGGCCCAGCCCGGAACGCTTGCCTGGGAAAAGTTTCGGCAGGTGATCTTTCCGAATCACGCGTACGGGTCGATCTTCCCGACAGAAGACGGGCTCAAGAGCTATTCGCTACAGGACGTTAAGACGTTCTACTACAATCAGTTCGGGGCGGCTCGAACGCACATCTATGTCGCGGGACAGTTCGATACCGGAAGCGTAAGGTCAGCTATCGAGAAGGCTTTCGGCGGCTGGAAAAAGGGGCCCGAACCGATCCGCAATGTGCCAAAGATCACAGCGGGCCGTTCGCTAGACGTCATCGACCGTCCGGACGCTCCACAGTCAACCATCTACCTAGGAATGCCGGCCGTGTCGCCTTCGGATCCCGATTTCATCAAATTCACGGTGATGGACTCACTTTTAGGGAGCTCGTTCGGTTCTCGAATAACTGCAAACATCAGGGAGAACAAAGGATATACCTATTCTCCGGCTAGCTTCGTGTGGAATCGATTCAAGACAGGATACTGGGTCGAGAACGCCGATGTCACGACCGAGCACACCGGAGCCTCGATCCGCGAGATCTTGTTCGAGATCGAACGTCTAAAGAAGGAGCCGCCGCCGGCTGACGAGCTTCAGGGCATCAAGAACTATCTCGTCGGAATCTACGTGCTCAACAATTCGAGCCGTTCCGGCGTCATCGGACAGATCGAAAACGGTCATTACAATGAGCTTCCGGATGATTATTTGACGACCTATGTATCAAAGCTCTCGGCTGTTACGCCGCAGGACGTTTCGGACATGGTCAAAAAATACCTCGTTCCCGAGAAGATGACTATGGTAGTCGTCGGTGATAAGTCGAAGATCACCGAGCAGCTGCGGCCATTCGAGGCCCAGTAGACAAAGCGTTAGGTAAGAAAAAGCGACGGCAATGAGACCGTCGCTTTTTTGCGCCTTCAGCGTATCAAAAGTTCTACAGCTTGTAGCCGCCACGTTGGAGCATGGTCTCAAAGCCGGTCTTGTCGACGGCTTTGACGTAAGCATCCATCGGTTCGACCAGCCCTTTTTCGACGTGAGCGTAAAGGGCCTCGTTGAGCATCACCATTCCGTGATTCTTGCCCGTCTGCATTGCCGATGGGATCTGGAAGGTCTTGCCTTCGCGGATCAGGTTGGAGATGGCCGGAGTTACGATAAGTATTTCAAGAGCAGCGACGCGACCGCCGCCTTTTTTCGGGAGCAGCGTTTGGGCGATAACGCCTTTGAGCGATTCCGAAAGCATTACGCGGATCTGCTGCTGCCGATCGGCAGGGAACTGATCGATAATTCGGTCGACGGTCGAGGCCGCGGTCGTTGTGTGGAGCGTACCGAACACCAAGTGTCCGGTCTCTGCCGTCTCGATCGCGATCGAGATCGTCTCAAGGTCTCGCATCTCGCCAACGAGAAGAATGTCGGGATCCTCGCGAAGCGCAGCTCGCAAGGCGTCCTTGAATGAGTCCGTGTGGTTATGCACCTCACGCTGATTCACTAGGCACTTCTGATTTTCGTGCGTGAACTCGATCGGGTCTTCGATCGTGATGATGTGATCCTCGCGGCCCTTGTTGATGTGGTCGACCATCGCACAGAGCGTCGTCGATTTGCCCGAGCCGGTCGGCCCCGTCACGACGACAAGCCCTTTCGACAGAGCACATAGATCGAGGATCGCTTTCGAAAGTCCAAGCTGCTCGGCCGTAAGGATCTTCGACGGGATAATGCGGAAGACCGCACCCATTCCCTTGCGGTCCATAAAGATGTTGCAGCGAAATCGGGCGAGTTCGGGTAGCTCGTACGCGAAGTCCGTGTCGTTCCGTTCGCCGAATTCATCGAGATTCTTCTTCGGCATTATGGATGTAAGCAGTGTCCGCATCGAATCCGCAGTCAGAACCGGGGCTCCGTCTTCGAGCTTCTGGATCTTTCCGTCCTTGCGGACCATCGGCGGCATGCTTACCGAGAGGTGAAGGTCCGATGCTCCGAGTTCCGCCATTTTGCGGAACAACGCGTCTATCTTGGAAGTCTCATTCTGTGACGAAACGGGTGCCGAGTATGCCGGCGTCTCGAAGCTTGGGGTCGAAGGCGATGCGGGTTCCGGCTCAGGGATGTACTCTGATGCGTCATACGCGTGTGCCGTGGTCGGGTAGGAGGCTCCTTCGAAATCATCGCGCCGTCCCGGCGGTTCGTAGGTTGCGGTGTCCGAAAAGACCGTTTGGAACGCCGGATCGTTGAAGGATACGACCTCGAGCTGGGGCATTTCAGTTGCGACCACTGGCGACGCAACGGCGTCTTCGTAGATAACTTCGGGGATCGAGTCCTCCTCGAACGCTTCGGACGCGGTCGATTCGAAAGAATAGGAAGAGCTTTCGAGGTCAAAGCTCGCCGGGCTGGCGGTCGGTTCGAATACCGGAGCTTCGTAGGGGGCATGCGTCGGAACTTGTTCTGCGACAGGTTCGAATGCCTCCCCAAGCACAGGATCTTCTTCGGCGGGTTCATCGACGACCGGAGCATTTGGCTGAGCCCGACGCGAGCCCGGACTGTTGAGCAGCGGCCTGATCGTCACCACAAATCCCGAGCTGGATTTTTGGACGGTGAAGTTAAAGTCGCCCAAATTATGAGGATGTACAAATTCCACTTCCTCGCGATGCGGCAGTGTCGACCGTACGCCGGGAGGAATCAGCGGAAAGACCATTGAACTGATCTGCGAGCCCTTCATCGGCACCTGAGCGACGTCGGTCGTGCTGTTCTCCGAGATAAGGTAGGGATTTTTGTCCGGTTCGAGACGCAGTTCGTCACTGCAGGATGAAAGGAGTTTTTGGAGGTAGGTATTGAGAATATCCATGACTTTTTAGGGAGCGGATCAGTTCGAACGCGTAAAAATGTGGATGGCGACGCGACCGAGTATCGCGCCAATTAAGAAGCTAACACGGTTAAAGGATGTTTGTCAGCAAAAAAATACGCAGTTTTAGTCTGGGTTCAAAGCCGAACGGCCTCGACGTACTCGCCCCAGACACTTCGGAGGACGCCGCTGATCTCGCCGACGGTGGCGCATGCTTCCACAGCGGCAAGGATCAGAGGAAGAAGATTTTGATCGGCAGATGCGGCGTCGCGAAGTTTGGAAAGGGCTATCTCCACTGCATTCTTATCGCGGCGCGAACGCACGGCCCGAAGGCGTTCGACCTGATCGCGTTCGATGCTTTCGTCGATCCGCAATACAGGAATCGGCTCTTCCTCGGCTTGAAAACGATTAACACCGACGACGACGGCATCGCCCGACTCGACCGCAAGCTGGTAGCTGTATGCCGCTTCCTGTATCTCGTTTTGAACGTATCCCGATTCGATCGCCCGCAACATTCCGCCCATGTCGTCGATCTTTTGGATGTAGTCCCGGGCGATGTCCTCGAGTCGGGAGGTCAGTTCTTCGACGGCATAGCTGCCGGCGAGCGGGTCGACCGTGTCGCCGACGCCGGATTCATGAGCGATCACCTGCTGGGTTCTGAGGGCGATCCTTGCGGCGTTCTCCGTAGGAAGGCCGAGGGCTTCGTCGAGGGAATTCGTGTGAAGGCTTTGGGTGCCGCCAAGGACGGCCGCGAGGGCCTGGATCGTGGTTCTGACAACATTGACCTCAGGCTGCTGCGCCGTCAGCGTAGAGCCGGCAGTCTGTGTATGGAATCGGAGCATCAGCGACTTCGGGTCCTTCGCACCGAATCGGTCTTTCATTATCCGGGACCAGAGCCTTCGCGCCGCACGGAATTTAGCGATCTCTTCGATCAGGTTGTTATGCGAATTGAAAAAGAACGAGAGCCTCGGAGCAAAACTATCGACGTCGAGCCCGACGTCAATAGCGGCCTGAACGTAACAGATGCCGTCAGCGAGCGTGAAGGCGATCTCCTGGGCAGCCGTCGAGCCCGCCTCGCGGATGTGATAACCGGAGATCGAGATAGTATTCCAGTTAGGAACCTCGGCCGCGCAAAACGCGAACGTATCCGTGATCAGCCGCAAGCTGGGCTTTGGCGGATAGATATAAGTGCCGCGAGCGATGTACTCCTTCAGAATGTCGTTTTGGATCGTTCCGCCGACCCGTTCGAACGAGACGCCCTGTTTTCGAGCAACGGCGAGGTAGAAGCAAAGCAGCGTGGACGCTGTAGCATTGATAGTCATCGACGTTGTGACCTGATCGAGCGGTATGCCGTCGAAAAGAGTCAGCATATCGTCGAGACTGTCGATAGCCACACCGACCTTGCCGACCTCGCCCGACGAAAGCGGATCGTCGGAATCGAGCCCGATCTGCGTCGGCAAGTCGAAGGCGACGCTTAAGCCCGTCGTGCCTTGCGACAAGAGGTATTTGTAGCGTTCGTTCGACTCGGCGGCGGTCGCAAAGCCCGCATACTGCCGCATCGTCCAAAAACGGCCGCGATACATGTTTGGCCGAACGCCGCGCGTGTAGGGAAAACTCCCCGGCCGCCCGAGATCTTCTTTCGGGTCTATTGTCTTCGTATTCTCGGGATTGAAATCCTGCGGAAGTTCGATCCCCGAAGTCGTTCTAAATGTCTCTCGCCTGTCTGCCATTTGCTCAGTAGATTAGCATATCGCCGATTGGCGGGAGTATTCTCCGCAAGTTCGCAGGTTTCACGAAGGTTTTTGACTTCAAATCGTGCGGCGTCTAGCATTTATTTAGCACGTGAACTACTTCAACTACTTCTCTGAGATCGAGGAAACCTTTGTACGACGCAGAGGGAAGCATCTCTTCCTGAGTCCATTAGATTGGGCTCTGATGGAGGCGTGGCAGGACCGCGGCATTCCGCTCCATGTCGTCTTGCGTTCGATCGAATCTGTGTTTGATGTGTTTGATCGGCAGCCGCTCGGAACGCGGACCATCAAGAGCCTGTTCTACTGTCGAGAAGAGGTCGAGTCACAGTTCTCTGAGTGGTCGAGATCACAGGCGGGCAAGGCGGAGCCCAATGGACAGACTGTGACGCCGTTTGACACCGATGCGGTCGCGGCGCACATTCGCTCGGGAATCGATCAACTTGGCTGCGTTTCGGTGGCGGGAATGAAAGAAGACCTCGATCGGGCTATTTTGCGTCTCGGGGAACTACTGATCGGGGTTCCGGATGAAGCGTCGACAATAGACGGAACCCTTAGCGACGTCGAAGAAATGCTTGTAAGATCGATGCTTTCAAATTGGGAGAAGACGCATCTAAAGGAGATAGAGCGTGAGATCGCCGGGCTTCTTCGCGAGTACAAGTCGGGAATGACGACTGAGGCGTACGAGTCGACGTTTCGATTGATGCTCGTAAAGCGCTTGAGAGAGGAGTCGGGTATTCCGCGCCTCGGCCTTTATTACCTATGAAGTTATTTATCTGCTGCATCGTCATTCTCTCCGCATCTGCATTCGCCCTTGCCCAAACTCCCGTTTCAAAATTTCCGGAAGGGGTTCCGGTTAAAGAAACCGGCATCGCTTCGACCGGCGGTTCCGTTACGGGCCGGACGTATTCGAACGCGATCCACAAGTTTTCGGTCACCTTCCCCGAGACCTGGTTTATCGCTGGGCGCGACTTTGAACAGATCGTGAAAGAAAAAGGCATTGATCTATCGACAGATACCCGTCTAGGCAGGGCTAGTCGTCGAATCGATCTTCTAGCTACTGCATTTCGCTCCGCGGAGGAAGGAAAAGAGGGAGCCGTTCTGAGAATAACCGCAGAGGATATCAAGCCGCATCCGCAGATCCGCGATGCCGTAGACTATTTTGACGCAATAACTGCCGCGTTTATGACGGCCAAGCTCCCGCCGGATTTCGTCTACTCTACGACTAAAGCAGAGCAGCTAGGGCCTCACCAGTTCGCATATATCGATATTACCTCCAAGGCGGGCAAAAAGCGGATGTACGCGACGGTCAGATCGGGATTCGCAATAATGTTCACACTTTCCTACGAGGATGGTGCGGACCTGGAATCTCTCCGAAGACTGCTCGGTGAAGGCAGTTTCGCCCGCTAATAGTTTTTCCCATCACAAATGTGTTAAAACAGAACCGTTATTCCTCAATAGTTTAGGTATTAAGTTGACGTTCCGAGTGAATCAGCTTCAGGACGTTTCAGGCTTTTAGCGGCAAATTGAGTACACACCACACGATTGGCGACATCATTGAAGTCCGCGTTGAGAAGATCGTTCCGCGAGGCTTCGGACTCGGCTTTGCCGAAAACCTGACCGTCCTAACGCCGTTAGCCGTTCCGGGCGACAAGCTCAGGGTGCGCATAACCGACGTCAAGAAGCGGACCGCTTTTGCGTCGATCGTGGACGTGTTAGAACGCGGTCCTCGGCGGATAGAGCCTCAATGCGAGTACTTTGGTCGTTGCGGCGGGTGCGATCTTCAGCAAATAAGTTATCCGGCACAGTTGCAAGCGAAAGTCGGTATTCTACGCGATTGCCTGCAGAGGATCGGCAAGCTCGATGCAGGGGAAGACATTGAGATCATTGCTAGCCCGAGTGAGTTTGGTTATCGGTCGCGTGCACGATGGCATCTGGACAGATCTAAGCGAAAGCTCGGTTATTTTCGACGCGATTCTCATGACATCATCGACATCACTTCGTGTCCGATCTTGACGCCGGGATTGCAGTCGACGCTTGAATACACCCGTGAGAGTCTCGACTGGGATTCGGTCTGGAGTGAAAATGCTGAGATCGAAGCGGCGACGGGCGAAGACGGGCGCGTGTCACTTTTCTCGGAACACCTCGGTGAGCCTACGGCGGAACTCTTGTTTGCCAATAATGGCGATCAATACATATTTTCGGCGAAGTCTTTTTTTCAGGCTAATAAATTCCTGATAGAGAGACTCGTAACGACCGCCCTTGATGGACTAAACGGCGGCCTCGCCTACGATCTTTACAGTGGAGTAGGGCTGTTTACGCTTCCCCTGGCTCGCCGCTTTGAACAAGTTGTCTCGGTCGAAGGCGATTCGACGAGTGCAGAGTTCCTGCGGCGAAATGTCGAAAACGCACGGATCACCAATGTCCAGACAATAAACAGCAGCACCGTGGATTTCTTATCCGGTAATCCGCATTCGCAGGTCGACCTTGTTTTGCTCGATCCACCTCGCAGCGGGACCGAGAAGAGAACACTTCCGGCCATAATCAATATTCGCCCAAAGGCGATCTCGTATGTATCGTGTGAACCGTCGATCCTTGCCCGTGACCTTCGGATCCTGCTCGACGCGGGATATTCGATCGACCGGATCACTGCGCTAGACCTTTTTCCCCAGACCCATCACGTCGAAACTATTGTGATCCTCAGAGATAAGACCGAACGATAGAAGGCGTACGGACTCGCATGGAGTTGAACAAAGCGAATCTCGTCAATTAGACTGAAACTATGCCAAAGAAGAACACCCAAGGGGACGATCCATCCGGGTCATCAAACGGGCACTCGGTGAAGTGTCGTTACTGCGGCCAGCGAAACTCCGTCAGGCAGGAATATACGAATAATGACGCAAATTGCGGTCGGTGCAAACTTCCGCTTTCCGACCAACCGCACAAGAAGTTCACGGACCTTCATAAGAACGACTACGTTCATCCGCTTGATAAGCGGGCCCTCGCGGCCTTGAAGGCGATCCCGGGCGTCGATTCTATCTTGAAAAAGCTACTCGCATGGACGGGTGAGTCGGCGATCCGGGTTTCGTTCATGGCGAGTGCCGTAAAGATCACGCCGACGCAATGCCCTGACCTTTACGCTAAGCTTGAGATCGCCTGCGATACGCTTGGCGTAGAGAAGCCGGACATGTTCCTCCAGCAAAACCCGCTGGTCAATGCATTTACGGGCGGCGTCGAGAAGCCGATCATCGTACTACACTCAGCACTCATCGAGCGACTCAATGACGAAGAGACGCTTGCCGTTATTGCGCACGAGGTTGGGCATATCCATGCCGAGCACGTTCTCTATCTCACCGCTGCCCGTCTCATAGAACTTTTGGCGAATGTGTCTGTCGCCCGTCTCGTGCCGGGTTCCGAGATCATTAAACTGATCGTTTCGCTCGGTATCTCGAGCGCTCTGCTTTCATGGGCTCGCCGAGCTGAGCTGAGCTGCGATAGGGCGGCCTTACTCGTGGTGCAGGATCCGCACGTCATCGGCCGAACGATGATGAAGCTTGCCGGCGGCACCTTCGCCTCAAAGATCGATTACGACCTCTTCCTGGAGCAGGGACGAGAGTTCAAAAAGAACTATGACGAGAAGGCTCTGGATCGGTTCTGGGCCGATACCATGAACGCGGGCCTTTCTCATCCATTTCCGATATGGCGAGTCGCCGAGATCGTCGACTGGGCGGAAACGGATGAGTACGCAGGCTTGATGGCTCGTTGAGCCAATGGACATCGGAAAACGATGAAGGGAAGGAGTCGAAAGACGCCTTCCCTTTTCTTATTGTGTCTTGGCTTTCTACTCCAATCCGATCAAGTCGAGATTCGCGATATTATCAGAAACATTGATAGTGCGGCTGGCAAAGCGGTAACGTTTCGACTGGGCCGAAACTATATAATTCCCGCCGGGTTCAACATCCGGAAAACTGTAGAAACCGAATGAATTCGTCGTCGCCGCCTTGATCGCGCCAGACGAGTTGAATAGCCTTACCACCACAGAACGCACCGCGAGTCCTTCCGCAGTCATAACGCGGCCAGAGACCTCGAAGAGAGCGGTCGGAGACTCTATCCTAACGCCGATCGGCGATCCCGTCTTGAAGAAACCGACCGTGCCTGTTCCGGAACTCGGGGGGACGTTCGCGTCAAACCTGAAGTTATAGAGAGTGCCCCAACGGATCGCGTTCGCGTTGGGATTCTGCCCGATGGTTTCGGAAGACCATGTGATCGAGCCGTTGCCGATCGTGTTTGTCCAAGGCGCGTTGCTGTACCCGAGATTTCCCGCGGTTCCGTCAAACGTATAGCCAGGGTGCTGCGGTGGTGCATGAAATCCAACGTTGGTAATAACCGCCCCTGCAGGAATGGGGACTGAGAACGACTGAATACCACGATCAAGGTTCTGGTTGTAGACGGCGTATTCGTAATGCCATACCCCGGGCGAAGGGTTAGTGACCTTAGAGCCGACAATGCCGATCCCGTCAGCCATGGGTTCAGGTTGAATCTCGCCGAGAGTGGCTCCCGTCCAGGCGTTGATAGCAGCCTGCTGGCGGATCGTTGAGCCCGCGGGCGAGAAGGAGAAAGGACTACCTGTGCCAAACACGTTGTATCGTCTGTACGAGACGTTGTTATTCATGTTGCACTCGGTGGGGTTCGTCTGACACCACTGATACTCGTGCGGGGTAACGTACTGACCTTCGGCGTAGTAGGTCGCACCCTGATTCTGCGACGTGCTAAGATCCGCGATCTCAACCCGGATTCGGTGGCCCGCCTGGCTGTCGCCGGAATGCCCGCTGTGGCTATTAGGGGGCGTTGCCGAATCACCACGCGGGAAAAACCCTGTGAACGGATTGATCCAAGCACGCGATCCAAGGCTCGGCCCGGCGTTAAGACTTGCAGAGTATGGATCAGAGCACCCAGATCCCAGACGCGTGCCGCCGACGCCATTGCATCCAAAACCACAGATATTCTGAGTGAGGGCGGTAAAACCATGCTTGACCTGCGATTGGCCGATCTGTTCAAAGCGTCCGGCATTGTCGCTCCCGCCGCTCATTCGGTAGAGGTTCTGCGGGATGACCGGATGGTCATTGCTCGGCAATGCGAACCAGTTAAGATTAACGGTGCCTGCATTACAGGAGTCAGTGCCGAGGGCTAGTCCGACCTGAGTGCCAGTCGAACTACCAAACTGTGCCAGGCCATTTACATCGCCAACGATAACGTCCGGGCCGGGAACAGTTCCCGCATTCGGCTCCATTCCTGCGCCTGCAGGCAGGACCGACGATTCGACCTCGCCCCCGCGAATGTGTTGTACCTCGACCGCTCGCATCGTCGTTTCGATAGTGATCGTACCAACCATCGTTCCCACGGCATCGGGACGTCCGAGTGATTCGGCGAACTCACGCGATACAAGGAGCCGCCCGTCAGTCGCGCGGAGGCCCTTCGTGGCCGGCTCGTAAGCGTACTGATAGCCTTCGACGTTGAAGAAGACGAAGCCTGATTCGGCATCCCTGACAACCAGATCGTAATGTCCGCCCCACGCGAGGCTTTCGAGGACGAGTCGATTGTAAGAGTCTGCGAGTTTGCTCGGTAAGTAGGCTGAATCCCGCGGCGTGATACCCATCGAACTGGGCGTCGGTCCACGAAGTTCTCCATTATAGACGATCACCGTGAAGAACGAGTCGTCGTCAGCGTCGAATAGCAGCCGCTTCCGTTCGGATGTCCGGCCGCTCGGATCGCTCACCTTCGCCATGTCAACGTCGAGGACGACCGAGCCAGATGAGGGCACCAGCCGCTCCAACACCCCGTCGTCTGAACGTGCCGACGAACGAACCTCAGGAAAGATACTTGACGAGTACTCGCCAAAGAACAACAAAAGCGGCAGGACCGAAACCAGGATCGTCTTTAACATAATTCAGTTATTTACCCCTTGCTTATTCCACTGCGTCTCTAGATCAGCTCGAAGGCGCAGAATCGCAAGTTTAGTCTCTGTTTGTACAACGTTTAGTACCCGAAAAGCAAGCTGGAAGTGTTTCTCGGCACACGGCGCGATAGAATATGCATCAAAGTGCGAAACGCACGAGTGCTTCACGCGATGAAGGAAGGTTGCGAGGGTTCGGAGCCCGCTAAAAAACGATCTATCGAGCTACCCGTCATATCAGCTGAGAAGCCGCGATCGCGGATGGGGCGATGGCGTGCGGGAGCTCTGATCGCACTTAACCTTCTGATGGTCGCGCACATAGTTCAGTGGTGGATCATGGGCCGCACGGTGTCTCCTATCGAGCCGTCCGAGGCGATGTTTACGCTCCAGCGAGGAGCAGTAAACGCCGGCGTTATCTTCTTTTCCCTTGCAATTCTTGCCACCCTGATATTCGGAAGATTCGTTTGCGGCTGGGGCTGTCACGTGGTCGCGCTCCAGGACCTTTGCGGCTGGATAATGAAAAAGATCGGGATCACGCCGAAGCCTTTCCGCTCGCGCCTGCTTATTTTCGTTCCGCTGCTTGCTGCTCTCTATATGTTCGTTTGGCCGACCATCGCACGGTCGTTGACCAAACCGCCAAGCGAGCCGCTGATACCGGATTTTACCAACCACATCGTAACCACCGAGTTTTGGGCCACATTTCCGCCCGTGTGGCTCGCGATACCGTTCCTATTCATTTGCGGTTTCATGACCGTCTATTTTCTCGGGGCGAAGGGCTTTTGTACGTATGGATGCCCTTACGGCGGCTTTTTTGCACTTGCGGACAAGGTCGCTCCCGGAAAGATCAAGGTCACCGACGCCTGCAACCAGTGCGGCCACTGTACGGCGGTCTGTACCTCGAACGTGCTCGTCCATTCCGAGGTCAAGCAGTTCGGAATGGTCGTCGATCCTGGCTGTATGAAGTGCATGGACTGCGTTTCCGCGTGTCCGAACGACGCCCTGTATTTCGGCTTTGCGAAGCCCGCCGCGTCAATCGGGAAGGTCACAAAGAAGAGCGCCTCGCTGTCCTGGCCCGAAGAGATCGCCGCTGCGCTTGTCTTTGCGGCGAGCCTGATAGCTGTGTGGAACGTCTATCAGCTCATCCCGATGCTGATGGCTCTCGGAATTGCGGGCGTTTCGACATTCGTCGCGATGTGCTCGTACAAGGTGATCGCGACGAAGAGCGCCTCCTTTCACAAGTTCGTGCTTAGATCCCAGAACGGGATCACACGGACCGGATGGGCGTTTCTAGCGTTCTCGGTCATCTGGCTTGGCGTCGTCGCACACAGCGGCGTCGTAAGGTACTTCGAACGACATGGAAATATTGCGTTCGAGTCGCTTACGATCCCCGACGAGTTGGCGCTGGCCGGCAGCGACCCGGCGCAATGGCTTTCGCCCGAAGCACGGAGTCAGACAGCCGCCGGACTTCGGAGTTTCGATACTGCGCGGTCCATCGGCCTGCTCACCAATGTTGATGCCTTGCCGAAACATGCTTGGCTCGAATATCTGCTGGGCAATTCCGACCGGGCACTTGAACTCCTGGATAACGCCGCGGAGCGACAATCGGGGCGTGCGCGTGCGATAAGCCATTACTACCGCGGTGCGATACTTAATCGGGTCGGCCGCAGCGCGGAGGCCGTTCGAAGTCTCGACCAGGCAATGATAGAAGCCCCGGACCTCGTTCTTGCGAGAGAAGAAAAGGGCGAAGGACTGTGGACGCTCGGACGAAAGCAGGAAGCGATCGCCGTTTGGTCCGATGCGATCCGAGGCAGTGCCGGGCTGCCGCTTACTAACT
The DNA here is from genome assembly GCA_041940165.1 of Acidobacteriota bacterium. Lineage (GTDB taxonomy): Bacteria > Acidobacteriota > Blastocatellia > Pyrinomonadales > Pyrinomonadaceae > OLB17. The sequence goes on from JBGTSR010000011.1 coordinate 159,470, forward strand.
ATTTTCTTGCGGGGGCTAATGCAGATCTTGGCCGTCAAGACGCAGCTTCGGCTTACGAAGCTCAGGCCGACCGACTCGCACCGGCCGATCCGTATTTTCAATGGATGCTCGGCCTGCGGCTGCGGGGAGCCGGGATGAACGAACTTGCGGAGAAGCGCTTCGGACGAGCTATTCAGCTCGACCCGGCGTTTGCGTCGCGGAGAAAGTAGACCATGCTAATCATACAGACGACGGTCTCGACGACCGAAGACGCCGAAAGCCTGGCCCGAAAGCTTGTCGAGGGTCGTCTTGCTGCCTGCGTTCAGATCATTCCGCAGATCGTGTCGGTGTTCGAGTGGAACGGCAGCATTGAGCGAGAGGCGGAGCTTCTGCTCGTCATCAAAACGACTGACGACAAATGGCCAGAGCTCGAAGCTTTTATCCGCGAACACCATCCATATGAAACGCCCGAGCTCGTTGCTGTTCGGGCTGAGAGGGTTTCAAACGACTATCTTGTCTGGCTCGAGAGCATACTCGGGCCGAGCCGACTGCGTGATCATTCTTCCTGAGCCGCGTATGCGGTCTTCAGAATGAAATCGACGGCGTCGCGCGGTGAGTCGGTCAGGTGCATCAGGCCGAGGTCTACTTCGCTGATCATTCCCTCATGAAGCATTGTCGTCGTGACCCACGAGAGCAATCCGCGCCAATACTGCGAACCGAACAGGACAACCGGGAAGTTTCTTATCTTTCGTGTCTGGATCAGCGTCAGAGCTTCAAACAGCTCGTCCATCGTGCCGAAACCGCCCGGAAAGATGATGTAAGCGTTGCTGTATTTGATAAACATCGTCTTGCGGACGAAGAAATATTTGAAAGTAAGCGAATGCGTCTGGTATGGGTTAGGCGATTGCTCCATGGGGAGTTCGATATTACACCCGATCGAGACCGCTCCGGCCTCGCGAGCTCCGCGATTGGCAGCTTCCATGATACCGGGGCCGCCGCCCGTGATGATCTCAAATCCCTCAGAGCCGAGCAGATAGGCGGTCTCTCGCGCGGCTTGGTACTGAGGATCATCCTCGGGAGTGCGTGCCGAACCAAATATGGACACGCCACGAGTGATCGTGGCCATTGCGTCAAATCCGGTGACGACTTCGCCGATAATTCGGAAGACCCGCCATGAATCCGACGTTCGGTACGTGTCGTCGGGTTGCGGAGAGCGGAGCAGTATCTCGTCGTCCGTGAGGCGCCAATAGCCTCGCTCGGCCTCAGCCACCTTCGCTTCGCCAACAGTCTTGGGGTCGACCGAAGTCTTTTCAGATGACTTTGCTTTTTCGGGATCGGTGATCTCATTTTTTGCCATATAGTAACTCGCTAGATCCCCATGATGTTATAGCCGCAATCGACGTAGATAGTCTCGCCGGTGATGCCCGAGGAAAGATCGCTGACGAGGAATAGAGCCGTGTTGCCGACCTCAGCTGCAGTCACGTTGCGTTTGAGCGGAGCCTTTTCACCTACGTATCCTAGCAGCGAGCCCATATTCTTGACGCCGCGGGCAGAAAGCGTGTTGATCGGGCCGGCGCTGATCGCGTTGACACGAATGTTGTTCTTGCCGAGATCGGCTGCGAGATATCGGGTCGAGGATTCGAGTGCGGCTTTTGCAACGCCCATAACGTTGTAATTCGATACGACCTTCTCGGCCCCGTAATAGCTCATCGTCACAATGCTGCCGCCTTCGGTCATAAGCGGCGAAGCACCGAGAGCAACTTGGGTAAGCGAGAAAGCGCTGATCTCAAGCGCGGTCCGAAAGGCATCTCTTGTAGTAGTTACGAACTCTCCTTCGAGTGCTTCCTTGGGTGCGAATGCGATAGAGTGAACAAGAAAATCGAGCCGCCCGTACTTCGCTTTGACCGCGTCGAATGCCGCATCGACCGTCGCCTGATCCGTGACGTCACACGGAACGACGAGCGAGTCGTCGAGGGTCGACGCGAGCGATTCGACATTTTCCTTAAGCCGATCACCTTGGTAGGTAAAAGCTTGCTTCGCTCCATGCTCGGCACAAGCCGAAGCACAAGCCCAGGCGATCGAACGCTTGTTCGCAACGCCGAATATCATTCCGATCTTGTTTTCTAGCATTATTGTTTGTCCTTCGTCAGTTGTCCTTAGTCATTTATCATTCTTCAACGCACAAATGACCAAGGACGAATGACCTGCTTACTCTGACACATAAACCTTCTGCAGCATCTCAAAATCGAGCAGCCGTATATCGACATCGACCGGAGTATCACTGAATCGCCGCGTTACGAGCAGCCCGCGAAGGCGCTCTTCCTCGTCGACTGTTAGCTGCGTGACGAGCACTAACATCAGCCGCAGGCGAAGGCGGCTGCGTTGTTCGGCGAGGTTCTTTTTGGCGGATGTGATCTTTTTGATCATCGCCTCGATCTTTTCCTGGCGAACGTCAGGGATGACCAGAAAGCTGACCTCGACGCACGTGATCATATCGTGCTCGACCATCACGGCGTCGAAGGGCGTGCCGCCGATACTCACGTGACGCATTAGCGGCAGATTCTCTTCCTGCTGCACCTGACGGAGCGCGAGGTCTTCGGCAACAATGTAGGCTGAAAGCAGGTCGGGAAGACCGTCATCGCCAACGCCGAGCAGCCGAGCCAACTCGCGGACCTCGACGTTCACATTCTGCCGCTGTATTTCGGGCATTGCGGCATCCCACCGGATGAACTTGCGATCGTCGAGAGCCGCAAGCCGCCGCCGCGTCGACGTATCGATCAGCACAGCGGCCAAGAGAATGACTACTGAACCAGCGAACACGAGCGCGAGCGGCATTGCTCCGGCCTGGATCGCCAGGATCAGCCCGCCGATCAGCAGCGCAAAGAGCACGACCGTGACGGCGACCAGCACGTAATCGGTCTGCTTTCGGTCAAAGCTTCGCAGCGAATTGTTGCTCTTTTTATCCATGAACGGATAGGTCTTCTACGCGGCCGAAGCACGTTCGAACGGGATATCGTCGAAATGCGTCATCTGCTTGAAGTCGCGGAAACGCTGGTTGATCTCGGGATAGTCGAGAGCATCGACGCGTTCGGTACCAAACTTTTCAACGTTGAACGAAGCCATCACCGATCCGTAGATCATCGCCCGCCGTAGGGTGTCGTCGTCGATATGCTTGCTGGCGGCCAGATAGCCCATAAAACCGCCCGCGAAGGTATCGCCCGCGCCGGTCGGGTCAAAGACGCTTTCGAGTGGATATGCCGGAGCCGCGAAATAGCCGTCTTTTGTAAAGAGCGTCGCGCCGTATTCGCCGCGTTTGATGACGACGGCCTTGAGGCCGTAGTCCATGATCTGCTTTGCGGCTTTGTAAATGCTCGGTTCGTCGGTGAGTTGGCGGGCTTCAGCGTCGTTGATGATGATGCAATCGACGACTTTGACCGTATCGATAACAGCCTCTTTCATCGACGAGATCCAGAAGTTCATCGTGTCCATCGCGACGAACTTCGCATTCGAACACTGCTCGCGAACGCCTTTCTGCAGCATCGGCAGGATGTTCGCTAGGAAGAGGAACTCAGCATTTTTTGAGTTGTCGGACAGTTTCGGATCGAACGTTTCGAACACATTCAACTGCGTGTCGAGCGTGTGAGCGGTGTTCATGTCGTAGTCGTAACGGCCGCTCCAGAAGAACGTCTTACCGCCCGGCACGATCTCGATATCGTTCGTGTTGATATGATGGCGTTTGAAAACGGCCCATTCATCATCACCAAAATCGCCGCCGACAACGCCGACGGCATTAACCTCGGTAAAAAAGCTTGCTGATAAACCAAAATGCGTCGCCGCACCGCCGAGCACCCGGTCGCGTTTGCCGAACGGAGTCTCGAGAGCGTCAAAGGCGACAGAACCTACAACTGTTAATGACATGTGTTAAATGTGGTCTCCAAAATACGAATTGACGAAAACCTGTATTTTACACTTTGCTGTGCACCTTGACCACGCGTTGGGGATGGCTAATTGATACGCCACGGCGGATTCAGGCGGTTTTCGCCTGCGTGGAAGAGGCAGATCTTGTTGCCGTTCGGGTCTCGGAGATATGCCTGACGCCAGAGCCACGGGCGATCGGTCGGGTCTTCATCGAATATCAGCCCGAGAGATTTGAGCCGGGCGACCTCGGAGTCGAGGTCTTCGCATTCGAAGTAGAGGACGATGTTGTTGATGGGCGTGTGTTCCGGAAACTCATTCACCGACAGCGTCGAGCCGCCGTCGGGACATTCAAGCCGGGCGTATCGCGGCAGGGAATCGACTATCCGCCGCAGGCCGAGCTTTTCGAAGAACTCGACGGTTTCGATGGTCTTGTCGGAGTATATCGTGACCTGGTTGAGGTTCATCGGGTCAGAACCACCTGCGGTAGCGGGTGGTGGAAGCAACGATCACAAACATCGCTGGAAGCAGAGTTCAAATAAACAACCACCCGCTACCGCAGGTGGTTCTGACTATTGCTGCTTTATCTCATCGAGCGCCTTGCGAGCATCGGCGACAAATTTGCTCTCTGGATATTTATCAACGACGGTCGAGAGGTACGCGACGGCTTCCTCTTTGAGCTTGGCGGGCTCGTACTTTTCCTTCTCGCGCTTGATCCTGAGATTGACCTTTTGCTTTCCCTTATTCTCGGACAGGTAATAGCTGCTCATGCCGGCGAGGTACAGGAACTCGTCGATCTGTGAGAACTCCGGGTACGCCGCATAGGTTTCCTCAAACCGCAGCAAAACCTGCTTATAAGCCTGCTTGAGCGGCGTGAACGCCTGACGCGCGACGTCGAGATTGTGTTTGGCATCAGCCTCAAGCACCGGATCACGCTGGATCGCCGGCTCGACGTTGCGCTGGGAATACGCGGTTGAACTCAGAGCGACTAACAGGCCGAGAATGATGAAAACCGATCTTTTCATAACTTAATGAGATGATGTTCTCGCTTCTACCGTTTACTCACCGCGGTATTTTCCAACGATCGCCTCAAGCTTCTTCGCCGTCTCCGCCGGCCAGCTTGCCGGCGGGGTGAAAACGGCGTTCTTGATCGCATCACGGAACTGGTTCGGGGTTTCCTTGGCCGCCACTCGTTTGACAGCGTCTTTCATCACGAGCTGGGCGTTACGGACGTTTTTGCCGAGGGTTTCGATGACCATTTCGGCGGTGACATCGTCGTGGCCTTCGTACCAGCAATCGTAATCGGTGACGAGAGCGAGCGTGGCGTAGGCGATCTCGGCTTCGCGGGCGAGTTTGGCTTCCTGCAGGTTGGTCATCCCGATGATGTCCATGCCCCACTGGCGATAGACGTTGGACTCGGCCTTGGTCGAGAACGCGGGGCCTTCCATACAGACGTATGTGCCGCCGCGGTGTGTTTTGACGCCGACGCTGTTGCACGAAGCTTCGAGGATGTCGCCGAGTTCGTCGCATACGGGATGCGCGAACGTGATATGGCCAACGATGCCTTCGCCAAAGAACGTCGATTCGTGAGCACGGGCCCGCGTGCGGTCAAAGAACTGATCCGGGATGACGAAATCGGTCGGTGCGTACTGTTCCTGCAGCGAACCGACGGCCGACACCGAAAGGATGTACTCGACACCGAGCAGCTTCATCGCGTAGATGTTCGCCCGAAAGGGGAGTTCGCTCGGCGTGAACTTGTGCCCCCGAGCGTGCCGCGGCAGAAATGCGACGGTAACGCCGTCGAGTTCACCAACGATAAACGCGTCAGACGGCGAGCCGAACGGCGTCTCGACCGGCACTTCGCGTACATTTTCGAGTTCCGGCATCTGGTACAGACCACTGCCGCCAATGATCCCAATTGATACTTTTTCCATTCCTATTTGCCTCGGACTATCTTGATCTTTAACACATTCGAACGAAAAAGTTCCGCCGTGCTGTAATGTTTATAGAAGTATGACTGGTCTTGAGGTGGAGAAAAGTCTTCCCATGGGCTCGAGTAAAAGCTTTTATAAAAGATCATTTGCAAGTAATAGTTTCCCTCTTTCAATGGGGTTGTGGGCAATCCCAAACATGAGTCTCCGGCAGGGAAACTTAGCTTAGATCCTATAAAACCGGAATGCATGATCAACCAATCCGAACGCTCCGGACGTCGTTCGGAGCCTGCAATTCGTCTAGTCGAGTTCATGACGTATTTCTTTTCTTCATCGTAGATCGCGAGGTGCGCCGACGGGGGTAGCAGACCGTTAAAGAACGGATTATACAAGGGGCAATGTCCGCCGGTCTTAATCGTATATTCAATGGAGTAGAGATCTCCGGGCTTTAGTTCCGGGGAATCAATTGCTATTTCCGCCGCCAAATCGCAGCCACCGCTGTCGAAGGCATACTCGCCCTTGAACGGGTAGGTGGCCTGGCCATCTTGCGCCATTACTGATGGGATCACCGCCAGATGCAGAAGTATGATTATGATGTACTTCATTTCGCTTCAGCTAACTCGGAATCCACACTAAAACCTACCTTCTTTCAGCGGGAATCGATCTGCCAAGTTCTCTCGCCGTTTCAAGCCATTCATGAACAACGAGGTTCGCATTTGCTAAGGCTTCCTGACGCGTTTCGCCATCGGCCATACAACCGGGAAGTGCGGGAACCTCGGCGAGAAACAGCCGGTCCGACTCGCTCCAGGAAATGTTCACTTTGTAGGCGTTCATCGGCGAGAGTGAAAGCAAAAAGGAGAACGGTAATGTCCATTCTCCTTCTCAAACTACTTCTTCTCCGGCTCGGCCTGCTTTGCTTCCGGCTTCGGAGCTTCGGCGGGAGGCTCTTCTCCTTGCGGCGGCATCATCATTTGCTGCTGACGCTGCTGCATCTGCTGGAGCTGTTCGGCGGTCGGCTCAGGAACATCAAAATCCGCCGGTACCTGAACGTTGTTGCGGGCGATCAGTTCGTCGAGTATCTTTTTCTCTTTTTCCTCTTCGACCTTGGCACGGGCGTATTCCTTGACGGGCGTGTCGCGCATCATAGGATTCTTGGGATCTTTAACACCCGTCGAGATCAGGATGTGACGAACGTCATAGGTCTCTTCCTTCGAATCGCCGCTCTTGCCGAGGGCTCTTTCGAGTTTGACGATGTGAAATCCGAAGTCGGTCGGAACGAGTTCCTGAGCGACCTGTCCCGGCTGCAGGCCGAGAGCTGCGGCTTCGAACGCGGCGACCATGCGGCCCTTCGGGACGTCCTTATAAATTCCGCCCTGAGCGACACCGTCGGTGCCTTTGTTGCCCGGATCTTCTGAGAATTCGTTAGCCAGTGCGGCAAAGTCCTCGCCGGCCTTGGCACGGTCGAGAATGCCCTGCGCTTTTACGCGCTTGGCTTCCGGATCGATGTCGGGGTTGGCAGCGATGTATGCCGCGATCTCTTCGTCGGTGGCCTCGAGTTCTTTGGCCATTTTCTCGGAATACTTACGGGCCAGGAACTGCGCCTGCTGGAGTTTGACCTGCAGATCGACCTTGCGAATGAACTCAGGATCGAGTTCGCCGGCGGCTTTCTTTTGCTCGTATTCGCGCTGATAGATGCGCATTTTGGCAAAGACGTCGCGGGCCTGATTCTTTTCCTCGTCCGAGATCTCGCGGTCCATCTGCGGATTTCCGGCCTTCATCAGTTCGATCTTCGCGTTGAGAAAATCCTGAAATTCTTGCTCGTGCGTGCGGGCACCCGCGGTGCCGGCGGCGTCCTCATCCCAGTAAGCCTTTACCTGCTCCTCTGAGATAAAGCCGAATGCGGGCATCGGGCCTTTGTCCTTATTGACCTCGCGGTCGTAATTGACGGCGATGATCTCCGCACGGATGTTTTCCATTTCCTGCTTGCTGATCGGGTCGTCGGCGAGGTTCTCGCGCTTGGCTTCGCTCGCAAAAGCGAGGAGCTGTTTCAGGCTCTCGAGCTGATTTTTCTTCATCTCGGGGTCCTGTTTCAGGCGCGTCAGGATCGTCGGGTTGTTCTTGGCGACCTCGGCCAGCAGCAATTCGATCTCTTCTTTCGTTATCGAATTGAATGACTGGGCCGAACTATGCCCTCCGACGGTTCTCTTCCAGACGACAAGGCCGGCGCCTATCGCCACGATGAAGATCAATAAAACTATTCCCTTGGTTACACTACTCAATTTCGGGTCCTCTCAAATATAGGGTGCAGACAGCAAACGAGCATCATAGCAATATTTTCAACTAACAACTAGTGCTAATTGGCGTCTGGGGAAGCTTGGACGAGTTCCAGCAGCACTCCGTTGGCTGAAGAAGGATGAACGAATGCAACAAGGCAGCCTTCGGCACCCATCCGCGGCGTTTCGTCGATCAGGCGAGTCCCTTTTTCCTTTAGCTGAGCGAGCGATGCCTCGATGTCCTCGACCTCGACCGCGATGTGGTGAATGCCGCCGCCGCGCTTCTCTAAAAACTTGCTGATCGGCGAATCGTCGCTCGTCGGTTCGAGCAGTTCGACGCGGCTCTCGCCGATGGGCAGCATAGCCACGCGGACCTTCTGATCCTCGACGACCTCGGTGTGAACGTTCTCAAGCCCGAGTGCGTCGGCCCAGAATCTGAGCGCCTCGTCGATTCCTTTCGTTGCGATGCCTAAGTGGTTTATTTTCATTACTTTCCGTCAGATTGCCCTAAATGTCTGTCCCGCTTGTCCCACGGCTGTCCCACGCGGTTAGTGGGACAGGTAAATAACTGAGAACAGGTCAGTTACAGGTATTTTGGGTGCCTGTCCCGCCGATTTTCGAAAAAAAATATTGCGTGCGGCATATGACACGCGATCCCATGCATAATACGTCAGCCGGCCTTTAAAAGTTCCTCGACAGCGGAGTAGGGATCGACTTTCTTTGCGGCGATCGCGGCGGACAATCTCTCGACACTCTCGCGTGCCCCATTTTCGGCCAAAAGATCCGCAAGCAGACGCTCCCTGACGAGCTCGGTCAGCCGCCATTTTGCGATCGCGGTCCGGCGCTCGGTCGCACTTTCGTTCGTCGACTGATATTCCAGATAGCTCGTCACCGCGGCGTCAAGGTCTTCGATGCCTTTGTTTTCGGTAGCGATGGTCTTGATGATGGGCGGATGCCACATGTCGGGGCGATGGGCGAGCGAAAGCAGGGCCTCGAGCTCTTTTTGCGTGCGAAGAACGCCTTCGCGGTCGGCCTTGTTGATCACGAAAACATCGCCGATCTCCATTATTCCGGCTTTGATCGCCTGAATATCGTCGCCCATGCCAGGCACGAGCACGACGATCGAGACATCGGCGGCTTTTACGATCTCGACCTCGTCCTGGCCTACCCCGACCGTTTCGATGATCACCTTGTCAAAGCCCGCAGCGTCGAGGATCGCCACCGCATCGACCGTTGCCCGCGATAGCCCGCCAAGATTGCCGCGCGTCGCCATCGAACGAATAAACACGTTCTTATTCAGCCCGAGCGTCGCCATCCGAATGCGGTCGCCCAAGATCGCTCCACCCGAGAACGGCGACGACGGATCGATGCAGACGATTCCGACCTTTGCTCCCTGCTCCTTATAAAATAGGGCGAGTTTGTCGACGAGCGAGGACTTGCCCGCCCCAGGCGAACCCGTGACGCCGACGATCGTCGCCCTGCCGGTTCGCGGGAAAACGGATTTCATCAGTTCGGCTGCAGATTCGCCGCCGTTCTCGATGAGCGTGATTGAACGAGCAATGCTGCGAACGTCGCCCGCAAATAGTTTTTCGAGGTCGATCGCCATTCTATCGGGAATTGTCAGCGACGAATTTGACGAGCCGCAGCCTGTTAGCACGCCATTCGTAGTAGTAGGTGCCTTGTTTCTGCTCAGAATCGCCCTCTTCCATCGGCCCAGGAGTACCGCGGATCACCAGGAGTCGGCTATTTTTGCGATATGTGTAGGTCTCGGGAAAATCCTGCGAATCTTTGCCGTACCATACAGACACACCAAGCAGCGGGTCCGGAAAATAGACGCGACCAGTTTTTGCGTCGATGATAGCGCTATGCGAACAGCCCGTGCCGCAGCCCCAGCCGGTCAGGATGTAGCGGCCGGCGAAATTCACCTCGCCCTTCAGAGCCTCGCGAAGCCGCGTTCGGAACGAACTCGCTCCAGGGCTTCGACGAAAATCGATGGCTTTCGCGGTCTTTTTCTCGACTTTCGCGGGATAGCCGTTAAACGCTGGGTCTCTCTGTGCAAATGAGGCCGTTGCCGAGATTGCGATCGCAACCACCAAGAGGAATACGCGTTTCATAGAGGGAATTTTCTCATTATGCTTCACAAAGACGAAATGGCGGGCAAAATACTCAGCCCGCCACATTAATAATTCGTTCCAGCCATTTACATCGAGCCTTCGTCGGCTGACGGGCCATAGATCGACGGCACCGGGATATCGTTTAGCCGCAGATATACCGAAAGCTGGCCGCGATGATGGATGATGTGGTTCATCACGAACGTACGCATTACGGCGACTTTGGGCATAGTAAAATAGACGGTTTCGCCGTTGCGCATCGTCCAGTTCGTCATGAACGTCTCATCCGACGTCTCCGCGAGGATCGCCTTAGCCTTGGCTATATGCTCGTCGAAGTACGCGACCAATTCTTCCGTCGACGTCGGCTCGAACGGCTTGTAGTCCATCGTCGCGAAGTCAAGAACGTCGCTCCTGAGCGTAGATGCTGTCCAGCCAAACATCTCTGCGATGTGCGAGGCAAGCCGGCCAAAGGCCATCGATTTTTCATGCGGCTTCCAGTCGAATTTGTCCGCCGGGACGCGTTCCAGGACCGCCCGCGTGACCTTTGCCTCGTTATCCAATTCCGCCAAAAACGCCGACGCGAGCCGGCCCGAACTAGTTGCAGTAGAACTCATAATTTTTCTCCTTTTTAGGTTTTGGAACTTCACACTATCACACGTATTGCATAGATGCAACAGAGTTCGGTCGCTAAGAATGCTTGATGCCTTTGCATCCCCAAGTAAAAATATCCGAAGTTGACCAAATCCAAAACCGCAGCGGGTACGAACTCACAAGTAACGGATCTTAAAAGTTCTTTTCGCTGAGACTAGATCTAGCATCGCAAGGGCCCGGTCCCTCCTTTTATCGGTATCCAGCGTCGCATGCGGTCCGTTTCTGATCAAACTATTGACTGGCACATGGCTGCCCAAGGCCGAGTGCATTAACCCAGGGGGATAAATGAAAATAAAGAAGTTCTTAAGTTACATGGCGGTGATGTCTGTCGCGATGGCGTCGATCTCGTTCAACGCGTTTGGATCGAGCCACGCTGAGGCTCCGCTGATCAGCATGGATAGGTTCGCTGACAACACCGATACATACGCGTTTCGCAGTGTTGAGCCAGGCCGCGAAGGCTTTGTGACGTTGATAGCGAATTACATTCCGCTACAGGAGCCTTCAGCCGGCCCGCAATGGTTCCGGTTTGACGATACCGTCCGCTATGAGATCAAGATCGATAACACGGGCGACGGTCTCGAAGACCTCATTTACAGGTTCGAATTTCAGACGAGCACGGTCAACAGCAACACGGTACTCGGCCAGTCAACGGTCAATCAGGACGGGGTGATCGCCGACCTTATGGACCCCGACTACAACATGCCGCAGACCTATCGCGTGACACGCAGCACCGGCAAAGAAGAACGCGCGGTGATCCTGGCGGCGGGCCTTCGGACGCCGCCGGCTAATATCGGCTCGCGGGTAACGCCCAACTACGAGGCAAACCTCGGCCAACGGGCGGTTTACAACTTGCCGAACGGCGGCAGGGTCTTTGCCGGGAATCGAGATGAGTATTTCTACATCGATCTAGGTGTTTTTGACGCCTTAAATCTGAGGTCGGTCGGAATGTCGGGCGGTATCGATTCGACGAAAGGCTATAACGTAAGCACTATCGCGATAGAGGTTCCGATACAGGAATTAACCCGCGGCGGAACGATCCCTGCCGGTCCGACCGCAAATAATGCGGTCATCGGCGTGTGGGCGACGGCCAGCCGTCAATCAATGCGGGTCATCAATGTTGATGGAACGCGAAGCTTGACCGGTGATTTTCGTCAGATCTCGCGGCTCGGCAATCCGCTCGGGTAAATGAGGTCGTGATCCCGCTCGGGCTTAAAGACGCGTTCAACAGTCTTTCGCCATTCTTTGACGGTACGATCCCGCAGGTAGTTCAGGCGGTGACCGATCCTGAGATCTCACGCTTGCTGGCCGCCGTTTATGGTATCAATATCCCGCCGCCGCCCCGTAACGATCTGGTCCAGATCTTCGCTACCGGAATACCGGTTAACTCGGTGACGGGGCCCAACTACACTACATTTCTTTCCGACGGTGTTCCCCACGAGTATCTGCGATTAAATGTGGCTATTCCGCCGACGCCGATCGCCAACCAAAACAGGCTCGGACTGCTTGGCGGCGATGTTGCGGGCTTTCCCAATGGCCGACGCGTTTTCGACGACGTGACCGATATCGCTCTCCGGGCGGTCGCAGGTGGTACGCCCTTTACGCCTGCCACGAACGTGGCTCCGAACAACGCCCTTGGTGATGGCGTCAGCTTCAATCCGGAGGGGTCGCTTCTGACGCGCTTTCCATATCTTCTGCCGCCAAATGCAGGCAATCAGCCGCGAACGTCTAATCAGCAGCGGCCGCAGCGGGAATCGAGGGATTCGTCGCTGATCCCCACTGTCGATCCGATCGGGACGTTAACCCGTTGATGAACGAGGATCTCAGAGTACTTGGGAGTGCCGCAGAGATGCAGCACTCCCGATCCTATTACACAATTCTCGGAGCAATTATGAAAAGCACTTATCTGTTTGCTGCGCTGGCAGCAAGTGTCGCATTTATTGGCATCGGGTGCGCCGCGGGCCCCGAGGTCTCTTCGGCTTCAAATCCCTCGGCAGCGGTCGTCGCCGACCCTGAGATCGTAGCGGCACAGGTCGCGATCTCAGCGTTTCCTGACCGGGCATCGGGACACGTTCAACTGGCCGGGGCACACATCAGGCTCGCACGCCGAACTGGCGACCATTCGCATTACACGAACGCAGCCGAGGCGATCGAACGAGCACTCGAGATCGCTCCCGCCGATGTTCCTGCTCGGAAGCTTAAGGCGTCGGTAATGCTCAGCGATCACGAGTTCGCGCAAGGCCTGGAGATCGCTACGCAACTTGAGGAGGAAGTCCCAAACGATGCGTTCATTTACGGACTGCTGGCGGACGCAAATACCGAGCTTGGCAACTATGAAAAGGGAGTCGAGTGGGCCCAGAAGATGGTAGATCTGCGGCCAAATAGCTCGTCTTATGCACGTGTGGCGAATTTGCGTTCGCTTCACGGTGATCACAGAGGTGCGGTTGAGGCATACAAACTCGCGGCTCGCACCGCTGATCCTGCCGATCAAGAGGCGGTCGCCTACTGTCTTGCCCAACTCGGAAGTGAATATTGGAAGCACGGATCTTACGATGATTCAGAGCGGACTTTCGACGAGGCCCTGTCCGTTCTGCCAAAGTACGACCTCGCTCTTGCCGGAAAGGCCCGAACGCTGGCGGCTAAGGCGAGATTTGAGGAAGCAGCGGAGCTGATGATGTCGGCGAATTCGATCGCGCCGCAGACGTCTAACGTGGTCCTGCTCGGCGATATTTATCAGCGGATGGGCCGCGAAGACCTGGCCCTCGCTCAGTATCGGCTTGCGGAAAACGGAGAAAAGCATTTTCCATACACGCACGATGCGCACCGCGTCGCTCTTTACTGGGCAGATAAAGGCATAAACCTCGAGCAGGCGTTAACTATAGCCCGGGACGACCACGCGGTGCAAAAAGACCTTTACGCGTCAGACACTTATGCATGGTGCCTGTACAAAAACGGCGACACTCACGAGGCGCGCAAGATCATAAAAGAAGCTCTCAGACTCGGGCCGAATGACGCTCTCATCGCATACCACGCCGGAATGATCGAAAACGCGGCCGGCGACAAAGAGAGTGCCAGACGGTATCTATCATTGGCACTAAAGATGAATCCGCAGTTCGACATTGTACAGGCGGCCAAGGCCGCGGAAACGCTTCGTTCGCTCGAAAAGTGACGTTAGATAATGGGGGTGCGGGCGAAAACTTCTACATCTCGCGAAGCAATTGCTTAGCGATGACGATCCTCTGAATTTCGCTGGTGCCCTCGCCGATCGTGCAGAGCTTGGAATCGCGCCAGTATTTTTCCGCCGGATAGTCTTTCGTATAGCCGTAGCCACCGTGGATCTGGACAGATTCTTCGGAAGCTCGGACGGCCGTCTCAGATGCATATAACTTAGCCATCGCTGACTTTTGCGTGACGGGTTTGCCGGCGTCCTTGGCCGCTGCGGCCTGGAGCGTGAGCAAACGGGAGCATTCGATCTGCGTCGCCATATCAGCCAGCTTGAACTGGATCGCCTGAAACTCCGCGATCGGCTTGCCGAACTGCTGGCGTTCCCTTGCGTACTTCACCGCCGCTTCGTAGGCACCCTGCGCGATGCCCACCGAGAGCGCCGCGATCGAGATTCGTCCGCCGTCGAGCACCTGCATACATTGCAGGAAGCCTTCGCCCTCGTTGCCGAGCAGGTTTTCGCGCGGAACGTAACAATCCTCAAACACGACCGACGCTGTCTCGCTGGCACGCATTCCGAGCTTGTTCTCCTTCTTATCTCCGCGAAAGCCCTCCATCGTCTTGTCGAAGATGAACGCCGAAATGCCGCGGTTACCTTTTTCCTTGTCGGTGACCGCGACGGCGACGAGCGTTTCGCAGGACAGGGCGTGTGTGATGAAATTCTTCGAACCGTTTACCTTCCAACCGCCGTTCGACTCGACGGCGTAGGTCCGCGTGCCCGATGCGTCCGATCCGGCCTGCGATTCGGTCAATCCCCACGCCCCGAAACTCTCGCCCTGAGCGAGCGGCACGAGGTACTTCTGCTTCTGCTCTTCGCTGCCGAACATATAGATGTGGTTCGAGCAAAGCGAATTGTGAGCCGCGACCGACAATCCGACCGAACCGCACACACGCCCGATCTCTTCGATAATGGTTGCGTATTCGATATAGCCGAGGCCCGCACCGCCGTATTCTTCAGGAAAAAGGACGCCCAGCAAGCCGAGTTCGGCAAGCTTAGGACGAAGCTCCGCCGGAAAGTGCTGCGATTCGTCCCATTCCATCACGTTGGGACGTATCTCGCTCTCGGCAAACTCGCGGACGCTATATTTTATCTGTAACTGGTCTTCGGATAGCTCAAAGTTCATAATTGCGTAAATAACAAATAGTTATGGTCGCATAACCCAGCGTTTGGGGCAAATGAACGGAGCCGTCGACCCGTCGCTATTGATCGCACCCTATTCGAAACAACTGGCGGTATAATTGTCTTATGACGGTGCACAAGAATTTCCTGACTACCGACGACGAGATACGAGAACTGCTGGCGGGAACGAGGACGATCGCGGTGCTCGGCATCAAGCCCGAGTCGCACGCGGGGCAGCCGGCGTTTTACGTGCCAAAGTACATGGCCGATCACGGCTACGAGATCATTCCGGTGCCGGTATATTATCCCGAGGTCACCGAGATACTCGGCAAGCCCGTCTATCGCGATCTGACGCAGGTGCCGGGCGAGATCGATCTGCTGAATGTGTTCCGGCGTTCGGAAGACGTTTCGCGGCACACGTTTGAGATACTGCAGAAAAAGCCAAAAGCCGTGTGGTTTCAGCTCGGCATCACGAACGATGAAGTCGCCGAACACCTGGCCGACGCGGGCATTAAGGTCGTGCAGGACGCATGCCTGATGGTCGAGCACCGAGCGTTGATTAGGTAGAGTCGTTACGTATTTTGCGGTCTTTCTTTGCGTTCTTGGCCGCTTTGCGTGAAAGCCACTTTCTTCACGCAAAGCTCGCAAAGACGCAAAGACTAGGTCCTTCTCTTTGGCTTCGCCGCGATCGGGGCCTTTCCCAAAAGCTGATCGTATTCGAGTTTGGTAAGCGGGCGGCTTGCTCCGGGTTTGAGGTTCGGGTCCTGGACGCCGCCGATCTTGGTTCGGCGAAGTTTGACGACCGAGTGGCCGATCGCGTCGAACATCTTGCGGATCTGCTGATTGTGGCCTTCGTGAAGCGTGACCTCGTACCAGCCGTTCTTCTCGGTCGGCTTTAGCTCGCGAATCTCGGCCGGGGCGGTCTTGAAGCCGTCTTCGAGCATGACACCGCGGGCCAATTTGCGGATCGCGACCGCGGTCGGCAGGCCTTTCACCTTTACCTCGTAGACCTTCGGGATCTTCTTTGACGAAGCGACGTGATTCGAGAATTCGCCGTCATTTGTGAGGATTATCAAACCCTCTGTATTGAAATCGAGACGTCCGACAGGGAACAGCCGACCATGGCCTTTTACGAGATCGACAACGAGTTTTCGGCCCTCGGGATCAGCGGCGCTTGAGAGATAGCCTTTCGGCTTATTGACGAGAATGTAGGCATGTTCGCGGCGTTCGAGCTTGGAATTGATCAGCTTGCCGCGGACCTTGATGTGATCTTTCGCCGGGTCGGCCTTGGTGCCGAGTTCGGTGACGATCTCGCCATTGACGGAAACTTCACCGTTCTTGATCAGGTCTTCGGCGGCACGCCGCGAAGCGATCCCGGCCTGAGCAATTAACTTTTGCAATCTTTCTGCCATTAGAAATAGGGATTTGCCATGATGCTCTCGATGGTGCCGTGCGGCATGTCTTCGAGCGTGTTTACGAACTCGCGCATCAGGCGAAAGCTGTTCGGGATGTACTCGTCGGGGATATCGCTCGCCCGATCGACGAAGACCTTCATCTGACGGGCTGCGACGACTGCCGCGACGTGTGTCTTTGCCATCAGTTGATCATGCGAATCGGGCGTGAACGGCTTGCCGGCCGGATCGGTCCGTTTGATCGTTGAAACCGATGAGAACTTTTCGAGAAATTCGGCCTCGGCGGCAGCAAATTCCGAATTCCCAGGAACCGTGTTAGTCAAGATCGAGCTGCGTTTATCCGACGGCGTCCGTTTGCCAAAAAGGGGGTGGATCGACGTGACGTTCGGCGTGTATCGCATCGCCATCTCAGTGCTTGGCTTTTGAACGCTGCAGACATTGATCAAATGCCTGTCGCGATGCCCCGAAGCCAGACTGTCATAGGCGGAGATCGGCACCGCAAGCACGACGCTATCGGCGTTGACGTCAAGCTCGAAAACCGGATCGAGCAACTCCGTGAGAAATGTTCCAAAGGCTCCGTCGCCGATTATCTGAAGTTTCATATTGAGAAATACTGACTCGACCTATTCTCGCACAGGATGAACCGAGGGAGCGTCAGACCTGATGATCTTATTCAGTTTCTTTATGAATTTCGTAACCTCATGCTGCTCTTCGCCGATCGGTATCTGGATGAAGATCTTAGTCTTGTTCACGAGGATGACCTCCATAAAATATGTCTTCACAAAGAAACGCTTTCGTTTGTGTGACCTGAATTTTTCGATCTGATGGAAAAAATATCGATCCGTATGCGATCCGTAGATCCGCAAACGGGTCAGATCCACAAAACGGGCCTTTGGATCGATCGCGATCTCATTTACCGGAGGCGCGATCAGAGAGGTGATACTCGTGTGGAACCAAATGTCCCCACAGAGCACGATCGTTAACGTAATGAACAGAAGCGAACTTTCGACGTTGTCAGGATCTCCGCCGCTTAGGAAGATCGCTCGGGCAAGAAATGCAAAGACGGTTAGCGACGCGACGATCAGCACGGCCCCAAGTATTCGTTCCGCGATCGGTGTGTAGCGAAACCGAAAACTCTGGAGCTCATCAGGTATCTCCAAAGGCACTATTGCACCAGGTCCTCGAAATCTTCGATGCTCGGCAGCTCCGTGAGGTCTTTGAGCCCGAACTGGAGAAGGAATTCCTTAGACGTGCCGTACATCATCGGCCGGCCGACGGTCTCTTTGCGGCCTTTTGCGACGATCAGTCGTTTGTCGAGCAGTGTCTTGATCGCCGAAGCCGACTGAACGCCGCGGATCTCTAAGATCTCAGGTACAGTTACAGGCTGTTTGTAGGCAATAACAGCGAGAGTTTCGAGCGAAGCAAGCGACAGCTTTGCCGACGGCCGTGTTTTGAGAAAACGGCGAACTTCTTCGTGAAACTCGACGCGGGTAGACAGTTGCCAGCCGCCGGCGATCTCGCGGACCTGCAGGCCGGCTCCGCGTTCTTCGAGGTCGGCTCGAAGCTGTTCGATCGCCGCTGCTACGCTCTCTTTCTCTTCCTCGAGCACCTCGGCGAGCACCTTTGTCGTAACGGGTTCGTCGGCAACGAATATCAGAGCCTCGACGAGCGCGACCAACTCGGCCAGCGGACGGGCCTTTATCTCTACTTCAACTTGTTCTTCTTCTTCCATTTGCGGATTCTAAAGAATAGGATCGGCGAACACGAGAGCGCAACCTGGACGAGCTATTTTGCGGGGTCGAGTTTCAAAATGATGTCGCCGAAGGTCTTTCTTTGGATCAGTTTGACACTCTCTGAGCGGACGATCTCGAGGATCGCGATGAAGGCCGTCACTAACTCTCGTTTTGAACGCATTTCCTCAAAAAAGATCATCAGGTTCAATTCGCCTTCATCGGCGAGCCGTTTTCTGAGGCTTTTGATCATGTCGGCGAGCGAGATCTCTTCGCGCTCGATCTCCATTTTGATCTCGTCCTTGTGCCGGGCGACGATCTTTTGAAAGACGGTCAGGATGTCGAAAACGGTCGCGTCGATCTCCGCATTGTTTTCATCCGACTCGATAGGTCCGCGAGTGAAAACAGCCTGCTCAATGGTCGAACGCTCGTATAGCATACCGGCCGCCGACTTGAACTTTTCGTATTCGAGCAGGCGGTCGACGAGTTCCTGCCGCGGGTCTTCAAACTCCTCTTCGTCCTCCGTTGCTTTGGGATCGCGCGGCAGGAGCATCTTCGACTTGATCTCGATCAGCGTCGCGGCCATCACGAGAAAGTCAGCCGCCACCGCGATGTCGAGGCTCTTCATCAAACGAATATATTCGAGATACTTCTCGGTGATGCGGGCGATCGGTATGTCAAAGATATTCGCCTTTTCCTGCTTGATGAGATACAGAAGCAGATCGAGCGGCCCGGCAAAATCGCCGAGCTTTATCGAAAGGTCTTCGGACTTTCCGCCGACGATCTGGGCCGTCTCGGTATGAAAGTCGAAATGAAGCTGTTCTGACGCTTCCTGCATGAATAGAAGATACTAGCGTAAACCCAGCGTTGTATAAAGGATGCGGTGCTACCCCACTGGTTGGTCCTTCTTTGCGTCTTGGCGTCTTTGCGTGAAACAAGACTGTATTAACGCAAAGACGCAAAGGACGCGAAGAAAAAAACAACGCAAAGAAGACGGGGAGAGATCAGACGCTCTGTGACGGTAACAATGCCAGGGCGGCCGAAAGATCGTCGATCAGCACATCCGCGTCTTCGAGGCCGATGTACATTCGGATCATGCTGACGCGAGGATCGTCGGCGGGAACGAAGGCGCATTTTGGCATTATGAGTGATTCGTAACCGCCCCAGGACACGGCGATCAGGAAGTATCGCAGCGTTTCGCAGAAGCGTTTGATCGCGGTAACGTCCTTTGTTTTCAGAGAGATAGTGAACATGCCCATCGGCATTTTCATTTGCTCGCGGGCAAGTTCGATCTGCGGGCTCTTCTCGTCGAACGGATACCAGATCCGCTCGATCTTGTCGGAACTCCTGAGGAATTCGAGGACCTTCTGCGTGCTTTCCGATGATCGCTTCAACCTCAACGGCAGCGTCCGCAGGCTGCGCAGCATTAGCCACGCGTTCATCGGCGCCAGAATGTTGCCAAAGGTCATGTATTCGTGGCGAAAGATCTGCGCGATCTTGTCCTTCGAGCCGCAGATGGCTCCGGCGACGACGTCGCTGTGGCCGTTGTAATACTTGGTCGCAGAATAAACTACAAGATCGATGCCCAGATTGATGGGCCGTTGGCACAATGCGGTGCAATAGCTGTTGTCGACGAGGGTCGCAATGCCTCGTTGCTTGGCCACCTGAGCGACCGCGGCGAGGTCCTGCAGTTCGAATGTCCACGAATTGGGTGATTCGAGATAGATCAGCTTCGTATTCGATTTGATGGCATTTTTAACATTCTCGATTGTCGTGCCGTCGACGAATGTCGTCTCCACGCCGAATCGCGGCAGAATTCCGGTCATCAGATGTGCCGCCCAAGTGTATGGATCGCGGACCGACACGATGTGATCGCCGGCATTTACCTGCGACATTACGGCGTTGGTGATCGCTGCGGCGCCGCTGCCGACCATGAGGCAATCTTCCGCACCTTCGAGCGCGGCGATCTTTTCGGCGAGCATGTTGACCGTCGGATTGTTGCCGCGCGAATAGATAGGGATGTCTTTTTCGTTGGCGACCGCCTCGGCAAATTCGTCGATCGTTCTGTAGGCAAAATTACTCGTCTGAATGATCGGCGGGGCGACCGAGTTCAAGTAGCTCTCGCGGTCTTCGCCAAGCTGGTTGAGGATAAATGTCTCGTTCATCATACGAGTTCCGGGCGTCCGCGACGGAAAAACAGGAAAAATATCGATCCGATAGCCAGAAAGATGAGTCCGGCGACCGCCTCCCAGGGCTTTTCGTATAGCGTATTTAGCACAATAAAACCCGTCATCGCGAGAAAAATCAGGGCGATTATTATCCCCGACAGTCTCTTTGAACGGATGAGAACAAAGAAGGTCAGTGCCGTAACAAAGAAAAAGATACTGTCAACGAAAACGACGAAGGTTATCAGATTTGAGAATGTTTTCCAGAAAATGAGCAGGACGATCGTCCAAAGTGACTGAAACGCGATCGCCCACACTGGAGTGCCGAATTTAGGATGTATCTCGGCAAACCGCTTGAAGAAAACACCGTCATCTGCCATCGCGAAGTAGATGCGAGGAGCGGTCAGAATGTAGATGCCGATCGTGCCTACGACCGAGACGATGATCATGAACGAGACGAATTTACCGCCGAAGTTCCAGATCGTGTTGATCGCATCGGATGCGACGCTTTTTGAAGCGGCGATCTGCTCGATCGGAAGGAACTGGAGATACGCGATGTTTATCGTCAGATATGCAAGACACACTATTGCGATGCCGATGACGAGAGCTCGAGGTACGATAGTCGCTGCGTTCTTCACCTCTGCAGCAACGAAAGTAGCATGCTGATAGCCGCCGAATGAGAACGTAACGCCGATCAAAGCGAGTCCGAAAGCTGATATCAGAGGCAAGTTATTCGTTCCGGCGGCATAGGCCGTATTCGCGAGATCGACATTCTGGTTCGTGCCAAAAAAGAGGCCAAGGAATACGACGAACATAATCCCGAGCAGTTTCGCCGACGTAAAGATGCTCGCGTACAAGTTGCCGAACTTAACCCCAAGAATGTTCAGGATCGTCAGCAGTGAGATGGTTATGACGGCGACCAAAACCTGTTCGTTTTCGGAAATAGGGAAGAACGAAGACAAGTACGACGTGAACACAAGGCTAAGGGCCGCGAGCGATCCGGTGTTGATCACGAGCAGCATCGACCAGCCAAAAAGAAACGCAGGTAGCTTTCCATACGCTTCGCGAAGGAAAACATAGAAACCACCCACGTGCGGGAATTGGGCCGCGATCTTGGCGAAAGTAAGCGCGCCGCACAGCGAAATGACGCCGCCGACCGCCCAGACCAGCAGCATAAGTCCTTCGCTCGGCAGATATCCCGCGATCTCGGAAGGCGTCCTGAAGATCCCGGAACCGATGCACGAGCCGATCGCGATCATGGTCAGGCCGTAAAGCCCGATTTCAGATTTTTTCAGATTATCCATTCGGTTCGCCGGTTAATTTAAGCACGGAATGCTATGTAAACCGAATGGGGAAGCGCGAGAGGGAAATACTGCACCGTCAACCCTTCACGACAGCGTAGCGACGAAGGTCTTCCAGCGAAACGACCGTGAGAGCGGCTTCGTGCGTCGCTTCGAGATAGACGCGCGGAGCCATGCCGTGTTCGAGAGCTTCACGCCAGCGGAGCATGCACAGGCACCATTTGTCGCCCTCTTTCAGGCCGGGAAATGCGTATTGCGGCATCGGCGTGGAAAGATCGTTACCGACGCTCTTTGAGAATGCTAGAAACTCATCGGTCGCCTCGATACAGACCGTGTGACGGCCGGTATCGTCGACACCGGTTCGACAATAGCCATCGCGATAGAATCCGGTCATCGGATCGGTACAGCACGACTCAAGCTCGCCGCCGAGAACATTTTTAGGCTTTGGGTTATGTCCGTTTCCGTTTGTTTGACTCATTTCAGTTTTGAATTTCCAGCGACCAATTCGATCAGATTGCCAGGACGTCCCTCGGTGATCGACGGCCATTTTCCGTTTGCAATTCGGGAATACTTGATCTCGTTTTCCGTGCCGTTTAAGACGAATTCGGCGGAGGCCTCAACGGTGAGGTTGTTGCGGTCACCGTTGATCATGATCTGACTGCAAACGCCTTTGATAGTCACCGTGTTGTCGTCGCCATTGACGAGTACGCGGTTGAATTTGGTACAGCTTGCCGAGCCGGGTTCCTTAAATCCGTTGACGAAGATCGTATCGCCTTCCTGCGTCGTATCGACCTTAACGACTAACGCGGGATCGACCGGCGTCGGCGTCGGAGCGGGCTGTAGCGGCGGTGTCGGCGAAGACGCGAATTTCTCGACGCCCCTCTTAGCTGTCTCGTTGCGTAGGTCGCATCCCGCACTAAACGAGAACAAGAGCATTCCGCAAATCGCTAGAAAACGCTTCATTATCCGCCGAGGACCTCAGAAACTCTCTCGATCGGCCGTGCGAGTACGGCCCTATCGCCAACCTCGACGATCGGCCGCTGGATGATCGACGGATACCTAACCATCGCCGCGATCACGTCTTTATCGCTGGAATTCTTATCGATCCCTGCGAGCTTAAAATCAGGCTCGCCGCGTCGCAGTACGTCGAACGGTTTCATTCCGGTCTTTTTCAGAAGCGATTTGAGCTTGTTCTCTGTGAACGGCTCGATGAAATAATTGACCTTTTTCCAATCGATGCCCTTTTCCTCAAGGAGCTTGCTAAGCTGTCGGCAGGTGGTGCAGGTCGGTTTTTCGTAGACCGTGATCTTTGGCATATACGGATATGTTACAACGATTCCCTCAAGGAATGATCGCCGGAGCCTCCGGGTTCCGCGGAAGATGCTCGTTCAAATATCGTGTGAGCAAGCTGTAGAGATGCAGTGTCGTTCCGTCACCCTCCGAGATCGAATGCGTTCGATTTGGGTACGGCATGATCGTGAAGTGCTTGTTGTGGGCGATCAGTTTGTCGATCAGGACCTCCGTCTGTTGGTAATGAACATTGTCATCACCGGTGCCATGGACGATGAGCAGATCGCCTTTTAGATTCTGTGCAAAGGTCGTAGCGGAAGTGTTCTCATAATCCTTCGCGTTGTCCTTTGGCAAGCCCATGTAGCGTTCGGTGTAGATCGTATCGTAATAGCGGTTGTCCGGTGCCGGTGCGACAGCCATACCGACTTTGTAGACATCCGGGTAGCGGAACATCGCGTTCAATGTCGCTACGCCGCCGCCGCTCCAGCCCCAGATGCCGACGCGCGAAGCGTCAAGGTAAGGCATTTTGGCCAGCATCGACTTGACGGCCGCAGCCTGGTCGCTGGAACTTAGGACGCCGATCTTGCGGTAGATGCTCTTGCGAAATGCACGGCCACGCGGTGAAGGCGTTCCGCGATTGTCAACGCTCGCGACGACGTAACCTTGCTGCGTAAGCATCAGAAACCACGCATACTGGGCACCGGTCCATTGATCGTTGACGGTCGTGCCGGCCGGCTCGGTATAGGCGTAATACAGGATCGGATACTTCTTAGCGGGGTCAAAGCCGGGCGGTTTCATCATCCAGCCATCGAGCTGCATCCCGTCGCCGATATCAATTCGGAAGAATTCGTGCGGCCCGCGTGCGAGAGCCTCAATTTTCCCACGAAGAACCTTATTGGCGACGATATTGCGAGAAATGGTCTTGTCGGACAGTCGAAGCAGGTCTATGCGGGCTGGCGTTCCCCACGAAGAAGACGTTTGAATGGCCCACTTGCTGTTCGGTGAAAAGTTGTACGTATTCCAACCGCGGAAATCGGCCGGTGTCACACGTTCGTCGGCTCCGGACCCGTCAAGCTTTGAGCGATACAGGTATCTTTGGGTCGCGTTATCCGGTGACGCGATGTAGTAGATCCAACCGCCCGTTTCATCGACCGACTGGATGCTCATAGCGTCGAATGCTCCCTTGGTCAACGGCTTGAGGTCGGTACCGTTTGCCGAGACCGAATAAGGCCGCCGCCAGCCGTCGCGTTCGCTGACCCACAGGAATTTCTTTCCGCCGTCGAGCCAACGCATGTCGTGCAGCGTCAGATCGACCCACGTATCGTCCTTTTCAGTAAGGATGGAGCGGGACTTGCCCGTGCGAGCATCAGCGACCAGCACCTGGAGCGTGTTCTGCAGGCGGTTGAAGTGCTGCAGATAGATCTCGCTCGGACTCGACCAGTCGATCGAGACGATATAGTGATTACGCGGATCGCCCGGCGTTTCGAGCCAGCGGATCGCACCACCCGATGCCGGAACGACGCCGGCACGGACAGCCGCATTTTGTGTTCCGGTCTTTGGATACGGGATCTTGGTAATGACGGGATAAAGGCCCTTTGTATAGTCGACGAGTACAAAATCTTCGATACCCGAAGCGTCGAAATTCCAGAACGCGATCGACTTACTGTCCGGACTCCAGCGCCAGCAGTCACGCAGGTCGAATTCCTCTTCGTTGACCCAGTCACTAGTTCCGTTGATCATCGTCGGCGAGCCGTCTTTGGTCAACCGCGTGATCCGGCCGCCGACAACGTCTTCGACATATAAATCATTTTCGCGAACATAGCCGACCTTAGTGCCGTCGGGCGAGAATTTGGCGAACATCAGTGTCGCCGGCTTCGCGTCGCCGCCGAGCTTTGTGAGCTTGCCGCTCGCCATGTCCAAGACCCAATAATCGCCGCGAGTGTTGTAACGCCAGACCTTTTGCGAATTCGTGTAGATGAGCAACCGCTTATCGTCGGCCGACCAGTCGTAGCCGTGCAGCTGGAGCGGCTTCGTTTCGCCTGCAGGGATCAGCCTTTCGGCGGAAAGCAATACGTCGCGTTTATTCGTATCGATCTGATATCGCACTAGGTCCATCGAACCTGTGACCTTTTCCGACGGCTCGAACTTGGCGTAAGAGTTGCCGTCCTTCAGCGATCGAAACCCGCCAAACCGCTCCGGTTGAAACTCGCTACTCGCGAAAATGCGTTCGACGGTGAGCCTGGGATCTGTCGCAGGTTGTGCGGTTTGAGCGTGAAGCCCGGACTGAGCAAAAGCGGCTAGAACCAAGAGAAGAGAAGCCAACGAAAGGGACGCACGATAATACTTCATATTAATCCTCTTTTAACCGCCAAAGAATTGAAGGAATCCGCTATAGATCGAGGATGTTTAGCATCTCGAGTCGACCTTTATGCGATACCCATCTTTGAATAAACGTCGTGAAGCGTTTCAGCCGCGATCGAACGGGCTCTTTCCGCCCCGTCCGCGAGAACTCGTTTCAACGTGTCGTCATCAAATTCAGCAACGCGTTCCTGAAACGGCCGCAGGAATTCCACCGTAACCTCGGCGAGTTCGGCTTTGAAATGGCCGTAACCCTTGCCGGCGAAGTGGTCGACACATTCTTCGCTGCTTTTTCCAGTCAGCAGTTGATAGATCGTCAGCAGATTGCTGATCGCGGGCCGGGATTCGTCAAAATTGATCTCGGTGCCGCTGTCAGTAACAGCGCGCTTGATCTTTTTGGTGACGGTGGCGGCGTCGTCCATCAGAAAGATCGAACCGGCCGCGTTCTCGTCGGATTTCGACATTTTTCGTTCGGGGTCCTGAAGCGATTTGATGCTCGCACCGGCTTTGGGAATGTACGGCTCGGGGATCTTGAATGTCTCTCCGTAGTCGCGATTGAAGCGTCCCGCAAGGTCGCGGCAGAGTTCGAGATGCTGCTTCTGGTCCTGCCCGACAGGGACGAGATCGGTCTGATAGAGCAGAATGTCGGACGCCATCAGGATCGGATAGGTAAGCAGCCCGACACCAGCACGCTCGGTGTTGCCTTTTCCCTTGTCCTTGAACTGCGTCATCCGCTCAAGTTCGCCGAGTCGCGCGATGCACGAGAGTATCCAGGTCAGTTCCGCATGTTCGGCAACGTCCGATTGAATAAAGATCGTCGATTTCGCGGGATCGATCCCGGCGGCGAGGTACACGCGTGCGAGATCGAGCGTCGCGGCACGCAGTTCGGCAGGATCTTTCGGGAGAGTTATCGCATGCAGATTGACGATGCAGTAGAAGGCCTCGTACTCGTCCTGTAGAGCGACCCAATTCTTTAGGGCTCCCAGGTAATTACCGATGTGCAGTTTTCCCGTCGGCTGAGCGCCGCTGAAGATGCGTTTGCGTGTCATTTCTTAGTAGATCGCGAAGACCAAAGCCCGTAAGCCGATCCAGAAGGGGTAGATGATAATACTGAAAACTCCGATATAGATCAGAAACATCAGGATCAGGAACCCGTACTGCTCGAGCATATTGAGTGCCGGTTGGGCACTGTCAGGCAGGAACGTCGCCAGTATCTTGCTGCCATCAAGCGGCGGGAAGGGCAAAAGGTTGAATACGAATAGCGAGAGATTGAGGAACATCAGATTCCTTACAAAAATTCCCAGCGGATCGGCCGATCTGCCCAGGATGCTCTCGGGCGTATATCCGAGCGTGACCATCAGCACCTTTGCGATCACAAGGCCGATGATCAGGAGTATCAGGTTTGCCAGCACTCCCGCGATCGAGACCATCACGTTGCCGAGCTTGTAATTGGTCCATTTGCGGGGATTTACGGGCGTCGGCTTGCCCCAGCCGATGAGTGGAATGCTCCCAAGAGCTCCGCCCATAGTTCCCAGAACGAACGCAACGATCGGTATCAACAGAGTGCCGATCGGATCGGTGTGCGAGACGGGGTTGAGCGTTACGCGGCCGAGCATATACGCCGTGTCGTCGCCAAACTTGTACGACATCCATGCGTGGCCGGCTTCGTGGGCCGAAATTGCCAGAAGCAGAACCACCATATAGATGATCAGATGACTAAGTAGATTGATCAGATCGATGTCGCCCATTTTTTCTCCGAAGTTACCGGTTTTCGGCTCTGCCAGCGTGTGATTTTCGTTGTCCTAGCCCGTAAATTGTGCCATTCTTTTATTTCAAAATAAAATCAAGGTCTTTCTTCGAGAGTCGACGGAGATTCGGTACACGACCGGTTTATGCAAAAGCACATTGCGATCATCGCAAGCGATTACAAGGGTGGGGAATTTATCGAGGAATGCCAGAACGCTGGCTGGCATGTAACACTCGTAACGCGTAAGAAATTGCTCGACGAGCCGTGGCCTTGGACCGCGATCGACGACACACGAACGGTCGAAAATGACGCCGGCGTGCTCGATTATGTCAGGGCTGTCACGAATCTAGCCGGCTCGCGAAAGATCGACAAGGTCGTGGGACTCGACGAATTTGACGTGCTGACCGCCGCGATGGCACGCGAACATCTCAATTTACCTGGGATGAGCCGTTCGTTCGCCCTGCGTTTTCGCGATAAATATGCGATGAGGAACATCGCAGCTTCGGCCGGCATTCCTTGTCCCGATTACACAGGTGCTTTCAACGCGGAAGAGGTAAATCATTACCTGTCGAGCGTTCCGGGGCCGTGGATCGTGAAGCCCCGGAACGAGGTTTCGGCCTTCGGCATTCGAAAATGCGAGACGGCGGAAGACGTTTGGCGCGTTTTGATGGACCTCGACAACCGCAATACATGGCGCGACCATCCGTCGCAGTTTCTGATCGAAAGGTTCATCGAGGGCCGTGTTTATCACGTCGATAGCGTTGTTGCCGACGGCAAAGTACTCGCTTGCGGGGTCAGTCAGTACGGAACGACGCCTTTCAAGGTTTCGCATCACGGCGGTGTTTTTACGTCTTTCATCACGCCGTACAAGTCGAAGGAAAGAAAGCAACTCGAAACGCTGAACCGGGCTCTACTGATGGCTTTTGATTACGACCGCGGAGTCTCGCACGCTGAGTTTTTGCAGAGCGACGAAACCGGCGAATTCTATCTGCTTGAGGTGGCGTGCCGCGTCGGCGGAGCATATATCGCAAATGTTCTCGAACACGCCTGCGGCTTTAACCTGTGGCGCGAATGGGCAAAGCTCGAAATCTCTGACGACGAAAATCCGTATTCGCTGCCCAAACTTCGAAAGGACCACGCCGGCGTCGTTCTCGCTCTGGCAAACGTCGATGAGCCCGACACGTCACAGTATGCCGACGAAGAGATCGTCTATCGCGTCAAGAAACCGAAGCACGTCGGAATGATCCTCAGATCCGCGAAGAGCGACCGCGTAGCCGAGCTTCTGACGTCTTACACCGAGCGGATCACCGCCGATTTCCTCGTCGTTGCACCGGTAAAGGAGCGGCACGACGACTAGCGATCCCGCGGTCCAAACTGTATTCTCTCCATTTCTATGTCGCACGCAGCCGATCGGGTCGGGCCCCCGTCTATTCTCGAACATGGTCTGAATAGGTACTTTCCCGAGCTTCTTCGATTCGAATCGACCCCGGAACTGGAAAGATCGGCATTGTGGGACGAGATCAAGGCCGAGGCCGAGGGAATTCTGAATTCGATCGTCGTGGAGGAATTCTGCGAGGCCGAGCCGGATGGTCGTGACGCGATACGCGTTCTGGCCTGGAATCTAGAGCGTGGAAATATCTACGACGGTATTGCCGAGGCACTCTCTTCAAATCCTGATCTCGCGGGCCGAGACGTTCTCCTTCTGACGGAGCTCGATCACGGAATGGCCCGTAGCGGCAATCGTTTCGTCGCTCGCGAACTCGCCAAAAAGCTCGGGCTAAATTACGCTTTCGCCCCCGTTTATATAGCTTTGCAGAAAGGAAGCGGCGTCGAATCGGAAATGGAAGGCGAGAATACCGCTTCGATCCACGGCCTGGCAATGATGTCGCCCTGGCCGATGCGAAACTTGCAAACTGTTGCATTGCCGAACGGCAAGGACAAGATGTGGGGCAAGGAGAAACGCCTCGGCTACCTGCGCGCATTGATCGCCGACATCGAACATCCGGCGGGTTTGTTTCGAGCCGTGACCGTTCATCTGGATGCGCATTGCTCGCGAGAACACCGGCGGTTGCAAATGCGTCTGATCCTCGATCATCTGGATACGCTCGAACCGCTATCGACGATCGTCGGCGGCGATTGGAATACCACCGGATTCAATTCACAAAGCGGAACGCGGGCGATCTTCGGCTATTGGCGACGCGTGATGATGGGGCCGAAGAACGTTGCCTTAAACCACCTGCCGCATCCTGAACGCTACTTTGAAAAACCGATGTTCGACGATCTCGAACGACGAGGTTACCGATTCCGCGACTTGAACAATATCGGGCAAGGAACACTGCACTACGACGTCGCGAGCATCGAAAAGAACACGAATCTGGGAGATTGGGTTCCCGCGTGGTGCTTCCCGTTCATCTTTTGGGCAGCCGGGCGCGTTGGAGGGAAAGTCTCGGCACGCCTTGATTGGATCGCAGCGAAAGGCTTTAAGCTTGCTGCCGGTTCGAGGCCGAAAACGGTCGGGGGGCTGGTCGATGACCAGCAGAGACCGCTTTCTGATCATGACGCGATAACCGTAGACCTCGAACCGGCGACTGACATGTGAGAGGGAACTGTGGTCTAATCTAATTTATGGAAGTCGCCTTTTGTCAGACCCTAAGCTTTAACGCCGAGACCTTCGAATTCGAAGCGGTCGCCAACTCCAATGGAAACGCGACCATTATCAAATTTCCGGTCGATGAAAAGACCTGCAGCCCAGGCGATGTAGTAGTCGTCGTCAACGGGGAAAGCGACATCGTGTTTCACGGCCTCATTGGCAAGATCGAGGACGGACACGCCTTCGCATCTGATCCTAAGGGGTCTTTGCTCCCCGCAGTGACCGTTTAGTGCTTGTCGTGCGGAGCAACAGTCATCGGCAGCACACCCATCATTCCCATGAACACTGCGCCAAAGCTCATAAAGCCAAAAGCGACAGCGACCGTCGGTGTAAAATAGCCGAGTAGATAAGTCAGCAGCACCGCAACTATTCCCAAACCCCAAACACCTGCATAGATCTTAACTGGCATCGTTTCCTCCCTCGATGCTCGAGTTCGTTCTGGCGTCTCCTTTGCAAAGAGATGCCGCGAGCATCACGTAAATGTTTGAATTTTTGGTCCCTCATCGACAATAATCACTTTGCATCATTTATCTGATGCGTTTGTCTAATGGATCTGATCGAGGTCAGAAAACTGGTTGCCGGAACCGGCGATGCGGCGTACGCTCTGGACCATTTGGGAATGATCACGGCGTGGAACGAGAGCGCAGCCGAGTTATTCGGAATCGCCGCCGAAGAAGCTATCGGAAATTCGTGCTCAGGGATCCTTCAAGGCGTCGACGAATGCGGCCGCGAGTGTTCTGAAGATTGCCCGATCGTCGAGCATGCACGGCTTCGCGAGCCGCTTAAGGGCTACGACATCAGACTCGGCGTTGGCCGAGAAAAGCGTTGGTACAACGTGTCGGTCGTGATCGTCGAGGGTTCGTCCAAACATGAGCCGTACACAATGCACGTGCTTCGTCCGGCCGATACACAAAAGCGGCTTGAGATACTGATGCGCGATTTCGTCGCTACAGAAACGGGTTTGGCGAAAGAGAATGTCGACGGCCTACTTGCACGGAAGAGAAGTGCGAGTTCGACGATCAAGCTAACGGACCGCGAGACTGAGATCCTTCGAATGCTCGCGACAGGCAACACGACGGCGGAGGTCGCCGAAAAGCTGTTTATCAGCCGCGCAACCGCCAACAATCACATCCAGCATTTCATGAAAAAGCTCGGAGCCCACACGCGGCTTGAGGCCGTCCGTAGAGCCGAGACTTCGGGATTGATCTGACGTTTGCCACGGCTTGCAAGTCCAGCCGGTTCCAATGATAATCAAGCTAATTGGGGATGTAGCTCAGCTGGGAGAGCGCGGCGTTCGCAAT
>JBGTSR010000012.1:0-183828 GCA_041940165.1 Acidobacteriota bacterium
CCGTGATGTATCTCGGCAAGATCGTCGAGATCTGTGACGCGGCGGAACTTTATACTTCGCCGCTGCATCCGTACACACAGGCGTTGCTTTCCGCGATACCGGTGCCAGACCCGAAGCTCAAAAGGGAACGCATCGTGCTCGTGGGCGATGTTCCTACGCCGATCGATCCGCCTTCTGGCTGTCGATTTCGCACGCGGTGCCCGATCGCCAGCGAAGAATGCGCTCAGGTCGTCCCGGAACTCCTCGAAGTCCGGCCGGGACATTTTGCCGCCTGCATCAAGGTGCCGGTCGAAGCAGCCGGTCCGAAAAGTGAAACAAACGAAATCGCTAAATCGTAAGGTTCGGTGTAGTCTAATAGATAAAGCATTTTAACCAAGACACATAGAGGAAACCTATGAATCGATTAGCTGGAATCATCCTTGCGGCGGTGGGGTTTGTGTTGGCTGTGCTCAGCATCACCAAGGTCCTGCCCGGTCTCACCGGTACGGGCGTCGCCTTCATCCTTGGCGGCGGACTCGTGATCGGGCTCAGTTTTATCGACAAACCCGACGACGGCGGCACCGACAGAATGTCGACGCCGAGTACGCTCGGCAACATCTTTTTTGCTCCCGGAGAGGTCTTCGCAAACTTAAGACGGCATCCCCGATGGCTCGTCGCGGCGATCATTATCACACTGCTTTCAAGCGTCTATACCAACCTTTTCCTTGAGAGGATCGGGCCGGAACGCGTCGCTAATTTCACTATCGACAAAACGCTCGAAATGGGCATGATCGCCAACAACGAGGAGGCTAAAAAACAGGTCGAAGCCGGCCGCGCTCAGGCTATAGCCGATGTTAAGAATCCGGTATTGAGAGTCGCCCAGGTCGGCTCGGGATTTGTCGCCGCGATGTTCGGCTACGCAGCACTCGCCTTGCTGTTCTTCTTATTCGCTCTGGCGATGGGCGGGAAGCTGAATTTCTGGCAGGCCTTCGCAACCGCCGTTTATGCGATGCTCCCAGTCAGCGTGATACGATTTTTGCTTAACACGGTGGTCTTGTATGTGAAGGACACTGCCGACATCCATCCGATCCTTGGGCAGCAATCGCTGATTCAGGACAATTTGAACTTTTTGATCAAGTCTTCCGATAGTCCCGTGTTTTATACGATCCTATCGACCTTCAGCCTCCTGATGTTCTATTGGATCGCGTTGAATGCGATCGGGCTCAAGAACGCCGGCGAACGTGTGAGCGGCACTATTGCGTGGTCTGCGAGTATCACGCTGTTTGTGCTGATCTTACTGCTGGGCGTTACTTCGGCGGCGTTGTTCCCGGGATTCCTTAGTTAGGAGTAGGCCGGTCGGAACGGTCTCGCAAGTCAGTGCCCTCTGCGTCAGCGGAGGGCGTTGGCGGCGGGGCAAAAGCTATCTTGATCGCTGATTCGAACGCGGAACTCCCGACCTGGTCCTAGCCGCCCGCTTACGCAGGCGGTACTGACTCGGCCCCCAAATTGAAGAAAAAGGCTCCGGTCGTGGAAACGCCGGAGCCAATTTATTTTGATATCGATCTTACTCGTACCGCAGCGACTCTATCGGATCAAGCCTCGCGGCCTTCCAAGCCGGGAACAGGCCGAATACAAGTCCGATTCCGACGCTGGCAAAGAATCCGGCGACCGGTGCCCAGAGAGGCACGTAGGACGGCAGAAAGATCTTTACAAGCAGGGTCAATCCCCAGCCGATCGCAAGTCCAAGCAATCCTCCGAAACCCGTAAGCGTTGCCGCCTCGATGAGGAACTGGAGCAGAATATCGCTCTGCTTTGCGCCGATGGCTTTTCTGATGCCGATCTCACGGGTGCGCTCGGTCACTGATACGAGCATGATATTCATCACGCCGATACCGCCGATCATCAGTCCGATCGACGAGATGACGACCATAGCGAGAGCAACACCGGCCGTGATCGACTGGAACTGCTCGATGATGCTGGCGGCAGTTTCCATGGCGAAGTTGTTGGGACGTCCGATCGGCACCTGCCTGCGCATTCGCAGCAAGTCCTGCACGTCGTCCTTTGCTTTCTCGAGCATGCCTTCCTTGGCAACTGCGAGGATAAATAGGTCTTCGGCGTTGGGCTTGAGTTTCAGGGCCGCCCCGAGAGGCATGTATATCGTATTACTCTGATCGTTATTTCCGCCTCCGCCGCCGAATAATTGTTCTTTTTTCTCGAGAACGCCGATTATCCTGAACGGTGTGCCGCCGATGTCCAGTTCCTCACCGACCGGCGAGCCGCTCGGAAAATAGGCGTCAACGACCGACGCTCCGATCAGACAGACGTTAGCTTTTTGCTCACTTTCGTATTGTGTGAACCAGCGGCCTTCGATGAGGACTTCCGAAGTTGTCTTTTCGATCTCAGGAAGCGTTCCCTGGAGCCGGACTGAACTCGAAGATTTACCGTTTCGGCCTTTAACGAGTACCTTACTGCCCCAGAAATTGTTTGAAACGTCCAGGAAGGGAACTGACGTTTCGATCGTCGAGAGGCCCATCAGAGCGTCCGAATCTTCGACCGTGAGCGGCTTTCGCATTCGCTCTTCGCGTGTGCGGCGACCGGTGGAGAAGCCGATCGGATATTTGTAAAGGAATATCGACCGCGTGCCGAACGACTCGACCTGCTGCTCGATAGCGACGTTAATGCCGCTGATGATCGAAGAGATCAGCATCACTGTGATGACGCCTACGACCACTCCGATGATCGTCAGGAAAGAGCGAAGCTTATTGCTTCGCAGCGTATCAAGCGCCATCCGGAGATTCTCGTAAAAACTGCCAACGAGGAGTTTTCGCATCTTAGTCTGCCCTCAAAGCCTCTATCGGATCGAGTCGTGCGGCCTTCCACGCCGGGAATAGGCCGGCAAGAATACCAACAAGCCCCGAAACTCCGATAGCTATTACGGCCGCGTACCACGGAATCACAGTGGGTATCGCGATCCTGCTAATTATGACGCCAATGAGCTGGGCGAGTATCAACCCGATCACACCGCCGAGCGCTGCAAGCGTTGCCGCTTCGAGCAGGAACTGTCGCAAGATATCGACCTGCCTGGCGCCGAGACTTTTCCGGATGCCAATTTCACGCGTGCGCTCGGTCACGGCCACGAGCATGATGTTCATGATGACGATCGCGCCGACAACGAGGGCTATGGTCGGAACGATCAGGATGACGATAAAGATCGTACCGAAAATGCTGTCGCGAAGCCCCGCGATCGCGTCCGGCGTTACGATGCCGAAAGTATCCTTTTCGCCGGTGCTCAGCTTTCGTCTGAGCCGCATCAGAAAACGAGCTTCATCGACCGCGTCGTCGAACAGCTGATCTGACGGCGCGACACCGACGAAGTAGAGAAAACGACTGCCGCGAAATCCGCCAAAATTCGAGCCGAACGTCTTGATGGGCAATTGAACAAAGGCGTCCTGCGGCTGGCCAAAAACGGTACCCTTTGCGGTCCGGATGCCGATAACGCGATACGGAATGCCGCTGATGTTAATTTCGCTGCCGACCGCACCGCCGCTGGGGAACAGCTTTTGGACGACATCCGTACCGATAAACGCTACCCTCGCACCAGTTTCATTCTCGGCCTGCGTGAAATAACGACCTTGAGCCACGTCGATCTTCTCGATCTCGGCCATGACCGGTTCGGCGCCGTCGACCGTGACATCATCCATCGACTGGCTGCCGACCCTGACCGTACGTCGATTGCCACCAGATTTTGCCCCGATCTTGCTGATCACCTGCATTCGCGATTTTATGAACTCAAGATCGTCGAATGTCAGTTCCTTGTTACGACGCTGGGCCTCGGCGATCGTGTCCGTGTCTTTGAAGTCGTCGAAGTTAAAGCGTTGGATCGTAAAGGAGTTAGAGCCGATCCCGGCGATCTTCTCGTCCACGTATGCGTTAAAGCCTTGGAGGAGCGAGAGCACGACCATAAACGCCGTGACGCCGATGATCATCCCTAGAAGTGTGAGGAATGAGCGAAGCTTGTGCGCCCAGATGGCTGAAAATGCTAATTTGATCGTCTCGAGAAAAGTCACGTCTGCTCGATGCTAGAAGGTTAGCCTTTGCGATAGTTTAGCAAAACTTTCGCGGCTGGCTTTCAGCTGTGACGCAAAGTTTTGTAAAGAACCGCCAGATGGCTGAACAAAACAATAGGAACGATAACGGTCGGCAGCAGGATGTATGGGAAATGCAGAACGGCTATATTGGGCTGCTCGAATGACATCTGCTGCATCGGTCCGGGGACTGAGGAGGCGGCGACCGAGACAATGATCGCAAGAAGTATCAGGCCGAGAATGTTGTAGCCGATCAGAAGAGGGAGATTCACGGTCGAACCGCGAAAGGCGGCGAGAGATACCACGATAGCGAGAATTCCCGAGACAATGTCGTAATTGACGCCCGCGAATGTCATTATCTGCGGGACTTTGCCGCCAAGAAATAGCCAATAGAGAACGATCTCGACCGGGATCCGCACCACGTGGAGCAGCGTCAATAGCCTGACCGGCATTCGAGATACGAATTCGCGCGCAAATAAGAGAAAGGCGATGAGGGTAGCTACCGCGGGTAGGACGCCAAAAACAACGAGCCTCGGCGGGGCGAAACTTACATCAAGATAGAATCCGCCGCTCGCGAGCACGCATTGGAAGATGATCCAGAGCGGCAGCAGGAAGAGAAGTACCTTGGCGGGCCTCGATTCCATGCCCGCCGCCTTTACCGCCTGCAATAGAAAGCCGACCGTCGCAAAAGTCGTCAGAATGAAGACTATAGAAACATAGGCCGGCAGGTCTTCCACTTATTTGATCTTTTCGTCGTTCTCGATCCGTCCGTCTTTGATCGTGATGACGCGATGGGCGCGTTCGGCGATATCGTGTTCGTGAGTAACGAGGATGATCGTGTTGCCGGCCGCATGCAACTTTTCAAACAGGTGCATGATCTCGACGCTAGTTTTTGAGTCGAGAGCACCGGTCGGCTCGTCGGCGAGCAGGATCGACGGCGTATTTACAAGGGCCCTGGCGATCGCAACGCGCTGACGCTGTCCACCGGAAAGCTCATTCGGACGGTGCGTTACACGGTCGCCAAGTTCGACGGAAGTGAGCGAGGACATCGCCATCTCATGCCGCTCGGCTGCCCGGATCCCGGCGTAGATCAACGGTAGTTCGACGTTGTGCAATGCCGTCGCACGAGCCAGCAGGTTAAATGTCTGAAAGACGAAGCCGATCTCTTTGTTCCTGATGCGGGCAAGCTGATCGTCCGACATGTCGGAAACGAGCTTGCCGTTGATCCAGTATTCGCCCTTGGTCGGCGAATCCAGGCACCCGATCAGGTTCATCAGTGTTGACTTGCCTGAACCCGACGGGCCGATGATCGCGACATATTCATTTCGATGGACCTCGAACGAGACATCTCGAAGTGCGTGCAGCTGCTCAGCTCCCATCTGGTACGTCTTCCAGATGTTTTTCATGCTGATCAGCGATTCTCCGGCAGGCGCCTTCGCGGGCGCCCCATTGCCGTTTTCTTCATCCATAAATCTATACATACAAAGCCGTAGAAACGCGTTGTTTGCGAATCACGCGGATGAGTTGAGGCGAAGCGCTATGTCTGTTGCGCTGCTTCGCCCTCTTTCTTGGTCTGCTTCTTAACTACAGTGTCGTCCTTCAGCGTATTCAGAATACGGCTCGGCCCTGTGATGACCTCGTCACCTTCTTTGAGCCCGCTAGTGATCTGGCGATCGCTTTCGCCGATGATGCCGGTCTGGACCTCAACGAACTTGGCTTTGTTGCCATCGAGAACGTAAACGCCGGTGATCATCTTGGGCTTCTCACCCGGAGCAGGGGCACCGTCGCCCGGAAGCGGCTTCTCATTCTCAGGCTTCTTCTCGATCACCGCCTGGAGCGGGACAGCAACTACATTTTCTACGACCTTAGTTGTGATCTCGGCTGTCGCACTCATGCCCGGACGAAGCCCTGACTGAACTTCTTCGGGAAGATCGACCATCTTGATCACAACACGGAATTCCTTGGCTTCCTGCACGTTGATATTTGTCGAAAGGCCACCGCTCGTCTGCGATTTACCGACCGCGAGGGGCGTTTTCTGGATCACTTCGCCTACGATCTCGCGGTCACCAAATGCATCGACCTTTATCTTGGCCTTCTGTCCGACCTCGACCTGGTCGATCGAGGTCTCGTCGACCTTTACCTCGACATTGATCTGAGACATGTCGGCGATCGTAAGTAAGGCCGTTGTCGAAAGGCCTGCGACCGCAAAGGTACCGACTTTCGATGGGATCTCAGCTATGACGCCGTTGATCGGAGCGACCTGCAGCGTCTTGTCACGCTGATTTCGCTGTCCGCGGAGGTTCGCAAGCGACTGGTTCGCCCGCGATTGGCTCGACGAAACACTCAGGTTCGCCGTGTCGACCCCTCGTTTTGCATCGCGAACAAGGACTTGCTGTTGAGCAAGACGCGTCTGAGCGTCTTTAACACTTAACTGTCGCGAGCTGAGGGCCGATCGTGCGTTGCTCAGTGCCGCCTTTGCATTTTCGACACGATCCTTGGCAGCGTCATACTCGGAGCGAGCGATCACGCCGCTTTCGAGAAGCTGCTGATTGCGATTCAATTCGCGATTTGCCGCATTCAGCTCGACCTGTGCACGGTCAACATCGGCTTGGGCCGCAACGATAGCCTGTCTTGCCGAATCTACGGCGACCTGAGCAACGTTGTATTGCTGCTGCGCTGAGGCATAGTTGTTCTGGGCAGCGCTAACTTGCGACTGCGAAACGCGAACCTCATCCTGTGAAGCCTGATATGCCGCAAGTTGCGCATCGGTGCTCGACTGGAGCTGCGTCGGGTCGAGCCGAACGAGCGGCTGGCCCTTCGTCACCTGATCGCCTTCTTTGACGTAGATCTCCTCGATACGGCCCTGAACCTCACTCGTGAGATTCATGAACTGGATCGGACGTACTTCGCCCGACGACGTGACCGTCGAACGCAGTTCACGCCGCGTTTCTACTTTCACGACCGTAACTTCCGGCGTGTCTTTGCGCGTTGCAAATATACTCGCCACGACGATGATCGCGAGCACCACGGCGGCCACGATACCACCGATTATCTTGGTCTTTCGGCTCAATGCCATACGAAAAATTTAACCTCGAAAGAATTTAGGTTTATCTAACACCCGTTTTTGAATACTAAATCGTTGAAATTGCTGTATCAAGCTGGTACTACGACGAACGGTTTATCGGTGTTTCAAGAAAATGGACCACGATCCGGCCAATGCGGAAGTAGTTCGAGATAATATCGCAACTTCTGGACT
Source organism: Acidobacteriota bacterium (assembly GCA_041940165.1). Classification (GTDB taxonomy): domain Bacteria; phylum Acidobacteriota; class Blastocatellia; order Pyrinomonadales; family Pyrinomonadaceae; genus OLB17. The sequence continues at coordinate 7,321 of JBGTSR010000012.1, forward strand.
GCTTCCCAAGTTTACGTCATTTTCGCTTTTTCCTCTCGGGGCGATACCGATTTGACGTCATTTTAAGGTACGATTAACATTTACGAGATCACTTGATCAGCCGATCAACGGCTCTCCAAAGGTAAATGATTAGATGCCCTTCATGCCAAACGGCTAACCTCGATACCTCTCGGTTTTGCGACGAGTGCGGGACGCGTCTGGCAGCTGCTCATACAATGGTAAGTGAGCCGCCTCCGTACATTCCGCCTCAGTCGTCTCCTTCGTTTACTCGACCTTCGAGTGCAACATCTGTCGCGGAGCCGCCATTTTCCATAGACGCCGAGGCCACGCCGGAGGTGAAGCCCGCGGTTCGGATGGGATCCGACGTTGCGCATGCTTCGCTCGTTATTGAAAGAGGAGATTCTCCGGGAACCGAATTCCGGCTTGTTAATGACGAGAGCACGATCGGCCGCTGGGATGCAGACAATGGCATCTTTCCTGATGTTGATCTTGACGCGCATGACTCAGACGCCAAGGTATCGCGCCGACATGCCCGGATCGTCAGAAGTAACGGCGGATACTTCATTGAAGATCTCGGATCGACCAACGGTACATACATTAATCGGGGTCGACGGCTTCTCCCGGGGAACGCGCAGGCGCTGAATGATGGCGATGAAGTGATCGTCGGGAAGACATTTCTCCGATTCAGGATCACCCATTAATTAATTTGATTTCGTTGCGTATTAGGTGATGTCAGTCTGTCACAAGTGCGGTTTTGAGCTACAGGGACCCGCGAGTTTCTGCCCAATGTGCGGAGCCGCGGCAGAAGAACGGACTGCGCCCGCCGAGGAACCGGATACGGATCAGGTCATGGCCCAGATGTTCGGCGATGAAATCACCGATGATCAGGATTCCGCTGTCGCCGTCGCGGAAACGGATAGCGAAAACGAACCCGCTGAGGGACCGGTATTTGTGCCGACGGTTGATGAAAGTCCTGATGTAGACGAACCGGTCGCTGCAACTGAGGCAGACGAGACCGTCGCGGGTGCTGACGACGCTGAGCTTGACCCACAGACCGACGACGGTACCAGTGAACAGGAAGAAAGTTTATCCGCGGAAGATAGTGTTGCCTACACTGCCGCGCCATCGACCGGCGATATCGAGCCCGCTGACTCGGAGGTCGATGAATTTGCAGACGGCGAGATCGTCGACCTTGGAACGGCTGACGGAACCGATCCGGGCACAGCAGAAAGTTCAGACCCGGGAGCCACGGCCCATCCGATCGGCTCATCGACCAGCGGTCGTCGCCCGGGGCTCAAGCCGCTATCTGAAGGAACTCTCCTGAACGGCCGTTACCGCATCATCCGAAAGATCGGTGGTGGTGGAATGGGCGCCGTATATCTCGCAGGCGATCAGAATCTTGGCGGCATCGAACGGGCCGTCAAGGAGATGGTCCAGTCGAGTATCGAAGAGGAGCAGCAGGTCAAAGCGATCGAGGACTTCAAACGCGAGTCCATGATCCTTTCGACGCTTGAACATCCTTCGATCCCGACGATCTACGATTATTTCTTTGACGAGACGGAAGGGCGTTTCTACCTCGTGATGAAGTACATCTCGGGCGGCGATCTGGCCGGGCGTCTTCGTGCCGCGTCCGGAGGCCGTATCGATGAACGTACTGTTACCGAGTGGTCTATTCAGGTCGCTGATGTGCTCGCGTACCTTCACAACCTTCCCGCGAAGATCGTTTATCGTGACCTAAAACCTTCGAACATAATGCTTGAAAGTTCGGGCGACAAGATCATGCTGATCGATTTTGGCATCGCACGATCGATCAACCAGACCGAAAAAGGCGTCACGGCCGTCGGTACTATGGGCTATGCGCCGCCGGAGTTGTTTTCGGGCCAGGTCGAGCCGCGCTCGGACATTTATAGTTTGGGTTCGACGATGTTCCACTTGCTGACGGGAGCGGATCCTCAGAATAATCCGCTGCTGATCTTCGATTTTCAGAAAAATCCGCGTCCGAGGCAGATAAACCCGCAGCTCTCCGATCAGATGGAACGCATTCTAATGCGTGCAGTCGAATACGGAGCCGAGAGCCGATTTGCGTCGGCCGACGCGATGAAGCAGACCTTGGTCGAGCATCTCGACAATCTGAGAGCCGGACGAATCACGTACGGCGTTTCCGAAGCTCCGGAATCGGTCAGTCTTTCAAATCAGTTCGTATTCTGCGGTTTTTGCGGTCAGCAGATCGTCGCGACGGACCTTTTTTGCGCATTTTGCGGGGCTAAGCAGCCACTGGCGCAGCAGGGCGTTCATTCTGAGATCTATCCGCGTACCGGTGCGACAGCTAAGTTGATAGTCGACGGCACGTCTGAACTCGATGCTCCGGTCTTTGCACTCGAAAAGAACGAGAATCTCGTTGGACGTAGAGACCCACAGTCAAATATCTTCCCGGAGGTAGATCTTTCGAAGTACGATCCGCAGACAAAGATCTCGCGGCGACACGCACGCATTTGGCGCGAAGGCGGAGAATTTCTCGTCGAGGACCTCGGATCATCTAACGGTACTATCCTGCTTCCCGGACAAAGCGATTCGGTTCGTCTGGAGCCTCGACGGCCGCATCGGCTTGTCAGCGGAGATCGTCTGCGCGTCGGCGATACGACATTGCATTTTTGGGCGAGCTAGAGAGTTTCTTTTTTTATGGCGACTGCCGCACAGGCGACAAAAGAAAGGCCTACTTCGAAGGATAAAGAGACGATAGTCGGTTTTTCACCGGAAGAACTGCGGTCGCCCTTTGCACTGCGGTGCGCGGCGATTTGCATCGACTATCTCATATTGGTCTTGATCCCTTCGGCGTGGCTATTCGTTAGCTCGTTGATATCTGACAACCCCTCCGGCGAGATCGGAACGCTTATCTGGTGGATAGCGGCGATAATTTTTGTAGCCAATTTTCTGCTTCTGCCGATGGTCGGCGGACAGTCGTTAGGTAAGTATCTGGCGGGCCTTCGGATACTCGATCTGACCGGTCATCGCCCCGCTTTCGGACGTTTGCTGCTGCGAAACACCGTGGGCTACCTGATCTCGCTCGCGACCGCCGGCATCGGATTTCTCGTCGCTGCGTTCAGTTCGAAAGGCCGGTCACTTCACGATATATTGTTTGGAACGGTCGTCGTGCGAGCAAGGAAGACCCCGATCTAAGTATATGGCCCATCTGATCGTAAAACACGCTAATGGCAGTTCGGACAAGTTCCCGATCGGAAGGCTTCGAACTACGATAGGCCGTTCCGCGAGGGCGGATCTATGCATCCCGGACGCATTTGCGTCGCGGCTGCATGCCGAGGTCAGGCAGGAAGGCGACAATTTCTGGCTGCTCGATCTCGGCTCTGCGAACGGAACAAAGCTCAACGGTACACCGGTAACGACCACACTTCCGCTCCATTCGGGCAATGAGATCCAGATCGGCGAAACGCGTATCGAGTTCGAGTCCGATCAGCAGAAACCTGTCAGTTTTAGCTCGACCCTGATCTCGGATAACACGCACGCCCTCGATCCGTCGCAAACGATCTCGTTCATGGGCCGTCGCAACCCTACGACTGAGATCCTCGAAACACAATCAAGTCCGGCTGCGATCGGGAGTCGAAACGATCTGCTCGAGATAATTAGTAAGGTGGGCCTCGCGTTGCTCTCGTCGAGCGGTCTGGACGATACGCTCGATCAGGTCGCAACGCTAGTCTTTGACGCGGTCCCTGCCGAGCGTGTAGTGATAATGCTCCGGGATGAGAATGGCCCTGATGGGATGATCATTAAGGTCGCCCGACATCGAGGCAGCGACACGCGTATCGGGGAGGTTCGCGTCAGCCGTGCGATCCTAAGTGAGGTCGTCGAGAACGGAAAATCGGTCCTGACCTCGGACGCACAGCAGGATCCGCGCTTTGCTAGCCAAACGATCATCTTACAAGGCATTCGCTCGGTGCTTGCTGTTCCAATGTCCGTCGACGAACGCCACGTTTTCGGATTGATCTACGCGGACAGCCCGACTAGCCAGTCGACGTTCACCACTGATCATCTCAACATTCTGACAACGCTCGCATCTGTCGCATCGATACGTGTCGAGAACGCCAGCCTCGTCGACGAAAGGATCAATCGCGAGCGAATGGAACGTGAATTGGAACTCGCCACCGAGATCCAACAGCGTTTTCAACCGGACGCTCCGCCGGTCCTTGAAGGCTGGGATTTTCAGGGTATATCATTCTCGTGCTACGAGATCGGCGGCGACTATTACGACTTTATCCCGCGACACGATGGCTCAATGCTGGTCGCATTGGGCGACGTTTCGGGGAAGGGAACTTCGGCGTCGCTCCTGATGTCGAGTCTTCACGCGGCAATTCACGCACAGGTTGCTGCACGAACTCCACTTCCAGATCTCGTTACTGCGGTCAATGTTTACCTTGCGAATAACACTCCGACGAACCGGTTCATCACACTATTTGTGACGGAGCTCGACCCTGCATCGGGAACTCTGACCTTTATTAACGCAGGACACAATGCACCGCTCATAGCTCGCGCCGATGGCTCTGTCGAACTCGTCGAATCCGGCGGCCTGCCGCTCGGTCTGATGGACTTTGCCGAGTATGAACTGGGTACGGCACAACTCGATCGCGGTGATGTCCTGTTCATTTACAGCGACGGAGTTTCCGAGGCTAACAATCTCAAAGAAGAAGAATTTGGAATGGAGCGTCTGAAACAGGTCATTAGTTCCAATGTAGGCCGCCCGGCTTCTGGGATCCGCGACCGCGTTGAAAGCGCTTTGTCGGCCTTCACGGGCACCGCCGCCCCGAACGATGACATAACGCTTGTCATCGTAAAGCGGCTCTGATCGATCCCTTCGACATTGCTCAATAAACATCACAAACACTGTTAAAATGTGTTGACCCCAACGCTTGCAAGGCGTAGACTGAAGGTGGCATATCTTGCCCCTTCCCGCCATGCCGTTCGTAAAAAAGAAAGTCAGCCTAATCATATTTGTTGTTATCACCCTGCTGCTCGTGGGCCTGGTCCCACTTGTTCTCACGGGTTGGTTCTTTTCCGAGAAGAGCGGCCGTGAGCTGCGCTCTGCGGAGAACCGCTATCAGATACAGCTCGTCCAGGAAAAAGCCAGACAGATCGAAATGTTTGGACAGAGGGTAAGCTCGGTCGTCTCGAGCCTGGCGACAGGACTTGAGATCGCAGGTGATTCGTCTGCGTCATCATCGGCGGCGACTGAGGTAAAGCTCGGCCAACTACTCAAGGAGAATCCCGAGATCCTTGGGCTGTACCTGAAACCCGCCGTCGGCGAAACGGTTTCGGCATTTCGCAACGAGGCCCTTAGTCGGACCGAGATCGAGGCGATCGGCGACGAGATCGCTCATCCTGGTGAAGGGAGCGTGACCGTCGGGAATCCACGACGTTCCGCCGCGACGGGGGAATTCGTGATGCCCTTTCGTACCGAAGTAACTTCGCAGGGAAGGCCGATAGCTACGATCGTCGCGGTCGCTTCGCTTCAAGTGGTTTCGAAGGTCATCGTCGGCGGCACCGCATCTGAAAAGGATCTGCTGAAAGCGGGAATGCCGATCGTATTCGTGGTCGACAAGGCGGGCGAAACGTTATTCCATCCGGATCCTGCACTCACAACATCCCGGAAGCCAATGGCTGACCTGCGGATCGTCCGCGAATGGCTCGATACCGGCCTCCAGATCCAATCCGCACTGGTACCGTTCTCGGCCGACGTCGACGGGACAAAGACCGAGATGATCGGGGCTTATTCGACCGCTCGCTTGGCGGACGGCTACGAAGTCGGCGTGATTGTAATGCAGGACGAAGCCAGAGCACTCGCGTCTGTGGCGGAAATGCGCACTCAGGCATGGCTCATCAGTATGGCGTTTGCCCTTCTAGCGCTTCTTGTCGGCGTCGTCGGAGCTCGTCAAATGACGCTTCCGATCCTTCGCCTCGTTCATGTCGCCAAACAGATCGCGGCGGGCGATTTCTCGACCCGCGTCGATACAAATAACATCACCGAGATCGGCACGCTGGGCGAAACTTTCAATTTCATGACCGACAAGGTCGAGGAGCAGATCGGAAAACTCGCTAAAGCGGCGGAAGAGAACCGCGAACTTTTCGTCGGTACAGTTAAAGCCCTTGCGGCCGCGATCGACGGAAAGGACAAGTATACTCGCGGTCATTCTGAGCGAGTTTCGCGCATCTCGGTAGCGATCGGACGGCGAATGAACCTTCCGGAAGTCGAGTTGGAAACCCTTAGGATCAGTGCTCTCCTGCACGACGTCGGCAAGATCGCTATCGACGACAATATCCTCAAGAAACCGGCCGCCCTTACGGACGCAGAATTCGAGATCATGAAACAGCACCCAGTTCGGGGCTATAAGATCATGTCGCAGATACCGGCCATGAAGGATTTCCTTCCCGGCATGTACATGCACCACGAGATGGTAAACGGGAAAGGCTATCCGCAGGGGTTGACCGCAGACGAAATACCGCTCCAGGCCAAGATCGTCTCAGTTGCGGACACGTTTGATGCAATGACGATCGATCGGCCATATCAAAAGGGAATGGAGCTTCAGGCCGCACTCGAAAGGCTTCGGACGTTCGTCGGAACCAGATATCAGGAGGACGTCGTCGAGGCTCTCATCGAAGCTTGCAAAGCGGGCGAAGTCGCCAACGGAATTGTCCGCCAGATGGCCGCTAAACGGGCCGCCGAGGCGGGGCCCGAAGTCGAGTTGGAATTGGCAAAGCTCGTCGCCTAAAGATGAATGAAGAAGTCACTCAACAAGAGATCTGGCAGGTCGACTCGGGCGGCACGATCTTCGAGACCACCCTCGACGAGATGACGCAGTGGATCGCCGAAGGCTCTTTGCTCCGGATCGACCGGGTCAGGAAAGGAAATTTGCGATGGATCGAGGCAGGCAAGGTCCCTGTTCTGATCGAATTCTTCAACGCGCGGGAGAGCGGAGCCGCCGATCCGCCGCCGATCGTCACCGTCACTAGCGGTAATGCGCCCATAAATACCGGATCCCACGAAGCGACCGTCGAAGCTGCGCAGGTCTGCTGTATCCACGAGGATCTTGAGGCAGTGTTCGCCTGCGAGACGTGCTTTAATCATTTCTGCCGCACTTGCCCGAACTCCTACGGCGGCACCGTCAAGATATGCCCATATTGCGGTGCAATGTGCCGGCCGATCCAAATAAGGCAAGAGACTCCTGAATTTGCGGCACCGGGGGCCTCGACACGACTCTCTTTCAGCGACGTTGTTGAATCATTCGGCTATCCTTTCAAGTTTCTTGCAAGCCTCGTGTTAGGGGCTGTAATGTTCATGTTCCTGTCAGTCGGCCAGACCGTTGCCGGAGTCGGCGGGATATTCATGATGTGGGGAGCTCTCGTCTGTTTTTTGCTGGCGAACACTCTGACTTTCGGCATTCTCGCGAATACGATCGATAACTTTACGCAAGGGAAGTTCGGATTGAACTTCATGCCATCGTTCGATGATTTCTCGCTCTGGGACGACGTGGTGCATCCCTTCTTTCTCATGATCGGCGCGTATATTTCGTCGTTCGGACCTCTGATAGCGGTAGTTCTTGCAGCTGTGTTTTTGATCGTCCTGCCCGCTACCCGCGAGATCGGAAAGGCGCAGGCCGAGGTAATCCAAGCGGGGAATCGGCCGATGCCGATCGAGTTGAACGCCGCCAGACAATCGCGTGAGGTCCGCGACCTCGTAGAACGCGAAAAGGCGCGGCAGTTCGAGTCGACCACGCTCGAGTCACCGACTCTGACGGATCCGAGCGAGTTTGAAAGTACTACACCGGGCGAACCGTTCAGCGATGAAGACATTGCCGAGATACAGGGTCTGATCGACGAACATCGAAAAGGTCAGCTCGAATCGGTTGTCGGCAAGGAGCCGGAAACGCTTCAAAATGAACGGTTCGAATTGTTCAAGGAGCTTCTCGGAAAAGGGCTGATCTTGCTCGCGATCGCTGGAATATGCCTCATCTGGGGGCTGTTCTATTTTCCGGCAGCATGTGCGGTCGCCGCTTACACGCGTTCGTTTTGGGCGGCCGTAAACCCAACCGTTGGGTTGGACACAATAAAGCGCCTTGGGATCGACTATGTAAAGATCCTGCTTGTCGGAGCATTCTTGCTTGTGCTTTCGGGCATGGTATCCGGTGTTCTCGGCGTGATCTTCTTCCCCTTCGATATGCCGGGCCTTGGGAATATTCCGGCAACGGCGGTTGGCAGCCTCTTCGGCTTCTATTTTTCGATAGTCTTCTCGTGCGTACTTGGTTTCGTGCTCTACCGGGCAGCGGATAAGCTCGAACTTTACAGATAGACCAATTGAAGAATGCCGTTCGGATCGCACGTTGTTAGGCGTGCGATCTTTTTTTATACTTAGAGTTTTGCGGTCGTGCGGCTGCGTTGTGCTATGGCATTTTTTTGGCGCCGAAATAAGGAAGATAAGTTTTCAAGCTCCGTCTTGGGGCTCGACAAGTCTGTCGAAGAGCTTAAGGCTCAGGAAGACGCTGTCGAGAAAGAGCTGAGTATTCGCTTCTCCAAAGCGATCGAAAAAACCCGACACTCGATCAATAATAAGCTCGATACGATCTTTGAAGGCCGTAAGCAGATCGACGATGCGTTTCTCGATGAACTCGAAGAAATGCTGATATCGACGGATATCGGCGTTGCGACCACGATGGACCTGCTTGAAAGCATCCGCCGCGGAGTTTCGCGTCAGGAGATCAACGATCTTGACGCTTTGAAACGCGTTATGCGCAGTCAGCTGCTCGCGATCCTCGAAGGTTCTGCTTCAAAGGGGGTTGCCGACGAACGCGAGGTTGACTCTTCGATCAAACCCTACGTCTTGATGGTCGTAGGCGTCAATGGAGTCGGAAAGACGACGACGATCGGCAAGCTTTCACAGCGCATCAAGGACGAAGGCAATGATGTTCTCATCTGTGCCGCAGATACTTTTCGAGCGGCGGCGAGCGATCAGCTCGAGATCTGGGCCGAGCGGGCCGGGGTGCAGATAGTGCAGCAAAAACAGGGAACTGATCCCGCGGCTGTACTTTTCGACGCGCTTGCAGCGGCGAAAGCCCGAAATTCGGACGTGTTGATCGTCGATACGGCCGGCCGGCTGCACAACAAAGCGAATCTGATGGCGGAACTCGAAAAAATGAAGCGGATCGCGGGCAGGGAAGTTCCGGGTGCCCCGCACGAGACGCTTCTCGTTATCGACGCAGTGACCGGTCAGAACGGGCTCGAGCAAGCCCGGCAATTCATGAAAACCGCTGATGTTACGGGGATCGTTCTGACAAAACTCGATGGTACTGCCAAAGGCGGCATCGCAGTCGCGATCTCAAAGGAACTCGGCCTCCCGATCCGTTATGTTGGTGTCGGAGAACAAGTCGCTGACCTGATGGTCTTTGACGCGGAAAACTACGTAAACGGGCTCTTTAACTAGTTTGGATAACCTATCGACCAAGGCCGAAATTAGCGAATTTGACGTGGCGATGGTCAGGCGTTCGCTCGACCTTGCCTCCGAAGGCGTTGGCCTCGTTTCGCCTGGGCCGCTTGTCGGTTGCGTTATCACGTCGGCTGAGGGTTCGATCGTTGGGGAAGGAACATATCGCTTCGATTCGATAGTTCACGCCGAGGCCGTTGCGATCGAAGCAGCCGGCGATGCCGCGAAAGGCGGAACTGCTTACGTCTCTCTCGAGCCTCACGCTCATCACGGCCGAACTCCGCCTTGTACCGAACTGCTGATCAAAGCAGGCCTAGCTCGCGTGGTTGCAACGATCGAGGATCCAAATCCACTCGTTTCCGGTCGCGGTTTCGAGCAGTTGCGGTCGTCCGGCATAGAAGTCGTTTCCGGCGTGTTAGCTGAAGAAGCACGACGACAGAACGAGCGATTCATCGGTTGGCACAAGAACAAACGGCCGTTTGTTCATCTGAAACTCGCGTCATCGCTGGATGGAAGGATCTCGATCGGAAGCAGCGTCTCGACCGCATTGTCCGGTTCAGCGGCTCTGGCCCGAGTCCATCAGCTGAGACACGAGCACGATGCTATCCTAGTCGGCGCAAACACCGTTGTGGTCGACGATCCGAGTCTTACCGACCGCAGTGGCCGTCCTCGGAGAAAGCCCCTCGTGCGCATCATTCTCGATGGTCGGTTGTCGACGCCGGTTTCCGCAAAGGTGGTTACGACGGCACGTGACACCCCGACGATTATCGTAACGGCGTCCCGTGACGCTGAAAAAATATCGGTGCTAACGACGAAAGGCGTCGATGTGAGTGTCGTCGATGACACGAGAGACCTCGTTGCGGTTCTGACAGCCCTCGGCGATTCCAAGATCCAGAGCGTTCTGGTAGAGGGCGGTTCGCGGGTCGCTGGCGCGTTTTGTGACGCCAGGCTTGTGGACAAGGTCACGTTCATTTATTCACCACTGCTTATCGGCGGGTCGTCGGCTCCGGTCGCGATCGGAGCTAGTGGCGCAAGCGAGATCGCTCAGGCTCTCAGGCTTTCACACCTTTCTGTTACGGAACTCGATGGCGACATCGAGGTCACCGGTTATCCAGTAGAATTCGGGGAATGAAGGCTAAACGCTCACTCGGACAGAATTTTCTGGTAGATGGATCGACGATATCCAGGATCGTGAGTGCTCTCGATCTCCGAGCGGACGATCATGTCATTGAGATCGGTCCGGGCCGCGGAGCCTTGACGCACGAGCTAGTAAAAACTGGATCGCGAGTAACCGCGATCGAGATCGATCGCGAACTTGCACCTCTTCTCGCGGATGAGTTCTCACACGCGGACAGTTTTCGCGTTGTTGAAGCCGACATTCTAACCACTGACATCGCGTCTGTCCTTGGCGTCGATGGTCCGGTCAAGGTTATCGGCAATTTGCCATATTACATCTCAACGCCGATCCTGCAGCGGCTCATAGAATATAGGAACCTATTTTCGCGGCTTGTCCTGATGTTCCAGCGAGAGGTCGTGGACCGCATCGCCGCCGAGCCGGGAGTTCGCGACCGCGGATTTCTAAGTGTGATCGCTCAGGACGCATTCGAAGTAGAACGACTATTTGACGTGCCCCCAGGATCTTTTCGGCCCGTGCCTAAGGTTTGGAGTTCCGTCGTCCGGTTAACGCCGAGGACGGATCATTCACTCGATAATGCGACTTTTCGAAGAATTGTCAGCGCCGGATTTGCCCAAAAGCGAAAGTCGATCTTCAACAACCTGAAGGTCTTCCCAGACGCTTCGGTCGCTCTTGAAAAAGCAAATATCGCTGGCCTGCGTCGAGCAGAAAGCCTAACACTTGATGAGTGGCGAACTCTCGCAGAAGCGTTCGGGCGAGAGTAGCCATCATTCTTGTCCAAAGAACTGAAGGCCGCTTACGTTCTCGCTTAAGAAGACCGTTTGCGGTGTAAATCGGTAGCGTCGCGACGAAACGCTTACCGTGTACGCGACGCCGGTCGGGATATCTTCGATAGTGAAGAAACCGAATGTACTAGTCGTGCCGGTTCGCCTGTTTCCCGAAGCATCGATCACTGACACAACGGTATTTCGTATTCCTCGGCCGTCGGGTGTCATTACTTGTCCCGAGATCGTGGCATTCGAGACGGCAACCGCGTCACCGAAAACGGTGAACTCGGCCGCCTGAGACACCGCGAAGCCATTTACCGATCCGGCATCGGCGATGTACCAACGAGCGAAGAACGTTCTCCCAACGAAATTCGAAGTTGACGGTACCGGGATGCTGACCGACGCCCATCCAGTGCCCGCCCCGGTATTCTGGGTACGAGTCTCAACACGACCGAACGCACCACCGCCGGGGATCGAAGTCCCAACTCCAGGATCAGTCGAGTCGATCACTAGTACGGCATCCGCGTTTCCGACGGCCGAGTCGACAGAGATAGTAAAGGTGGGATTCCCGGCGAGCGGCGGCGAGATCGCCTTTATAGTCGGTAAGAAGCCTCCCGAGCCGGCTCGGCCTGTGCCCGTGATCCTTGGAACTCGCGAGGATTCCGTGTAAAGCTGCGGCCGTTCGAACGGCCCGGATTCCGCGGTAACGCGCGGATCCGTCAAAGGCCGGCGAAGAAACGCCGCGAGATCGGCCCGCTGGTTCGGATTCAGGCCTAGCGGGCGGATTATATTCGGCTTGTTATTCGCGTCAAAGTCGCCGCCTCGATTATAGAAATCAACGACCTCCTCGATCGTCGAGAATCGGCCGTTATGAAAATACGAACGCCGCAATTCCAGATTCCGAAGCCCGGGCGTTCGAAACGCGCCGCGATCATTCGGCATTCCGGTCACTGCCTCGCGTCCGATATCTTCGGTGTCAGGCCTTAGGCCAAGGTAGTGAAAGTTGTTGTCGGTCATCAAGGCCCCGGCATGACAGGTACCGCAGCCCTGTGCGGTAAAGATATTCCTGCCCCGTTGCTCGGCAGCCGTTAACGGTGTAATGCCAGCATTTGCCTGATCGACCGGAGCCTGATCACTGAACAAAGTTCGCTCAAAAGAGGCGATCGCCATCGATATCCTTGCCGGAGTAACGTCGGCAGTGCCAAACGCCTCGAGGAAGAGTTCCGGGTAGGTGCGGCCGCCGATCCATACATCGAGGGCCGTTGGTATCGAGGGTGAAAGGGCCAGGGGCTTGGATTCGGCGATGCGGGCGGCGACGTCGTTCCAGCTTCGTCCGGCGTGAGCCATTTCGGCGGAAGAGACCGGCGGGCCGACGGATTGAGATTCCAGCGCCGCTCCAGCGTTGAGGACGACCGCGTTCGTCAGAGGATCACGGAATGTGCCGGTAGCTCGTCCATCCCAGAAGAGGACCGGAGCATACCCTGCGTTTATGTACGATATCGATTTTCTTGCTGTTACCTGAGCATTGAGTCCGAAACCCTGCCCAAAGGTATATGTGCCGTCAACATTATTCACGGGTACGCCTGCCGAGCCTCGAATGTCATCGGGCGTGTTAAACAAAGCATCCGGGCCGGGATTGGTGGACGACGCCGGCGACAAAGCCGACCTCGGATCGGTGCCTCCAAAACCAGAGTGATGACAAGTCCCGCACGACACGGTCCGTGTCGAAGACATCTGCTCATCCCAGAAGAGTATCTTTCCGAGAGTTGCCTTAGCCGCGGTTACTGGGTTTCCCGGCGGGCCGGCCGGCGGCGGACCCAATGGTGCGATGGGCCCTTGCTGCAAGGTCCCAGTCCGCGATCCGCTGTCAACGGAACTCAAAGCGCTCGCGGTAGCTCCATTTTCCGCTCGGACCCAATAAAAGAACGTTTGTCCGGGAGCAACCGTCTGATCGAAGAAGAAGTTGACTGGCGTTACGCCGATATCGATGGCTGCCGATGGGTCGTTCGACGCCGAGCGGAAGACGCGATAGGCCGTTGCCCCGCGCATGGTGTCCCAATTCAGACCTACCTTGTTGTTGTATAAGTTGTCGGTCGCCGTCAGACGCGTCGGTGCCGACAACGGTGCTCCGGTCTGGCTATGGACGAGACCGGACTTAACGTTCCAGATGACGACGCAACCGATCGAGAAAATTATGATGACTACAGTTTTGATGGATCTCATGTAGGGTCAAAACGGGTATTAACTTGGATCAAAGAGCCATAATTTGGCTTCGCATAGTCGTTCAGTCTGGTGGATAAGACGCGTAAGACAAGCTCTCGGTCTGAAAATTCGCTGTTTCGCTCGATCGTTTTTACTTCTCAACCGAACAGTAAGCCAAGCGCTCGCTATGATATACTTCAACATCAGTCGCAGCAACAGTTTCTGGTGGGAAAGATAGAGATCATACCGCTTGGCGGAATTGGCGAATTCGGGATGAACTGCATGGGCATCCGCTATGACGGCGAGATGATCGTCGTCGATGCCGGTATGGGGTTTCCCGAGGAAACGCCGTACGGTGTCGATATTTCGATCCCGGATTTCGATTTTCTCGAAGAATATCGCGACGATCTCACCGCCATAATCCTCACTCACGGCCACGAAGACCACATCGGAGCGCTTCCGTACATCCTTCGAAAGTTCAATCTGCCGGTCTATTCGTCGAGGTTCACGCTTGCTCTGACGGAAAAGCGGCTCGAGGAATTCGGGATGCTCGATGAGGTGCTGCTTCACCGCGTAAAAGCCGGTGATAAGCGGAAGATCGGGCCGTTTGAGATCGAGTTTATCCATGCTTCCCATTCGCTCGTCGACTGCTTCTCGCTAGCGATCACCACGCCTGAGGGAACGCTGATCCACACGGGCGATTACAAGATCGATGACTCGCCAGTGATCGGACGTCCGTACGATCTCGAAGCTCTCGAACGCATCGGCGACAACGGCGTGCTCGCATTGCTCTGCGACTCGACCAACGCGACCGTTCCCGGCCGTACGCCTTCGGAACAGGCCGTAATCCCGGCGTTCGAAGAGATCTTTGAGGAAACGACCGGTCGACTCTTCGTTTCGACTTTTTCGTCTTCGATCCATCGTCTCCAGATCATATTCGACCTAGCGTACGAATTTGGCCGCTACGTCTGTGTTCTCGGGCGTTCGATGCAAAAGAACGTCGAGATCGCGTCGGAACAGGGCCTGCTCAAGATCCCAGAGGACACGATGATCGACCTGAGCAAGGCCCGATCGGTCCGCGACGACGAGATCTGCTTCCTCGTGACCGGTTCGCAAGGCGAGAACCGCGCAGCTCTTTGGAATCTCGCGACCGCTTCGTACAAAGGCCTCGAGATCGGCAAAGGCGACACCATCGTTCTCTCTGCGCGCATCATCCCAGGCAACGAGAAGAACATCAGCCGCCTGATCGGCAATCTGTACAAACGCGGGGCCAATATCATCGAGGAAAAGCGGCGTCTGGTCCACGTTTCGGGGCATGCGTCGCAGGAAGACATCCGCATCATGGTCGAGACATCGCGGCCGCGATTTGTGGTGCCGATCCACGGCGAATACCGCATGCTCTTTCGCCAGAAGGAGTTCATCAAGAATCACATCGCTGGGTACGACGATGACGACATCATCCTCATCGAGAATGGCAGCATTCTCGAACTCGATCGGCGTTCGGCAGCCGTTGTCGAGCAGCGTGAGCTGTACAAGACCTTCATCGACGAGGAATCGATGGAAGAGATCGAGTACGAGACGATCCGCGAGCGTAAGAAACTCGCGTACGGCGGTGCGATCTCGCTCGTCGTCGCCCTCGACAAGGGAACCAACAACGTTCTCGGCGATCCGCAGATCGCGTTCGAAGGTGTCGCCGGTATCGATCCTCTGAACGGATTCGGTGCCGAAGCCCGCGATTCCGTGATCACCGCGATCAAGGATATGAAGCCCGAACACATCCGCGACCGAACGATCTTCAAGGAAAATCTCCGAGTGCATCTGAAGCGCTTTGTGCAGAAAGAGCTCAGCTCGAAACCAGTCATTGTTACCACCGTCATCGAGGTCTGACCCGTTGTAGAAAAATGATCAAGTCAATTGCTTCCATACTTATCGCGTCTCTTCTCATCAGCTTCTCCGTCAACGCTCAGACAGCAAATATCGACAAATTACGGAAGACGGCGAACGAATCTGTTTCAAAGAACGATCGGTCCGTTGAGATCAAACTCCTTTCCGGCGTCAAGAAGAAAGGAAAGATAATCTCTGTCACGCAGGATTCGTTCAGCGCCTCGATCGAACCGTCGGCGGCGGAAGAAATGTTCCAATTCGCCGACGTCGCATCGATCAAACGTCCGGGAAGAGGTTGGACGCCGGGCGCGATCATTATCGTCGCTGCGGCTGCGACGGCAGCTGCGATCGTCATTGGCATCTACCTTAAGATCTGTCGGAACGAGCTGGGCTGCGGGGCGAACTGACGCTAATGACCTGGAAAGCCAAAACCGTTTTCCTCACCGGAGCGTCGAGCGGTATCGGCGAAGGGCTAGCAGTCGCTTTAGCGAAACGTGGTGCCTCGCTTGGGCTCGTTGCACGCCGGGCTGAGATGCTCGAAGACCTCGCGGCGCGCTGCGAAGCGGCCGGCGGGCGGGCGATCGCTTTGCCGTGCGACGTCGCCGATGCCAAAGCCCTGGCCGCGGCTGCCGCGAAGTTTCGCGAGGAATTCGGCCATATCGACATCATGATCGCGAACGCCGGCATTGGCGGGAACGATCCTTTGACGCGTGCCTACGATCCGGCTTCGGTCAAGAAGCTGATCGATATCAACGTGCTCGGTGCCGTGAACTCGATCCACGCCGTGATCGGCGACATGATCGAACGCCGCAATGGGCAACTAGTCGCTATATCGAGCCTAGCGGGCTTTCGAGGGCTGCCAAAATCAGCGGCTTACTCAGCCAGCAAGGCAGCGATGACGGCGTTATTCGAGAGCGTTCGCCTCGACAACGCCAAACACGACATCGACGTCACGATCATCCAACCGGGCTTCATCAAAACGCCGCTCACCTCGGGCCGCTCGAACAAAATGCCGTTCATAATGGAACTCGACGACGCCATCCCGCATTTCATCGCGGCGATCGAGAAGAAAAAGAAGTTTTACGCCTTCCCGTGGCCGCTCTCATGGGTAGTCAAACTCGGCCGCATCATGCCCGCATGGCTGTACGACCAGGTCGCCGGCCGGGCGCGTTTCCGCGAATAATCGATGCTATCCGGCGTCGCATTTCTTGAGAAAACGAACGAGGGTTTCCGCCTTTTCACAACGCTTTTGCTAAAACTCACCCAATGACGCAAAATCTTTCTTTGTCCTCGCCATGGATCTGCTCCAAGCCATAATTCTTGGGATCGTGCAGGGGTTGACGGAATTTATTCCGATCAGCTCGACGGCGCATCTTGTTTTTGCCAGCCGTCTGACCAATTTGTACAACGGCAACGCTGAGATGACGACGGCGACGATGGCTGTTATTCAGTTGGGGACGCTGGCGGCCGTTTTTGTTTACTTTGCGTCGGATATCTGGGGAATTACATCGGCTTTCGCACGCGATCACTGGAATGTGGTGTTCAACAAGCGGCGGATAATGTTTTCGGGCACGGACGGAACGCGCCCGATATGGCTTTCTGAAGAAGCGTGGCTCGGCTGGCTAATAATAATCGGTTCGATACCGATCGGCGCGGTCGGGCTGATCTTCAAAGACTATATCGAAGGCCCGGGCACCAAGAATCTGTGGTTCATCGCGACGATGCTGATCGCAGTCGGTCTACTGCTGACGCTCGCCGAATATGTCGGTTCGCAGCGAAAAACGATGCGGCATCTGGGGCTAGTTGACGCGGTCGTCGTCGGCCTTGCACAGGTCCTGGCATTGATGCCGGGAGCGAGCCGTTCGGGTTCGACGATCATGGGTGGGCTTTTCGCGGGCCAAAAACGCGAGACAGCCGCACGATTCTCATTCCTGCTCTCTATCCCCGCGATAACCGCGAGCGGCCTGCTCGAACTCCGGCAAGCGTGGCACATACTCCCAAGTGACAGCTTTGTTCCGCTGCTTGTCGGCACGATCGTCGCGGGAATAGTCGGGTATCTGGCTATCTGGTTCCTAATTGCGTTTCTGCGTAAGCACTCAACGGCGATCTTCGTCATCTATCGCCTTGTCCTCGGTGCCGCGATCCTGATCCTCTTGTGGCAAGGCGTGATCGATCCGGTAGTGCAATAGAAAAGCAATATTTTCCACAGATGGACACAGATGAACACGGATAGGACGTTCGGACTTCAGAGTTGTTAGGGTTCAGGCTTATCTGTGGAAATCTGTGTTCATCTGTCGTTAATGCTCTTCTTAGATCGTAAGTGAGAAAACACTGGTCAATTCGAAAACACGATGCCGAGGCGGTGAATCGGCTTGCGTCTGAGCTGCAGGTGCAGCCGCTGATCGCGGCGTTGCTGATCACTCGCGGGTACGACACGGCCGAAAAGGCCGTTGAATTTCTAAATCCTTCGCTCGAACACCTTCACGAACCGATGCTTCTCAAGGGCATGGACGACGCCATTGGTCGCATCAAAACGGCCGTCGAACGCAAGGAAAAGGTGATGATCTGGGGCGATTACGACGTCGACGGCACGACCGGAACGGTGCTGCTGAGGCGGATGTTTCGTCTGCTAGGACTCGAGACTACGTTTCATGTGCCCAATCGATTTACCGAGGGCTACGGGATCAATATTCCGGCACTCGAAGCCGCGCAGAAAGACGGAGTTTCGCTGGTGATATCGGTGGATTGCGGTATCAGGAGCTTCGAGCCGCTCGAATGGGCGCTCGACCACGGGCTCGACGTCATCGTCACCGATCATCATCTTTCGGACGAAGTTCGGGGCAATCCGCCGGCGGTCGCGGTCGTAAATCCCAACCAGCCGGGCTGTCCGTATCCGGACAAACATCTCGCGGGAGTTGGCGTTGCGTTCAAGCTGGCGCACGCGGTATTGCGTGAATTCGGGCTCGAAGAACACGTTTTCCAGTTCATGAAGATCGCTGCCATCGGCACGGTCGCCGACGTGATGAAATTGACGGGCGAAAACCGTGCGATCGTCAAACTCGGCCTGCAGGACCTGACACACACCACCGAACTCGGATTAAAAGCTCTGATGGAGGTCGCCGATTGCCGCTCGGACATGACGAGCATGCACATCGGCTTTCGCATCGGGCCGCGTATTAACGCCGCGGGCAGAATGGACGTCGCACGCCACGTGGTCGAACTTCTCGAGTCGTCAGAATGGGGCAAAGCGAGGGAACTTGCGAACCTGCTCGACAGTCGCAACCGCGAACGACAGCAGGTGCAGCAGCGGATCACTGAACTTGCGATCGCACAGACCGACGAACTTACCGACACCGGCTTTGTGGTAGTCGCCGGCGACGCCTGGCACCAAGGCGTGATCGGGCTTGCGGCCTCCCGGATCGCCGAGAAGCTTTATCGCCCGACGATCGTGCTCTCGATAAAAGACGGCTTTGGCCATGGCAGTGCTCGCAGTATTCCGGGGTTTCATCTTCTCGACGCGCTCGACACGTGTGCCGAACTTTTTGAGCAGTACGGCGGCCACGCCGCGGCTGCGGGAATGAAGATCTCGGCCGAAAATATCGCCCGCCTGCAGACTCACCTCAACGAATACGCAAATTCCAAGCTCACTGACGGCGATCGCATCCCGACGATCCACATCGATGCCTTGGTGACGACTTCTACGCTCGGGCTCGATCTCGTGCGTTCGCTCGATCAATTTGAGCCATTTGGTGCGGGGAATCCGAAACCGATCTTTTTAACGCGCGGGCTCTATATAAAGAACGAGCCGTTCGTGATGAAAGACAAACACCTCAAATTCTTTCTCCGCGACGAGCAAAACCGGACGTTTGAGGCGGTTTGGTGGGACGGCGTCGAGCGTTCAAAAGGGCAAACGCTGACGCCCGATTCCCGCATCGAACTTGTTTATGTTCCCGAGGAGAACACCTGGCAAGGAAATAGCAGGCTCCAACTTGTGGTAGAGGACCTAAGGGCAGATAATTAGGTTTTGGGTGGCGACGAGAACTGAAAAGAATACAAGCAGATACGCGCTGAGAGCTAAGGCACCGCTTTACTTTCGTGTCGCGGCCGTCATTGCGATTTTTGCGGCAGTGATCGCGGTCGCGATCGGTTTCTACAGAGAGCGTTCGCGTGCCGCGTTCAATCTTCGCAGCGAACACGCACAGCTCTCGACCGAGGTCGTTTCCGAAGTGAGCGGCTACGAGCGGCTCGAAACGGATTCGGGTGTTGCGAAATACTTCATCAAAGCCGATCACGCCAAGACCTTCTCAGACCAACACCTCGAACTGACCAACGTCTATATCGAGATCTATGGCGACGAAGGCGTGGTTAAAGAAAAGCTTTCGTCGACCGACGCTCTGTACATTCCGGAACCGGAAAAGAAGTTTCACGCCTATCTGAAAGGTTCTGTAAACCTCGAAACGAACGACGGCCTGAGGCTTAAGGCCGAGGATATTTCGTATTCGCATCGCGAGGAATCGGCAGATTCCGTGGGGCGCGTCGAGTTTGAACGCGATAACGTTCGCGGACGTTCGGTCGGTGCGTACGCCTCGCTGCAAAGCCGGACGCTCGAATTGCAAAGCGATGTCGAGATCGAGACGTTCGAGTCGGCGGAACTTGCCCGCTCGAACGTGCGTTACGCGAACGTGAAAGCCGGAAACGCATACTTTGACCAGCCGGCCAACAGGATCGACCTGACCTCGAATGTAGCGATCGACCTGCGTTCGAATGACAGGAACGACACGGCGACTGCGGCGAAAGCGACTTTGTATTTTTCGGGCGAGCAGGCCAAAACAGCCCGACTGCGATCGTTCGAACTCAACGGAAATGCTCAGATCGATTCGGTTCAGGGGACAAACGGGTCGAATATTCGAGCTGGCTTCGCAAAATACGAAAAGGCCGGCGATCGGTTCGAGTTTCGAAATGGTGTCGAGGGAACTCTGCGTTCGAACGGTGAGGAGACGGCTCTGAAAGCGGCCGAGGCCGTTTTCGAGCAGATCGCCGGGAAGCTGGCACTCACGGGTAGCGTCAGCGTGACTCGCGGCGGTGATTCGATCGCTGGCGAGAGCGTCGTCGCTGAGCTTTTTGCGGATCGAAAGATCAAAACGGCCGTGATACGCGGCTCGGCGTCGTTGACCGAAACGACGGCCGATTCGTCGCGATTTCACATCACGGCTCCGGAGCTGAACGCCGAATTTGCAGAGAATGGCGACATTCGCGATGCCAATGCGATCGGGGCTAGCAATGCGGAATTCGTTCCGGCGGTGGCGGATCAGTATTCAAGCGTCGTTACAAATGCTGCAGGCGGTATAGGCCTGGCGTTTAACGCCGGTTCGGTACTTTCGGCAATGCGAACCGACGGCAGGACGACGATCAAAATGAACGCGCCGTCCGGTAAGCCCGGAGCCGCACACCGAACGATCACCGCCGATACGGTCAAAACGACGTTCCGACCGAATGGACGTGACCTGCAGCGTGCAGATGCAGCCGGAAATGCCGAACTCGTTATTACTCCAGTGACCGCTGCGGCGAACGCTTTTAAGACGACGATCAACGCGCCTCGTTTTGAGTGTACATTTGCAGCGACGGGTAACGATGCCGAGAATTGCAGTGCGGGGACTGGAGCGACGGCGGTTCGTGACCCTATGGTCGCGGGTGGCCGCGGCAGGCAAACCATTTCAGCCGATAAGCTTTTAGCACGTTTCGCCCCTGGTACGGGTGATTTGCAGGTGCTTGCAGCCAATGGCGACTCGAAGTTCAATGAGGGCGACCGCAACGGAATCGCTCGTGACATGGAATACACGCTTAGCGAAGGGATGGTCCGGCTTCGTGGCGGCGAGCCGACCGTTTGGGACAACCGCGGCCGTGCGAAAGCGTCAGAGATCGATATGGATCTGGTAAACGACCGCTCGTGGCTTCGCCGCGACGTTTCGACGACCTACTACAATCGTAGGCAGATCGGGGATACGGCGCCCTTTGCCACATCGAGCGGCCCGATTTATCTGACCAGCGAGAATGCGGAATTTGATCACCGTTCGGAGGTCGCCCTTTACACGGGAAATGCGCGCGGCTGGCAAGATAAGAATTACGTTCGCGGAAACAAGATCGTGATCGATCAGAAGCAGGGAACGTTTTCGGCCGACGGCAACGTACAGAGTCACCTTGCGAGCACGAAGCTTCGCCGCAAAGGCACAGCCGCCGATACGCCGACGTCGGCATCGGCGGGAAGTCTTGTCTATGACCGCAACAAACGGCTGATCCAATACCGCAGCTCCGTCGATATTCGGCAGGGGAGTGATCGTATCACCGCAGGCTCGGCAGACCTTTATCTCGATGAGTCAAACGACCTCGTCCGTACGGTCGTTTCCGAACGGGTCGTTATCACACAGCCCAAACGCCGGGCATCGGGCGATTGGCTTCAGTACGTCGCCGACAACGAAACTGCGATCCTCCGCGGCAATCCGGCGATCGTTTCGGATCAGGAGAAAGGCTCGACGCAGAGCGGACAGATCACCCTCTCGCTCGGCGACAGCAAGATCACATCCGAGGGCGGAGACCGCCCGTCAGCACCGGGGCGAACGCGTTCCGTATATCGCGTCAGTAACCAGAAGCCCTAGAGATGCCGCTCGCAGAACTCGAATACAACTCCAACGGAAATGAGCCAGATGCCGGAAGTCTAAGGGCGGAGGACGTCCAGAAGACGTATTCCAGGCGAAAGGTCGTTGACGGTGTTTCGCTGCATGTCGACACGGGCGAGGTCGTAGGGCTACTGGGAGCGAATGGTGCCGGAAAGACCACGACCTTCTACATGCTCGTCGGGCTCGAACAGACGGAGCGGGGCTCGATCTATTTGAACGGAACGGATGTCACTGCTCTGCCAATGTACTTGCGTGCCCGCCTCGGGCTCGGTTACCTGCCACAGGAACCTTCTGTCTTTCGAAAACTGAGTGCCGAGCAAAACGTGCTAGCGGTACTTGAGACGACGTCTTTGTCTCGTCGCGAGCGATTCCAGCGTCTCGAAGAGCTGCTCGAGGAATTTGGTGTTGCCCACGTGCGAAAGGTCCGTGGCGACGCTCTTTCGGGCGGCGAGCGGCGACGGGTCGAGATCGCTCGGTGCCTTGCGACATCGCCTCAGTTTATCCTTCTCGATGAGCCATTCGCCGGGATTGACCCGCTTGCGATCGAAGACATTCGCGCGATCATTATCTATCTCAAGAACCAGGGGATCGGGATCCTCATCACGGATCACAATGTTCGCGAAACGCTCGATATTACTGACCGCGCCTACATCCTCTCCGAGGGCCGGATCCTGAAAAGCGGCAATCCACGCGAACTGGTCGGCGACGAGGAAGTGCGGAGGCTCTACCTCGGCGATCGGTTCACGCTCTAGAGGCCCGTTTCTTCCTTTTTCGCCGCTATGTGGCTATAATCCAAGTAGATAGGTTTTTGCGATTCCCACTGCAGACGCCCGACGAGAGACCGCCTGTAACGGATTATGTCGTCCCTTAGGCTCACCGCTCAACTTCAACAAAAGATGGTGCTTACGCCGCAGTTGCGGCAGCGCATCGAGATGCTTCAGATGAACGCTCTCGAGCTGAGTGACCTTATCGAGGCCGAACTCGTGGCCAACCCTATCCTCGAAGAGGTCCAACCCGGCGAGGAAGCTCAGGAGATCGGCAGCAACATACTCGATCAGAACTCGAGTGGTGAGGACTCAGGACTCGATGATATCTCTGACCGGTCGGCGGATTCCGTCTCAGAAGAACGTACCGACCGGCTTGCCGAGCTAGAAGGATCACTGCCTGACGGAGCTTCGCTAAACGGGAGCGAAAGCTCGGCGTCGGACCTGGATGGCGACGACGACTCGCATACTGAGAACGCAGATTCGTTTGACGAGATCGACTACGGCAGGGAGTTTCAGGACTATCTTGACCCGGGCTATCGAACGCAGGAGATCGAGTACAAGGACGACGCTCCGAGTTTCGAGCAATTCCTCTCGCATTCGCCATCTCTGAGCGAACATCTCGAGTGGCAGCTTAACCTGCTGCAGCTGGATGATGTGGCCGAGCGGGCCGCGCTCGAGGTCATCGGCAATCTCGACGAGGACGGACGCCTCAGCGGGGCGACGATCGACGAGATCGCCGGATCGGCCGGCTGCTCGGTCGAGAAGGCCGAGCAAGGCCGCGGCGCCGTTATGCAACTCGATCCGGTCGGCTGCGGCGCGACGGATATCAAGGAATGTCTATTAGCCCAGCTCGCGGCACTCGGCGAAGACACATCGCTCGCTGCGGATCTCGTTCGAGATCATTTCGAGGACCTGCACCCTTCGCGTCTCCAGCACCTTTCCAAAGCTACGGGCGTCGGGATCGAAGAACTCGATGCCGAGATCGGCAAGATCCGTAAGCTCGATCCATTTCCGGGCCGACGATACTCTTCGGAGGAAGCGATATTCGTTTCGCCCGAGGTTTATATCGAAAAGCTCGATGAGGACTACGTGATCTATTTCACCGACGATGGCAGTCCGAGACTACGTATCAGCCCGACATATCACGGCATGCTCGATCAAAAGGACACGTCAAAAGAGACCAAGGATTTTATCAAGGACAAGGTTCGTTCCGCGGTCGATCTGCTTCGCAATATCGAGCACAGGCGTCAGACCATATACCGAGTGGTCGAGTGCATCGTCACCCGGCAGCGAGAGTTTCTCGATAAGGGCGTCGAGTACATTAAACCGATGATGCTCAAAGACGTTGCCGAAGACATCGGGATGCATCTTTCGACGATTTCGCGGGTCGTAAACCGCAAATATGCCCATACGCCGCAGGGTGTTATCGAGCTGAGGCGCTTCTTTAGCGAGGGAATGCTAAATGAAGAGGGCGAAGAGGTTTCGACGCGTATCCTAAAGCTAAGGATCAAGAAAATGGTCGAAGAAGAAGATTCGAAAGCGCCGCTCACTGACGATCAGATCGCAAAGGTACTCAGTAAAGAAGGCGTTAAACTTTCCAGGAGGACTGTTGCCAAGTATCGCGACCAGATGAATATTCCCGGTTCGCGGGAAAGGAAAACAATTATATGAATATCGAATTTACAGGCCGTCACATGGAGTTCACTCCTGCTCTCAAGACCCACGTGGAGGAGCATTTTGCACGGATCGACGACGTATTTGACGGAAAATCGCCAAAGGCTCACGTTATTATCGAGGTCGAGCGCGGCATGCACCGTTCTGAGGTCGTCATAAATTGGAGAAATGAAGTACTGAAGGCGGAAACGAGCGTTCCGGACATGTATCAGTCGTTGTCACAGAGTATAGGCAAGATCGAAAAACAAGCCCGAAAGCTCAAAGACAAGGTTATCGACAAATCGCACAAGGCAAAGAGTACCGCTTCGGTCGCTGCTCCGCCGGACACGGCCGAGCGCATCGCCGTGGCCGGGCCGAGGGTCATTCGAGTCGACCCGGATATAACTAAGCCGATGACGATCGACGAGGCGGCGGTCTTGCTCGACGACTCAGACCAGCAGTTCGTAGTGTTCCGCGATAGCGAGAAGATGGACGTTTCAGTGCTGTTTAAGCGAAAGGACGGTAATTATGGACTCGTCTCGCCGTGAGACGACCGTTCACGGCACATTCGTTGAGATCGACGGCGTCGGGGTTCTGATCACTGGGCCCGCGGGCTCGGGAAAGTCGGACGCTGCGGCGAAATTGCTCCTCGCGGGAAAGAAGCTGGTTGCCGACGACGTGGTAATAATCGAGCGACGAGGAGATCGACTCGTAGGACGAGCTTCGGAAAGGCAGTATGGATTGATGAGCGTCCGCGGGCTCGGCATTGTCAATGCCGAACTTATTTTTGGAGCCGGCAGCGTGATCCCGGAATGTTCGCTAGATTTGATCGTCGACATCGCAGTCGGGCCGGTAGCCGAGGAGCCACGAACAACTTCTATTCTCGGTGTTGACGTCACTGTCTTTCTAGTCGTAAATACAAGGGATATCGCGTCGTTCGCAGAACTTGCCGCTTTGTCGGTGACGCGAGGCGCATCCATCCGACTCGACGATATCACGGTTCGAAACGCTGCTTGATCGAAATGAGCACAAAACCCCGCGACAGCCACGAACTTCCGGCGTTCGTGATCATTACAGGACTCAGCGGCTCGGGGATGAGTTCAGCGACCGACGCGCTCGAGGACCTCGGTTATTTTTGCGTCGATAATCTTCCGATGTCGATGCTCTCTACGTTTGGGCGGCTTCTTGTGCCTGCAGATAGGCGAAATCCGTCGATCGAAAAAGCCGCTCTGGTCGTCAACATCCGCGAAAGACACTTCTTATCCGACTTTCCGAGCGAATTAAAGAAGCTTGCAAAACGCAATCTAACGCCTTTCGTCGTATTCTTTGAGGCCTCGGACGAAGTTCTGCAGCGTCGATTTTCCGAAACCCGCCGACCGCATCCGGCCGATAGTGGAAAGGGCCTTGCTAACGCGATCCGTAACGAGCGAAAAGCGTTGAAAGAGATACGCAAGCTCTCCGATCTGATCATCGACACCTCGGATCATACGGTCCACACGCTGAGGCATTTGCTGGTGCAGAAGTTTAGCGGCTACGAGGACGGAGTTCCGCTCAAAGTTGAGGTAATGAGCTTTGGCCACAAGTACGGCAATCCCAAAGCCGTCGATCTTATGTTTGACGTCCGTCACCTGCCAAACCCATACTTTAACAAGGACCTGAAGCACTTGACGGGCGATGATCCGGCGATCGTGAAATACCTGAAAGATAAGCCGGATGTGAACGAAACGATCGCACGATTTGTCGATCTACTGCTTTATCTTCTGCCGAAATATCAGGATGAAGGGAAGTCGTATCTTTCGATCGGCGTCGGCTGCACGGGCGGCAAGCACCGTTCCGTGATGGTAGCAAACAGTCTGCGAAAGGCCCTTAAACAGGCGGGCTTTGACACGACCGTTTCGCATCGCGACATCAATCGCTAGGGTCAATGGAAGGAATGAAAAGGATCGGAGCAGTTATCATTTCGCACGGGCAAGTCGCAAACGAATTCGTCGCCGCGGCTGAGGCGGTCGTTGGCGATATCAGCCATATTGCGGCAGTATCGATCGGATGGCACGACGATGTTGAGATGGCTCGGGCCGAGATCAAACGTGCCATCAAGCAGGTCTCATCCGGTGCTGGTGTTTTGCTTTTGACCGATATGTTTGGCGGTACGCCGACCAACATCGCGGCAATGTTCCTGGCCGAGGACGAGGTCGAGATCGTGACCGGCGTAAATCTGCCGATGGTGATCAAGGTCGCGTCGAATAATCGCGATACGACGCTTCACGAACTCGCCAAGGAAGTTGAGGAGCAAGGTAAGGAAGCGATCTGTCGCGCGGGAACCCTGCTTTCTCCGCAAAAGGCCGGCAAAGATGCTTAAACGGCCACTGCCGATCGTTAATGCTCTCGGGCTTCACGCACGTGCAGCTGCGCGGCTGGTAAGGCTCGCTGCCGGATTTAGGTCGGAATTGACGCTGGTCCGCGATGATTCTGGACTAACGGCGAACGCGAAGTCCATATTGAGCGTTTTGCACCTTGCCGCGGCGCACGGGGCCAGGATCTCACTGATCGCTGACGGGCCCGACGAAGAAGAAGCCATGGTCGCGATCGAAGAACTATTCAGAAGCGGCTTTGGCGAAGTTTAGAACTGCACCTACTTATGACCCTTGACCAGAAAAAGGTCGGCATTCTCGGCGTACCGCTTGGATTCGGTGCCGGTAAGACAGGAAGCGAACTTGGCGTAAACGCGATGCGGCTTTCGAGTGTTCGCGGCAAAAGCCTGGCCGAACACATTACCTCGCTCGGCTATGAGGTCGTCGATCACGGTGACGCGGCGATCGTAAAGCCGAAAACGCGGGACGACGGCGAAAACCCTAAACATCTTGGCGAGATGCTCGCGTCGAGCGGGAATATCATGGCGTCGGTACAGGACATTCTTCGCGACGGAGCGATGCCAGTGATCCTCGGTGGCGACCATTCTATAGCGATACCGACGTTCTCGGCCGTCTCAGCATATTTCAGAGAGCAGCGAAATGAGGTAGGCCTGATCTGGTTTGACGCTCACGCGGATATAAACACGCCGGAATCGAGCCCCTCGGGCAATATTCATGGGATGCCGCTTGCCGTCCTGCTCGGGCACGGGCCGGAAGAGTTAACCTCGCTCGGCGGGTTTAGCCCGAAGCTGGATCCAAGGTATTTCGCGCACATCGGCGCACGCGACATCGACGAAGGCGAACGTCGACAGATCGAGAAACTCGGCCTGCGCGATAATTTCTTTACGATGAGCGACATCGACATGCGTGGAATGGCTGCGTGTGTACGTGATGCGATCGCGATCGCATCGCAGGCTCCGGGCGGTTTTGCCGTGACTTTTGATGTTGACGGCATCGATCCTCGATTTGCTCCCGGATCGGGAACGCTTGTTCGCGGCGGTGCGACGTATCGCGAGGCGCATCTGACGCTCGAGATGATCGCCGAACACGGTGGCCTGCGGTCCTTCGAGATCGTTGAGGTCAATCCGCTGCTCGATCAGAGCAATATTACTGTCGAACTCGCGTGTGAACTTATCCTCTCGGCACTCGGCAAGAAAATACTATAAATACTCTATGAAACTTCGTGTTGGCATCGTTTTCGGCGGTCGTTCGGGCGAGCATGACATATCGATTCGATCTGCGCGGACCGTGATCGAACAGGCCGACCCGGCAAAGTATGAGATAGTTCCGATCGCCATCGACCTGAATGGACGCTGGCTAAGCCCGGCGGCCTCGGCCAAGTTGCTTGAGGGCACAACACGTGACGTATTGACCGAGCGATATGGCGAGGCCTCGTCCGAGAAGATAGCCCTCGCAGACGACAACGGATCGGTGAAAGTGTCGCTCGCGGGAGACGCTCACTCGTTCGATGTCGTATTTCCGGTCCTGCACGGCACGTATGGCGAAGACGGAACGATCCAAGGCCTATTGGAAATGGCGGGTGTTCCTTACGTGGGCTGCGGGGTGCTCGCCTCTTCGTGCGGAATGGACAAGGTCTTTATGAAGACGCTATTCCGGGACGCAGACCTGCCGATGTGTCGATACGTGTGGTTTCTGCGGGGGGAATGGGCGAAAAATAGGGAAACGGTCCTCAGCTCGGTCGAGGACAAACTCGGATTTCCGTGCTTCGTCAAACCCGCCAATCTCGGCTCGTCAGTCGGTGTCTCAAAGGCGACGGATCGTGATTCTCTTGCGACGGCTATCGACCTGGCGGCGCAATACGACCGCAAGATAATCGTCGAGGAAGGTCTCGAAATGCGCGAGATCGAGTGCGCCGTCATCGGCAATGACGCTCCCGAGGCAAGCCTGCCCGGCGAATACATCATCCGGGACGAAAGCAAACGGTTTCTCGACTACACCGAGAAATACTCAGGTACCGGGAATAACGAATTCGTCGTTCCGGCGCCTGTGTCGGACGCACTTTCGGAAAAGATCCGTTCGATGGCCGTGACGGCGTTCAAAGCCGTGGATGGTTCGGGGCTCGCTCGCGTGGACTTCTTCCTGCGAAATGACAACGGGGCTCTGCTCGTGAATGAGATCAATACGCTTCCCGGACTTACGGACGCATCTGGTTTTCCCAAGATGTGGGAAGGCACGGGCGTGTCATTTACTGACGTAATCGACAGGCTGATCGAACTAGCCATTGAACGGCATCAGGACAAGCTGCAGAACAAAACAACGAAGGATTAGTTTTTTGGAGCTCGATAGCCCTTGCGAGTGCGGATGGTGAGGCCGGGCTTTGCAACGACGAGTTCCAGTGCCCGCCACTTGCCGTCTTTCTTCGTATTAGAGGGCTGAAAAGAAAGCGTGTACTGAACCCCTAATTCCTCGACGATCCGCTTGAAAGCATCTCTCATCGCGACACCGCCCGGAGTCGCTACGAACTGACCGCCGGTCTTTTCGGCATAATTTCGTAAGGCCCCCTGATTCTGCATGCGTCCGCGGGAGTTGTCGTTAATTGACGACATATCGACCGTGTAGATCGTTGCATTCGCCGCCAGAGCGGCTTGCAGTGCCTTGTCCGAGTTTTTCTTGCTGAAAGTGTCGGCACCATCCGAGAGAACGATGATCGCGCGGCGCTTTTCAGGCCGTTTAGAGAGCACTTCGGCGGCGGTGAACACCGCGTCATTTAGCGCGGTCATGCCTCTCGCTTTGAGGTCGTAGAAGATATCACGCAGGTCGCGGCTGTTGGAAAAGTCCTGGACCATCTCGACCTTGGAATCAAAATGATAGATCGACGCGTTATCGTCGATCCGCAGTCCGTCGAGAAACTGAATCGCGGCCGAACGCGCGAGCGACACACGCTGTTCCATGCTGCCGGACGTATCGATCAATATAACTGCGGCAAACGGAGTCTCTTCAGCTGAAAATGAAACGATCTCCTGCTCGTTTCCGTCCTCCAGAACTCTAAAAAGACTCTGTTTAAGCCCTGTGACGGCCTTTCCCGCTTTGTCAGTGATAGTCGCGTTCATCACGACGATGGACGAGTCCACCGCGATGATGTCGTCATCATCCTGTGCGGAAATACTAAAGGATAGAGAGAATATGAGAAATAACAGGCAGAGAAGGCTCTTTTTCATCAGCCTACTTTCCACCCTTGAGAAGACGCGTCAACCGCAGCACCGTATTGGATGCCGTTATCGCGGCAGCGGAGACGGTAAATCGGGAGGTCTTTTTCAGTTCGTCGAGCAATTTTTCGGCAGAAGAGCGAAACGAGCTGATAAGGTCGGATTTTCGGGTGCTCTCGACAGGACTTGTCTTTTTGTCGTCGTCATCGTCGCCGCCAAGTTCGCTTCGGATCTTCTTGACGAGCTTTTCGACCTCGTTCAATTTACTGATCTCGTTCGGCTGCAAAGATCCGTTCTTCTGAAACGATGTTTCGAGTTCGGTCGAGATCTTTAGGGCCTCTTCACCGCGCTCGATCATCTCCGCGTATTCCTTCTTCTCTTTATCGATACGCATCTTTTGGAGCGTTTCGCGAAAACTTTTCGGGCGCTGATCGTCCTCGTCCTGATTGCCCGGAAGGATCGAGCCGCGATTATCCGCGCTCTGGGAAAGCCCTATTTGCACTCCGGCGGTGAGCAATATGAAGAATAGCGTTGTGAGGGAAATGCGGTTCATCAATTAAGGCTATGGACGTTCGCTTACCGGATCTGGCGACTGTCCTGTCACCAGTTCAACCAACTTGGCTAGGAATTCGTCTTCGGCCACACCCGAGCTTCTTACCGTAAGCCATTCGGACGTTAACCCGGTGCCTGCACGGCCTTCGACCTTGGCGTTGACGAAGACATTATTTTGAATGCCATCGATGGACTGGACCTCGATCGTCAGAGTGTACTGTGCGCGGGTCCATGACGAGACGGCGTCTTCGAGGATCCCGTACCGGTTCAATTCGTTTTGCGTCACGACAGCCCCTTTAGCAAACGCAAACGGCTGCGTAATGATAACTCCGTCCTTGGGTCGCGAGGAAGCCTCATCCACGACCAGTTTTTTCTCGCGGAGCGCATCGACGACCATCCCGATCAAAACATCGCGGCGGGCGGTCATCTTGTAAGGATTAGGAAGCTGAGCCCGAACCGTCGTCTTACCCTTTCCCCAGTCGAATGACCGGGTCACGTCGTTACCTCGCGAAGTGACCTTGTTGCCTTCGTCCTTAATGGTCTTGGTCTGGGTGTCGATACCTTTCTGTGCGAAAGCTGCGACAGCAAGCAGAGCGACGGCGATGAGAATGTGCGGGACTTTTGTTATCACGGTTTAAATCTAACAGAACTAAAAAGCGATTCCAACATTTTGGATGAGCAACGGTGTTACAACAGTTGCATTTTCGTCGCGGCTAGCGCCAATTATCGCGATACCAGGCGATCGTTTTCGCAAGTCCATCGTCGAGCGAGACTTGAGGGTGCCAACCGAATGCTGCCGTGACCTTGTCCGATGCCAGATACTGGGCGTCGATCTCATTTGCGATCTTTGTCGTTAGAAGAACGTCCGGCGGCAGATCTTCGGCGCGGCCCATTAGCGAGAGGATCTTGTTCACGAGATCGATCATTGAGATCGGATCGTGCGTGCCGAAATTGAAAGCTTCACCGCTAGCTTGTTCAATATTTTCCGCTAATAGCAGATAGCCCCCAACGATGTCGGATGTGTAAATAAAATCGCGCACGGGCGTTCCGTCAGAGCGAATTATTGGGCGTTCATCGGCAAGGATCGAGAGGATGGTCCCCGGTATGATGCGAGACAGATTGGAATCTGCAGGCCCGTAGATATTCGCTGATCTGGTGATGGCGACGGGCGTACCAAACGTTTTTGCATACGAGATCGAAACGAGGTCGGTGCAAGCTTTTGAAACGTCGTACGGGTAGACAGCGTTGAGTCGAAAATCCTCTCGATAGGGAAGTTCGTCGTGAGAGCCGTATGCCTTGTCGCTCGACGCGACGACGACGCGTTTGACGGTTGGCGAGAGACGGCAGGCTTCGAGAAGAAGGTAAGTTCCGCGGATATTGGATTCAAAGGTCGATACCGGCGAGCGATTTGCCGCACCGACCAAGGCCTGCGCTGCAAGATGAAAGACAGCGTCGATATCGTACTCGTTCAGCACTCGCGCGTTAAGGGCGTAATCCTCAAGCGAGCCGCGGACGATCGTTACTTTGTCACGTAATCCGAGCAGGTCGAGCGAGCCCTTTTCCGTTTCGTCACGAACCAGGCATACGACACGAGATCCTTTTTCGACAAGTTCGAGTACGAGATTGGCCCCAACGAAACCGTTGCCGCCGGTAACGAAAACACTGCGATCCTTCCAAAATGCACTCATTTCTTCCAAGGGGCTCCGCTATGCCAAAGTTCCTCAAATTCCAGATTATCTTTATACGTATCCATACACTTCCAAAAGCCTTCGTGTCGATATGCCATCAATTCGCCCGCCTCGGCAAGCCGTTCGAATGGCTCGCGTTCTAGCACGGGGTCGTTGTCTAAATGATCGAAGATCTTTTGCCCGAAAACGAAGAAACCACCATTGATCCATTCCCGCAGCAGCGGTTTTTCGCGAAAGCTTTCGATCAACCCGCTTTCTGCGACATCGATCAGGCCAAACGGCGATCGCGGGTGTACCGCGGTTATCGTCGCGGACCGGCCGTGGCCGCGGTGAAAGGCAAGTAGATCGTCAAGATCGACATCGGCGAGGCCGTCGCCGTATGTAACGTAGAAATCCCGTTCGCCGCTAACTCGATCTTGAACGCGTGCAAGGCGGCCGCCGGTATTCGTATCGGGCCCGGTTTCGACGAGGTCGATATTCCATCCGAAGTCGCGTGATTCAAAGAAAGCCCGTATCTCGTCACCTAGATGACCCAAACAGAGCACAAAATCACTGACGCCGTTTGCAGAAAACAACCGCATCAAATGAAGAATTATCGGGTCGCCGCCAATACGGATCAACGCTTTCGGAACGGCACGGCCGTGTTCGCCGAGCCGGGTTCCGCGTCCGCCGCATAGAATGACCGCCTTCATTTGCGTTTGTTGTTCAACTCCCAGAGTTTCGCATACTTAAGGAACACTCCATACGCCGTCATACCGGCGATGATCGTGCCCCGAACCCCGTCACGGAAGCCCTGTTTTATCACAAATGTCCTTAGAAAGGCCGCGATCGCCTTCACGACCATTCCCAATGAACCGATCGTTCGTCCGTTACTCGCCATGTGCTGTGCGGCGAGACTCGCATAGGATTCCGTAACGCGATGGTGCTCGCCAAGATCGCGTTTTGTGTAGTGGAGCAGTTCGCCGTCGAGTTGGTCCATACGGCCGGTTACGCGAGCCGTCTGATGTGGAGCGACTCCGTCCCAATAGCTTACGGCCTTGCGGTAAAGACGCATCTGAAAGTCGGGATACCAGCCGGAATGTTTGATCCATTCGCCGAGATATTCTGTCTTGCGGGCGATCTTGTAGCCGTCAGCTCGATCATTGTCCGGCACGTTTTTCAGTTTTTCTATCGATGCGAGAAGCTCTGGCGTCACGCGTTCGTCGGCATCGATCCAAAAGATCCAATCGCCTGTGGTGTGTGCGTCAGCAAACTCGTGCTTGTCCTGATACCCGTTCCATTCTCGATTGAAAACGCGATCTGTGTACTGCCGTGCGATCTCGACCGTTCGATCGGTCGAATCGGAGTCAACGACCACGATCTCATCGGCCCAGGCTACGGTTTCGCAGACCTCGGCGATATTGTGCTCTTCGTTGTGCACGATGATCGCGGCCGAAATTTTCATCGGCTAATTTTCGCAGACTTGATGCGAATGCGAAAGTCCCGCGCGTTTAACGCGGGATCGGAACAGGTGAATTAACGGTGATGTTATTTGCCGAAAACACGGTCGATGTCGAACGCTGAAGATCCGCGATCGCCTTGTTATGGTCGGTCTCGGCCCTGATCTCGGCGTTTCGCGCGTTGGTCAGAGCGTTCTCACGCTGGAAAAGCAGAAATGTCGTCGAACGGCCCGCGTCGAAGAGCTTGCGTTCGCCATCGAGCTGGATCTCGGCGTTCTCACGAGCACGGCGTGCGGTGAGAACACGCTGACGCGTCGTTTCCACAGCCTGAACCGCATTTCGCACCTCGACGATCACCGACTGTTCCTGGCTGCGGGTCTGGGCGAGAAGCTGCTGTTCGGTGATCCGCGCACCATCGAGATTTGCTTTCGCAGTTCGATTTCGCAGCGGGAATGAGATCGTCACGCCAACTGAAAAGTTCGGTGCGTCCGACCGGAACAAATTTGCCAGCGAACGATTGAATCCGCCAAAAAGAAATCCGGGCTGCGCCGGAACGACGACGCTCGGGTTCACTATCAGTGGCAGCCCTGCAGCGGCACGCGTCGAATTGATGCCGTTGAACAGAAGCAGGTCGCCCTGAGACGTAAGCAAATTGGTAGTGAACTCGGTAGAGCTGCCGCTTCGCGAAAGTCCGTCGAGTGAGAAATTAGTATTCAGATCGATCTGCGGCTTGGTCTGGTCTTTAAAATATTTGATGTCTTCTTGGTTGATCTCGCGCTGCAGTTTCAGGCGGCGGAGCTCGAACCGATTGTCCATCGCGTCATTCATTGCCTGATCGAGGCTCGGCGGTCCGGCCGACACTGCGGGCGCATCGGTAGGCACGAGGGTTTGCGACCATTCCTGCGATACGGGATCCTTGATCAGCAGCTGCTTCAAAGCGTTCTCCGCATTTGCGACGGTCTGTGTTGAGAGCAGCAATTCGCCCTCACGATTGGCAAGCTCGGTCGCTACCTCGGCCCGCGCCAGCGGAGCTGCCGCACCCGCGTCGATCCGTGCCTCGACCTGACGCAGATTCTCGCGAGCGAGGTTAACGTTCGCGACCTGATTCTGCTGATTTCTTAGGGCCAGGACGAAATCCCAGTAAGCCCGCTGTACTAGCGTAATCGTCTCCGTCGCCCGCAATCTAAAATCGGAATCCGTCTGCTCTAGCCGCTTCCGGGCGATCGTTATATTCCGTCGAAGGTTGTCGACGCGGAAGTTTCGAGCCAGCGGCTGCGTATAAGCGATACCGAATGACGAAGAATAGATCGCACTCCCCGTGCTCGAAACCTGTCCGGAACTAACCTGAGCCTGCGCAAAAGCATTTTCAGTGCGCTGATTATTAAAGAAGACCTGATAGTTTCCGCCGCCGCGCTCGAGGAGCTTGCTAAAACTCGAATTTACCCGGAAATCGTTGGTAGCCGAGGAACCCGTGGTCGAGTTGCGCGAATAATTCGGATTGAACGAGAAAACAGGATCGTAGTTGCCCTGAAATGCCCGGATCTGGGTCTCTTGAAATCGAACATCACCGCGTGAGACCTCGATGTCGTTGTTATTTTCGAGCGCACGGCGGATCGCTTCGTTTAGCGTTAGCGTTAGGGTCTGAGTCTGGTTGACCCCGACACGGGAAAGGCTCGGGGCGGGCGCCGAAACGCTCGCGATCGATGCATCGCGCTGAGGGGTCGCGGTCGAAACTCCGCTCGCCGACGGTTCTGTTGCCGGTCGCGGCTCATCCTGCGCAGCGGCAAGTATCGAAGCCGATAACAGGACTAAAGTTGTCGCGGCAAGAAGGTTTAGACGGCGTTGCAATAAGTGCATTATTAATAGGGCTCCGACGATAAGTATTTGATTTTATTGCTTCTTGTAAAAAACTCAAAAGCGTACTACGACTTTGAAAATCCGTTTGTTTCAACAAACTTGCCCGTCGAGCCCGCGTTGTTTTATCAGTCAGCTTCTATTAAACTAGACCTTTCTTAACAATCATAACTCCGGAGGAATCTTAATTCGTAATGGCTATTAAAGTAGGCATAAACGGTTTTGGCCGAATCGGCAGGGCCGTCGTTCGCACGTGGCTCGGCGACAAGGAAATCGATCTCGTTGCGGTCAACGACCTCACCGATACGAAGACGCTTGCGCACCTGCTCAAGTACGACTCGGTGATGGGCAATCTCGACAATGCGATCTCGGCTGAGGGCGACTCGATCACCGTGGACGGCGATAAGTTTCGCGTCTTCTCTGAAAAAGATCCGCCGCTCATCCCATGGGATGAGGTCGGGGCCGATATCGTGATCGAATCAACGGGCCGTTTTACAAAAGCATCGGACGCTGCAAATCACCTTCGCGGCTCGGTGAAGAAAGTTATCATCTCGGCTCCTGCCAAAGAAGAGGACGTAACTGTCGTGCTCGGCGTTAACGAGGGCATGTACGATCCGGAGAACCACAAGATCATCTCCAACGCGTCGTGTACGACGAATTGCCTTGCGCCAGTAGCAAAGGTGATACATGAGAAGTTCAAGATCAAGAACGCGCTCATGAACACGATCCACAGCTACACGAACGACCAGCAACTGCTCGACCTGCCGCACAAGGACCTACGCCGGGCCAGGGCAGCGGCTCTATCAATGATCCCGACATCCACGGGCGCGGCAAAGGCTGTGGCACTCGTTATCCCAGACCTGAAGGGCAAGTTTGACGGTATTTCTGTTCGCGTGCCGACGCCAAATGTTTCGCTCGTCGATGTGGTGATGAATGTCGAGACGGCGACAAGCACCGAGGAGGTTAACGAAGTTCTCCGTGAGGCGGCGAATGGTGAACTCAAAGGAATTCTCGCAGTATCGGACGAGCCGCTCGTCTCGATCGACTTCCGCGGAAATTCAAATTCTTCGATCGTCGATTCTGAGAATACCAAGGTGATCGACGGCACGTGCATTAAAATACTCTCCTGGTACGACAATGAATGGGGCTACTCGTGTCGCGTCAGGGACCTCGTAAAATATGTAGCCTCGAAAGGACTTTGATCCGGGCCTGTGGATGCGCCTCGGTCAGTAGCAGATCATCAAGGAGGATCCATAATGAAAAGATTTAGCTTTGGTTTAGTCATTTGCTTTGCCGTTCTTTCGGCGATCGGATTTGTTGGGACGGCCGACGCTCAGAGTTGGGGCTATGGTCCGGTCGTGGTTTTTGATCAGCGTGACGGACGCGGACGCAGTCAGGGTTTTGACGAAGGCGAATACCTGAACAACAGAGATCAGCTCGGTTCGATCGGTAACGATCGTGCGACGTCGGTCCACGTCTCGGACGGGTACCGTGTGCGTTTTTGTGAAAATGAAGGCCGCGGAAACGGCGGTGGCCGATGTGAAGAGTTCGGCCCCGGCAATTACAACCTGAGGTATCCGCGCACGGCATCTTACATTCGCGTGATCGGTCGGTTTGGTTCCGGCGGCGGATGGGGCGGAGGCGGCGGAGTCGGACGGACAGGCGTTACCGTTTATGACGACCGCGACTTCCGCGGCAGATCGCAGAATTTTGGTCCAGGCCGATACTTGAATAATCGCGGACAGCTCGGTGCCATCCGAAACGACGAGGCATCGTCCGTAGTCGTCCAGCGCGGATATCGGGTTCGATTCTGTGCGGACGAAGGAAATGGTTCAGGGGCCGGCCGCTGTGATGAGTACGGTGAGGGCCGCTACAATCTGCGGCTCAATGATGAGGCTTCCTATATCGAGGTCCGTCGAACCGGAGCTTGGGGCGGAGGCCCACCGATCTGGGGCGGAGACGATCCAGGCTACGGCGGTGGCGATCCCGGTGGTGCGGGAAGTGTGACCGTCTATTCCGAACGGAATCAGCGGGGTGACCGCCAGACTTTCGGAGTGGGCACGTTTCGCAACGACCTAAGGCAGCTCGGCAACATCAAGAATGATGATGCAGGCTCGATCGACGTGCCACGCGGTATGCGTGTTCGGGTTTGTGAGAACGACGGAAGTCCCTGGGGTGGCGGACGCTGTGACGAATACGGCCAGGGAAGATTTAACCTCAGGTCGAATGACACAATGTCTTTCATCACCGTCTGGCGGACGGGTTGGTAAGAGATGAAGAACGCGTCGAACTTGGCGATCCTCGCCGTGTTATTCATTGGGCTGGCGTGTTCGTGTCCGAGCCGACTCGGCGACCTAGCAAGTGACGAACCACGATCAACTCCGAGTGAGACGCCCAGGCCATCGAATTCGCCCCGGCGCGAAGTCGAAGAGCCAGAACCAGAATATTCGCTGACCAAAGCGAAGTTCGACAAGATCAAGGTCGGTATGGCTCGGAGCGACGTTGAAAACACGCTTGGCGGTAAAGGAACCGAGATCAGCAGTTCGACCGGCGGCGGTGTCAGGTTTTCAGTAAACAAATGGGAGGGTGAGGAATATCGTTCGATCATCATCTCATTTCGGAATGATAAAGTTATGACCAAGTCCCAAGTCGGACTTAAATGATCGCTCGACCAGGCCGCTGCGATGCGGCCTTTTATTTACCACAATGGGAAAAAAGACAATAAGGGACGTCGATATTGCTGGAAAGACGGTCTTCATCCGCGTCGATTTTAATGTGCCGATCAAGAACGGCGAGATACTCGACGATACGCGCATTCGCGGGGCTCTGCCGACGATCAAATATGCCGCCGAACAAGGTGCAAAGATCGTCCTTGCTTCGCATCTCGGACGGCCGCTAAAAGACAAAAAGAAGGCTGAAGAGAAAGGGTTGCCGTATGACGAAGCGAAATATTCGCTTGGTCAGGTTGCTGCGGTCCTAGCGAAACTCCTCGGTTCGCCCGTACAGTTCGCCGAGACGGACGAACGATTTTCGGAATTGTTTGCCGATCTCAGTAATGGCGATGTTCTAATGCGCGAAAACCTTCGGCTCGACGCGGGCGAGGAGAAGAATGACGAGGCATTCGCCAAAAAACTGGCAAGCGGCATCGAAGTTTATGTCAACGATGCGTTTGGCACCGCTCATCGCGCTCATGCTTCGACAGAAGGCATAACGCATTATGTCGATACTTGCGTCGCCGGCCTTTTGATGGAGAAGGAACTCAACTTTCTGGGCAAAGCTCTTGATGATCCTGACCGGCCATTCGTCGCGATCCTTGGCGGTGCGAAAGTATCAGACAAGATCCCCGTCATTGAGTCGCTTATCGAGCGCGAGGTCGACAAACTCCTCGTCGGCGGTGCGATGGCCTACACGTTCTTCAAGGCACAAGGATTTACGGTCGGAAAGTCTCTCGTCGAAGACGAAATGATGCCAAAGGCGCTCGAGATCGAGGAAGCCGCGAAAAATGCTGGCGTCGAACTTATCCTTCCGACCGATCACCAGGTGGTCGATTCCTACGATCCGATAAATTCACGAAAGACGATCCCAATCGCTTTTACGAACACCGGTCTTGTCGGCCTCGATATCGGTGTGGAGACATGTGCCATTTTTGAAAAGGCACTCGAAGGGGCAAAGACTATCGTCTGGAACGGCCCGATGGGAATGTTCGAGGAGAAACCTTTTGATGAAGGTACGATAGCGATCGCCAAAGCAGTCGCCAAAGCGACGGATGAAGGTGCTACGTCGATAGTTGGCGGCGGCGATTCGGTGTCGGCGATCAATCAGGCCGGCCTCGACAAAAAGATAAGCCACATCTCGACAGGCGGCGGTGCGACCCTAGAGTTCCTTGCGGGCGACGTGCTGCCCGGAGTGGCCGCACTTGATGAGAAGTAGACCTTAATTTGGATGTCGACTGTCGTTACCGAGACAAAAAATGCATTTCTGATCGTCGCGGGCATATTCTCGGCTGCATTTGGGCTGAAGGGCTTTCTGCTGCCGAGCCAGTTCATCGACGGCGGTGTAACTGGCGTTTCGATGCTCGTTTCGGCGATCTCGGGATATCCGCTCGC
The DNA here is from genome assembly GCA_041940165.1 of Acidobacteriota bacterium. Classification (GTDB taxonomy): domain Bacteria; phylum Acidobacteriota; class Blastocatellia; order Pyrinomonadales; family Pyrinomonadaceae; genus OLB17. Next base: position 47,101 of record JBGTSR010000012.1, read on the forward strand.
GATCCTGATCCTTTTGATAAATCTGCCGTTCATTTTCGTCGGCCTCCGGGCTATCGGGACAAAGTTCACGGTAAAAAGCGTTATGGCGATCGCAGGGCTTGCGATCTGCCTGTTTTTCGTGAAGTTTCCGGAAATGACCACGGATAAACTGCTCACCGCGGTTTTTGGAGGTTTTTTCATTGGCGCGGGCATCGGGCTCGCAATCAGAGGTGGTTCGGTTTTGGATGGAACGGAGATCGCTGCGCTTCTGATAAGCCGTCGAAGTCACCTGCTAAACGTCGGCGACATTATTCTGATCTTTAACGTCTTCATTTTTCTCACAGCGGCGCTGTTTCTCGGTGTGGAGGCAGCGATGTATTCGATCCTGACGTACGTCTCGGCTTCGAAGACGATCGATTTCCTTGTCCACGGCGTCGAACAATATACCGCCGTGACGATCATCTCGACTCGCAATGAGGAGATCAAGGAAGCGATAATCACGAGATTGAGCCGAGGCGTCACGGTCTTTACGGGTCGCGGCGGAATGGGAAGCACGGGCCCGGTCGAAGGTCACCAATCTATCCTCTACTGTGTCATCACTCGCCTTGAGATCGGCAGCGTGAAGTCGCTCGTTTTTGACATCGATTCGCAAGCATTCGTTACAACGCATTCGCTAACTGACGTTCAAGGTGGAATGATTAAGAGGACTGTGTTGCACTGAGGACACACAACCAAATAATGAGAAAACCCGTAATCGCCGGAAACTGGAAAATGTACAAGCTGATCGACGACGCCGTCGCCACAGCCCTCGATCTCAAGTCTCGCGTTGCTAACGCTAACCATTGCGAAGTCGTCATCGCGCCTGTGTTTACTGCACTCAAGACTGTCGCAGACCGGCTCGAAGGCTCGAATGTCGCGGTTGCCGCTCAGGATTGTGCCGCACAGGCGGAATTTGGAGCTCAAACCGGCGAGATCGCCGCCTCGATGGTAAAGGACACGGGGGCAAAGTACGTGATCATCGGGCACTCCGAACGCCGGCAGTTCTTCGGAGAAACGGATGAATCGGTAAACAAGAAAACTAAAAATGCTCTCGTCGCGGGCCTCGTAGCGATCGTTTGCGTCGGCGAGCACCTTGCCCAACGCGAATCCGGCGAGGCCGAATCGGTCGTTCGCGGCCAGTTGGAAAGCGGGCTCGCGGGTTTGACAGTTTCAGACATGGAACGTATCATAATCGCTTACGAGCCTGTCTGGGCAATTGGTACGGGTAAAACCGCCACGCCCGAACAGGCTCAAGATATGCACGCTACGATTCGTGCGGCATTGGCCGAAAGACACGGTTCGACAGTCGCCGAGGGCGTCAGGATCCTCTATGGAGGTTCGGTAAAGCCGGACAACATCGCGACCTTGATGTCGCAGACGGATGTCGACGGCGCTCTGGTAGGCGGTGCAAGCCTGGAAGCAGAAAGCTTTGCGGCGATAGTGAATTATTGAGCGTTAAGCGTTAGTTAGGTAGAAATGGTCTATTTTCTTTACGGTCTCTTTTTTCTTTCTTGCCTCGTGCTGGTCGCAGCGGTTCTGCTTCAGCCGGGCAAGACCGACGCTGGAGCTCTTTTTACGAGCAATGTGTCGAGTTCGGCCCTTGCTCCGCGTGGAACGGCGACAGTGCTTTCAAAGATCACGATCGTTGCTGCCTCGACGTTCATGGTTTCGGCTCTTTTGCTCTCTATGCCCGCTCTAACCGGTAATGTATCGGTCCTTTCGAGCAATCCCGAGGCTCCGGTGGAAGCTCCGGCAAATGCGAACACGGATGCGAATACGAGCGTTGCTCCGGCTGATGCAAATACGGCCCCGGTTGACGCAAACGCAGCTCCGGCCGCGAACACGGATGCCCCCGCCGCGAACGCTGCTCCGGCAGCTAACACTGAGGCTCCCGCGGCAAATGCGGCACCGGCTTCGAATCCGCCGGCGAATAACTAGGTTTTTGAAATATTAGCTCAGGTGGCGTAATTGGTAGCCGCGCACGTTTGAGGGGCGTGTGGAGCAATCCGTGCGAGTTCGAGTCTCGCCCTGAGCACCATTTGAACAAAGACCGGTCGATTTGGCCGGTCTTTTTTATTATTGAACGACCATCGTCCCGGTGCCTTCATCCGTAAACACCTCGGCGAGAACAGAATTTCGCTGCGTTCCGCTCACCACGTGGGCCGAATGAACACCCCTGCTCAGAAGGGAAATGAGATTCTCGAGTTTTGGGATCATTCCGCCGGTCGCCTTGCCGGAGTCGATCATCTCACGAGCCTCTCCGGTCGTGATCCGTGAAAGCTTTGTCGACTCGTCGTTCGCATCGAGATAGATACCGTTTACGTCGGTAAGCAGGATCAGTTTCTCGGCACCGAGCCCAACGGCGATCTCGGCTGCGATCGTGTCGGCGTTGATATTAAAGATGCGACCGTCATCGTCAGCTCCGAGCGATGAGATGATAGGCAAGTAATCACTTTCCAGTAGCTTGAGGATCAGCGAAGTATCGACCTGGACCACATCGCCCACGTGTCCAAAATCGATGATCTTCGTCTCACCGGTCTCTTTGTTCAGGACATCGCGGGGCGGGCGTTTCTTGGCTGTTACAACCCCGCCGTCGATGCCCGAAAGGCCAACGGCCTGAATGCCGCGACGCCGAAACTCGGCGAGTATCTCCGTGTTGATCTTGCCCCGAAAGATCATCTTCGCCAAGTCGAGGGTATCATCGTCAGTAACACGCCGGCCGGCGATCACTGTCTGTACGACACCGAGCTTTTCGGCGAGTTCGTTTAACTGCTTTCCGCCGCCGTGGATCACGCAGACGCGAATCCCGACCTCGTGCAGTAGTGCTAATTCCTCCGCCAGCGAAGCGAGATTATCTCTGTTCTCCGTAACCTTTCCAGAGAACTTGATGACAAAGGTCTTACCTTGAAACCGCTGGATGTACGGCAGCGCCTCGCGGAGCAGTTCGAGCTTTTCCTGGTTCATGACTGATTAAATCTAACAGGTATTGCGGCTTACCGCTATCGTGAGGACATCGGCGTGCCATTGGATAATAGAATGTTATAAAGTTAACAGAAAAATTATTTTTATTCATACAACGGATGTGGTATAACCAATTCAATCAACGATGTTCACAGCGGACGCGATCAGGATCATTCGCTCGATTTAATGCAGGAAAGCAGGACTTTCACTGATGACTATGGTTTATACGATCCGCAATTTGAACACGACTCTTGCGGCGTAGGGCTTATCGCTGACATCGCGGGCCGCAGATCTCACCAAATAGTCGACGATTGCCTGAACATTCTCACACGAATGGAGCACCGCGGCGCCCGTGGTGCCGAAGAGAACACCGGGGACGGCGCCGGGATCCTCACGCAGATACCTAACAAATTCTTCTCTCGCGAGTGCGAACGACTAGGCGTTGAGCTACCGGAACCCGGTGAATACGCTGTCGGAATGCTCTTTCTTCCCAGATCTGTCGAAAAACGAGCTCTTTGCGAAGACCAACTTCTGCGGACCATCGCCGACGAAGGACAGCGCTTCCTCGGCTGGCGTAACGTGCCGACAGATAATTCATCGATCGGAAATTCAGCACGCGAATCTGAGCCGATCATTCGACAGATCTTTATCGGCCGCGGCGAGAACACGCCCGATCAGGCTGCCTTTGAGCGAAAACTGTTCGTCATTCGACGCTGGACCAAGGAATTGCTCACTCGGGCCGATGCCGATCTGGCCGAACAGTTCTACACTGCGAGTTTTTCGTCACGGACTATCGTCTACAAAGGAATGCTCACGACCGAACAGGTTCGCGAGTACTATCCCGATCTTTCTGATCCCGATTTCGAAAGTGCCCTCGCTCTGGCGCATTCACGTTTTTCGACGAACACTTTCCCGAACTGGAATCGTGCGCAGCCGCTGCGATACATCGCTCACAACGGCGAGATAAATACGCTTCGCGGCAACGTCAACTGGATGCTCGCACGCGAGAAGCGTATGCGATCATCGCTCTTCGGTAGCGATCTCGAAAAGGTGATGCACATCGTCGATGACGATGCGAGCGATTCGGGTGCGCTCGACAATTCCCTCGAGATGTTCACGCTTGCCGGCCGCGAGCTGCCGCACGCGATGATGATGATGATCCCCGAGCCGATGTTTGACGGCGACGGGATGAGCGATGAGAAGCGTGCCTTTTACGAGTTTCATTCGTGCCTGATGGAACCGTGGGATGGTCCCGCGTCCATTACATTCACCGACGGCGAGATCGTCGGTGGCGTACTTGATCGCAACGGCTTGCGGCCCTCGCGTTACTGCGTGACAAAAGACGGTCGAGTCGTAATGGGCTCAGAGACGGGCGTTCTTGCGATCGATCCGGCGAACGTCTTGAAGAAAGGACGCTTGCAGCCGGGCAAGATGTTCCTGATCGACACGCGTGCCGGGAGCATTATCGAAGACGACGAGATCAAACGTCGTATCGCTTCGGCTCAGCCCTATCGTCAATGGCTGGACGAGAATCTAACGAGCATCAATGACATCCCGCGGCCACCGTTCGTTCATAAGCCGGATCACGAAACGGTGCTATCGCGACAGCGTGCATTCGGCTATACGGATGAGGATATTCGGATGCTGCTCACTCCGATGTTCGAAAAAGGTGAAGAGGCGATCGGCTCTATGGGGAACGACACGCCGCTCGCGGTCCTTTCCGAGAAGCCACAGTTGCTCTACAACTACTTCAAGCAGCTATTCGCCCAGGTGACCAATCCACCGATCGACGCGATCCGCGAAGAGATCGTAACATCGACCGACACGATGATCGGCCCTGAAGGTAACCTTCTTGAACCGACGCCCGCATGTGCGCGCCAGATAAAACTCAACTCATTCATCGTCGATAACGAGGAACTCGAAAAACTCCGTCTGCTCGGTGAATCCGAGAGTGAATTCGGCAGGTTCGGCTATAAGTCGATCACGATCCCGATCCTGTTTGATCGAGAGTTCGGGCCCAGGGGCCTCGCGTGGGCACTCGAAGGCATTTGCCACCTCGCTAGCAAGGCGATCGCCGACGGCTACGAAATCATCATTCTGTCCGACCGCCAGATGAGCGAATACCGCGTTCCTGTGCCCGCACTTCTGGCCGTTTCGGCGGTTCATCATCACCTGATCCGCGAAGGAACGCGGACACACTGCGGTTTCGTTCTCGAAAGCGGCGAGCCGCGAGAGGTCCATCACTTTGCATTGCTGCTCGGTTACGGCGCTACGGCGATAAATCCCTATCTTGCATTCGAAACGATCCACGATGAGGTCCGGTCGCGTGACCTTGCCATAGACGTCGCGAAAGCTGAAAAGCTCTACACGAAAGCCGTCAACAAAGGCGTCGTCAAGATCCTGTCGAAAATGGGGATCTCGACGATCCAGAGCTACCTCGGTGCACAGGTGTTCGAAGCTCTCGGGCTTGAAAAGCCCTTCGTGGACAAGTATTTTATTCGCACGCCGTCACGTATTGGAGGTATCGGAGTCGAAAACGTTGCCGAGGAAGCCATCGAGCGACATCGCCGAGCCTTCTTTCCCGAGAACACCGAACGACATCTGAATATCGGCGGTAACTATCAGTGGAGAAGCGAAGGCGAACGCCATCGTTACGAACCCGAAACCGTTCATTTGCTCCAGCGAGCGTGCCGAAGCGGCGACGCCTCAATATTCGCCGAATACAGTTCAAGGTTAAACGCCGAAAATCGGCGGGCCGATACCCTGCGCGGACTACTCGACATCAAATTCGCCCATCAGCCGGTCCCGATCGAAGAGGTCGAATCGGTCGATGAGATCGTCAAGCGATTCAAGACGGGAGCGATGTCCTATGGCTCGATCAGCGCGGGGGCGCACGAGGCACTCGCCATCGCGATGAACCGTATCGGCGGCCGAAGCAATACGGGCGAAGGCGGCGAAGACGAAGAACGCTATCAGCCGTTCGAGAATGGCGACAGCCGTCTGAGCAAGATCAAGCAGGTCGCGTCGGGCCGTTTTGGCGTGACGAGCCACTATCTCGTCAATGCCGAAGAGATCCAGATAAAGATCGCTCAGGGTGCGAAACCCGGCGAAGGTGGCCAGCTTCCGGGCACGAAGGTCTATCCCTGGATCGCAAAGACGCGAAATTCGACCCCTGGAGTCGGGCTGATCTCGCCGCCGCCGCATCACGATATTTATTCGATCGAAGACCTCGCTCAGCTCATCTTTGACCTGAAGAATGCTAACGAACGGGCACGCATCAGTGTCAAACTCGTCGCCGAAGCCGGCGTTGGCACGATCGCCGCCGGCGTCGCGAAGGCTAAGGCTGAAGTGATCCTGATCAGCGGCCACGACGGAGGAACCGGAGCCGCACCCCAAACGAGCGTCAAACACGCCGGCGTACCGTGGGAACTCGGGCTTGCAGAAACTCACCAGACTTTGGTCAAGAATAGGCTCCGGCAACGCGTCCGCCTTGAAGCTGACGGGCAACTGATGACCGGTCGAGACGTCGTCATCGCAGCGTTGCTCGGTGCAGAGGAATTTGGCTTTTCGACCGCTCCGCTAGTAACGCTCGGCTGCATTCTGATGCGCGTTTGCCACATGAACACGTGCCCGGTGGGCGTAGCCACGCAGGACCCGCGTCTGCGGGCAAAGTTCTCAGGCGACCCGCAGTACGTGGTCAATTTCATGCTCTTTGTTGCTCAAGAGGTGAGGCAGCTAATGGCGCAGATGGGCATTCGCACGGTAAACGAATTGGTCGGACGCTCAGACCTGTTGAGCTCTCGCTCAAAGAACGGAATCGACCTGTCACGCGTGGTGTATCGATCTAGCGACGCGGCTGACGAGCTACAGATCCAGACCGAAAAACAGGATTTTGGCCTCGAGGAAACGATCGACAAGAAGCTGTTGCTGGATCTTTGTCGTCCAGCCCTCGAGAAAAAAGAAAAAGTGTGTGCAAGGCTTCCGATCAAGAATGTTAATCGTTCCGTCGGTACGAACCTCGGAAGCGAGATCTCGCGGCGGCACGGCTCGGCGGGATTGCCAGATGGCACAATATCGCTGCATTTTGAAGGCTCTGCGGGCCAGAGCTTCGGCGCGTTTGCTCCGCGAGGACTTAGCCTGACGCTTGAAGGTGACGCCAACGACTACCTCGGAAAGGGACTCTCGGGTGGCAAGATCGTCGTTTTTCCGCTGAGAGCCGCGACATTCGCAGCCGAAGAGAACATCATCATCGGAAACACGGCCCTCTATGGTGCGACGAGCGGCTCGGCGTTCATTTCAGGCGTCAGCGGCGAGCGTTTTGCGGTAAGAAACAGCGGCGTGAATGCTGTTGTCGAAGGAGTCGGCGACCATTCTTGTGAATACATGACCGGCGGCACGGTGATCGTTCTCGGAACGACGGGAAAGAACTTTGCGGCGGGAATGTCGGGCGGCATTGCGTACGTCTTTGACCACGACGGAGAATTTGCAGGCAGATGCAATCGACAGATGGTCGAGTTAACTCGCATAACCGATCCGCGCGAGCAGGCCTTTGTACGCAAACAAATATCCACTCACGCGAATCTTACAGAGAGCAAGCTCGCCAAACGGGTATTGACTTCCTGGGCCAAATCCGCGTCGCGTTTCGTCAAAGTGATCCCAACCGACTACCGTCGTGTTGTGGAGGCGCGAGAGCGTTTCGTTGAAAAGGGGCTACCGAAAGCCGAAGCCGAACTCGCCGCGTTTGAGGAGGTGACAGCCTAATGGGAAAACCGACCGGATTTCTCGAATATTCGCGTGCGCTGCCGATCCTCGCAATTCCGACGGAGCGTATCGCTGGCTGGAGCGAGTTTCACGGCCATCTCCCCGACGAGGAATTGGCAAAACAGGGCGGCCGCTGCATGAATTGCGGTATTCCATTTTGCCACACCGGCACAATGGCGGCGGGAGTCGCTGTCGGCTGTCCTCTGCATAACTTGATCCCGGAATGGAATGACCTCGTCTATCGCGGCCGCTGGAGAGAGGCATACGAACGTCTCGCCCTGACCAATAACTTTCCTGAGTTCACCGGCCGTGTCTGTCCCGCGCCATGCGAGAGTTCGTGTGTGCTAGGCATCAGCGAAGAGCCCGTGATGATCAAAGAGATCGAACTGTCGATCATCGACCGCGCGTTTGACGAAGGCTGGGTCGGGGACCGGGGGTCGACGTCACGAACGGCAAAGCGTGTCGCGATCGTAGGTTCAGGTCCGGCCGGTCTCGCCTGTGCAGACGAACTAAATTCTCGGGGACATTCCGTGACCGTGTTTGAGCGTGACGATCGAGTCGGCGGACTGCTCATGTATGGCATTCCCAATATGAAGCTCGATAAATCGCTCGTCCAGCGGCGTGTCGATCTGATGGCCGAGTCGGGAATTGAGTTTCGAACCGGCATCGAGGTCGGCAAAGATGTTTCGCCGGACGAGCTCAAGAGTGAGTACGACGCGGTCGTGCTCTGTTCCGGAGCGCCAAAGCCACGCGACCTAAACGTTGAGGGCCGCGAGCTCGCCGGCGTACATTTCGCTATGGAGTATCTGACCGGCTCGACTAAGGCTTTTCTTGCGGGCGAGTCTTCTTCGATCGACGCGCGCGATCGGAACGTGATCGTGATCGGCGGCGGCGATACCGGAACTGATTGCGCTGCAACGGCTATCCGGCAGGGCTGCTCGAGTCTCGTACAGTTCGAGATCATGCCGAGGGCGTTCGATCGCGAACGTACGCACGACGGGTGGCTAAAGATCGGCCGTACATTTCAGGTCGATTACGGACAGGAAGAGGCCGGCGAAGTCTTCGGACGTGATCCACGCGAATATTCGATCATGACGAAGCGGTTCGTAGGTGAGCAAGGTCAGCTTCGCTCGATCGAGACCGTTCACGTCGAAGGATCGTTTCGCGAGATCGAAGGAACCGAACGAACGTGGGCCGCCGATCTTGTGTTTCTCGCGATGGGCTTCACCGGCGGCGAAGGCCCAATCCTGTTCGAACAATTCGGCGTGTCAACGAACGCGAACTACATCGTCGAGGTCGATGCGGAAAAACGAACTAACGTTCCTGGAATATTCTCAGCCGGCGATTGCGAACGCGGACAGTCGCTAGTTGTTTGGGCGATCGCCGACGGACGCAGGGCCGCGGCGTCGGTCCACGAATACCTGAAAGCTGAAGCTATTGCCGAAACAGCTCGCTTATGATCGCCTTTTGAACATGAAGCCTATTCTCGGCCTCGTCTATCACAACGGACCGCTCCGAATCGATCACTCCATCCGTAACGATCACATTTCTTCGAACGGGCAGGCAGTGCATAAAGATCGCGTCTTCCGTTTTCGCCATTTTCGCTTCGTCTACGATCCAATCATTGCGAAGTTCCGCTCTAAAACTCACATCTGCGTCGCCATCGCCATAAAATTGCTTTCCGCCCCAGCTTTTCGCATATACAACTTCCGCACCTTCGTACGCTTCGTCTAGATCGTTGGTGACACGGAAATCAGAACCGTTTTCGGTGGAGTATTGCTCGATGCTGGCGAGCAGTTCCTCGTCGAGTTCATAACCTCTCGGATGTGCGATCGTCAGGTCGTGGCCAAACTGAGCGGCGGCGAGCCCGAAGCTGTTTGGCACGGCCATGGGCAGCGGTTTGGGATGCCACGCCCACGTCAGGAGGACCTTCTTTCCGTCTCTGCCGCATTTTTCGCGGATGGTCATCATATCCGCCATGGACTGACATGGGTGATGCATCGCTGATTCGAGATTGATGACCGGAACGCTCGCGTATTTCGCGAACGCATTCAATATCGGGTCGGTGCGTTCCGTTTCCCAGTCTCTCAACTCAGCAAACGTCCTGACGCCGATCGCCGACACGTAGCGTTCGAGCACCCGAACAAATTCGGCCAGGTGTTCGGTCTTGTTGCTGTCCATTACGACGCCGTCACGGTGTTCGAGCGTCCATGACGTGCCGCCGGGTTCGAGAATCACTGCGTTACCGCCGAGTTCGTAGACACCGACCTGCATCGACGCTCGTGTTCGAAGGCTTGGATTGAAAAAGACCAGAGCAACGGACTTGCCCGCGAGAGGCCGGCCCGCAGATTCGCCTGCTTTAAACTCCACCGCACGGTCGAGAAGCTTATTTAGTTGGCTCCGGTCGAAGTCAGCGGTTGACAGGAAGTTGTTCACGCAGCGAGGACCTCCGCAAATCGTGTGATCTCTTCAGTTGTAACCGTCATCGGCGGCAGGAGCCGAAGAACGTTCGGATCGCTCGAGGTTCCGGTAATGATCTTCTCACCCAAGAGCTTTTTATGAATCGCTGAACAAGGTTCGTCAAATTCGATGCCAAGCAAACAACCGCGACCGCGAACCGCGACAACGCCCTTCGAACCCGCGAGCTGCTCTCGAACCTGCTGCTCGATCTGACGAGCATTTTCTATCAGGTCGTCGGCTTCGATGGCTTCCAGCGTTGCTGTAACCGCTGCCATAGCGAGCATCCCGCCGCCGAATGTGGTGCCGAGATCATTCACCTTGATAGACGCGGAAACTCGCTCGTTCACGAGGCACGCCCCGACGGGAACGCCGCTGCCAAGCGATTTCGCAAGTGTTATGATGTCAGGTTCGACACCGCCCGCAATCGGACTTCCGCCGAAAAACCAGTTGCCCGTCCGTCCGATGCCGGTTTGGACCTCGTCAAATATCAGCACGATGCCGAGTTCATCACAGATCTCAAGCAATCCAACAAAAAACTCGGGCTCCGCTTCAACAACACCAGCCATCGACTGTATCGGTTCGAGCATGATGGCGGCCGTCTCGTGGTTGGCCACGGCACGAACGCTATCGAGATCACCGAACGTCGCTGCAAAATGGCCCGGCACGTTCGGCTTGCCGATCTCGCGGTATTTACCCAGGAATGTAGCCGAAATCGAATCCGCCGTACGTCCGTGAAATCCCCCGGTGAACGTGATCACCTTTTCGCGGCCGGTCGCCATTCGGGCCATCCGCATCGCGTTCTCGTTCGCCTCCGTTCCGGAATTACAGAAAAATACCTTCTTGAGCGACGGTGGTGCTACCGAAGCAAGCCGATCAGCGGCTATCGCACGCGTACTCGAATAGACGAGATTCGAATAGAAAAGCACTTTCTCGGCCTGTTCCTGAATGGCCTTTACGACGGTCGGATGCGAGTGCCCGGTCGCGCAAACTGCGTGTCCGCCGTAGAGGTCGAGATACTTCTCGCCTTCGCTCGTCCATATCCACGCCCCGCTGCCGCCTTCGACAGCGATGCCCATTTTGGCATAGCTCTCGACTTGGCGTTCGTCCTCGAGTTGTTTTATTTCAATAAAATTCATTGTGTGTCAGCCGGCAGGTCGACTCTCCGGGCAATAAAAGAGTCGGGCGAATCCGATACTTCTTGCGCAAGTGCTCTGACAAATGCGGGCTCCGTATCAGACTTTGCGGTCTCGTCAGCAGTCAACCTGATCGTTATCGTGAAGATCGCCACCCGTCCGCAAACGACCTCGAGATACCTTTCTCCGCTCGATTCATCCAGCCAGAGGCTGTAGAAGTAATGTTCGTCCTCGAGAAGCTTCATCGCTAGGGATTCGTTCCGACGAGCCTCAGGCCCGTCGTCTCATCGAGCCCAAACATTAGATTCATATTCTGGACGGCCTGTCCCGCGGCACCTTTGACGAGGTTGTCGATCGCGGAAAAAACAGCGATGTTCTTTCCGTTCGAATGCACGGCGATGTCACAGAAATTCGTCGTCTTTACCCAATTGATATCCGGCGAGCCATCGACGAGTCGCACAAAGAACGCTTCGTCATAGAAAGTCTCGTAAAGATTCCGGAGGTCTTCGTTCGTGACATTGACGGTTGTGTTCATGTAGCATGAGGCGAAAATACCTCGTGAGACGGGCAGGCTGTGCGTCATAAAAATGAGTTCGCTATCACCTTCGCCCACGGTCCTCAAATGCTGAGTGATCTCGGGCACGTGTTGATGGACGAACGGCTTGTACGCGTAGAACGAGTTCATACGCTGCGGGTGATGCGTGTTAGCCGCAGGCTTCGCCCCCGAACCGCTCGAACCGGTCTTAGCGTCTACCACGATCTGGCCCGAGAGAAGCCCGCTCTGGACCATCGGTGCGAGCGCAAGCAGGGTTGCCGTCGCAAAACAGCCCGGATTTGCAATAAACCGAGCATTCCTGATCCTGTCGCGGTTAGTTTCCGTGAGTCCATATACAAAGTCAGCTTGGATGGAGCCCGAATGTTCGAGTGAATAGTATCGTCTGAAAATCTCAGCGTCGTCGATGCGGAAGTCACCGGAAAGGTCGATTATCTTAACGGTTTCGTTCGCCGTCGGAACGAGTTTGAGTGCCTGGCCGTGGGGCAAAGCGAGGAATATCACGTCGAGATCGCCGAGCGTCGAAAGATCGTCAGGCGACGGGGCGAGTTTCAGATCGGTCAGGCCGAAAAGGTTCTTATGAACCTCGCCGACCGCCTTTCCAGCCGCTTCGTTGGCACCAACAAACTTGATCTCGACCGACGGATGAGCAAGCAGTATCCGTAAAAGCTCGCTGCCGCCGTACCCTGACCCGCCCAGAATTCCAACCTTGATGCTCACGCGAATACCACCGCCTCAGAAACTTCGTTCGCCGGGATCGGATTCGTAAGATCTGGAAAAGTGATCTCGAAGAGTCGCCGTCCGTTTCGCTTCGCATTTCCCGCCTTGATCCCAAAATGTTCGACCACGAAGTCCTCGCCCATCTGCGAGTCGGTCACAGGGCCTGCGATAACGTCAACTTTGATGCCGAGCTTGTCGAGAACCGCTATACCGCCGATAACGCCGACATAATCTCCGGCACAGAACACAAATGAAGAAATCGCGCCTCGAACTTCGCCATCACGAAGCACCGAATCGACCGAATATCCACCGACGATACCGTCGCCGAGCTCGACGACGATCAAGTCGGGCGAAAGGGAATTGAGCCGATTCAAAATAGCCTTCGCAACCGGTGCGAGATCGTCCTGATCGACTGTCGACGGCAGCCCGCAATCGAGAAAACTCGCTGTCGCGATCGCACCGTGGTCCTGCATATAGAGCGTATCTCGTAGGCATGCAATTCCGGACATCTTGGCTCCCGCAACGCGAAGTCCCGCCGCAGACGCCTGTTTGATGATCTCGGTGGCTGCCACGGTTTTGCCCGAATTCATACACGTTCCCGCTACGAGAATTATTGGAGCCGAGGCGTCCAGTGCTTTAGCCGGCTTCAGAGAATCTCTCGAAATATTCAGCACCTTTGCGTCTTCGTCGACCGCAAAGCCTACGACTTCGAGTTCGATGGCGTCAGAAAGTGACGAATGATGCCCCTTGCAAACGCCCATCACGCCGCCCATATTGAGCAGATGCAGCCGGCCGCCGGCCGCACAGCTAGACGGCACGTCGCCGACAAAACCTTTTAGAGCCCGGCGTTTTCCGAGAGAACCGACGAGTATATCGCCGCTGTTGATCTTTGCGAGCCGGCCCGAAGGCAGCTCAAGATTGCCGTAGGTGAGAGATTCCGAAACCGCGCGCACGACGACGACATCACCGACAAGCGGCGAACTATTCGTCTCGGTAATCGCAACGGAGCGGGGCAGCATCAAGTTTGACACGACCGAGCCCATCTTCTCGATGTTTACTTCTTTTGCCATTGTGAATCTCAACCAAATAAAGTTTCGAGACGTTCCATTACCGACCTCTGTTCTTTCCGCGACCTGACGGCGATGAAGATCGTATCATCTCCGGCTATCGTGCCGACTATCTCCGGCAGCGACATCGCGTCGATCCGCACCGTTATAGCGGACGCCAAGCCCGAAGCACACCGTCCTACAACGAGAGCATCGCCTGCAGTATCAAAATTTACAGAACCGAGCCCCGCGGAGACGTCGTTCGTTCGTCTGGCGTAACGGCCGTTACGCTTAACGATGCCGAGTTCATCCAGGTCACGCGAAACACTCGCCTGAGTCACAGAAAATCCGGCATTGCCAAGAAGGTCAGCGAGTTCGCCCTGGCTGCCGACGGCCGAGCCTGCTATCAGTTCCAAAAGCTTCAGTTGGCGGGCCCTCTTCTGCATAACGCACAACTAATATGCACGATGCATGCATATTATGCAATCTAGATGAAAGGAATCTCTCCCGAGTTGCGTACGGTTGAGGGACGCGTGGAAGAAATTTAGAAAAGAGCGAGCTTGATCCTTAAGTATTTCTTTGGATTCTTGCGAAAGTCATCGAGCAGCTTCGTGCCTTCACCAGTAAAGGTCGCGACGTTGTTTGCGGTCTGGTTGATGCTGTTATACAAGGTCTCGTCGTTAAGGAGCTTGCCCACGGTGCCTTTGCCCGCCTGAGCATCAGCCAGGATCTTGTCGATCCGATCGACGGTCGTGTTGAACTTCGAAAGTGCCAGCTTGGCTTCATCATGAAGCTGCTCGTCGCGAAGGAGTTTCCCGGCAGTGCCTTTTCCGGCATTCAGGTCGGCCGTTATCGTTTTTACATCGTCGGCGATCGTCGAGATCTTCTCGGCCGAACGCCGGAGCTCGGCGACGGTATCACGGGTTTCGTTGTAAAACTCTTCGCTATTAATGAATTTGCCCGCCGAGCCCTTGCCGGCACGAATGTCGGCTGAGATGGCTTCGAGCTGAGAGACGGTACGGTTCAGGCTGCGATATAGCTCCGGGTCGTTGATCAGCATTCCGGCGGTGCCTTCGCCGCGGTTGATGCGATCGATCGTTGTCTGAAGCCGGGTCATCGTGGCCCGCGTTTCCGAGACTGCCCCGTCGAGGCTGTCGTAGAGCTGTTCGTCATTTATCACACGCCCGAGCGTGCCTTCACCCCGATTCGCCTTCGCCAGGATCTCGTTCGCCGGGATGGCGAGCTTGTTTATCTGATCGAGCAGGTCGTTGCCGGTCGCGGTCAGTTGATTCAGACCGATGGCCGGGCTCGTTTCGATAACGGAGTTCTCGGTGATTGGATCGCCCTTTGATGTGCCCGGAACAATATTTATCATCTTGTCGTTGCCGAGGATCGACGTAGCGACAAGCTGGGCCTTGGAATCACTGCGAATAAGGTCGGTGATCGGCTTTCCGTCGAGCGTCTCGACGACGCTAAGAGTTGCTTCGATCCGCTCGTTCGGTTTCGAATCCGGCGGCATGAATAGTACATCCTCGACCTTGCCGATCGAGACGCCCGCTAGCTGTACATCGGCGCCCGAATGCAAGCCGTCGGCGCTTTGAAACCGGATTTTGAGGCGCATCTTCCGCTCGAATGGATTAAAGGTGCCGGTCGAGTTCAGGATCAGAAATCCTGTAACCAGGAGTGCCGCGAGCATGAAAATGCCCACTCGCAGGTCGCTCAAGGTGATCTTTTGATTGCTTCTCGGCATTTTCGGCTTACCTATTTTCCGTCAAGAAAGCGGCGAATGTACGGATCGGTCGAGTTTCGAAGCGGCTCATCGCGGCCGTTGTACACGATGCATCCGTCCTTCAGCATTATCACGCCCGTGTTTAACTGGCACCGCGTCTTACCCTCGACCTCGAAGTTTATCTGACCCTCTCGGTCGAGCATCGCGTATTCCGTCGAGATGTATTCGAGATTGTTCATCTCGTGCGTTACAAAGATCGACGAAACGTCCTCAATGTCCCTAAGTTTAATCGCAAGTTCGCAGATAGTCCTAGCCGTCGGCGGGTCGAGGCCGGCCGTCGGCTCGTCAAAAAGCACGATCGATGGGTTTCCGACCAATGCTCTGGCGATCCCTACGCGTCGCCGCATTCCGCCCGAAAGCTCGTTCGGCATCTTGTCGATCGCGTCCTCCAGGTTAACAAAACGAAGCATTCGCCTGACCTCGTGTTCGACCTCGTCTTCCGGCGTTTTAGTTTCGTGCAGTCTGTAGGCGACGTTGTCGTAGACCGACAAGGAATCAAAAAGAGCACCTTCCTGAAAGATCATGCCGATGTTCTTCCTGATACGCATCAGCTCGACATCGTCGAAATGGGTGATGTCTTCGCCCTCGATGAGTATTTGCCCTGCATCAGGCTTTAAAAGTCCGAGGATCAGATTGATGATGGTCGACTTGCCTGTTCCCGAACCGCCAAGAACAAATTTTGTCTCACCGCGGCGAACGCAAAAATTGACCTTGTCAAGGATCACCTTGTCGTCGAACGCCAGCTCGACATCACGAAACTCGATCGCCGGCAGCAGTCGGCGTCGGGTGACCGCCGAGGCGTGGTCGCGAGTAAAATCCTCGACATCCATCACCGGTCCGCGTATGAGTTCGTCAAATCCCATTGGCAGCGTATCTAAAAGACCGTCGTATCGAGAGCGCTTTGCAGCAGCTTCGAAAGGAAGAAATTGGCGATAATTACGTTAATAGATGATGCGACCACCGCCTGGGTAGTCGAGACGCCGACACCGGCCGTGCCGCCAGTTGTTGTGAGCCCTTTGTGACACGAGATCAATGCGATGATCAGGCCAAAGAATATCGGCTTGATAATGCCAGTGACGAGAGCGTTGATCTCAGTCCCTGTCCTGACCGAAGATACGTAAACGTTTGGATCGAGCCCGTATAATTGACGTGCGACGATGCCGCCGCCGACGATTCCGGCCATATCCGCACAGATCGTGAGCAGGGGAAGCATGACGAGCAGGGCAATAACGCGCGGCGTGACTAACTTTCTAACCGGCGACGTTCCGAGAGCACGCATTGCATCTATCTGCTGCGAAACGACCATTGCACCGAGTTCGGCTGAAATCGCCGATCCGACGCGTCCGGCGACCATCAATGCAGTCAAAACGGGACCGAGTTCACGGATGAGCGACGTCGCAACCCCTTGTCCGGCGTTACTCTGTGCACCATAGTAAGCAAGGGTCGGGTAAGCCTGAAGGATAAGGACGCCGCCGGTGAAAAATCCGGTGAGAGCGACGATGGCAAACGAGCCAACGCCGATCTTATCCATCTGATTGATGATCTCGCGGAAATAGCGCGGCTTTTTGGTGAGTCCCCTTAGCGAACGCCCAAACAGGTTCGTGACGGCCTGCAGCTCAAGCAGGAATTGTACGATGATCTTCATCCGCGATGACCGGAAATGCTTTATCCCAAAGGATATACCGAACCACCGCTATCCGCAAGAAAAAGAAAACCGGCCTCGTTGAGAAGGCCGGTCACATTTGCAGAATCCAGAACGGAGCTACGGACGCTTGTTCGGTTTGTTGTCCACGAAGTTTTGACGCGGAGGCACACTCGCCCCGCGAGGCGGCTCCTGTACCGCACGACCCGCGGGTATGCCCTGGCGAGCACGCTCAAATCGATCTCGCATCTGACGAAATCGGATCAGCTGTTCCGGGGTCAATACACGCCTGACGCCGAACTCGTGAGCAAAACGAAGACGCACGACCTCGGCCTGGGCGGCCTGAAGATCTTTCAAGCGTGTCTGGAACAGCTCTTCCGAGGCGTCGTCCGAATAGATCGCCTCATCGAGAGCCTTATTGGCCCGACGGAGACGCATCTGCGCGGCATCCATCAGAGGCTTACGTTCGCGATTGAGCCTTTGGATCAACTGCATTTGCGGGCGGGTCAGCCCGAGTTGTCTTAGTGCCGTAGCCCGAAACTCGCCTTCGTTCATTCCAGCAGGTGGCGGAACGTCTGGCCGCTGAGCGGCGACCCCGATCTCGGATACCGCGATCAGAGCAAGGACAGTAAAAATGAGGGATCGTAGTTTCATGTCAGTGTCTATCGGCCGCCGGCGCCGATGTCGTCAAAAAGATCTGTCAGCCTCAACGACTTGTCATCGCTTTCTTCAAAGTCACTCAATACGGGCTTTTTCCGGGGCGTTTCCTGAGTATTTCGATTCTCCGAACGTGCGACGACGGGTTTTGGTGTCGGCGACTTGATAGCTTTTGCTTGAGTCGCGACGCGCGACGGACGCGGGGAAGTCTCGATCTCTTTGTTCTTCTCTTCCCGCTCAACCGAATTCGTTCTCTGCTCCGAGGCGACCTCTGGTCTATTCGCGACCTGCGGAACCTCCGTTATCGAAGGCTGGACCGCGATCTGCGGAACATTCACCACAGGCTCTACCGTATTTGCAGCTAACTGCTGATCGCCTCGCGTCAGCACGATCGCGATAAAGCCAATGCCGGCGGCCAAGAGTATTGCAGCGGCGAGGGCCGGCACGGCAAAGCCGCCCAAATACGCCTTTACGGCTTCCCAGAATCCGGACTCTGAGCCAGATCTCGTCTTCTCGTACGGGATCACGATCTCGGGCGTCGGAATTTCAGCAAACGCCTCTTTCTGCCACTCGAACACGGAGAAGCGTGCGTTCGAGAGTTCGGCAAATTCATCGGTGCATTCCGCGCATTCGAGCAGATGTGCTTCGAAATTCCGGCGCTCCGACGGCGTCGCTTCATCATAGATATACGCGACGATCGACTCGCCCGATCCGCAATCCATTTTTCTCCCATTCTTCATTATCTTCTCCAACTAGACAACTTCCACCGGCGTTCGCTCGAGCCGCATCTTCAATTGCTTCAGGGCCGTGTAAAGCCGGCTCTTGACCGTGCTCAGCGGCAATTCGAGGGTTTCCGATATTTCCTGAAACGTCATTTCCTCGAATTCTTTCATCACGATGACCTGCCTCAGGTCCGTCGGCAACGCCCCGACCGCTTGTCTTACCAGCCTGAGCCGCTCGGCCTGTTCCGTCGTAAGCGACGGCGAAAGCAGCGGGGAAGCGACGAACGTCCGTTCCTCTTCACCGTTCTCGTCATCGATGAAGTCCTCGGCCCGCGACTTTTGCCTTCGCTTGATCGTCAGGCACTGGTTTACCGCTATGCGGTGCAGCCACGAAGAGACCTTTGCCTCGCCTCGAAAGTTTTTCAAATTGCGGTATGCTGCGATGAACGCTTCCTGCGTTGCATCGCGGGCATCGTCTTCGCGGCCGAGCATTCCGAAGCAGAGACCGAATATCTTTCGATCCCACCTTCGTATGATCTCACCGAACGCTTCAGGGTCATCCTGAGTTGCCAATTCGACGATCTGCTCATCCGTTAGATCTATCATCTACCAGTGCCAAAAACACTCCAACCCGAAATTCTATACCAGATCCTGCCTTCCAGGCCTGCGACACCAGCGGACCGCTCCGTTGTGTTAGACGCCCGCAGCCTAGATAAAGTCTTATTTTTTGTATATTTTCGCCTGTATAGTTAACATTCTCGGCATATCGTCGTCTTTATTGGCAGAGACGCGGAACGAAAAGCTGCAGTTGATACGTATCGTTTGTGATGCCCGATAGTGAGATCGTCGGAAATTCCGTCTTTTTCGTTGGCGAGACCCGCCGCGAAACCGCCGCGTCCAACGGACGGGCGTTGATGGTCGCCGCGATAAAAGCAGGTGATAACGAAGCGTTCGGAGATCTTTACAGGGAATTCGCACCGATGGTGCACGGTATCTTGCTGGCGAGGCTGCCGCGTGACGAGGTTCAGGATATTGTTCAGGACGTTTTCCTCGCGGCGTATCGTCGGATCGGGTCCTTGCGAGACCCGGAAGCGATCGGAGCGTGGCTCGCACGGATCGCACGAAATCACGTGGTCGACCATTACCGGTCGGCGAGAAAGGTTGACGAGCTGGACGAAAGCGTTTCGTCACCGCACGACCACCGGGCCGAAGCAGCGGAAGCGTTAACGGCGATTCGTTCGCTGCCCGCGGCATATAGGGAAACGCTGGTCCTGAGGCTCGTAGAAGGGATGACTGGAAACGAAATAGCAGAAAAGACCGGCCTGAGCCCCGATTCCGTAAGGGTAAATCTGCATCGCGGAATGAATCTGCTAAGGAAAGCACTCGGGATCGACGGAGGTTCCAAATGAACGACGAATATATCTGGGACAAAAAGGGAAGCGACGCCGAGATCGAAAGGCTTGAAGGCCTGCTGAGCGGCTTTCAGTACAAGTCCGCGGCCGCGCCGAGAGTCCCGGTTGTTTCAGAAGATCGTTCATGGGGTTTCTGGCCGAGATTATCACTCGGTTTTGCGGGTGCCGGAGCATTTGCGGCGATCGTGGCCGCGGTATTCTTTTTTCGGGTTGGCGAGCCAGCAAATATAGTGGTCCAAACGCCTTCGACGGCGGTGATCGAACCGAATGCAGCGGCTGAGAATATTTTGCCGCCGTCGGTCGAAGAGAAACAGCCGATCGAAACGCCGGCTCCGGTCACAACGGTCTACCGGCCAAAAGAACCGACGAGGAATGCGCCTCCACTTCGCGCTTCCACAAGACCGAGATCGAAGAGAATCAAAATTTCTCCTGATGCGCTAACGGCGGAAGAACGTTACGCGTACGAGCAGTTAAAGATCGCGTTGGCCATCACTGGCACAAAATTGAAGGCCGTTTCCGATACGGTCAATGGCACCGAAGATTAGACGAGATCCTTAGAGATCGACCTAACACAATGAAAAGAACACTCATCCTTACATTCTTGCTTTCACTTGCCGCCTTTTCGGCAAGCGCCCAAGAGCCGGCAAAACTCCAGTTCGAACGCCTTGCCCAACTCGAGACAAAGGCCCGCGACGTTGTCGAGGTGAATATCGATGGCAAGCTTCTTGATCTCGCGAAACGCGTCACGCTGAAAGTTAAAGACGCTGACGCCCGCAAGGTCGGCGAAGCGATCAGCGGTCTTCGCGGCATCTACGTGCGTGTCTATAACTTTGAAAAAGACAACGAATATAACGTTGCCGATGTCGATGTGCTTCGTTCGCAGCTAGCCGCTCCGGGTTGGGAAAAGCTGGCAAATGTCCGCAGCAAGCGAAAGAATCAGAAGATCGACGTATTCACGATGTTCTCGGGCGACAAGATGGACGGGCTCGCCGTGGTCCTGTCGGAAGACAAGAGCGTTGCTGTAGTTAACGTTCTCGGCATGGTCGATATCGAAACTCTCGTCGAACTCGGCGGCAAGATGAACATTCCCCGCATCGACATCGAACGCGACGACAAAGACAAAAAGGATAAGGAGTAGAAACGATGCTGAGGCAAAAACACTTAATAATCGCCTCCCTCTTTCTGATTGCGGCGTTCGCGGTCGCGGCTCCGGCGGCGTCGGCGAAACCCAACGAATTCGACCGCATCGCCAAACACCTTAAGACCAAATACAAGGCAAAAAAGGTGAGCTTTGGCTTTATGTGGCTCGCACGTGCGGCGGTTAAGATCGTTCGTCCCGGGGGCGTAAAGAGCTTTAATCTTACTCTATACAAAGATCTGGAGATCTCCGGGGAGTCGGTCGATCTCGAAATGCAGCAGGCGATGCGCGATTCCTTTGGCCCGGAATGGTCTTCCGTTCTGCGAGTTCGTGCGCAGAAAGGCGATCAGGTCTATATGTACATGCGGGAAGACGGAAGTAACGTCAAGATCGCGCTTGTTACCGTGAATGAAGAGAACGCCGCTGTGATACGCGCGACGTTCAGTCCTGAAAAGCTTGCCGAGTTCATCAACGATCCTAAGATCTTTGGTATTTCACTCGGAGATGGGTCAAAAGGCTCGGTCAAGAACGACGACGACGATGACGCGTTCGGTAAAGACCCGAATTGATCTCAAGCTGCTCGGATCATCGGCATTTCCTGTGTCATCGGCGGATAATGCGTGATCGGCCGCAATGCAGGCTCGATGGAGGGGCGTGCGATCCTGACAGGGAATCGATCGCCCTCGCCGGTCAGCAGCCAATCGATAGAAACGCCTGTCAGACGCTGGATCCCCAGTAATATCTCGCACGACGGAAGCGACATCCCGTCGAGGATCGCATTTATCTCATTCCGCGTAGACCGCAGTCGAAACACGATATTCGAAACATCCTGATTCCCGAAAATCTCTAGAATTCGTTGCCCGATATCAAAATTTACCGACATTATCTCATCTCGAGAAAACAGCCGTTCGCCTTTTTCTGAGGTCTCACACATTCGCAGATCTTCCGGACGCATCGACAGCATAACTAGCCCCCTTGATAAATTACTCGACCAACACAATTTGACGCCCGCCCTCGAGAACCGTCTGTAGTTCAAAATACAGACGCGAAAGAAACTCGCCGAGACCTTACAAACTTTTTCCCGCGAAGCCCTGCTTCCCAGCGTTCTTCTCTTGCGAACAACTGGCCTGCGATGCTAATTTTCTCTTGTCCTATCCGCACTGTCCGAGAGCTGAAAAACTGATGACGAAGGATAAGCCTTACACGTTAACGCTTGTTAGGAGGAATTTGTACGTGTACGCCCACATCAAGGCCGATGTGATCTCGCGCGACATAATCACCGAATACATGGCCGAGGTAATCGATGAGTGTCGTGCCGCGGGCAAAAAGCGTCTGATGATCTATCGCGACATTCCCGAGATGCTCTCGCCCGAAGACATCAAGATCGCAGGGGCTGAGTTCATGAAGATGGTCGCCGATATCAGGACCGCCGGCGTCAATCCGTACCTTTCGCACCTCGAGGTCGCAAAGGCGCTCGAACACATGGCCGAATACACCAACTTCCGCCTCTTCAAAAGCTTTGACGAAGCGGAAGCCTGGCTCTTGCTCAACGAATAAGCAAGCCGAATCAGCATTTGCCGAGCAGCCAGAAGACAAGCAGAAAGATCAAGATCGTCGAGATCACACCGCCGCCGAGTTTCCACGCCGCCAAACCGGCCAAACCGCCACGCAATAGATTGTTCATCACATTCCTCCAAAGGTCTGAATTTGTGAAAGTATCATCGCCGAAGGCTTAAAGCAGTTCGGTATGCGGGCTGACGTATTCGTGTTGTTTTCTTGAAAGGTGCGTACAATAACCGAATGCTCCCCTCCTTACGAAGGAGGGGTGGAACCCGTTTCGGGTGACGGGGTGGTTCTCTACGAGCAATAAAAGTAAAATTCAAGTGATACTCGGCAGCCGGCGGCAAGAATTATCCAACGGCTAAAAGGCGTACTTCTTGTTCGTAAGGAGGGAGTCGGGAATCGCAAAACTTAAGTACAATAGGCGAATGTTCCTCGAATCCGCGGCGTTTATCGTTGTTCTCCTGTTCGGCGTTTATCTCGTCGCGCTGGGACTTATCCTGATATTCGCTCGAGAGATCGGCAGCCGATTTCTTCTCGGATTCGCCACATCGGCATTTACTCACTATCTCGAGATATCCCTACGCATCGTCGCTGGAGCCGCACTCGTCCTGGCATCGCCCAAAATGCTCTTCGGCCAGTTCTTCTGGGCCTTCGGATGGATACTTGTTATCAGTTCGCTTGTTATGGCTGTCATTCCATGGCGCTGGCATCGTCATTTCGCCGAAAAGGCCGTCCCGCCGATGGTCAAGTACCCGGCCTTCGTCGCAATAGTGTCAATAATGCATGGTGGGTTTGTGATCTACAGCCTTCTTAAATAGCCGAGCCGCCCGGACAGCGCAGATCACAAAACCTAACCCAAAATACTCCGCGACGATCTTTGCATTGTTCGGCGGCGGTGACCGGACCGAAAGCTGGCAACGGGATTTGGTTCGGGTGTGTGGTCGGAAGTGTTTCGGTCGGTGTTCTTTTGTGCAACGACCTCGTCCATGCGGTCGGCGAGGGCGATCGCAGCCTCTGAGAGGGTTCGCATTCGATCGAGGTCGGGCCGCGGCTGGTCGGTGATCTGGGCGAGTTCCTGAAAAATTATATCCGACGTCGCCAATAGTTGTTCAAAGGTGGCCGTTGAAGGGCCGAGAAGGTTCGCCATCTTGAATTCTCCGTTCAAGCTAAGGGGAAATTGCAGATAACGAGGCGAGTCAGAGGGGGTTGGCCAACTCAGAATGCTAAATAGCAACGACTGGTGCGGCAGGGTCTGTCCAGTTACAGACCACTCGCAAAAACAGCAGGACTGCTGTGATACTTCAAGCCTACTCCTGTTTTCCCAAAAAACCTAACGTCCGACAGCATGACGTCCAGGGGAAAACGGTCTCATAGCCTTTGGCATGGGCCTAACCGTCGTCGGAATGGCTTTTCGGTTTAGAGCTTCTGGTTCGTGCCTTCTGGACGAATGCACACGAATTACACAAAGAAGAGCAAACTGCTTCTTCAATTCGTGCTGATTCGTGTTAATTCGTGGTTAAAAACTCTAGGTAAGCTCTCGCTACGTCGCGCGATCAGACGCATTTGCCGGCCTCGGCTGCCGGCATTTAGGTCACACAGATCGCGTTCTGATCGGGTGAAAATATCGGATTTTGTGACGCGACGGCGGGTGCCAAAAAATAGATTGCAGGAATAGATATTTTCGCGTACTATCTGTTGCAAATGAAGACCCTTATAAAATTTTCGTTCGTCGCACTTTTGGTTTGTCTTTCGTCTGTCGCCGCGTTCTCGCAGGCCCGCTCGATCAAGAGCGTGGCCGAGGATGCGGTCTATCATTCGGAGGACGATGGTTTTGAGATCTCGCTGCCTGCGAACATGGTCCGCAAACAGAGCAAGAATGAAGCGGGAAAAACTGGAAACGCCTACCTGTGGGAATTCTCTGACGCTGCCATAGTGGTCGTCGTCGAGAAACGTTCGACCGGCGTGAAAACGGACGCTGATGTCGCCGCTTCTGTCGCGGGATACAAATCGGCGTTCCTCAAAGGCGACAAGATCCTTTCCGAGTCTCCGGCAAAGATCGGCGACTATCGCGGCACCGCGTTCGTGACCGAGGACGATGAAGGCAAGAACCTTATCCTCTATCTCGTCTGGGATAAATTCGCCGTGATCATCGTAGGCTCAACTCCATCGAAGTCTGCCGAGATCCAAAAGCTGGTACTCGAAGCCGTACAGTCTTTCGAGTTCGTTGAATAGTTCGACTTTCGACTAAGATCGACCACGAACATACACAAAAGGCACGAATAAGAGGGATTTGCTCCTTCTATTCGTGCCTATTCGTCTTAATTCGTGATTAATGCTCTTAGTCTGTCAGGGCTGCAAGCGGGACGGTTCTGGCAAAAAAGACTTGCCAGTGTTGCCCGGGGCAACCGGCGGTCCAGCCTTAATAAGCTCTCGCGAAGACTACGCGTTGGGCTGAGTCTTTGCCCGAGAAGACGCACTTGCCGGCTTCGGCCGCGGAGTTGAACGGGATGCAGCGGATCGTGGCTTTGGTCTCTTCCTTGATCTTCTCTTCGGTCTCGGAAGTGCCGTCCCAGTGGGCCATGATGAATCCGCCTTTCTCGATCTGGACTTTGAAATCTTCCCAGGTGTCGATGACGTGCGTATTCTCCTCGCGGAATTTCAGGGCCCGCTGATAAAGGCTCGCCTGGATCTCGTCGAGCAGGGAAATGACGTGTTCGACAACCCCGTCGACGGCGACGGACTCTTTGGTGAGCGTGTCGCGGCGGGCGACCTCGATCGTACCGGCTTCCAGATCACGCGTTCCGAGGCCGAGACGCACGGGAACTCCGCGAAGCTCGTATTCGGCGAACTTCCAGCCGCTGCGTTGATTGTCCGAGTCGTCGTATTTGACGAGAATGCCCCGGGATTTGAGCGCTTCGAAGATCGGATCGACCTTCGCCGAGATCGCGGCCAGTTCCTCTGGCGTCTTATAGATCGGCACGATCACGACCTGGATCGGAGCGAGCTTCGGCGGCAGAACGAGGCCGTTATCGTCCGAGTGAGCCATCACGAGCGCTCCCATCATCCTCGTCGAAAGGCCCCAACTCGTCGCCCACGCGTATTCGAGCTGGTTCTCTTTGTTGACGAATTTCACGTCAAATGACTTGGCGAAGTTCTGGGCGAGGAAATGCGACGTTCCGGCCTGCAGGGCTTTCCCGTCCTGCATCATGGCCTCGATACAAAGCGTATCTTCAGCTCCGGCAAAGCGTTCGTTGGGTGTTTTTGTTCCCTGGATCACGGGAAGCGCCATCCATTCCTCGGCAAACGTCGCGTAAACGCCGAGCATGCGTTCCGTTTCCTCGATCGCTTCCTCTCGGGTCGCGTGGGCCGTGTGGCCTTCCTGCCAGAGGAATTCCGCCGTCCGGAGGAAAAGGCGCGTACGCATTTCCCAGCGGACGACGTTGCACCACTGATTGATCAGCAGCGGCAGGTCGCGCCACGACTGGATCCAGTTCTTATATGTGTTCCAGATCACCGTCTCGGACGTCGGGCGAACGATCAGTTCCTCTTCGAGCTTGGCGTTGGGGTCAACGACGAGGCCTTTGCCGTCGGGATTCGCCTTGAGGCGATAGTGCGTGACGACCGCACACTCTTTAGCAAAGCCCTCGGCGTGTTCTTCTTCCTTTTCCAGAAAGGAACGCGGGACGAAGAGAGGGAAATACGCATTCACGTGGCCCGTCGCCTTGAACATGTCGTCGAGCGCACGCTGCATCTTTTCCCAGATCGCGAAACCGTACGGTTTGATCACCATACAGCCGCGAACGGCCGAATTCTCGGCGAGATCAGCACGCTTGACGATCTCGTTGTACCACTCAGAGTAATTCTCCGAACGTTTTGGAAGTGCCTTAGCCATAAATTGTGGATTCTAGCATAGCCGAAGCCAGCGTGGCAGGTGATGTTGTTTTGTTTATGGAATTGAATTGGCGTATAGTGATGTTTTCGCCCGTCCGACAACGTTCGCAGGGCGATTTATCGTTTCATATGAGCGATCTTGTGTTGGATCTCGGCGACACCGCAACTGCCTTCGCCGACAAATCCGATAGCGAACTTAAAGAGAAGTATCGGATCTTCCGACTCCTAAATTCTCCACTGCTCAATTCTATCGGCTCCGCTGCCACCCGATTTGCCCTCTCACTCGGCCTACCGGTCGAAGGTCTGATAAAAAAGACGATCTACGAGCAATTCTGCGGCGGTGAGACCATCGCAGAATGTGAACCCACGATACAGAAGCTTGCCGCTTCGAATATTGGTACGATCCTCGACTTTTCGGTCGAAGGGAAGTCGTCCGAAGAAGACTTCGACCGCACGAAGGACGAGATCATGAAGACGGTCCGGCGTGCCAAGAATGATCCTAAGGTTCCGTTCGCGGTGTTTAAGGTTTCGGGTATCGCTCCGCTTGGTACGCTCGAGCGCCTCAGCAAACGAAAGAAGCTTGATGCCAAAAGCCAGGCAAAATGCGAGCGTATCTTCAATCGAGTCGGCGAGATCTGTGAATATGCGTACTCGCTTGGCCAGCCGGTCTTCATTGACGCCGAGGAATCGTGGATACAGGACGCGATCGATCGCCTCGCGACCGAGATGATGGAAACATACAACCGCGAGAAGCCGATCGTCTTCAACACACTGCAGCTTTACCGGTCGGACCGACTCCAGTATCTAAAGGAAGCGCGACGACAGGCCCAACTCGATGGGTACATTCTCGCGGTAAAGCTCGTACGCGGCGCGTATATGGAAAAGGAGCGGGAAATGGCGGAGAAGGAAGGGTATCCTTCGCCGATCTATCCGACCAAGGCTGACACCGATGCCGCTTACAATGCCGCGATCGAATATTGCTTGAAGCATTATCGCGATATGACATTTGTCGCGGCAACGCATAACGAAGAAAGCTCGAAGATGCTCGCCGAGAAAATGGACGAGCTTGGTATTCCCGCCGATCACGAGAGTATCTATTTTTCCCAGCTATACGGAATGGGCGATAACATTTCGTATGTGCTCGCGGATAGAGGATTTAACGTATCAAAGTACGTTCCGTACGGACCTGTTCCCGAGACGATCCCGTATCTGATACGCCGGGCGAATGAGAATTCGTCCGCCGCCGGGCAGGTCAGCCGGGAATTGGAACTGCTGGAGCGCGAGCTAAAGCGCCGCAGCCTTGATTGAACTTCCGCCGGGCGGATCCGTAAATATAAACATGTACTGCCCACGATGCGGAAAACCGGACCAAACACCTGAGAGCTACTGCCGTCAGTGCGGGGTTTATCTTCCCGATCCATTCAAACCCGCGAAAAAGACCGCAACTCCCGCCGAACACGTTCAGGCAAATCTAGTCCTAAACGCACTCACCGTTATTACCTGTTTCGTCCTGGCTGGGCTAGTTTACGGATTCCTCGCCTTTCGTGATGATACTCACATTCTGATCTATGTAACGGCTGGATTTCTTGTGGCGATGGGCTGCTGGCATACGCAGACGTTGTGGCGATCGATCCTGCTGAGGCGGCATTTTAGGAAGCAGGAGCGTGCAGAAGGCTCTGTTAGTGTGCAGATCGATGGGACAGTTCAAACCGACCGCGTTCTCCAACCCGCTGATATGTCAGATCTTGTCCAAGCGAGCGTCACCGAGCGTACGACCCGAGATCTCGCCGCGACCGGAACCCGGTCAACGAAGACCCAGAAGGAGCCGAACTGACCGGTCGGAAACATGTCCGCTTGGCTCCGAGCGCCAAGCATGTAACGGCTCGACCTCGGAGGGCGTCAGCGGGGCGTTTGATAAGCGTGCGACCTGTGTGCTCTCAAATGCTCGATTGGTAAGAGCCATGTGGGCGTCGCTTACTGCTAACGCTTCGGGTGAAGCGATCGCGGCCTCCGCCGCATCGACATCGGGGAATAGATCGCGATAGCCGGCCAAATGCCAGATTCGATCGTCGCCTTCGCCGTCGACGCCGAGCAGTCGAAGCAGTGCAAAGCCGGCCTCAAGTTGGAAGATCAGGAAATCACCCGGGGCAAAATTCTGCGACATTTCTCGAGCTTAACACAGGCGCGACGTCGACGAATTGCGTCCAGTAACCGCGAATGAGAGAATAAGCGTTTGTTATCGACACGACTATCCAATCTATGAGTAATACAAAACAAGCGGTGATCATTAGTGCGGCCCGCACACCGACCGGTAAGTTCCAGGGCCTTTTGAAGGGATTTACGGCTCCTGACCTCGGAGCACTGGCGATAAAAGAAGCGGTTAGCCGAGCCGGGATCGCGCCGAATAAAGTGGACGAAGTCATCATGGGCTGCGTCGTGCAGGCCGGTATCGGACAGGCTCCGGCGCGCCAAGCGGCCTTGAAGGCCGGACTTCCGCCGGAGGTTTCAGCTCTGACCATCAATATGGTGTGCGGTTCGGGATTGAGGGCCGTAGCCCTTGCATCACAAGCTGTTCAACTGGGCGATTCGGAATTCGTCGTCGCCGGCGGAATGGAATCCATGTCGAACATCCCGTATTCATTGCAAACCGCACGCGATGGCTTCCGTATGGGAAATCAGACGGCTACCGACCTGATGATTCACGATGGACTTTGGTGTCCCTTCGAGAATTGGCATATGGGCAATACGGGCGAGGTAGTTGCCGAGAAATATCAGATCTCGCGCGAGACCCAGGATCATTTCGCCTTTGATTCGCACCGTAAGGCCGCAGAAGCTCAGGCCGCAGGGAGATTTGCCGATGAGATCGTTCCGATCGAGATCCCACAAAAGAAGGGTGATCCAATACTGCTTGACTTTGACGAGCCGGTCCGTCCGGACACGACCGTAGAAGGTCTGGGTAAACTTCGCCCCGCGTTCAAGAAAGAAGGCGGGACGGTCACTGCCGGAAATGCACCGGGCGTAAACGATGGAGCCTCCGCACTCGTCGTAACCTCCGCCGATCAAGCTGCTGCCGTTGGTATCGAGCCATTAGGCCGAGTCGTTGCATGGGCATCATCTGGTATCGAACCGAAACTGATAATGATGGCCCCGGTCAAAGGCGTCCAGAATGTGCTTGCGAAGGCCGGCTGGGAGATGAAGGATGTAGATATTTTCGAACTGAATGAGGCATTTTCGGTGCAAGCTCTCGGCGTAATGCAGGAACTCGGGCTCGACCAGTCGAAAGTTAATGTTAACGGTGGAGCTGTTGCTCTCGGACATGCTATCGGCAACTCCGGAGGCCGTGTTTTGACGACGCTCCTTTACGAAATGAAACGCCGTGGAGCTAAACGCGGAGTAGCGGCGCTGTGCCTCGGTGGAGGAAATTCTGTTGCCCTCGCAGTTGAACGAGACTAGAACGAAATACTTGAGTTATGAGTGAGATCATCGGCGTCGTTGGCGCCGGAACAATGGGAAATGGCATCGCGCAGACCGCCGCGTCGAATGGATTTGACGTGATGATGGTCGATGTCTCGCAGGAGTTCGTTGACCGAGGCATTGCGAATATTTCGAAGAGTCTCGACCGCTTCGTAAAGAAGGAAACGATCAGCGAAGATCAAAAAGGCGAGATATTAGGCCGCGTAAAACCGTCAACGTCTCTGGACGACCTTGCAGGATGTGCACTTATCGTAGAAGCCGCATCGGAGAACTTCGATATCAAACGGGGGATCTTCGAACGCCTCGACGAGGTAACGCCGCCGGAGACGATCCTATCGTCAAATACATCGTCGATCTCGATCACTAAGATCGCCGCCGTTACCAAACGACCGGATAAAGTAATTGGAATGCACTTCTTCAATCCGGTCCCGTTGATGAAGTTGGTCGAGGTGATTCGCGGTATTGCCACGTCAGACGAAACGTACGGCACGGTGAAAGGCCTTTCGGAGCGCCTCGGAAAAGTACCGGTCGAGTGCAATGATTATCCGGGCTTCGTCTCCAATCGTGTCCTAATGCCGATGATCAACGAAGCGGTCTTTGCTCTGCACGAGGGTGTCGCGACCAAGGAGGCTATCGACGAGATCATGAAGCTCGGTATGAACCATCCAATGGGGCCGCTAACACTTGCAGATTTCATCGGGCTCGACGTATGTCTCGCGATCCTCAACGTTCTGCACGAAGGTCTCGGCGATCCGAAATATCGGCCCTGTCCATTGCTTAAGAAGTACGTCGATGCCGGATGGCTCGGGCGCAAGTCGGGCATGGGGTTCTACGACTATCATTAGGATAGATGGCTGCTATTTTCTAAGACTGAGTTTGAGCACGACCGTAGGCCGAAGCTTATCGTGTGCGAGTTCGGCCTTTTCGTTCACTTTGTTCCACTGACTGTTTGCGACAAAGTAGAGAATCTCCCCGTCTAAAACGCCCAGCGTCGGCTCTTCGAAATCCGGGTGATTTGCTTCCAGCGTTTCAGAGGCCAAGATCTTATCGTTGCTTATTGACAGTCGAACGATCCGGTTAGGATTTACGCCGTTCTGAACCGCGATCAAGCTACCCTCGTATTGATAGATCCCATCGATACCAAGCGCTGTGACATTGGCGCTGGGTTTTAGTTGGACGATTCCCTTCGTTTCCATGTTCACGCGGAAAATTCCCTTTGAATAATCCGCAACGAAAAGATCCTTTCCACTTCGATCGAATGCAAGCCCTTGTAGCGAGGAAAACGCTTTTGATCGCAGATATTCCTCTATCGAGCTACTGTTAGCGGCGATCTTGTAAATAACGGGCGAGATACTGTCGGTAATGTAGACATCGCCGTTTTCGCTTATGATCAAGTCGCCGAGAGCGTGGTCCTCGCCCGACGGAAGGATGAAGGTTTTTAGAAGTTTTCCAGTGGATAGATCGTACTTAAAGACACCCGCGCGTCCCTTATCGCTTGTCGTATAGCCCTTCATTTGGGGAAATGCGGTCGAGCAAACCCAAAGTATTCGGCGCTTCGCGTCCACACGCATTCCGAGTACGCTCCAGAGGCCATCCGACGGCGCAGAAAGATCAGTGGTTACGCCGTTCCTGTCGATCGCGACAATTTTTCCTTTGTGGACGCTGCCGACGTAAAAGGTCTCGGTTTTTGGATCGTAGGCAAGGCTTTCGGCAATTAGCGTCTTGTCTTCGATCGTAAACGCGCGTCGAGCAGCGTTTACCGGCCTTGCGTTCGTGGCAAACTGTGCTCGAAGAGCCTTGAACCTCAAGTTTTCGCTGAGCGTCATGAATCGTGGTTCTCGGTCAATCTCAATCACGAGCCCCATGTCGGCAAGTCGTTTGATCCCGTCAAGCGCTTTTTCGCTCGCCCCATTCAGCGCATAAGCGGCTGCGAGGTTGTAAATCAATCTTGAGTGGTTCGGACGGGCCGCCTCGGCGGTCAGCATGTGCTTCAGGTAGTCAGCTAGCGCGTTCTCCGAAAGCGCTTTTCTTGCCGCCTGTTCCGCTGACTGAGAAGTCGCCATTTCTTCCGGTGTTTGTCCAGGTGTTCCGGTGGCCGTCAAACTAACTCCAAATAACACTACAGTTATTGACCGAAGAAAGAATTTGCTCATGATAACGTGATCTCTATTTAGGTCAGAATGGTTTTATGATGCGCCGAATCGCGATGTAGTTCGATTGGCCAGAGGATCACGTAAATCCCATTCCCTCATTAGTTTGCCCTTTGGACTTGGCTTTGTTTCAATAAGGTAGGAACTATAGTGCACCGCAATCTACGGACATTTATCGAATCGCTCCGAAAAGAACGTGAGATCGTCGAGATAAGCTCTTGCGTCGATCCATATCTGGAGATCGCCGAGATCCATCGCCGCGTGATCGACGAAGAGGGGAAGGCTCTGCTTTTCACGAACGTTAAGGGCTCTGACTTTCCCGTCGTAACAAATCTATTCGGTACGCGAAGGCGAATCGATCTGGCCTTTGGCTCGAGACCGCTGGATTTTGTAAAGCGCGCGGTTCACGCAGCAGATCATTTACTGCCGCCAAAGCCCGCGAAGCTGTGGGAGTATCGCGACCTGGCGCTTTCCGCTCTTAAGTTCGGTACAAAAAGAGCCTCCAATGCACCCGTGCTTGAGAGCCGCCAGCCGTCCGTCGATCTCGAGAAGCTTCCCCTGCTGCAGCTGTGGCCCGAAGACGGCGGACACTTCGTTACACTCCCTCTTGTTTACACAGAGAGCCCGGCGTCGGGCAAGCACAACCTCGGTATGTACCGTATTCAACGGTATGACAAAACTTCCACGGGTATTCACTGGCAGATCGGCAAAGGCGGCGGGTTTCATTACTTCGAAGCTGAGCAACGAGGTGAGCCATTGCCCGTGACAATCTTTCTGGGCGGTGCACCTGCAATGATCTTGGCTGCGATCGCTCCGCTTCCTGAGGATGTGCCGGAACTAATGCTTGCGTCTCTCCTCAATGACGGCAAGATCGGAGTGACGGCGTCGCCGCTGGGCGCCGACAGACATCGGTTGGTCGCCGAAGCTGAGTTTGCGATCACCGGAACCGTCGCTCCGCGTGAACGGCGGCTCGAAGGGCCTTTCGGTGATCATTACGGCTATTACTCCCTCGCACATGATTATCCGATCTTCCGAGCGGCAGCCGTCTTTCATCGTAAGGACGCGATCTACCCCGCAACGGTAGTCGGAAAGCCTCGACAGGAAGATTTCTTCATCGGCGACTATCTTCAAGAGCTTCTTTCACCGCTCTTCCCGCTCGTGATGCCCGGGGTTAGCGATCTATGGAGCTACGGCGAAACGGGCTTCCATTCGCTATCCGCAGCGGTAGTCAAGGATCGGTATGCGCGTGAAGGGTTAGCGGCCGGATTCCGCATTCTCGGCGAAGGCCAGCTCTCGCTTACCAAATTCCTTCTTTTAACCGATCATCCTCAGGATCTGCGCGATTTTAGATCTCTTTTGGAATACATCCTCGCCCGGGCTGAGTGGCAAAAAGACCTCTTTGTCTTTAGCCAGACAGCTTTTGATACGCTCGACTACGCAAGCGGCAAGATCAACCATGGCAGCAAGGCAATACTGATGGGCATGGGAGCGCCGAAAAGGGAAATGACACGCGAGTTCACTGGTCAGCTTCCGGCTGGATTAACCCGTGCCGAGGTCTTCTGCGGCGGCTGTATTGCTGTCGAAGGCGAGAGCTACGAGGTCGATGAAGGCCTGGCCCAGCGTATCGCTCGATCGGGTAAATTCGACGACTGGCAACTTGTCGTTCTTCACGATGACGCAAGCGTTGCTTTGTCTGCCGATAAGTTCTTGTGGACGACTTGGACGCGATTTGATCCCGCACGCGACATTCATGCGAAAGCAATAACCGTAGAAAATAACCACATCGGCTACACCGCTCCGATCTTGATCGACGCACGAATGAAGCCTTGGTATCCCAAGGAGGTCGCGGCTCATCCCGATACTGTAAAGCTCGTAGACACTCGTTGGGGCGAGTACTTTCCAAATCGATGATCGACATCCGTGATTAAGCTCACTCCATTGAAGATCGCCATCTCGAGCGTTTTCCTCGCGGCTATCGCGCTTGCTTTGCTCGCATACGCATATTTCATCGAACCGAACCGCCTGGTCGTTCGAGAGCAAACTATCGCTATAAGCGGATGGAATCGTGAATTCGATGGATTGAGGATAGTGATGCTAAGCGATATCCACGGAGGTTCGAACGGCGTAACCACCGACCGGCTGCGAGAACTCGTCGAGCGGGTCAACGAGCAAAATGCCGACATTGTCGTGTTGCTCGGGGACTACGTGTCGGAAACGATCGAGGATCAGCCCGTTTCAAAGGTAGGCCTCAAAATGTCGATGACGACAGTTGCGGATAACCTGGCCGGAATGAAAGCAAAACACGGCGTATTCGCTGTTCTAGGCAATCATGATGGCTGGTACAACGACGACATCGTCGCGTCCGAGTTTACGCGAGTCGGCTATAGCGTTCTTCGGCATGAGGTCGCGGCGATCGAGATGAACGGCCAACGGCTACGGATATTCGGGATGATCGACCACCTTAAGCTCAATAAGAGCTGGAGGGAAACGTCGGCCGACGCGAAAGCGATCGTCGACACGAGTGGCTCGGGTGATCTTATCGTACTCCAGCATAGCCCCGACCTCCTGCCGGTCATCACCGGTGATCTTTCTATATCAGGTGAATTAAAGCTGATGCTCGCGGGCCACACCCACGGCGGCCAGGTCCGCTTTCCGGTCGTCGGTGCGCCGATCGTTCCGTCAACTTTTGGCCAGAAGTACGCTCGAGGTCACGTCCGTGACCGCGGCATCGACCTTTTTGTGACCAGCGGGGTCGGCTGCAGCGTTCTGCCGTTCCGGTTTATGGTCCCGCCTGAGATCGTTGTTCTGACCATAAAGTCCGCGTTAGTTAAGGTGTCAAACAACCCAACGGAACGTTAAAGAATCTGTATAATCAGAAACAGGGAGTTCATGCCGCTTCGAATTCTCATCATCCTTATCCTATTTTCGATTGCACCGTCTGCGTACGCTCAGACGACGGCGCCTTCGGGTGACGAGCGTCCGCTCACTCGTCGCGAGGTTCGCCGCTGGTTAACAGTCACTCAAGACAACGCAGAGTTAAGTGCTCAGGCCAATCAAGACCTTATCGCCGAGATATCGCGGCGTGGAGTCGATTTTGCCCTTACTCCCGAGCAGGAATGGTCCTTCCAGTTACTCGAAGCAAGCGACGAACTGATCCAGGCGATCCGCGATGGATTGCCGGCCGACCAGCGACAGGCGATCCTTGATGCGGCGGACAAGCGTAACCTCTACAACTCATTTCTGAATAACTACGCCCGAGCGGATCTTACGAGTCGCAAGACGGCGTACGAGGCCGGTCAAGAGTTTGTAAGACGCTATCGGTCTGATTCGACCGTCCGCGATCAGATAACGTTTATTAACCGGCTATTGCCGCAGATCGATCGGGCCATTCGGATACTCGAACGCAATACGCGAGGTCGCCGCAGAAATTAGGTTGTCAAAGATCTAGCGCAGCATTCCGCTCACTCGGCGTAAGTCGCCATCGTTTTCGGCTGGTCGTAGACCAAGGATCCTACACATCAAATTATATAGATCGACGTTAGGAAACGGTTCTGCCACGTAACCGCTCTTGAAAGCCGGCCCGTGGGCGAGGAACGTCGCCTGCATTTCCTGGTACCGATTGTCATGGCCGTGGGCCCCGCGGGGACGATCGAGATCATCAATATTTCGAGTCCAGTCGCTCCAACGCTTTCGGCTCGTCGTCTGCCAACCGAGATCACTTGAGCATATGATCGGCGCCACACGTTTGCCCGTGCTGTAGTTTAGCCTCGTCGGCATATCTTCCTTCTTTCTACAGGTCGTTCTCTGGAGGTCTTTGACCTTTGCGTAGATCGTCTCGAGTTTCCCAGGTTTTGGAAAGATCTGAACGATCTCGCTCGTCCACACGATCTGCTCGGCGTCCTCGAAATCGAAGTGATCATCGAGAAACACGGCATCGCGGGCCCGATAAGTGGCCATACCGTGGTCTGAAACGATAAGGACATTGACGCGATCATCGATCTTTCGCCTTCGAAGCCCAGTCATCAGCCTTTCGATCAGTGCATCAACCTCTAAAACCGCATACTTCGTCTCCGCTGATTCAGGCCCGAATTCGTGACTTACCGTATCCACCGTCGAAAAGTACGTGGTAACAAACGTCGGCCTTTCTTTCACCGGTTTGTCGAGATATTCGAGCACCGCATCGATCCGCATTGCCCCGGGAACGCGATCATTGAACGTCTGCCAATAGCTCGCGTAAACGCCGCCGATCTTGGCTTCGCTGCCCGGCCAAAAGTACGCAGCTGCTCGCTGGCCTTGCTTTTCGGCCGTGACCCAGATCGGTTCGCCACCCCACCAACGGGGATTTTGTACCTCGGCACGGTCGCTCATCGTGAATACCTTGCCGAAATCGTAGACGTTGTTCTCGACGAGCCCGTGATTTTCCGGATAGAGCCCAGTAACGATCGTGTAGTGATTTGGAAACGTCTTCGTCGGGAACGATGGGATCATCCACTTCGCACGAACGCCGTTCCTTGCCAGCTCAGTAAGGGCGGGTGGGCGAAATCTCTCGAGGTAGTCGTATCTCAGACCGTCGATCGAGATCAGGATTATCGTCGGCTTAAGATCGGCAGATCGCGGCTGACCAGGACTATTGAATGTGGATACAAGGACCAAGATCCCGCTTAACGCGGCACTGCCAAATAGTCTGTATGGCTGTTCGGAAAGCCAATTCATAAGGATGGTCAATCTTCTTGCCATGATTTACTATATTGCCTATTCACGATTACTAAAATCTTAAGCTGAGGAATATTAAATGCGACTCCAAAGTCTACTGACAACTGCTCTGACTGCGTTTACCCTGACCACGCTTGCCGGCTGTGGAAGTCTATCGACTAACACAACTACGACGACTCCGGCCGCTAACAACTCGAATGCGACGGCGTCGAATACCAGCCGCAGCGAGTCACCCTCGACGACAGATACCGACATTTCCGGCAACTACGACACGACCGGCACCAACCCCGACGGCGGCACGCCGTATAAGGCCGACCTGACCGTTACCAAACGCGATCAGGTCTACCAGTTCTCGTGGAAGTCCGGTGACACCAACTACGACGGGGTCGGCGTCACGACCGGAAACTCAGCCGCGGTCGCCTACACGACCGGAAAGAACGGCGAGGGCTGCGGCGTCGTCCTCTACAAGATCAACCCTGACGGCTCGATGACCGGCAAGGTCGGCTACTGGGGCGAGAATCGGATGGAAACCGAGCAGGCCACCAGAAAGAGCGGTTCCGACCTCGAGGGCGAGTACGACATCAGCGGCAAGAACCCCGACGGCCAGGAATACAAAGGCACGCTCAAGGTCAAGAAAGAAGGCCAGGGCTACCAATTCATGTGGTCGGCCCCTGACACGCTCGAGGGCTTCGGCATCCGCGGCGGCGACATGGTCGCAGTCGGATTCGGCGATAAGCAATGCGCCTTTGTCGGCTACGACATCAAGCCCGATGGCACCCTCGACGGTAAATGGGGTGCCAAGACCAGCAAGACACTCGGCACCGAGGTCGCCAAGAAGAAGTAATCGATGGCCGTTTATGTTGATCGGCTTCGCGATTACGGCTGGCGTCACGGCCCGTCGTGCCATCTGATCGGCGACACGGTCGAGGAATTGATCGAGTTCGCCGTCAGAATTGGGCTGAGACGGGAGTGGTTTCAGCCAAGAAGCTCGCCTCATTTCGACCTGACCGCCGAAGGCCGCGAGATCGCCGTATTCCACGGGGCGATCGAGCTCAGCCAAAGGTCATTCGTTATCAAGCTTCGTGAGATCCGTGTCTCGACCGAGTCATGGATCTAGCCTTCGAACGTTACTGCGGCCGACGCGTGGCGTGCCGCAGAGCGAAGGATCTCCGCGTGTGCATCGAGGCCCGGAGACTCCGCGAAAATAGCTTCGACCGCCTCCACAACGCCGTCGCTGCCTGTCACACGGACAAAACGCTGGCTGCCAAATAGTCTCGACCGTTCGTAACGCTCGTTGGGAAGTGTTAGCGCATCCTCAGCCCGCGTTTCATGATCTGCGGGCGACGCGATCTCGATCACCTCCGATCCGGCGACGCATTCGAGAACGCGATGTCTGATCTTCGGTGGCTGCAGCACGCAATCGCCTGCTTCCAGCCAGAACGCCGGGCCTTGTCCTTCGTAAACCACCTTGATACGGCCCGCTGTGCAGTAGATCACCTGAAAAGCGATCATGTGGTAGTGCACATAGTCCGGAACCTCGCCTTCGAAAGGTAGGCGGATCTGCGATATCACGACATCGCCGCCAAGATCCTCGGGTGTAAGGTCACGGTACAACATCCCGACACGGCCGACGGTCCATTTATCTAGTTTTTCGGAGGAAGCCGCTTTCATGAATTGCCACTAGCTTCAGCTAGTGGGAAAGGTGAATAAGAACATACTGGGCTTTAGCCCAAACATCCGGCTAAAGCCGAGGAATTTTAGAAGCATATAACCACTAGCTGAAGCTAGCGGCAATTCATTTGATCACTATCTCCGACTTGATCGAATTCGCGATATAGCAACCCTCGTGGGCCCTGTGGTGCAGGTCAGCGAGTTGTTCGGCGGTAGGTTCGTCGCCGATCCATTCGATCTGTGGATCGAGTGTGATCCTGGCGACCCATTCGCTGCCGCTTTCGGTCTTGGCCATCTCACCGACGGCATTATCCGTGTACGAGGCCACGTTAAAGCCATCACGAGCCGCAAGATACAGGAACGTCAGCATATGACACGAAGCGGCCGAGGCTACGAGAGCCTCTTCCGGATCGACCGCCTCTTCGACAGAAAAGGGAAGCCGGACCACATGCGGCGAACTCGACGCCGGAACCGATATCCCGCCATCGAACGACCATTCATGGCCGCGCGAGTAGCGGTTCTTTGTGAAGGTCTCCGGAGCGTCACAACTCCAACTGATCCTTGCGGAATAATTGCCCATAACGACCGTGGGACAGACTATGCCATCGTCTGCTATCTATTGTATTTTCAGCCAGTTGGCTGTCCCATCGCACCTATCACATGAGTATATGTCACTAACTTACTGTAAATACTGCGGTTAGTTGACTTCGCATTCATCCGTTCCAAGCGATGATCGCACCAGTCGCGGGACAGCGGGACACCGCCAAAACCGTAACCTATTGAGATGACAGCATTTATCAATTCTCATCCCACCTCTGTCCCGCTGAAAATAGTAAAAAAATCAAAGAACCGTTCGGGCTCGGCAATAAGCATCGCCCAGCGTTATCGTAACACAAAATATCCCCGCAGTGCAACGACGTTGCATCGCCACGATACGAAATAGGCGCGTCGACGAAATCTCCTAGAAAGTTGGATATATTTTACTTCGATCTAATCCGGCTGAAGTATCACGACCTCGCCGTCTTTTGATGTCACGACATAGTTGCCGTTACGCTTGTGCTTTAGCAGCGCTTCGCGAACGGCTCGCAGATAGGCAGGAAGGATCTCATCGCAATGACGATCAAATAGATCGCGATGACCATCAGATAGGCTTTCAGTTTTTTCAGTGCCTGAAGTTTCTTTTATGCTCCTCATTGAGGATCCAATTTCTACCGCTTTCATCTTAAGAGAGACGCTCAAGGGATTACGAGTTAACCTCCAGCTCTCCCGTGAGTAACTTCTCGGCCTCATACAAATTGGTTAATGTCTTCTCGATCAGGTCACGTATATCGTCAATTCTCGAATACTCCATCGCGGCATTGATGATGTTCGAAGAAATGCCGGTTTCCTTTCCCCATGGGTTCTCATACACGTATAGCCTCGCGTCTCTAATTGTCAGGTCGCTATGAGCTAGAAAAGTGTCTCGGGCACGCAAAATTTGATAATGCAAATCGCGATGCTCAACTGGAAGGTATTGCTCGCCCAGGCCATTCCGTTTTCGCCGAATCTTTCCGAAGGAGGTTGTATACGGCTTTGAATACTCGATCAACGCGAACTGAAATGCCGGATAGGCGAATACGTTATCTTTGTCTTGCTGAATGCGTGAGATGAGTCTCCATGCATTATTAAGATCGTCAATGCATTGAACTAGATACACGAATTCTTCTTCTTGTTCAGCGGAGCTGCTCACTATGGTCTCAGCCTATACAACATTCTCGGGAACGGTATGGTTTCTCTCACGTGTTCGATGCCGCACATCCATGAAACGGTGCGTTCGATGCCCATGCCAAAGCCGCTGTGGGGTTGGGTGCCGTAGCGGCGGAGGTCGAGGTACCATTCGAACGATTCGCGGGGCAGACCGTGGGCTTCGATCTGTTTCTCCATGTATTCGAGCGAATGCGCGCGTTGGCCGCCGCCGATGATCTCGCCGTAGCCTTCGGGAGCGAGCAGGTCGATGCCGAGGGCACATTCGGGGCGTTCGGGATCGATCTCGAAGTAAAACCCCTTGATCTCGGTCGGAAAGTGGTGAACGAAGATCGGCGAGCCGAACTGCTTCGAAAGATACGTCTCGTCCGGAGCCCCAAAATCGCCGCCCCATTCAAAATTGTTCTCGAGTTCACCTTTCGCGTGGCCTTCCTGCAGCATCTCGACGCATTTGTCGTAGTGGAGCCGCGGAAACGGGCCTTTTATCGCCTCAAGCGCCGCTACGTCGCGTTCGAGCGTCTTGAGCTCTTCCTGACGGTCGTTCAGTACGCGTTCGACGATTGCGAGGATGAGCCCTTCGCCGAGGTCCATCATGTCTTCGTACGTGGCGAAGGCGACCTCGGGCTCGAGCATCCAGAACTCGGTCAGGTGACGCCGGGTTTTCGATTTCTCAGCTCTGAACGTCGGCCCGAAAGCATACGATTTTCCAAAGGCGGCCGCCGTGGCTTCGTTATAAAGCTGGCCAGACTGCGTGAGATAGGCCTTTGCGTCGTCGAAATAATCGACTTCGAACAGCGTCGTCGTGCCTTCGCACGCGGCCGGCGTAAAGATCGGCGTGTCGGCGAGCGTAAAGCCGAGGTTGTCGAAATAGTCGCGGCTTGCCTTGATAACGGTGTGGCGGACCTTGAGTACGGCGTGCTGCTTTTTCGAGCGGATCCACAGATGGCGATTGTCCATCAGGAATTCGGTGCCGTGTTCCTTTGGCGTTATCGGGTAATCGTGGGCGTTCTGGATCACTTCGAGACCGGTCACATCGAGTTCGACGCCGAGCGACGAACGCGTATCTTCCTTGACCGTGCCGGTAACGATGACCGAGCTTTCCTGGCCGAGCGAATCGGCAAGATCGTACAACGCCTCGTCATTCGGCTTAAAAACAACGCCCTGGACGATGCCCGTGCCGTCGCGAAGCTGAAGAAAAACCAGCTTTCCGCTCGAACGCTTGTTGTAGAGCCAACCTTTGATGGTGACGGATTCGCCGATATGGCCTTTTAGTTGATCAATGTAGGTTTGCGACATAAAAAATAAAGTCTAAAGGAAATCGAATAACAGAAAAAGCGAAACCACGAAATAACACGAAGTTTTACGAAGCACGTTTGAGTCTGCGTCCGATTTCGTGCGGATCCGTGTCATTTCGTGGTTGCCTTCGTTTTCGGTAGAGTAGCGTTGTGGCCGAAGAAAGGAAAAAGAAGGTTAACTATTCATCCGCTTGGGCCGAGGCCCGGCGGATCATCTGGAATGCTCGTTGGCGGCTGGCTCTGGGCAGTGTTTTGCTGCTGATCTCGCGGCTGGCGTCGATGGTGCTGCCCGCGTCGATGAAATTTGTCGGCGATGAGGTGCTGACCAATCGGAATTTCGATTTGCTCAAATGGATCGCACTGGCGATCGGCATCTCAACGCTCATCCAGGGCACGACATCATTCGCCCTGTCCCAAATTCTCGGCGTCGCGGCGCAGCGGGCGATAACTGAGATGCGAAAGCGCGTGCAGGCCCACATCGAACGGCTGCCGATCTCTTATTTCGACTCGACACAGAGCGGGCAATTGATCTCGCGGATCATGACCGATGCGGAAGGTATTCGAAATCTGGTCGGAACAGGACTCGGCCAGATACTTGGAAGTGCAGTAACGGCGATCATCTCGATAGGCGTTCTGTTCTGGCTCAACTGGCAGCTAACTTCCGCGACTCTCGTGGTGCTGATCATATTTGGAGCGGCTCTGATGTTCGCATTTACGCGTCTGCGGCCGATCTTTCGGGAACGCGGCGAGATCAACGCTCAGGTCACCGGCCGTCTCGGCGAGTCGCTCGGGGGGATTCGCGTGGTCAAGGCTTACACGGCAGAAAAACGCGAGGAACTCTCGTTCGCACGCGGTGCACACAAACTTTTCCGCAATATCGCCAAGAGCGTGACGGGCGTTTCTGCGACTAATTCCTTTGCGGCGCTCGTCGTCGGTGCGGTCGCTGTAGTAATGATCATCGTCGGCGGCAACGCGATCCAGAGCGGCGAAATGACTCTCGGCGATTTTCTGATGTACATCTCGTTCACGTTCCTGCTCGCGATGCCGATCATCGAACTGACCGCGATCGGTACGCAGATCACCGAGGCTTTCGCCGGGCTCGACCGCATTCGCGAAGTGATGGCGATGCCGACCGAGGTTGAAGAGGACGAAACACGTCAGCCGCTGCCGAAAGTCGACGGAACGATCGATTTTGAGGACGTGTATTTCGAGTACGAACCCGGAGTGCCGGTTTTGAAAGGCGTATCATTCCACGCTCCGGCAGGAACCACCACCGCGCTGGTCGGCTCGAGCGGATCGGGGAAGTCGACGATCTTGAGTTTGGTATTGAATTTCGTTCAGCCGACTCTCTCGTCACGCGACGGCAGCCCGGCGGAGCGTGTCGGTAGCCCGACCGTGAGGGAGGGCAACTTGGCCCTTGCTGACGTGCGGGCTACTGACACAATGTCCGCCGGGAACGCGGGCGCCCTCGCCTGCAACGTCGGTTCCTCCGACGTGACGCCGTCGCAAACGAACGACGATGATCTGGCCGGAGGAACCGCCCATGCAGGCGAGGGCGCCTGCTTTCCCGGCAAGATCATGATTGACGGCAAGGACCTGCAGACGGTCAAGCTCCGCGATTATCGACGGCATCTCGGTGTCGTTTTGCAGGATAATTTTCTTTTTGACGGAACGATCCTCGACAACATTCGCTTTTCCAATCCCGAAGCTTCGCTCGATCAGATCAAAAGCATGTGCAAGATCGCGAATGCCGACGAGTTCATCGAAAAGTTTCCGAACGGCTACGAGACGATTGTCGGCGAACGCGGCGTAAAACTCTCGGGCGGGCAGCGGCAGCGAATCGCGATCGCTCGGGCTTTGCTCGCCGATCCGCGAATCTTGATCCTCGACGAAGCCACGTCAAGCCTCGATAGCGAGTCCGAAGCATTGATCCAGGAAGGTTTGAATAATCTTCGCAGCGGCCGCACGACGTTCGTCATCGCCCACAGGCTTTCGACTATTCGCAGTGCGGACCAGATCCTCGTCGTCGAAGCCGGCGAGATACTCGAACGCGGCACGCACGAGGAACTGATCGCGCTGGGCGGACGCTACAAACAGCTCTACGACAAGCAGTACCGTTTTGAACAGAATCTCTTCGTAAATCCGGGCGAAGATTTTACCGGAAAAGTAACTGAGGCAAATGTCTCGACCAAACTCTAACCAAATGGCAAACGCACCCCAATCTTACGCCAACCACACGCGTTGGTATCCGCTGGTTCACTTCGTGATCACGCCGCTGCTGACGTTCAATTTGATCGCGAGGATCGTGTTTCTCGTCCAGGAACTAAGCTGGCAGAACGGCTTTGATCTGCTCGTCGCGATCGCACTGATACTGCTTTCGTTCGCTGCCCGTCTACAGGCGCTGAAGGCGCAGGACAGAGTGATACGGCTTGAAGAACGGCTTCGGTATCAGCGGCTGCTTTCTCCGGATCTCGCCGACCGCGCCGGCGAAATTCGCACGGGCCAGATCATCGCTCTTCGATTCGCGTCGGATGCCGAATTACCGGCTCTCGTCCAACGAGTCTTGAACGGGGATTTCCAGCGTACGAAAGAGATAAAGCTCGCGATAAAGGATTGGCGCGGAGACTATCTACGTGTCTGAGCGCTTGATCTCTCGGCTCAGGATCTCGTGAATGACGGGAAAACGGCCCAGACTCTCGATGGCCCGTGCCGAGATGCGAAACATCGGCAGGATGAACGGGATGAAATACGTCTTGCCCCGCACGGCGGACTGGTACGAGAACGTACCGGCCGCCTTTAGGCATCGCTGGATCGTCTGCAGGCGGAATTCGTAGGCAAATTCCTCTTCGTCTAGCCTCGCCAAGCCAAGCTTTACACGCATTTCGAGAAAGAACGTGCGTTTTTCGGCGAGCCACTCGCTGGGCGGTAGGTCAGTGATGCGATCAAGCAACAACGAGACGAGATCGTACGCCGGCGAACCGATCCGGGCGTCCTGATGGTCGATGATCCGCATTCGGTCGCGATCGTCGAGCATCAGATTGGCCGCATGAAAATCGCGGTGGCAAAGCACATTGGCAAAGCCGTCGAGCTCGGCAGCGAGTTCGCGAAATTCTGCGGAAATGCTCCGATCGTCTGACTCAGAAAGTGGCTGCGCGCGAAAAGTCCCGAAATAATGCTCCTTAAAGAAATTAAGTTCCCACTCGAGCTT
This sequence comes from Acidobacteriota bacterium, assembly GCA_041940165.1. Classification (GTDB taxonomy): domain Bacteria; phylum Acidobacteriota; class Blastocatellia; order Pyrinomonadales; family Pyrinomonadaceae; genus OLB17. The sequence goes on from JBGTSR010000012.1 coordinate 91,821, forward strand.
TTCCGTATCAAATCGGAGCTTCGACGCGATCGAACCGGTCTTGTACGCGAGCCGCGTCGCCGATTGAACACGGGCGATGAGCGAGATCGCTTCATTGCGCAAGCGCGAGCGTTTATCGACGTCCGGGCCGGTCATTTCGTCACGAAGAACGCGATCGCCGAGGTCTTCCTGGACGATCACGCCGAGCCCTCCATCCACAGCGAGGATCTCGGCAACCGGCAATCCTGCCGCTAAAAAAAGTCGCGTAACGTCGAGATAAGACTGCGTCGCAGTATCGAAACCCTCGGGATACACGCACGCGACCGCCGAACCGTCGTGCCAGGGAATTCGAAAATATTCGCGTGTCGAGGCATCGGCGGTCAGCTGCACGACATCGCCCGCCCGACCGCGGTCGGTGAGGAATTGTTGAAGTCGTTGTAGATGGTCGCTCATCGATCGCCCGACTGGTCTGCCGGGCCGGGGCGGCTCTTAACCGCTAGTAAACCGTTAGTTTAGAGGAACTATGTAATTCTCGCCTTGAACGTAGCCGCTCATCGCTTTTTCAGGGATCTCGCTCGCACTTCGAAGCATATCGGCACGGACGATCGCGGCGTTCTCGTAATGTTCGCCTGGCCCGATCGTAACGCCGTCGGCAACTATCGTCCGATACAGCGTGGCGCCGTCGCCGATGGTCACGTCGTCCCAGATTATCGAGTCGCGAAGCCCGACCGCGCCTTTCATCACACAATTGCTACCGATGTGAAGATTGCAGGCTCCCATCATCGCGAGCGAGATGTCGAGATAACGCGGTATCGTCGAAAGCTCGTACCAGTCTCCGTCGGCGACGTGTGCGGCGATCTTGCCGCCGCCTTTTATATACGGGATGTAAATATCGGTCACCGTGTCCGAAAACTTGCCTCGCGGGATCAGGTCCAGCAATTCGGGTTCGACGATGTGAATGCCCGTAAACATCAAAGGCGTAACGATCTCGTGTTCGGTATCACGAAGTTCGGCTTCGCCGACCGGAGTCGCGTGCGGGCCGAAGTAATCGATCATCCTGTCGCGCGTGTGAACGACGGTAAATTTTTCACGTTTATGATTGGGCTTGAGCACCATTGTGGCAATCGCTCCCGATCGCTTGTGAGCGTCGACCGCGGCGGAAATATCGATATCGGTAATGATCTTGCCGTTTACGATCAGAAATGTGTCGTTCTCGAGGTGTTCGCGGGCAAAATCGAGAGCGCCGGCGGTGCCGAGAATATCGGGAACCTCAACGGTATATTCGATGTTCACGCCGAAATCGCTGCCGTCGCCGAGTGCCTCGATAACGGATTGAGGCTGATGGTGGAGATTGACGACGATGTCTGTGATGCCGAATTTTGCAATGTATTCCGCAACGTAACCGACCAGCGGCTTGCCCAAAAAAGGAATTGCCGGCTTGGTGCGGTCGATCGTTAGCGGGAACAACCGCGTGCCAAAGCCAGCGGCGAGGATCATTGCTTTCATAGGTGTCCGGACGAAAGCCGAATAGTAAATAATAAAAGAATCGCGGGCTTTACGAAAACGCCGCTTCTGCAATATTTTGGTAACCCCGCGGCGTTAGACAAAAGCGTAGAAACTGGTCTATCGTGTTCCTGCCCTGACTTAGATAAAAGCCGAATGAGCGATACCAAATATCTTAAAAACGACCGAAGAGAGATTTTTGGCTGGCTCACGTACGACTGGGCGAATTCCGCCTTTTACACGACCGTCGTCACCGTTCTCGCGGGCCCGTATCTGACTGCTCTTGCTCAGGCAGACGTTGGACGAGCCGGAACAGTTCTGACACTCGGGCCGTTTGGATCAATAACTTCAGATAATCTGTTCACAGCTACGCTCGGAGCGTCAGTTTTCCTGCAGATCTTCCTACTGCCGGTACTGGGCTCGATCGCCGACTTTACGCCGTATAAGAAGAAGATGATGGCGGCGTTTTGCTACACGGGCGTGCTGGCAAGTTCGCTGCTCTTCTTCGTGAGCGGCACGAATTATCTGCTCGGATGCGCTTTGATCCTCATCTCGAACATCTGTTTTGCCGCGACGAATGTCTTCTATAACTCGTTCCTCGTCGACCTCACGACCGAAGATAAACGCGACACGATAAGCAGTTACGGTTACGCCGCGGGCTACATTGGCGGGCTTTTGATGCTGTTCGTCAATCTTGCGATGATAAATTCGGCCGAGAGTCTCGGCATGGATCGCGGGACGGCCGTGCGGGTCTCGATGCTTTCGGCGTCGTTGTGGTGGGGCATCTTCGGAGCGGTCACGTTCTATCTGGTGCGAAATCGTCCGCCAGAGAAGGACGCACGGGGCCGCGGACTCGTAAAGATCGGATTTGTCGAGGTATGGCGAACGCTCAAGGAACTAGTTGGTCTCAAATACACGCTGCTTTTCCTCTGCGGTTATCTGCTCTACAACGACGGCATTCAGACGGTGATACTCAACTCATCGATCTTTCTTTCGCAGGAATTGTACATCTCGAAAGGACTCGAGAGCGACCCGACGTTCCTGCTCGGGATCTTTGTCATCGCGCAGGTTTCGGCACTGATCGGGGCTTTGCTTTTCGAGCGAATTTCCCGCGTCCTTGGAGCAAAACGCACGATCATGATCTGTCTCGTGATCTGGTCGTGCATCGTAATATTTGCGTACGGTTTTCTCGAGACGGCGATGCAGGCAAGGATAATGGCGGTTTTCATCGGCCTGGTCTTGGGCAGTACGCAGGCCCTGTCGCGATCGCTCTACTCGCAGATGATCCCGAAGTCGCGCGAATCGGCGTTTTTCGGCCTATACGAGATATCGGAAAAGGGAACCTCGTGGATAGGAAATCTCGTATTCGCTGTTGTCGTCGGAACGACCGGCTCGTATCGTCAGGCGATCCTGGCGTTGATCGTATTCTTCGTCGGCGGGCTGCTGATATTGCTGTTTACGAATACCGCGAGAGCGATCCACGAAGCGGGGAATTTAACAGCCGAAGAAGCTGCAGGCGAATGACGCATTTTTCATTTTTCGACCGGCTGCGCATATACTTAGCTTATCTCTTATACCGACCGTGACGTTAAATTCTGAAGAAAAGATCATCACTATTTTTGGCGGCTCAAAGTGCTCCGAGGACTCGCCCGAGTACCAGGACGCGATGACCTTGGGGCGTCTTCTCGCCGAACGCGGCTACACCATCTGTACCGGCGGATATCTCGGGATAATGGAAGCAGCGTCTCGCGGCGCACGTGAGCAGGGCGGGCGTGTCCTGGGCATCGTGATGAACCAGTTCAAGTCCGAACCCAATCGCTTTTTGACCGATAAGGTGGCGAGCGACCACTTCTATGACCGGCTGCAAAATCTCATCACGCGCTCGGTAGGTTTTGTCGCCCTTCGCGGCGGAATGGGAACTGTGACCGAGATCTCGTTGGTTTGGAACAAGCTCACGACGGGCGTCCTCGATCGCCGCCCTTTGGTGCTTGTCGGCGAATGCTGGAACGGCGTCCTTGACGCCTGGCGCCAGAACCTCGTCGTCAGCGAACGCGATCTCGCGTATCTTGACCTCGTCCCGGACGCCGCGGCTGCTGCTGAGCTTATCTTTTCGAGATCAGGAGGTGAGACGCGATGAATTGTCCGACTTGCTCAGCACCACTTATCGACGGCGCACGTTTTTGCGGGGCCTGCGGGCTTGTGCTCCAGCCGGCAGCCGGCCAAAACCCTGATCCGGCATCGACGCGGCGGATCGAGGGCGAAGCATTCCATTTCGACCAGGATGGCCGTGGCCAGGGCCGCGGCTACACTTGGGAAATAAAACATCAGGGAGCGTTCGCGCTCGCGGTCGTGCAACTTCAGGCGGAACAGGCGATCGCCGCCGAGGCCGGGGCGATGGTGTCGATGTCCGCTAACATCGATCTTCATTCCGAATTGAAAGGCGGCGTCTTCGGTGCCTTAAAGCGAGCGGTGGGCGGCGAATCTGCCTTTGTTTCAACATTCACCGCTCAGGGCGGCCCCGGCGAAGTCACCCTCGCTCCCGGCGCACCGGGCGATGTCGCCGGCATCGAGATGAACGGGCAGACGTTCATGGTTCAGTCTAGTTCGTATCTTGCGGGCGACACTTCACTTGCTGTCGAAACGAAGTTCGGCGGAGCAAAAGCATTTTTCGGCGGCGAAGGCCTTTTTGTTCTCAGCGTTTCGGGTACAGGTCTCCTGCTCGTTTCGTCGTTTGGAGCTATACACCGTAAAGTTCTGCGGCCGGGCGAAAGCTACGTGATCGACACCGGCCATCTCGTTGCATGGGAAGGCCATATGCAGTACAACTTGCGGAAGGCAGCGAAGAGCGGATTTTTCCGCAGTATGCTAAGCGGCGAAGGCCTCGTTGCGGAGTTCAACGGCCCTGGCGAGATCCTCATCCAGACGCGTAATCTTGCGGCTTTTGCCGGCATGCTCAAGCCCTTTTTCCCGTCGCAGGGCGGAGGCGGCGGTTTTAGTTTCGGCGACTAGCTTTACGGTCGCGAAACGTTTTTATTCATGGACGACGTGGGCCTTAAACCCGAACGGCGAATGAAAGGCGTAGCGGTCTCGCGAGGCCTGGGCGTCGGGAATGTTGTCTTCCTCGACCGTGCCCCGCATCGGTCGGACGCTCCCGGAGCCGAATCCCAGGTCGAGATCAAACGATTCCGACGGGCTCTGAGGCAATCGCGCCACGAGCTTAGTGAGCTGATCAAGGAAGCTGGCGGAAACGGCGAGGCGGCGTCGCTACTCGACTTTCAACTCCTGATCTTAGAAAGTTCCTCATTACCCACGCGTGTCGAAGACATCATCGACGCCGAGCAGAGTTCTGCCGAATACGCGGTTCGCGTCGCATGCAGCGAGTCTTCGGCAAAGCAGAAAGCATCGCCCGATCCGCACCTAAGCGAAAAATCTCTCGATATAGACGATCTCGAGAGGCGTTTACAGACGGCGCTTCACAGACAGGAACGGCCGCATTTTGGGAGCGAGATCGACGGAGCTGTGGTCGCGGCATTCGAGCTTCGGCCCGCCGAGGTCGTCGAGATCGGACGGCACAAACCGGCTGGGCTCGTTACCGAACGCGGCGGCTGGACATCGCACTCGTGCATCATCGCCCGCGAATTGAACATCCCGATGGTCTCGGGTATTCGACGCATCGACCGCGTTCTGAACGAAGGCGACCGCCTGCTTGTTGACGGCAACGCGGGGCTACTTGTATTCGATCCTCCGGCTATTTCGTCTCCGTCCGTCGTAGTTTCAGAGCCCGAAACTCTACCCGAAACCTCTTTTCGACGCTCGACAACGAAGGACGGCGTCGACGTAACGATCCGTGCCAACGTCGATATGCCCGAGGCGTACCCGACCGCACATAAGTTCGGTGCACGCGGTATCGGGCTTTTCCGTTCGGAGTCACTTATCGTCTGGCCGGGCGATGTTCCTGACGAAGAGGACCAGACCCTCGCCTATTCGCGGATCGCCGAGGTCGCGGGAGAGGACGGGGTTCGCATCCGCACATTCGACGTCGGACGGCATCGTCTGACGGGGCTGCACGATGACACCGAGATCAATCCAGCCCTGGGATTGCGCTCGATACGGCTCGCTCTCGATCAGCAGACGCATTTTCGCTGTCAGGTGCGGGCGATACTGCGAGCCTCAGTTGCGGGTAACATCGACATCCTGATCCCAATGGTTTCCGGTGTTGAGGAGATGGAACTCGCCCGAAAAACTATCGAAGAGGAAGCGAACGCTCTTCGCGAACAAGGTGTCGAGATCGGTGCTCCGCGGCTCGGCGCAATGATCGAGGTTCCGTCAGCCGTGTTTCTAGTGAACGAGATCGCGGCGGTTTCGGATTTCCTAGCACTCGGCACTAACGACCTCGTCCAGTACACGCTCGCTGTCGATCGCGACAACGAGATGGTGGCGGATTGGTACCGTACGCTACATCCATCGATAATCAGGTCGCTCAGGAAAGTGCTGTCGGCCGCGAGAAAAGCTGAAAAGCAAGCCGTCGTCTGCGGCGAAATGGCCGGTTCGCATTTTTACGTGCCGCTGCTGCTCGCCCTCGGAGCACGCGAGCTGAGCATGAACATAAACTCGATCAGATCCATCCGCCGACTGATCTCTGAGATCAGCCTCGACGTTTTTGAGCGGTGCACGGCGGTCGACGAGCTGAGTTCTGCGGACGAGATCGAAGAGATGCTTCGTCAGCTCTACGCCGAACACTGGCCGGATTCCTTCCCAAAAGGCTCCCTCAACGCAAAACATCGTTGATCTGAGAAAAAACTAAAATTCCTCGGCCTTTGACCGTTTACTTCGAGCGTGTCCCGGTTTGCCCGAGCCGTTCGAGTATCAGGAGTGCCGTCGATGAAGTTTAGATCAGCTAATAAGAGTTTGGGCTGGAGCCTTCTTGGTGTTCTCGCGTTCGCTGTCTGTAGTGTCGAAGGCGTCGCCGCCCAAGGGCGGAATAACCCCTATTCGCCGAGTCCCGCTGGCCGCGGGGCTGTTAGTTCAAGTGAGCAAAAAGCCGAGCGTCCGCCGGATCAGGCTTTAGACTTTCAACGGGAAATGGCTCCCGAGCGTCCGCTGATCGCCGCTGTCTCCTTCAAACCCAATAAGCCGTCCACGGCAACGGCATTGCCTCCGACACAAACGTACAGAGTTGGTGTCGGCGATGTACTGTATATCCGTATCAATAATTCGAATAACGGCGCGGGACATTTCACGGTTCGTGCCGACAATACGATCGACTATCCGCTCGCGGGCGAGAAAGTTGGCGTTGGCGGAATGACTACCGAATCGATAGAAGAAATGCTTGCCTCGGCCATCAAGCTTTTTCGCAACCCGAACGTTGAGGTCAGAGTGACGACGTATGCAAGCCACGCGATAAACGTCTCGGGGCTTGTACGTAATGCCGGGCGTAAAGTTATGCAGCGGGACGCCATGCCGCTTTTTGCGATCCGCGCTGAGGCTCTTGTTGATCCGAGTGCAACCAGTGTAACGATCAAACGCCGAGATCCCGTGCGAACCGAACAGATCGTTCTGCGTGACGCAACGGCCGATGAAACGCTCATTTTTCCGGGCGATGAAGTGGTTTTCATCGCCGAAGCGAAGCTTGACGCCACGAATTCGTTCAGCATCAAAGGCGAGATCGCGGCTCCGGGTCGATTTCCGGTCCGCCAGGCGTTAACGCTAAAGACTGCGATCGCTGCCGCGGGCGGTTCGAATAGCGCGGCAAAACGTGTGTTGATAAGCCGTAAGAACGCACGTGGAAAGCTGAGCGTAACCGAATTTGATCTGGCCAAACTGATGTCTGGAAGCACAATGGATCCTTTTGTTGGTGTTGGCGACGAGATCGAAATAAAGAATTAGGATTTTTGAAACAGAATATTGGTTTGTTCAACAAATTTTGTTATGATATCCGAGCCTTGGTAATGAAACGCGTCGGGTGATCGCTTTGTTAGCAAAGAGGAAAGTCCGAACACCGTAGGGCAGCGAGCCGGATAACGTCCGGGCACTTTCGAAAGAAAGTGACGACAAGTGCAACAGAGAAGAGACCAGCCCTGATTATTTGGGGTGATGGGTGAAACGGTGAGGTAAGAGCTCACCGGCGTGGCCGGTAACGGTCGCGGGCCAGGTAAACTCCTCGCGGTGCAAGGCCAAATAGGGAAACATTTCGAGTTGCCCGCTCGATGCCGGAAATTCCGGCGGTGTTTCCGGGTAGGCCGCTTGAGCCATTCGGTAACGAATGGCCTAGAAGAATGATCGCCCCCGCTGTATCCGGCGGGAACAGAATTCGGCTTAACAGGCGCGTTTCATCAACTTGGCAGCTCGGCAGTTTTCGTTAAAACAAAATGCAGGAGAAGGTTATTCTATATGGCCAACCGTAAAGGTGTATTTATTGGTGCGTATGTGCCCAACGAGTTAAAGGAATCGCTCAGACGGCGTGCCGCGGGCGAACATCGCACTCTCTCACAAGAGATCACACGCATTCTGGTCGAAGCCGTTCACGGCAAAGGACTGCCGGCGGGCAGTGTCGACCGTCGTGCAGGGGCCGCCGTGCCGAGACGGCGTTCGACCGATCCGCCGCTTCGTCGCCGGGCCGAGGACCTGCCGTATATCGCGCCGTCGGATAGCAAAAAATAGTCTCATTTTTCATTTAGGAAGGTGCCGTCCCCGTGGCGGCACTTTTTTGTCTTTGAAACAGTTTTGATAACCTTTAGCCGATGCATCGCAACACGTTCGCTTTTGTCATCGTCGCAGCAGTCGGCGGATTTATCGCAGGCTTTTGGCTCGCTAATTCGATCAATCGTTCGGCACCGCAGATAACACCTGCAGCCAACTCAGTTCCGCAGACCGGGCAAAACTCGAATACAGAGCTTTCGCAGGAAGAGATCCGCCAAAAGATCGCTGAGGCTGACGCGAATCCGACGAATGCTGCATTTCAACGCGATCTGGGCATTGGGCTTTATCGCTACGCCGCGATGCAGCAAGACGCGTCTCTGCTCGCAGATGCGGCTCGGATCCTAGAACGCTCCGATTCGCTATCGCCAAAGGATTTTGACGTGCTGGTGGCTCTCGGAAATGCTCACTTTGATATCGGATTTTATCGCAAGGACGCGGCGAGCTTTCAAAAGGCCCGCGAGATCTACGCTCAAGCTTTAACCGTAAAGCCAAACGAACCGGACGTGACCACCGACCTCGGCCTGACGTACTACCTGCAGGAACCGCCCGATCTGCCGAAAGCTGCCGCCGATTTGGAGAAAGTGCCGAACTTAAAGCCGGATCACGACCGCTCGATGCAGTTCCTTGTTCGAGTTTATCTCAAACAGGACCGCGTTCAGGACGCTGAAAAGATGCTCGATCGGGTAAAGAGCGTTAACCCCAAAAATTCCGCGATCGCTGAGCTGACAGGACTAATAAACGACAAGAAAACTGCCGCGAAATGAGAGAAGCCCTATTTATCTTCGCGGTGATCCTCGTTTTGCTCGGCTGGACGGCGTATCGGCATCGGAAGACGATCGCCGGTATCATCGGATTCACACGAGCGCTCAGGGACGTTCGCGGGCAGATGGGCGAACGAGCGCCCGTTAATGCCGAGTCTGAACAAACGCTTGTAAATTGTTCTGCGTGCGGGGTTTGGATCCCTCAGAATAAGTCCAGGAAAGTGCGAGGTCTGTTTTATTGCTCCGAATGCCGGCCCTAAGGCAGGAACGTCGCTGAGTACCATGCGAGGAGCCGCTCACCGAAAAGCAGAGCCACGATCGACCCCACGCCGAGAAATATCCCGAACGGAAGCTGCGTCTGTAGATCTTTGTCCTTACTTCGCGCAACCATCAGCACGCCGACGATGGCTCCGGCAAAAGCTCCGGCAAATATCGTGAACAACGACAACTTCCAGCCGAGCAGAGCCCCTACGCCGAGCATCATTTTCACATCACCCAGCCCCATCGCATCGACGCCACGCAGCGCTTTCCAGATCGCCCCCACGAGCCACAAAGAACCTCCACCGGCGAGCGCACCGAGCAAAGCGCCAACGAGGCTGACGAGCCATGTGGGCTGGTCGGCCATGGATGCCATCGGAGCGGAACTCATATCGGAAAACCGAAAACCTTCGAACGCGATCGGATAGATCACCCGTACAAGCATCGCAAGCACGAACATCGGATACGTGATCATGTTGGGCAGGATCATGTGCTCGGCATCGATGAATAGGAGAGCGATCATCGTCGCAACGAACACGAGCGCGACGGGGAGAAAAACGTTAAATCCGATCTGCGAGTACGTCAGCACGAAAACGAGAGCGGTGAGCAGTTCTACCGCGGGATATCGCCACGCGATCGAGGCCTTACAATTGGCACACTTGCCGCCGAGCATGAGCCAGCCGAGGATCGGGACATTGTGATATGGCTTTATCCCCGTACCGCATTTCGGGCATTTCGAAGTACCCATCAGCGATTCTTCGTTGGGAACACGATGGATAACAACGTTCAGAAAACTCCCGATGATGGCCCCGAGACCGAAGATGAATACGTAGAAATACGCCTCGGGCAGGCCGAGTGCGGCTTGGAACAATAGGGGCGCTGATTCTAGCATTTTTCAGGCAGGACCAGCCGTTACCGGCCAAGAAAGATGATAAATGCGGTACCGCGAAAAGAAAAGAGCTTTCGCGACTTATTTCTGCAGGAAAGCGACGAATTCGGCTTCGTTGCGAGTCAATCCTTCGAATCGAGCAACGATCTGGTCTTCGGGCGTAAGGATAGCGTAAAGAGGTAGAGCGACCGTTCCAAAACGTGCCTCCTGCATCTTTTGGAAGCCTTCGTAGGGTTCGCCCTCGCCATCTGTAAACAGCTTTACCCGGACATATTTAGCGAGTTCCGCGTTGACGGCCGGTTTCGGGAACATATTCGCTTCCATCCAGCGACAGTTGGTGCAGGTGTAACCAGTGAAGTCGATAAAGACACGCTTATTCTCGGCCTTGGCCTGTTTAATCGCCGCGTCGAGGTCGTTGGTGATCCACGCGAGTTCGCCGCTGGCGGTCTGGCCGCCGCCGGAAGATGTTACGGCGGTCTGCTTCATCGGAGGCAGAAACGACTCGATCTCGCCGAGGCGATTACCGAACAGCCCAGTCAGAAGGTAGAACGTCATCGTGGCGAATAGAAATGCATTAAGCACACGCACGAGGCCGATCCGCTGGCCGTCGGAATCATGCGAAAACTTGAAAACGCCGAGCAGATACAGAAAGATCAGCACCGAAAGTGCGATCCAACCGGCGATAACTACCTCACGGGTGAAAATGCCCCAACCCCATACGAGATCGACGTTCGAGAGGAATTTCAGAGCCGCGCCGATCTCCAGAAAGCCCATAACAACCTTGACCGAGTTCATCCACGAGCCTGATCGCGGAAGGGAATTGAGCAGATTCGGCGCGAGCGCAAGGATAAAGAACGGTAAGGCAAACACGCTCGAAAATGCGAGCATTCCGACGACCGGATAGAAAAGATCGCCTTGGGCGGCGGACACCAAGATCGTGCCGACAAGCGGAGCCGTGCAGGTGAACGACGTCAGCGAAAACGTCAGCCCCATCAGTAGAAGTCCGATGAATTTGCCCGACTCCTTCGACCGCGTAAAGCTGTCGAGTTTTGTCAGCACGCTCGACGGTACGCCCAGGTTGTACGCACCGAGAAGGCTGAACGCAAACGCCAAAAAGATGCCGGTGATCAGCAGATTCACGTACGGATTTGCTGCAAATCGATTGATACCCGCCGCACCGAAAAGCAACGCCAGCAAGATACCCAACAGGGTAAACGTCAGGATTATGCCGAATGCATAAACCCCCGCGTCGCGGACGGAGCCGAGCCGTGTATCGGAACCGTGCTTCGTAAAATACGACACAGTGATGGGGATCATCGGGAACACACACGGCGTGAGCAGGGAAAGCGCGCCAAACGTGATCGCGAGCCAGATGAATCCCCAGATCGGCTGATCTTTGATAGCGCCCTCAGCGGGTTTCATCACATCTACCGTCGCGACGGGATCCGGCGTCGCCGCATCTGTAAGCAGGGCGTTCGGATCTAATCCCGTTTCGTCGGGTGATGCTGTCGGGCTTGGGCTCGGCGAGCCGGTCGGCGATGCATTAGGACTCGGCGTCGGGCTCGGGCTCCGCTCGGGGCTAGGACTCGCCGCGGGATTAGCTGTTGCGGCACCGATCGTCAATGCAGATGCCAACTTCAGCGTTTTTGGAGGTAGACAAACAGTGTCGTTGCAGACCTGATAGCGAACGTTCACGTTCAGCGTCTGCGGTCCCTCGGGTGCATCGGCATTCACCGTGAATGGGACTGTGTAAGCCACACTCCCCATGTGAGTTTCGGTATTCATACCGAAATTCGGATCCATCGCGACCTTTGGCCGCGGACCCGAGACTGAGCCTATCTTGAATGGCCCGTCGGCGATCGAAATTCGCGTCGGGATCGGCCCGCCGGCACCCTGCGTGATGGAATACATCTTCCAGCCGCCGCCGATCGAGATCGAAACACGTGCGGTGCCGCGTCCACCGGCCGCTACAGTCGATGGCGATACGGATATCGAGCCCGAGACCGGATTCTGCGCCGATAAAGCCAGCACTCCGGTCGCGAGCAGGAAAATTGATGCGATCAGGGTCTTAATTCGCAAGGTGGTTTATTTAGCGGCCATCGCCGAGGCTACGATCGCTTCGGTATCGTCTTTTTCGCCGATGCGGGCAATGATCTTCCCATCACGGCCGATCAAGACCTTGGTCGGCAAAGCCTTGACGGAAAACAGGTTCTCGGCTACCGGAAGAGATGAGGCAGAATTGGCCTGCGTCCAAGTCACACCGCGACTTTTTACGATAGCGGCCGCTCTCGCTGGAGCTTCTTTGGCAAACTCCGGATCTGGATCGTCGTCTCCGATCGTTTCAGCATTCATCGCAAGGATCTCAAAGCCGTCGGACTTATATTTTTCGTACAGCTTCTTCAGTTTTGGAATATCGGCGAGGCACGGCCCGCACCACGTAGCCCAAAAGTCTATCAAGACCACCTTGCCCTTAAATTCCGAGAATTTGCGTTTCTTTCCATCAAAATCGACGAAATCAAAGTCCGCAACCGTGTCGGCGGTGGTCGGATTGGTCACCGTTTCTCGCTCGCCCGCAAGGTCGTTGCCTGCAAAGCTCGCGACGGTGAAAGACAGCACTAAGCTGAGTACGATCAAAGTTCTCACAGCAATAGAAATACCGATGCCTGCCATAGTTATTCCAGTTTAATATACCCGGTACGATTGCCAAATGTGGCACTACGTCCAAACGCTCCGCACTAATTGGATGCAATTCGAGCAATGTTTCGTGATTTGATTCGTAAAAATGAGCGAAATAGTTTTCCCGAAGGGCAAAAAATGTGGTAAACCTCGCCGTCTTATTCTATGATTGTTAAACCCGTAACCTGATCTTAGACCACGCGAAATAAGGCCTTGAAACCAACAGATATCACCGATCCAGAGTACTTTCACAAGGTAGTCGACTGCCAGTACGCCTGCCCGGCGCATACGCCTGTTCCCGAATACATTCGATTGATCGCCGCCGGACGATATACCGAGGCGTACATGATCAATTGGGATTCGAACGTGTTCCCGGGAATTCTCGGCCGAACGTGCGACCGTCCGTGCGAACCGGCTTGTCGCCGCGGCCGCATCGACGAAGAACCAGTCGCCATCTGCCGTCTAAAACGCGTGGCGGCCGATAATCGCGAAGATCCGCTGCCATACATGCCTCAAGGGCCGTTTCCGTCGAATGGCAAGAAGGTCGCATTGATCGGAGCAGGACCGGCGTCGTTGACCGTTGCCCGCGATCTGGCTCCGCTTGGTTACGAAGTGCATCTGTTCGACGAGCAGATCAAGGGCGGCGGCTTTATGCGTTCGCAGATACCCGCGTTTCGCCTGCCGGAAAAGGTGCTCGAGGACGAGGTCGATTACATCCTGCGGCTCGGGATTCATACCCATTTCAAGCATTATGTTTCGTCGCTTAAAGAAATACTTGAGCAGGATTACGATGCCGTGTTTGTCGGCACAGGTGCGCCGCGTGGCCGCGACCTGCCCGACCTGCCCGGCCGGCAGGAAGCTGACGCGAACATACACATCGGGATCAATTGGCTCGGCTCGGTCGCGTTCGAACACACCGACAAGATCGGCAAGACGGTGATCGTCCTAGGCGGCGGCAACACCGCGATGGACTGCTGCCGCACCGCTCGTCGTCTCGGCGGCGAAGACGTCAAAGTCATCGTTCGTTCGCCGTTCGCATCGATGAAGGCATCGCCGTGGGAAAAAGAAGACGCAATGCATGAGGACATCCCGATCATTGACAACCATGTGCCGAAGAGCTTTGTGGTCGGACCGCAGGCTGCCAGCCTGCGTGCGGGTGGTTTGGATGTGTCGGAACCGAGAGCGGCTAATGGTGAAGGCACGCAGGCTAGCAGCCTGCGGCCCGACGTCCGTCTTCTCGGAATGACGTTTGAAAAAGTCGAAGCGGTCTTCGACGAGAACGGCAAACGCAGCCTCGTGCCGACGGGCGAACCCGACGTCTTCTTCCCGGCTGACGACGTATTGATCGCGGTCGGCCAGGAGAACGCATTTCCGTGGATCGAACGCGATCTGGGGCTCGAATTCGACAAGTGGGAAATGCCTGTCGTGGATAAGACCACTTTCCAGTCGACAAATCCGAAGGTATTTTTCGGCGGCGATGCTGCATTTGGCCCTGAGAATGTCATCACCGCAGTCGCTCACGGCCATCAGGCGGCGGTTTCGATCCATCTGCTCTGCGAGGGCAAGGACCTCGTCGCGGATAGGCCGTCGCCGCACACGAATCTTCACTCGATGAAGATGGGCATTCACGAGTGGGCGTACGACAGTGCGGTTGACGAATACGACCGCCTGGTCGTGCCGCAGGCCCCTAAGACCGAGACGCTCACAAACCGAAAGAAAGAGGTCGAGCTAGGATTTGACCCGCTTGCCGGTTACGAAGAAGCACAACGCTGCCTTAACTGCGACGCTCAGACGGTTTTCAACGCCCCGAAATGTATAGAGTGCGATGCGTGCGTCGATATCTGCCCGACGAGCTGCATCACATTCACGCCGAACGGCGATGAAGAAGACCTGCGCCAACGCACAAAAGTCCCTGCTCTCAACTACAAACAGGACCTCTACATCTCCGACACCGTGCCCCAAACCGGCCGCATCATGGTCAAAGACGAGGACGTCTGCCTCCATTGCGGCCTCTGCGCCGAACGCTGCCCCACCGCCGCCTGGGATATGCAAAAATTCTGGTACAACGTCACCAAAGCCGGCTCGTTCAAATACAATGTCGTCCAGATCACGCGGAATGGGAATGGATTAAGTTAGTCTTTGATTCAGCGAGGGCGAATTGATATGAGAGAACTTTTGTCGGCCGATCTTGGAGAACAGATCAAAGGGTTTATCAGTCAGAAACATCCGGGAGCAATCTGTGTCGCCAACTATAAAGGTGGCGTGGGGAAAACTACACTTGTTTGCCTTTTGGGATACTATTTGGCCGAGATTACTAGGAAAAAGGTTCTTTTATTCGACATTGACCCTCAATGCAGTCTCTCCCTCGCTCTTGGGTTTGACCCCGACAAAGTTAATAAGACGGAGCTGACTATTTATAACCTCGTAGAACCCTCCAGATGGTCAAAGATTCGGTCTACGGATTTCAAGAAATATGTTTTCAAAGCACCGGACCCCTTAAGTCCAAAAGGTCTTCATATAGTGAGAGGCTCCTTCGATGTTGATGAACTCGACATGGAGATTGCGAAAAGTGTGGCTAAGGAAGGAGAAAGGCGAGTCAATGAGTTGTTTTTGTATTGCAAACAGATGTTGGCTGGTTTTGACGAGTACGACTATATTCTTGTCGATTGTCCGCCAAACAAGATGTTTCTTACTCAGGCAATGCTTAGAGCCTGTTCTTACTACATGCCGGTCACCATTCCCGATGCAGTTTCCGTTTACGGTATGCCCAGACTCCTAAGGTGGGTGAAGAAGATCGACGCGCACGACAGACCCAAACTTCTTGGCTACGTGCTGAATGCAATAAATAGAACGGGTGGAGTTCCCGGTGGAAAGGTATATTCTCAACAGGACTCAGAAACGCGCCTACTTCGAGATATACGTGGAAGCTTTCAAAAGGTTGAGGAGGAAATACTTGGCAACACTCCTGCGCTTGGAAATGTTCCGCGACTAGATGCCATCGCGCGATTTCTTGGCGAAGGGACTAAGTACTCAAGGTTTGAATTTTCAAGGAAGACTTCCGGCCAAGACACTATTGATGAATGTCTTAGGAAAATTACCAATACGCTCCTTAAAAGAATCGATAAATACCGTGCCAAAACATAATATTAATCACATTGCTGGAAATCCTGTTACTGACGAACTTCAGTCCTTCTTAAAGCCTTTCTTTACCGACAGTGACATTTCAAAACTAGAACGGCTAGGCG
This sequence comes from Acidobacteriota bacterium, assembly GCA_041940165.1. Classification (GTDB taxonomy): domain Bacteria; phylum Acidobacteriota; class Blastocatellia; order Pyrinomonadales; family Pyrinomonadaceae; genus OLB17. Next base: position 107,831 of record JBGTSR010000012.1, read on the forward strand.
GTCGCATTACGATTTCTCTTACGGCTCCATACGTCACTAAAGAACAGCGAAAGAAGTACGACGTTATTCTCGATGAATCGTATATTGAGAAACTTCGGTCTATGAGGCGTGACCGATTTGAGTTAGAAGGGGAATTGAAGAAATTATCAGTCAAGCAGTTGCGGAATTTGGGCAAATTGTTAAACCATCCCCTCAGATCAACGGGGTCAAGACAGCAACATCTAGGGGAGTTACTCAACCATTTCCTGAGTGAAGACGTTTGGGTGCGAATATCGGAAGGGCAGTGAAATGAGGTACAGGCAACCCCAAGAAACAGCCCGGGACAAGTGAAGAAGAATCTTCTATGAGCTCGAACTGGTAAAGAGTCTTTTATTAGTGTTTCGGGCGTGTATCCGCATTACGTGACCGAGGTTGAGTCGAAACACCGGACGAAGGACGAGATGCATGGGGTGAATAGGTGGAATCGGGACTGCGCCCAAAAGAGCTTGCAAACAACGATAAAACGCTTATGAAACCCAGTACGAAACGGATCATTCTTCGCATTGTTCACCTTGTCGCCGTCCTACCGGTGCTTGGATACGTCTATCAGCCTGCGGCCGAGGCCGCGGAGTATCAGCAGTTCACGCAGTTAGTGTTTATCCCGGTCGCGATCCTGACGGGTTACTGGATGTACATGGGATTTGTGTGGGGCGTGCTCGGAGCGGCTTCGTGGGTCGGTCTGACGTACTTTCTCGGCCCGCAAACCGGATTTGGCATCGCCCTGCTCGCACAGATCGCTATTTTCGTCGCGAGGTACGTGTCGAAGAAGATGCAAAAGAAGTCAGTAGAAGCCGTATAATAGGTCGATGAGCGATATTCCCGAGATCAAACTTGATAGGACAAAGGTCCGCATTGTCAGCAGAATTGACCAGTCAGTGTCTGATGAGATCGCCTATTGGCGACAAACGACCGTGAAGGAACGGCTGCAGCACATCGAGAGGCTGAGGCGGCTGAATTATGGAGATAGAGCTACCGAGAGACTTCAAAGAACTATTCGAATCGTTAAATGCGAATAGCGCTCGGTATCTGCTAATCGGCGGCTATGCAGTGGGGGTGCATGGCTATTCGCAATATTTCGTGGACCGAACCGAACCTTCGTAACGCATGAAGCTAGAAAGAGTATTCGCACTTACACTTGCCGGCGTTTATCCGCACTACGTGAAAAAAGCCGAGACGAAAGGCCGGACGAGGGAAGAGCTCGACGAAATTCTGCGATGGCTGACGGGATATACACAGAAGGGCCTCGAAACTGTGATCGAAAAGAAGAAGACGCTGCGGGAATTCTTTGACGAGGCTCCGGGATTCAACCCGAACGCCTCGCTCATCAAAGGCGTCGTCTGCGGCGTCCGCGTCGAGGATATCGAAGACCCGCTGATGCAGCAGATCCGGTGGCTCGACAAACTCGTCGACGAACTCGCGAAAGGCAAAAAGATGGAAAAGATCCTGCGTAACGCATATGAAAAAGCGTAAACTTTCCGCTGCTGAGAGCGACGACCTGATCGCCATTCTTGCCGATCGGTTCGCGAAAAATCAAAAACGCCACAAAGGCATCTCCTGGGACGATGTCGAAGCGAAGCTTGAGGCAAGTCCCGATAAGCTCGCCGTGCTCGCCGAGATGGAATCCACCGGCGGCGAGCCCGATGTCATTGCTCACGACAAGGGAACGGGCGAGTTCGTCTTCTTCGACTGTTCGGTCGAAAGCCCCAAGGGCCGCCGCAGCCTTTGCTATGACCGAGGGGCTTGGGATTCCCGAAAAGAACACAAACCTGCGAGCAGTGCGGTCGAGACCGCAGCTGCGATCGGGATCGATATTTTGAGCGAGAAGGAATACCGCGAACTGCAAAAGCTCGGCGATTTTGACCTCAAGACGTCAAGTTGGATTAAGACTCCCGATGATGTTCGTTCTCTCGGCGGTGCGATGTTTTGCGACAAACGCTACGCGACGGTCTGGACGTATCACAACGGAGCCGAGTCGTACTATGCCGCGAGGGGATTTCGGGGTTCCGTGCGGGTATAATCTTAATATGATGATCGACCGTGAGAAATTAGTTCTACCGACGAAGCAGGACGACAAGCTGCTCCTGCACTCATGCTGCGCCCCTTGCTCGGGTGAGGTGATGGAAGCGATCATCGCTTCTGATATCGAGTTCACGATCTTTTTCTATAATCCGAACATTCATCCGAAAAAAGAGTACGAACTGCGCAAAGAAGAGAACATTCGCTTTGCCGAGAAATACGGCATCCCGTTCGTCGATGCCGATTATGATGTCGATAACTGGTTCGAGCGTGCCAAGGGAATGGAGATGGAGCCTGAACGTGGAATCCGCTGCACGATGTGCTTTGATATGCGGTTTGAACGGACGGCGCTGTACGCCCACGAAAATGGCTTTCCGGTGATATCGAGCTCGCTCGGCATTTCCCGCTGGAAGAACATGGACCAGATCAACGACAGCGGTGTGCGTGCCGCTTCGCATTATCCCGACATCACGTACTGGACATACAACTGGCGAAAGAAAGGCGGTTCGTCGCGAATGCTCGAGATCAGCAAGCGAGAGCAATTCTATATGCAGGAATACTGCGGCTGTGCCTATTCGCTCCGCGACACCAACCACTGGCGCAAAAAACAAGGCAGAGAGACGATACGCTTGGGTGAAAAATATTACGGCGTGGCCGAGGATTAGCCCCCTAGCTCTCGATCACATTTTTGTGTGGAGCTAAAGCCAACGAGACTGTCGGCGCACGTGTCTTTGTCACCGACATTCGAATTCTGTTTAAAACGTGATCCGATCAAGCTGTGCTATGAAAGCGGCCTGGTATGAAAAACAAGGAAGATCAAAGGACGTGCTAGTCGTCGGCGAGGCCGATGACCCAGTACCTGCTGCCGGCGAGGTGAGGATCAGGATCGCCGCTTCAGGCATCAATCCGGGCGATGTCAAGAAACGCCAGGACGCTTTCGGATACGGAATGCCTTTCCCGAGGATAATTCCTCACAGTGATGGCGCAGGTGTTGTGGATCTTGTAGGTGCCGGCGTTCCTGCTGAGTGGCTGGGTAGGCGAGTGTGGTGCTACGGAGCACAAACCTATCGGCCATTTGGCACCGCTGCAGAGTTCACAGTCGTGCCACTCGAACAGGTTTCTCCTCTCCCGGACTCGGTCTCATTTGAACAGGGAGCATGTTTGGGCATCCCGATAATCACGGCTCATCGGGCCGTACATGTTGCAGGTTCGTTAGCCGGAAAGACTGTGCTAGTGCAGGGCGGTGCTGGCACGGTAGGAGCGACCGCAGTTCAGTTCGCGCGTCAAGCGGGTGCAAAGGTCATTGCAACCGTTCGATCTGAGCGCGACCTTGCTACCCCGAGACTATACGGAGCCGATCACGTCCTTCTCGCGGTTGACACTCTTGTAAAACGCGCAAGGGAGTTGGCCCCGGACGGAATTGACCATATCGTTGAGGTCGCGCTCGCAGCTAACATCGCGTCGAATGTCGCTATCCTCGCACAGGGTGGATCTATCGCAACGTACGCGACCAACGACCCGTTCACATCCGTTTCGGTCTGGGATTTGGTCTTTATTAACGCCCGTCTCTTCTTTGTTGGCAGTGACGATGTGCCCAAAAGAGCTATAGCCGAAGCTGTGAGGGCAACGAACGAGCTACTTCTCAACGGTTGGCGGGCATTTGAGATCGCAGCTAGTTTGCCGCTTGAGCAAATAGCCGAGGCTCATGATTTATTAGAGCAATCGGCAGGACCTGGCCGCGTTGTACTCCATATGTAGGGATAGCCCAACTTGTATCGGATCTTGCACTTTCGGTCGCAAGTCGAATATCGATCAAATGAGAAAACTGATCGCCGCGATGAACATGACGCTTGACGGGTTTTGTGATCACGACAAGATGGGCGCGGACGACGAGATACATCGGCATTACACGGAGTTGCTGCGTGAAGCGGACGTTTGTATTTACGGACGAAAAACGTTCGAGCTGATGGAATTTTGGCCGCCGCTCGTCGCCAAGCCATCGGGCGACAAAGCCATGGACGACTTCGCCGTCGCGATAGACGATATCCACAAGATCGTGTATTCGCGGACCCTCGCGAATACAGATTGGAAAACGGCTGAGATCAGAAGGGAACTCGTGCCTGACGAGATCGTGGACCTCAAACGGCAGACGGGTAAGCCGGTCCTCGCCGGAAGCCCGAGTATGATCGTTCAGCTAGCCAATCTCGGCCTCGTAGATGAATTCCAGATTGCGGTCCACCCGACCATCGCCAGCGGCGGCCTGAGCCTTTTCAAAGACATTTCGGAACGAATCGATCTCAAGCTGATCGATACCAAGACCTTCGGCTGCGGGGCCGTTGTCCATTACTACCTGACAAAAAACGAAACTCGCAAAAAAATCGGCGTTGCCACTTGCGAAACCAACTAGTTGCGCATATACTTGCAATCGTTCGGTTGCGTATTATGCGTAGAGACATATTCCAAGCCATTGCCGATCCGACCCGCCGAGCGATCATTGCTTTGATCGCGGTGCAGGCGATGACGCCGAATGCCCTTGCAGAGCATTTTGATACTTCGCGGCAAGCCGTGTCTAAGCATCTTCGTATCCTTTCCGAGTGCGAGCTGGTTACGCAGGATCATCAGGGCCGCGAGATCTACTACCGGCTTGAGATCGACAAGATGAAGGAGATCGACGAATGGCTTGAGCAGTACAGAAGGATCTGGGAGATGCGGTACAGCCAACTCGACGAAGTGCTGAAAACAATGAAACAGAGGAAGAGCGAGAAGTAGTATGGACTTTGTCGTCAACAAAGAGAAAAAGACCGTCTTGATCACGGCCGAATTCGACGCCGAACGCGATCTGGTTTGGGATGCATATACGAAAAAAGAACTTCTCGACCAATGGTGGGCTCCGAAGCCTTATATATCGAGAACTAAGGCAATGGATTTTCGTGAGGGCGGCCGAAGATTCTACGCGATGGTCAGCCCTGACGGAGCGGAACGTTGGCAGGTGCAGAAATACACTTCGATCACTCCGAAGACGAATTTCAAGATATTCAGCGCGTTTTCCGACGCCAACGAAAACCTGGAATTGCCCGGCTCTGAGTGGAACCTGAACTTCAGCGAAAAGAATGGCACAACGCGCGTCAGCGTCTCAATTTACAACGAGTCACTCGACCGTTTGGAAAGGATGATCGCGATGGGCTTTAAGGAAGGTTTTACAGCGATATTGGGCCAGCTGAGCGAACTGCTCGCCGACGTTTCGCAGCAATCGGAGACAATCAAATGAGAAAGGTGATCGCTGCAGAATGCATCACTCTCGACGGCGTAATACAGTCGAGCCCAGAGAATGGGTTTAAGTACGAGGGCTGGTTCTTCGGATACGTGGACGAAGAGACCGGAGCGGTGATCCAGAGCCGTTTGGCGAAGGAGCTCGACCTGCTTTTGGGCCGCGAGACTTTTGATGTCTGGGAGCCCTATTGGCCGTCGCACTCAGCCTTTTGGCCTAACGTGATGACCGCGACCAAATATGTCGCCTCGAATACGCGAACGTCGAGCGATTGGCAGCCGACGGTCTTTCTCGGCGGCGACCTGGCCGAAAAAGTTCGTGAACTGAAACAGACCGACGGACCGGATATTTACGTCATGGGAAGCGCAAATATGCTTCAGACGCTGTTCAAGGCAGACCTCGTTGATGGACTCGAATTGATGATATTCCCGATCACCCTCGGCGACGGCAAGCGGCTATTCCAGGACGGAGCGATCCCGGCGGCATTTAAGGTGAAAGATAGCCAAGTATCGTCGAACGGAATAGTCAGCGTTACGTATGAGCGAAACGGCGATGTGAAGATCGCATCGCCTCAGATAGTGGAGAACGAGTCGTTCGCACGTAAAGAATGAAGTTTCAGAGGGAAAAGCTTTGGCAAGCACTTGTCGAGAGAGGTTGGGAGATCGAAGTTCTAGATAATTACGATTTCCAACGATGGTCAAAGGAGACTTGGCTGGTGAGTTCGACGTGGACGCCAGTCGGAGCGACCGCATACATGTCGTTCAAACTTGATGAGATGGAAATGCGGCCCGAGAGTGAATTCGTTTGGGCCATTGCCGTTTATTCGGAACCACCGCTTTATGGCGTACGCGACAAATGCACAATGTCCCTGATCCACTGGGAAAGCCAAATGCCGAAGTTCCTACAAACACTCGAAACGCTAAGGGCAAATCATGATTAGATCACGCTTTAAGCTAGGACCCATTTTACTCCTAATCACAATGTCAGCAATTGTATCGGCACAACAAAAGCCGACCACCGGCTATGCTCCGGTGAACGGCCTGAAAATGTACTACGAGATCCACGGAAACGGCGAGCCATTGGTGATGCTGCACGGTGCCTTCATGACGATCCCAGGTTGGAATGAATGGGTCGCGGAACTAGCCAAAACGCGGAAAGTGATCGCAGTCGAGATGCAGGGCCACGGGCGGACGGCGGACATCAAACGCGACATGAGCTTTGAAAATCTCGCCGATGATGTGGCGTCGCTGCTCGATCATCTGAAGATCCCGAGCGCGGATATCATCGGCTACAGCCTTGGCGGAGGCGTCGCGATGCAGACCGCGATCCGCCATCCGGAGAAGGTGCGAAAGGTCGTAGCGATCTCAGCCGTGTTCCGCTTCGACGGCTGGGTCAAGGAAGGTCGCGACGCACTACCCAATATCACGGCGGAAGCGTTCAAAGGCTCGCCGATGGAAGCAGAGTACAAACGGCTGAGTCCCACACCAAACGAATTCCCGGCCTTCGTCAAGCATGTCATCTCGACGGCGGCGAAGCCGTACGACTTCGGTGCTGAAAAACTTAAAGCGACCAAGGCTCCGATGTTCTTCATCCACGGCGACGCCGACGGTGTGACGTTCGATCACATCGCGGAAATGTATCGCCTAAAGGGCGGCGGCAACATTCACGGCGATATGATGGCGCGTTCGACATCGAGGCTCGCGATCATCCCCGACGCTACGCACGTAACGCTGATGGACCGTCGTGCGGCGCTCATCCCGATGATCAACGACTTTCTCGACGCCAAGTCCGAAAAACGATAGACTTCTCGCGATTTTGGGATGCAAATCGTTGCGAATAATAGAATAATATGAGCCGGTGAAAATAAACGATTTCGTAGTCAGATTTGCAAACGTCAACGGTACCGGTTCGGCCTCGGCCAATGCCCTGTTTACCAAGGCTGTGTTTCGTTCCGGCGTGCCCGTAACGCCTAAGAACATCTTTCCGTCGAACATTCAGGGATTGCCGACCTGGTACGAGGTTCGAGTGTCCGAGAAGGGATATCTCGGACGTCGCGAAGGTGTCGATCTTATGGTCGCGGTCAACCCACAGTCCATAAAGAAGGACTACGCCGATGTGAAGCCCGGCGGCTACTTTTTGTACGATTCGTCCAAGCCTCTGCCGCCCGGCTACGACCGTGACGACATCACGCACATCGGTATTCCGCTGATGACGATGTGCAATGCGGAATACACCGACGCTCGCCAGCGGCAGCTCTTCAAGAATATCGTCTATATCGGGGCTCTCGTGGCCCTATTCCAAATCGATTTCGCCCTTATCGAACAGCTAATTGGTGAGCAGTTCAAGGGCAAAGAAAAGCTTATCGAACCGAATATCAAAGCCCTAAAAATGGGCGAGAAGTGGGTTCGCGATGAGTTCGAAGGAGATTTTGACTTGCAGATCGAGCAGCGTGATCTCCTTGGCGACAAGATACTATACAGCGGCAATTCGGCCTGTGCTCTGGGCGCCATCTACGCCGGGGCAACGGTCGCCGCATGGTATCCGATCACACCGTCGACGAGCGTCGTCGATGCCTTTGCCAAATACTGTACGAAGTACCGCGTTGACGCCGAAACTGGCACAAACAACTACGCGATCGTGCAGGCCGAAGATGAACTCGCAGCGATCGGGATGGTGATGGGAGCGTGCTGGAACGGAGCCCGTGCATTTACGGCAACTAGCGGTCCCGGCGTATCGCTGATGAACGAGTTCCTCGGCCTCGGCTATTTTGCTGAGGTGCCGACGGTGCTCATCGATGTTCAACGCACCGGCCCGTCGACCGGAATGCCCACCCGCACGCAGCAATCAGACCTGCTTCTCGCCGCTTACGCGTCGCATGGCGACACTAAACATCCGCTGCTGCTGCCCGCAACGCCGAAAGAGTGCTTCGAGATGACCGCTCAGGCGTTTGACCTGACAGAGCGGCTCCAGACCCCCGTGATCGTTATGACCGACCTCGACCTCGGGATGAACGATCACGTTACCGAACCATTATCATGGGATGATTCCCGGCCGTATGATCGCGGGAAGGTGCTTACGCGCACTGATCTCGAGCGAGTCGGCGGCGCGATGCAGGCCCAGATCGTCGAACACGCTGAAAACGAAACGAACGGCAATGCCTTTGCCGGTGCTCCGATCGAGCAGTTTCGCGGAAAGTTCGGACGCTATCTTGATGTCGACGACGACGGAATTCCATATCGCACGATCCCCGGGGTTCATCCGACTCGAGGTGCGTTCGTTACACGCGGCTCGTCTCGCGACGAATATGCGGTGTACACCGAAGACGGGGACGCGTATCGCCGGAACGTCGACCGTCTCGCCCGCAAATGGGATACCGCGAAGGAACTTGTACCTCAGCCCGAGTTCATTTCTCCGCGATCCGCCGGAAGTACCGATACTGTGGCCGAGGGAGTTATCTTTTTCGGCACGTCGACGTACGCCGCGGAAGAAGCTCTCGAGATGCTAGCCGAAGAAGGAATCAGGCTCAATGCAATGCGTGTAAGGGCATTCCCGTTTGGCAAGCAGTTTCGAGAGTTCGTTGACTCTCACGAACGAATCTTTGTAATCGAACAAAATCGCGATGCCCAGTTCCGAAGCCTTATGATGATCGAGCTCTCAGCGGATCCGGCAAAACTCGTATCGGTATTGAATTACGACGGCATGCCGATCACGGCCGATAATATTTATCGACAGATCCATTCGGCCATACTACGCTAGCCCGCTAACTAGCCGTAAAATAAGGCGATATTTGATTTTCCCTCTCAAGTATGGAAAAATAGAAGAGTCGAGACATAAAGAAAAGGCCGCAAATCTGCGACACTGGAAATGATCGACGATCTCGCTTAGTTCGACCTCAGTATCTTTTTTCGGTTCCTTTTCAGTTTCGGCTGCGATCGGGCAGTCAGCTTCTCCGTACAATTCTGAACCTTAAACTGGCCGCCCGGTGCTTGGATCGAAGCCCGGACTAGATCCGCGCCTGATCCGAATAAATTAGGGAGGTATTGTATTGATGAATTTTTCCAAGAGAGTTTTAGGAGGCGTATCCAGTCTTTTCCTTGTCATTGGCGTCGGCATGTTAACCGTGTCTGCCCAGACAGCAACGATCGGTACAAAGGCAGCTGGTGAGCAGGCTGCCGCGAAGCCTTTGCCGTTGATGAAAGAGATCCGCGGAGTTAAGCTCGGCATGACGAAGGATGAGGTTACCGATCAGCTCGGCGGTTCGGAGCAGAGCGACAAGCGAGGAATGTTTTACGAATTTTCCGGTGATCAGTCCATGCAGATCAGCCTGACACCCGAAGGGACCGTAAGCCAGATTGCCATATTCTATAACGGTAAGGACGCTAAAGCTCCGTCCGTTTCCGACGTTTTCGGCCCTGATGTCGCCGTAGAGCCGGCGGAAAACGGTTCGGTCTATAAAATGATGCGATACAAGGATGCTAACCTATGGATCGCGTTCAGTCTGACTAACCCTGCCGATCGACCGATGACTGTGATCACGATGAAGCGGATCGGATCGCAATAGGCGTTAATGTCGTAACGGCTATCGCGGGAATCACTCTTACGAACAACTCCCACGAACGTTCTTTTTTACATCCTTTACATCCATTTTACTGTGTCTTAACACACAGCGGATGAGCGGCGCTCATTATTGTTCTACGACGTGCCCGATCCGAAACTGGCGCCAAGCCTACCCCAGAACCCGGATCGGGTGCGCATTATGCAGCAACATCTTGCAACAAATCGATGACCCGATTCGTATTCTGGTCATTATTGGAGCGTTCAACTTACTATGAGAATTGTCATCGCCTTATTCGCACTCAACATTCTTGCATCGATATCCTCTGCCCAAACACCAGCCGTGACACGGGCCCGCGAGGTGGTCGAGCTGATCAACAAGGGAGATCGTACCGCTGTGCGTAAATACGTTTCCGAGAGTTTTTCGGACACGATGCGTGGGCTACCGCTGGAACGCCACCTTACCTTCTTTTTAACTGAACACGATCAGTCGCGGGGCTTGGACGTCCACAGCGTCCAAGACTCACAACCAACCGAGGCGACCCTTCTAGTGAAGAACAAGCTCACGGGCCAGTGGCAGGCGATCGCGGTCACTGTTGAACCAACGGCCCCGCACAAAGTAGCCGGGATCGGTCGCCGAGCCCCAAGGCCGCCCGCGAGTGAAGCTAAGAAGCTGACCGATCAGGAGATCGCCCGCGAGGTCGAAGACCTGGCCAAAAAACTCTCGGCCGCCGATGTCTTTTCCGGTTCGGTCCTGCTGGCGCGAAACGGTGAAGTGATCTATAAGGGTGCATTTGGAACCGCAAACAAGGACTTTGGCTCGCCCAACCGGATCGATACAAAATTCAACCTCGGGTCGATGAATAAGATGTTCACGGCGGTCGCGATAGCTCAACTAGTCGAACGAGGCAAGGTATCATTCGACGACCCTCTGTCAAAATTCGTAGCAGATTTCCCGAATGCGGAAGCTGCAAAGAAGGTCCAGATCAAGCATCTGCTGAGTCACACGGCCGGGCTCGGCGGATACTTCTCGCCCCGATACGACGCGATGTCGCGGGCCCGGCTCCGCACAGTTGACGATATGATGGCCCTCGCCGGTGAGGACGAAAAGGAACTCCGATTCGAGCCCGGGTCGCGATGGGCGTACAGCAACACCGGCATGCTAGTGCTCGGCAAGGTCATCGAGGCCGCTTCGGGGCAGAGTTATTTCGATTTTGTCCGGGAGAACATTTACAACCCGGCCGGAATGTCCAACACCGGCTGTTTCGAACTCGACCGCGTCAACCAGAATCTAGCCGTCGGCTATGAAAAGCAATTTACCGATAGTGGCTACGAATGGGCGAATAACGTCTTCTCCCACGTCATGCGGGGCGGCCCGCAAGGCGGCTGTTTCTCGACCGCCGAGGATCTGCTCAGATTTGACCAGGCGTTGCGACAAGGCAAACTGATAAAGCCCGACATGGTCAAGACGCTCACTTCCGCAAAACCCGAACTGAATTCAACTGGGTACGGCTACGGTTTTATCATCGACGGCGCTGGGCAGATCGTCGGTCACGGAGGTGGATTCACAGGCATAAGTTCAAATTTGGATATGTACCTCGGCTCGGGCTGGACTGCTGTCGTCCTTTCGAATTACGGCCGCGCAGCAATGCCTATCCAGTCGAAGATGCGGCAGCTGATCGCATCCGCCGCGAAATAGATCGGCTAACGACCATCGAACGCGATATCACCGCCGACGACGGTCATAAGGCATTTTGTCTTCAGAATGTCGGGCTCGCGTATCTTCATAATATCAGCCGATAGAACGGTCAGGTCGGCGAGTTTACCGACCTCGATCGAACCCCGAGAGTCTTCTTCGAACGCCGCATAGGCCGGCCATATCGTGAACATTTTCAACGCCTCTTCGCGCGAAACGGCCTGGTCGGGGTGCCATCCGTCGCCGGATTCGCCCGCCAGGCTTTTCCGTGCCACGGCGGCGTAAAACTCGATCATGGGCTCGCCGCGCTCGACCGGAGCGTCGGATCCGCCGGCAATGATCGTGCCGGACCGGAGAAACTTCTGCCAGGCATAAGCTCCGGCAAGACGCTCCCTGCCAAGACGCTTTGGTGCAAAGAACAGATCGCCGATCGCGTGCGACGGTTGCATCGATGCGATCACACCAAGTTTCTTGAATCGCGGAATATCCTCATCGGTCACGATCTGCGCGTGCTCGATCCGCCAACGTGGATCTTTGATCTTGCGATCCGAAGGCGAAACGGCATTGAACGCCTCCTCGTATAGATCGAGAATTATGCGATTTGCACGGTCGCCGATCGCGTGGGTTTGGACCTGAATGCCGCTTTTGAGGGCCGCGACCAACATCGGACGAACTTCTTCCGGCTTAGCTGTCAGCAAACCTGTCGTATTTTCATCTGAATACTTTTCCAGAAGGGCCGCACCGCGGGAACCGAGGGCACCGTCAAGAACGACCTTGATCCCTCTCATCGTGAACCTTCCGTCATGGGTGCCGATCTCGGTGCCTTCGCGGATCAGGCGGTTCGCCGATTCGCCTGGACCATGGACGACCTCATAGACCCGAAGCCTTCCACGCCCGCTCGCAACAACCTTCTTGATCATCTCGGCCTCGGCGTGACTGCCACCGGCGGTATGGACCGACGTCCAGCCTAGCGAAAGGCTGCGTTGAATTCCGAGGATCAGAGCTTCTTCACGCTCAGCGGCAGTCATCCCGGGCACGTGTTTGCGAACCAGTCCTTGTGCCGAATCGATAAGCATCCCGTTCGCCTCGCCGGTCGCTTTGTCCCGCAAGATCTCGCCGCCAAATGGATCTGCCGTAGTCTTGTCGATACCGGCGAGCTTTAGTGCGGCTGTGTTTGCCACCCCGGCATGACCGTCGGCACGCGTAAGAAAGACCGGATTGTTTGGCGAAACGCGATCCAGATCGTGCCGTGTCGGGAAAGCCTGTGGTTTCCAAAACGTCTCGATCCAGCCGCGACCCGTTACCCATTTCCCGGGAGCCGTCTTGTCGACGCGTTCTTTGACCTTGGCCAGGAAGGTTTCCAGCGTAGTCGTTCCTTCGAGATTCAACGTAACCTCACGCAGTCCGACGCCCATCAGGTGATAATGTGCATCCGTCAACCCGGGTACTACGGTCGCACCTTTCAGATCGATGATATTTGTCTTTGCCCCGACGTGAGCCTGAGCCGCCGCAGAAGTGCCGACGAACACGATCCGGCCATTCTTGACCGCGACCGCCTCTGCCTTTGGAGCTTTTGGATCGACAGTGTAAACGTTCGCATTGGTAAAGACCGTATCCGCCGGCTCAGCGATGCGTACAGACGCCGCCGGGACAACGCTAACTAGCGCCGTGATAAGAACTACGACTAATAATTTCATTTGATTCTCCGAGTTTGCTTTGCAAAAGATTATCATATCGTCAGCGATCTGCCGCGGCGTACATGGTATTTGGTGCGTCCAAATAGTTGACGAAACTGGAAGCTAAACGCTCGATCCTGGGGTAGTATATCTCTTATGGCATCGGCATTTATCCTTAGCGACTATATTGACAGTGCGGTCGCACGCGCGGAGTATGCCAAGCTCGAGGATGGCACGTTTTCGGGCCGAATCCCGGATTGTGAAGGAGTCATGGCTTTTGGCTCGACGCCTCGAGAATGCGAAACCGAACTGCAGTCGACGTTGGAGGATTGGGTGCTCGTCGGCTTAAAGCTGGGGCATGAACTCCCGCTATTGGGCACGTACAACCTAAACACATTGCCGACGTTTGAGCCAATGGAATCCGTGTAAACGGAAGGATAGCATTCGCAATCTTGGCGGATGACCAGCGAGGCCGAGAATTTGCTGGGATGGGGTAATATGAAAGCATGTCAGTGATTGCAGAGATAGAGACTAAGGCACTCGCGCTAACGGATCAAGAAAGGGCGAAACTAGCCGACAAGCTACTTGCCTCATTGCCACCCGACTTTACGGACGAAGACGAGCTGCAGGAGGCATTAAGGCGTGACCGCGAGATGGATGAGGATCCGTCCAAAGTGATCTCGCACGACGAGTTTATGAGATTCTTTGAGGAACGGCGTGCCAGCAGATGAAGGTTGCCCACCACCTCGGCGCTCGCTTGGATGTCTTGCGGGCGGTTGAATACTATGAGACGAAGGGTGAAACTCTTGCAGATGACTTCTATCAGGAATTTCTTTCGTACATCGATACGATCGTGGAACGTCCAGAATCGTATCGAGTTGTAATCCGGGATGTTCGCAGAGCAAATCTGAGTCGATTTCCGTATCATTTTTTTTTTCGCCAGACGACTGAAGGGTCTCTAAGGATTCTCGCGGTCAAGCATGATCATCAGCACCCATCATTCGGAATGAATCGTCGCTAATCGATTTAACAAACATGACCTACGTCCGCTCAAATTTCCGTCACCCCGCGTTGCCGAAGAACGCTCTCGGCTACACCGTCGACTATTATGAAGGCTCGCTTAGCACGCTTTGTGCGGGTTGCGGGCACGATTCGATCAATGCCGCGATCTGCGAGGCGTGTTGGCAGCTCGATATCGAGCCGCACAAGGTCGCGAAGCTCTCCGGCATCGGCTGCTCGTCCAAATCGCCTGCATATTTTCTGTCTAATTCGCATGGTTTCAACTCGGTCCACGGCCGAATGCCGTCGGTCGCGACGGGGGCGAATCTGGCGAATCGCGACCTGATCTACTTCGGCGTCTCGGGCGACGGCGACACGGCCTCGATTGGAATGGGACAGTTCGTGCACGTTGTCAGGCGTAACCTGAACATGGTCTACCTCGTGATGAACAACGGCTGCTATGGGCTTACCAAAGGCCAGGACAGCGCGACGGCTGACGCCGGTTCGAAGAGCAAAGCAGGAAGCGTCAACCTCTTCGAGGCGATCGATCTTGCTTCGCTCGCGATCGAACTTGGGGCGAGTTTTGTCGCCCAGAGCTTTTCGGGTGACAAGGAACAGCTCGTGCCGCTGCTCAAGGCCGCGATGAAGCATAAGGGCTTTGCCTTGCTCAACGTTATCTCGCCGTGCGTCACGTTTAACAACAATCCCGGCTCGACCAAGTCGTACGACTACGTTCGCGAGCATGTGCAGATCACGGGCACGCTGGATTACGCTCCGATGATGAAGGAGATCACGACCACCTATGAGGCCGGCTCCGTGAACGACCTCGTAATGCACGACGG
Source organism: Acidobacteriota bacterium (assembly GCA_041940165.1). Taxonomy (GTDB): domain Bacteria; phylum Acidobacteriota; class Blastocatellia; order Pyrinomonadales; family Pyrinomonadaceae; genus OLB17. Next base: position 122,921 of record JBGTSR010000012.1, read on the forward strand.
CACGACGATCAGGCTGCATAAACTTGCGAAGGATTGGGATCCGTTCAATCAAGTTTCGGCGGTCAACGCAATGCAGCGGGCAAAGCAGACCGGCGAGATCCTCACAGGGCTGCTCTATATAAACGAAGATTCGGCCGATCTGCACGAGATGATCAACACGACCGATCGGCCGCTCAATTCACTGTCCAACGCAGAGCTGTGCCCCGGCAGTGAAGCGCTCGAGAAATTGAACGCGTCGCTGCGATAGTTTCTCACTCGGAGATCCGGAAGGTAACAAAGGTTCGTAAGAAAGCAATGTTTCTCACGATGGGGCGCCGCGGGCTGCGTCGTTTTGCAACCACTGTTTCTCACTTAGTTTTCAAAGATCGATCGCGATGATCGCTGGTGTCGTTGCTGCGGTGAGTTTCTCACTTGGCGTATCGCGATCCAACGTAAGGCGTAGAGCCGAAAAGTTTCTCACTGCCTCGTATTCGAAATCACAGAGATCTATGCCCCGGTCGCTCCGCTTCCGGTACTGACACCTTGCTGTAAGTTTCTCACTTTCGTATCCGTGTGCATCCGCCCTCATTCTGCGTTGATCCGTGTTTCATTAGAACCTCGGAACCCAGTCGCTACCGCTCCCGGTTCTGACTCATGTGCTGGAAGTTTCTCACTTCCTAGTTATCGGATGTTTCAGAGATCAAAGCCCCGGTCGTTCCGCTTCCGGTACTGCCCCCCTGTGCAGGAAGTTTCTCACTATCGCGATTGACTGGACCGCAAGCGTCCCGCTTGCAGCTTGTGGCGCTCTATTCAACGCAAAGTCGCAAAGAAACCAACGCGCAAGGTTTCCCACTTCTTATCCGTGTCGATCGCTTCAACTATGTTCATCCCTTTTTTCATTTCGGATCGTGACCCAGTCGCTACCGCTCCCGGTTCTGACAAATAGGGTCCGCACGTAGGGCTGCCCGGTCAGAGCGATGCTGTCAATGACTTTTTCTTATCCGTGTCTATCCGCTCGATCTGTGTAGATCCGTGTTCCATTTCCTACAATCATTCTCCGCTTTGAGCTTCGTGTATCGCGCGACCAACCACCCTCTATCGCAGGTGGTTCTGACCCGTCGATCCCCCACCCGACGGGATGTTAACCCGCCGGGCGGCGAAACTGGAACACCAGATTGCCTAGAATGTCACGGAATGCACAGATTGATGCAAAATGCACAGAATGATGCAAAATGCACAGAATTCACGTCAATGCTTGTGATCTCAGACGGCTTCGGACTGCGACGTGAAGTTAAACGCCTTAAGCTTGAGCGCCGGAAGCAGCGAGCCGTCACCGCTGCCGATGCGTTCGGCGTGGCCGACCATTTCGACATTGCCGGGTGCGAGCATCGCGGTCATCGACTGATTAAAGCGAAAATTCTGGATCGGGTGCGAGATCTTGCCATTTTCGATCAGCCAGACGCCATCGCGCGTCAAGCCGGTTGAACTCGCCGTTCGCGCATCGGTCGAGCGGATATACCAGAATCGGCTGACCAGAATACCGCGGTCCGTCGCAGCGATCATCTCTTCGATCGTCGACTTTTTGCCGCTCGATTCCATGATCGTGTTAACCGGACCGGGTGTCGGGGCGACGCCTTTCTGCTTGGCCCAAAAGCGGTTGTAAACCAGATTTTCGACGACGCCGTTTTTGACGAGATAGATCTTCTCCGCCGGCAAGCCTCCCTGCGCGGCTTGTGAACCGGGCAGTTCGGGATTCCACGGGTCGCTGTAAATATTGAGCTTTTCGTCAAACATTGTATCGCCAAGCCGCGTTTTGCCGCCGAGCGCCGAAAGCGCACTTCGGCCTTCTTCCGCGGTACGAGCATTGAACTGTCCGCCAAAATTGCCGAGCAGGTCGCCTACTGCCTGCGGTTCCAGGATCACGGTGTACGTTCCCGGATCGATGGCCTTCGCTCCGCTACCGGTCATTGCTTTGTTGATCGCCTCGCGGGCTATGCGCGCGGTGTCTAGCCGTGCAATGTCGAAATGGCTCCGCTGAAAGTAGCCCGAGCTGGAGCCGTCACGCAGCCGTGCTGTCACCGACAGGCTGACATTGGTCGAGCGCTCGTAATCCCAATTGCCGTTCTTTGTCGAAGTCCCGTTGGCAAATGCCCGAGCATTGTGAAATCCCGCACCGATCACCTTCTTTTTCTCACACTCGGCGATGATCTCACCGATCTGCCGAGCACGATCGGCGAACGAGAGATTTGCGGTCGATTCGACATATCCCGGCGTCGGCTTGTACGTCTGTTTGCCGAGCGTAGGCACGTATTCTCGGTCGATCGGCGAAGTTTTGGCCAGACGCTCGGCCTCGGCGACCATCGCCTTCAGGCTGTCGTCATCGACATCATTGGTCGACGCCGAACCGCGTTTACCGTCGATCCAGAGCGTGACGTTAGCACCACGGCTGACACGCGAACCGCTCGTAAGGACATTATTTGCAGCAAAGCGCAGGTTTGAATTCTTGTCGCTGCTCACGCTCGCCGAGGCGTCGCTCGCCGAAGAGGCAAGCTTGAGGATCTTCTCTGTGATGGCTTTCGCTTCAGATTCACTAAACAGCATGATAATGGTCCTCCTCGTTCTGGCCGGCAGTAGATGAAGAAGCCGTGTTAAGCACGTTGATCTGTCGAAAACGCGTTGTTGGACAGCCATGGGAAACAGCATTCGACTGGCCGGGTTCGCCCTTTCCATCGTTGAATGAGCCCGGGATCAGGTACGTCGACTTGCCGCCGAGAGCATCGCAAGCCCCCCAGAAATCGGTCGTTCGCGACTGATACGCCACATCACGAAGCATTCCCGTTACCTTGCCGCCTTTGATCTCCCAGAACGTTTGCCCGCCGAACTGGAAATTGTACCGTTGCTGATCGATCGAGTAACTGCCGCGGCCGTAGATCAAAATGCCTTTGTCGACGCCCGAGATCAGGTCGTCCTGCGAGATGTCTTCCTTAGCAGGTTCGAGTGAGACATTCGGCATCCTGGGAAAGGGAACCGAACCCCAACTGTCGGCGTGCAGGCATCCGTACGACGACTTTTTGCCGATCACCGGTGCGAGATCGCGGGTCGTCTGCCAATCAACAAAAATGCCGTCCTTGACCAGATGCCATTTCTGGGCGGGAACTGCTTCATCGTCATAGGCGACCGTCGCCAGCCCCAACGTCTGCGTGCGATCGGCAACGAAATTGACTATTTTCGAGCCAAACTTCAACTTGCCGGTCTTGTCAGGCGTCAGGAAGCTTGTGCCGGCGTAATTGGCTTCCCAGAGCAAAGCCCGGTCAAGCTCAGTCGAATGCCCGACCGATTCGTGTATCGTCAGGAAAAGATGCGATGGGTGAAGGATAAGATCATATTTGCCGGGCACGACGGTCGGAGCCTTAAGCTTCATCACAGCGTGTTCGGCGGCTGTTTTCGCTTCGCTGGCCCAATCGTGCTTGGTCAGATACTCAAAACCGATCTGCTGGCCCTCGCGGACCGAATTTACTGACTGAAAGTCGTTGGTCGCCCGATCGATCGCGGTCGCCGTGAAGCTAGGATTGCCGCGAACGAGGTACTGCTCGATGCGTGAGCCATCTGAGGTAGCGAGGTACTTTTGCTCATTGACCCAAGACATCTGCGAGTTGACGAATGAAATGCCTTTGACGCCAAGAGCGGCTTCGTTGATCTTGAGCAGAGTCTGGATCTTTTCGTCGGTCGGAACGTCGAACGGGTCGCGTTCGAGCGGGCTTCGCCATTTCGCCGTAACTTTAGGCGTCGGCACGAGTTCGATCGGTCGACGTTGGATAGCAGAATTCGCTTTGGCGACCTCAAACGCTTCACGGGCGACACGAGCTGCTTCTTCCGCAGTCACGACCGGACTCGAAGCGAATCCCCACGTGCCTTTATAAAGAACACGCACGCCAAAGCCGAAGTTCTCGCCGCTCGAGACATTCGTCACCTGCCGCTCACGCGTCGAGACAGACTGATTGCGGTAGCGATTGATGCGAATGTCGGCATAGCTCGCACCGAGCTTCTTTGCGGTCGAGAGCGCCGCGTCAGCGATCGCGTCCTTATCCGTCCGTAAAAACGCTTCGACAGCGGCATGTGTAGGTACTCCGAGCGAGTGAGCCAGAGCCGCCGCACCGATAGCCGAACCAGACGATACAATAAAATCGCGCCGGGAAAATGACATCTTTCCTCCTAACTGTGAAAAGGGATAGGTTTTGAACTCGAAAATATGTAGAAATTCTATTTTGCCGTTCGAAAGGATGTCAAACGGAGCGGGCGGCTCTAGGTCTTTGCCTTCAGGACCTGATCGATGATAGTGAGCAGAGCTTCAGGCGTGAACGGCTTGGAAAGCGATCCCTGTATACCGAGTGCGTCGAAACGCCCGACCTGATCGGTACTCATCAAGCCCGACATAGCGATCACGCCCATTCCAGGCCTTATTTCGCGAATCGCGGTCACCATATCGGGCCCGTCCATGACCGGCATTGAGACGTCGGTAAGGATAAGATCGACCTCGTCGGACATTCCTGAGAAGAGGTCAGCTCCGGCACGCCCATCACCCGCGATCACGACACGATATCCAAACTTTTCGAGCGTTGCCCTGGTGATCTCGCGGATGTTCTCTTCGTCATCCACGACAAGTATCAATTGGCCCGCACCTTTAGGCAGTTGGGTGACCGCGGCCGGAACCTCACTATGCGGCACATTGGTCGCGGGCAGGTAGATCGAGAATTGCGAGCCATTGCCCAGTTCACTATAGGCGTTCATAAATCCGCCGTGACTCTTGACCAGCATCAATGCGGTCGATAGCCCGAGGCCGGTACCTTTCCCGATATCTTTCGTCGTAAAGAACGGATCGAAGAGCCGCTGCATAACGTCTGGAGAGATACCTGTACCCGTATCCTCAATAACGATAACTACGTGCGGCCCGGCGGTCGCGTCAGGATTGATGCGGAGATATGTATCGTCGATCGAAACATTCGAAGCGCTGATGCGAAGCGTTCCGCCGCGTGCCATTGCATCACGGGCGTTGATGCATACGTTCATCAGTACCTGATGGATCTGGGTCGGATCCGCCGCGATCGGCCACAGTTCGGGCGATATCTCGAATTCGATATCTATCGACTTAGGCAGGGTTTCACGCAAAACGCTGATCAACTCCTTTAGAATGTGCTTGAGTTGCACGGTCACGCGCTCGCCTTCCATCCCGCGGGCAAAGGTGAGCACCTGTTTGACCAGGTTGGCTCCGCGCTCGGCATTCTCTCGGATCATCTCGAGCCAGCGGGCCTCCACAGGGTCAGTATTCTCGAGCCGAAGCATTTCGACCGACATCGTTATGGGGGAAAGAATGTTGTTCAGATCGTGGGCGATGCCGCTTGCGAGCGTTCCGATCGATTCCATTCGCTGTGCGCGAAAAAGATGCTCTTCGGCCCGTTTTTGCTCGGTGATATCGGTATTGGTGATCAGTATCGAATTTGGAGAATCGCTTTCGCCGGTCGTGACGAGCGTCCATCGCGTCTCGACTATTATGCCGGTGCCGTTTCTAAGCGTATGGCGCTCGACAGCTTTCCATTCGCCCGACGCGTCGAGTGCCGCACGCGCATCGCGCACAACGCTCGCGTCACCGCCATACAGTACATCGGCGACATTGAGACCGACGACATTCTCGGCGGCCAGGCCATAGATACGTTCGCCGCCGCGATTCCAGTAAGTTATCCGATCGTTGAGATCGCAAACGAAGATAGCGTCCTGAGCCTTGTCGAGCAGGGAAGCCTGCTGGCGGACGCGCTCTTCGGCAAGCTTTCGCTCCGTTATCTCGTATCGAAGGGCGATATACTGCACCGGCTTACCATTCTCGCCGAGGAACGGGACGATCGTTGTGTCTACCCAATATATCGAGCCGTTCTTTGCGCGGTTACGGATCTCGCCGCGCCAAACGTTGCCGTTTGCGATCGTCGTCCAGAGATCACGTATGAACTCGGGCGCGTGAAAGCCTGAATTGATCAGCCGGTGATCCTGGCCGAGCAATTCTTCTTCCGAAAAGCCAGATATCTCGCAGAATTTCTCATTCACGTACGTGATCACGCCACGTTGGTCAGTCGTCGCAACGATCGCCGCCTGATCGACCGCGAACTTGAGGTCGGATAGCTGCTTGATCGCGTCGCGGGTGTCGCCGACGCGCGGTTGATCCGCCTTGTTCCGGCCCTTTCGGGGTGTTTTTGGCTCATTCGACATAAAGCGGACGACAATTGCGGAGCCATCACACTCCGACTGGTGGGTCAGGCTCCCTGGCCGTGGCGGAGCCGCCAAACGGCGTCGTGAGCTTCTTTAATAAGTCCCCAGGTACGGCCGCGTTTTACGTTGTAGAGTTCATCATCCCAAACGCCGTAATGAAGATAGATCGAGTCGCGCCCGCCGGCATCTATGATCGAAGCTACCTCGTGATAGTAGGTATGTTCCGGCAACTCGCCTGCGAGTTCATTCTGCAGGTTCCCAGCGACAACCTCGGCTTGCCGGACGGCCATGTGAGCGAGCTTTGGGCCTGAGAAAGCGACGATGTCGCCAGCAGCATAGGCGTTCTCGATGCCGTGTACCTTCATTTGTCCGTCGACCTGTACGAAATCCCGTTCATCCGTGATATGAAGCGGACGAAGCAACGCCTGCCCCTTAAAGGGCGGTACGAGCATCAGAAGGTCGTAGCCGATCCTGTGTTTTTCGGACGAGATGATCTCAGTACCGGTGAGTTCACTTATCGGCACGTCGTATAGGAGTTGTATGTTGTTTCGAGCAAAGCCTTCTTCTAATTCTTTGTGCAGTTCAGCCCCGCCAAAGGCATCTGACAGAGATCCCGGAAAGATGACCTTGACAGAAACCGTGCCGGCAGCCATCTCGTCGGGAAAGCGTCGACTCAATGCGAACGCCGTCTCGCAAACGGGAACAGGCAGCCTGGCTTCAGGACTCAGCCCGACTACGATCGTGCCGCCGCCAAAGCTTTCGACCGCCGCTCCAAACTTCTTGGCGGCCCCAACGCCGAGCAAATGGTGGGCATGTTCAAAAAATCGAAGTACGCCCTCGGTTGCGAGCCTGCGGCCCATCGCGAAGACGACGTAGTCATACTCGACCTTGCCCGAAACATCGTGCCCGGTGACCCAGACCTCGCGACGCATCGGATCGATCTCGAGCACTTCGCCTTCGATATGGCGGATCGACAAAGATCGCAGCCGCGTACGCAGGTCAAAAGTAATATCTTCGACCGAACACCGGCCGAATGCGAGTCTCACGAGCGCCGGATAAAATGTAAAATCGCGTTTGGGGGAGATGAGCGTTATTTCATGCTTGCCACCGACCGCTGCCGCCAACTTTTCGGCGGTCACGAGTCCGGCGAAACCACCGCCGAGGATCAATATACGGGCCATTTTTACACCTCCCTACGCACTTGCTTCCTGCGATGCTGCCCGCGGCCTGACAACGAGCACGGAACACGGTGCGTGATGGACCACGGCGCTCGAGACCGAGCCCAGCCATGCGCGTTTCCAGAATCCATATCCGTGCGAACCCGTAACGATCAGGTCAGCACCCCAATCTTCCGCTTCCTCAACGATCATCTTTTCGGGAGCTCCGATCAGGACAGCCGTGGTGATCAAAGCACCCATCGACGGATAGCGCTCGCGGATATCGGCTTCCGCCGCCGCAACGACCTCGGCCGCCCGCTCTCTGACCGCCTGATCGATCTGTTCGATGTATTCAGGCGACATCGCAAACGGCTCAGTAGCCGGAAGCGGCGGATCGGCGACGGAAACGATACGAAGCTCTGCATCGTTCGCGTTTCCGAGCAGCTTGCCGACCTGGTCCGCTGCGGCCATGCTAAATTCGGATCCTTCGGTTGCGAGTAGTACCTTCATTGCTTTACGCCTCCTTTTCTTACTTCCTTTTCCTTATGAAAAGCATTTAATGTGCCGCCGAAGGCGAGGCCTGCCAAACTGCGTGCTATCAAGGGGTTACGTGTATGTGCCGCCCCTTCTGATGTTGTTTTCTCTCTGTGAACTTTCGCGCCCGTCGCGAAAAGCTCCACGTCATCGCCCTCTTCTAATCCGAATCGTCATCGTTTCCGTAATCACCGGCCTTCTTCAGCTTGTATCTAAGCTGGTCTCGAGAAATGTCGAGCAGTTTCGCCGCCTGGGTCAGATTTCCGCCGGTTCGCGCCATCGCCTGACGTGCAAGTTCATTCTCGACCGATTCTAGGGGAATGCCGTCTGCCGGCAGTCTGATCACGCCGGATGCCGTGGAGCCATTTTCGAGGGATTCACTTAACATATCCGCCGGAAGATGAGCGACGGTGACCTGTGGGCCGTCCTCCAGAATGGACGAGCGTTCGATGACATTCCTGAGTTCGCGCACATTTCCGGTCCAGCGATATCGGCGAAAGATCTTGGCGACTTCGGGCGAAAGGCCCTCGAGAACTCCCGCTCGGCGTTTTTGGTTCGTTTTGTCGATGTAGTATTTCGCCAGGAGCAGTACATCGTCTCCACGATCTCGCAGTGGCGGGATATCGATCTGTATGATCGAGAGTCGAAAATAGAGATCGAGCCGGAAGCCGCCTTCGGCGCTGAGTTGTTTAAGATCGCGATTGGACGCTGCGATCATCCGGACGTCCAACGGAAGATCCTTTAACCCGCCGACGCGGCGAAACGTTCCTTCTTCAAGAACTCGCAGAAGTTTCGCCTGCAGCGAAAGCTCCAGTTCGCCGATCTCGTCGAGAAAGATCGTTCCGCCCTGTGCCTGTTCGAACAACCCCTCTTTGCGGGACTTGGCATCCGTAAACGCACCCTTTTCGTAGCCGAATAGCTCCGACTCGATTAGCGTCGCGGGCAAAGCGGCGCAGTTGATAGCAAGATACGGTGCCGAAGCACGGACCGAACCGCTGTGGATCGCTCTCGCAAAAATGTCCTTGCCGGTTCCGGTCTCACCATGCAGAAGTATCGACGGCACGTCCGAAGCCGCTACCCTTCGCGCCAATTCGATGGCGTTCTGCAGGGCTTTCGAGTCGCCGATAATGTCTTCGAAACCAGTTGCACGAGAGCGTTCGAACTTTGCCCGCTTTACCTCGCTCCGGAGCACTCGCGTCTCGGTAGCGTTCCGAAGCGTTACGCGGAGTTCTTCGAGCTTGACGGGCTTTCCGATGAAATCATGGGCTCCACCGCGCAACGCCGCGACCGTGTTCGCAACGTCGACGCTGCCGGTGATCATCACGACGATAGTCTCCGGGGCGTGCTCTTTGATCTGTTTCAGCAGATCCAGGCCGGAACCGTCCGGAAGCTCGATATCTAGAAGGACTATGCCCGGTTCCTCAACCGAGAGGATCTTCAATGCTTCGGAGATACGCTCGGCCTCAAGCGGAACGTAGCTCCAGGCCTTCACAGCCTCGGCAAGCGCCATGCGTACAAACCGGTCGTCATCGACGATCAGGATCTTTTCGTTTGGGGTCATCGGTTTTACTCTTTGCCCGCCAGTATAACCGATTTCCTCACCGCCTCAGTCCGAAGGTGCGAATTTTTTCGCGGGTCAGTTCTTTCCCCCGGATGCGATATCTTCCTTCAGTTTTGCGATGGCTGTATTTCCCGGATCTATCGACTCCAATTTTGCGAGTGTCGCAGTCGCGTTCGCTCCATCACCGCTTTTCGTATATGCGACAGTGAGGTTCTGGAGCGCCTGTTTATGCGAAGGATCGGTTGCCAGGACCTTCTTGAATTCACTGATCGCCCGCTGGTGATCAGGTTTTGGCCTGAAAACGAATGTCAGCCCAAGGTCGGTGCGAACGTCCAGATTGTCCGGCTTCTTCTCAAGCGCCTTTAGGTACCATTTCTCGGCTTCCTCGAATTTTTCCGCATCGAATGACGCATTTCCGAGATTTACGATGACCTCGAAGTTATCCGGCTGCAGCTCGTTTGCTTTCTTGAGGAATTCGATAGCCCCGTCGTATCGCTGGATCTGGTAGAAAAGCTCCGCGGCCTTCATCTGGGCCTCGAAATCTTTCGGCTCCTGGCGCGCCTTGTCGATCGCCGCTTGAATCTCTTCCGCTGAACCGCCGGGAGCCCCGGGAACGCTCGGGTGGCCCGAAGGAAGCGAACCGGTCTGGGCCGTCATCGGCGCCGTTGCCGGATTCGCCGCAGACTGATTGATCGAATTCGCGACGAAGAATCCGAAGATCGTCCCGCCTAAGGCCCCGATAATTAGAAACAGGATATTTTCTTTGCTCATAAATTTATGCGTATGAATGCAGTCCCGGCAGCAAATAGCTCACGCCGAGGTAGGTGAAGATAACGAAAAGGAATGCGACGATAGCGAAGTATGCCGATCGACGTCCGCGCCACCCGTAGGCGATACGCGAATGCAGAAAGCCGGCGTACGTGATCCACGCGACGAGAGCTCCGACCTCTTTCGCATCCCAGCCCCAATACCGGCCCCACGACTCGTTCGCCCAGATCGCACCGGTTATGAGCAGGAGCGCGAGTCCGGCAAAAGCGATGCCGCCGAGCTTGTACATCGCTCCGTCGAGAACGCCGATGGATGGGAGAGCATTTTTAAGCTTTTCAGTCTTTATGCTGAAAAGGATCGCGAAGAGAGTTCCCGCAAACGCTGTTATCAAGGCGGAAAGCTCGACCGGATTTGCGTTAAGGCTTAGGTGCAGCTGCGAACTGTTCTCGGAGATCCAGCCGGCAGCCATTTGTGTCAGCTGTGCCGCAGGTATGCGGTCGATCTCGACTTGCGGCACATCCTGCTGCTGCATCATCCAGATCGCAAAACGCGGAAACTGCGTCGAATCGATCAGCGGGATCACATTCGTGATCGACCTCAGCTGATAGACGAGTGTGACGATTCCGGCGCCTTGTGCAACAAGCGAAGATCTCAAGAGCCAGTGTCCGATGCTTCTTGCCCTTCCGTCCGAACGATTAAAATAGACCGCAAATGCAATGATCGAGGCCGCTAGCAGGACACCAGCGAGTACGATCCACCAGCCGACCATCGGGATATCGGCCCGCAGGGCAAGGGCCGAGCGTGACGTGCCGAGAAATGTCGAGGCCGAATACGTACCAAATGTGGCAGGGGCAAAAACACTGAACCGGCCGACGGTCGCAAAAACGGCGATCGCAAAGACACTCGTCCAGATCGCGATCTTTTCGACCTTGAGGCCGTCCTTGATCAAATAGAGGACTGCGACGGCGAAGCAGACCAATGCGATGCCATAACTAAGCGAAGCAATGCCGACGTGTATCGGGCGCCAGTATGAATCCAGGACAGGCGGCAGATCGTTCAATTCGTCGCCGATAAAGCGGGCGAGGACGAGAATTATCGCCGACAGAGGCAGTGACAAGGCCGCGACTACCCGAAAATGACGTCGCCGCATCAGAAGGAGGGTCGTGATCCCGGCGCCGAAGGCGAACGCAACACTCAGGTCATAAAGATTCGCGAACGGCACGTACCTGAACAGCCACGGCATTTCATCGACGCTTCGCCCTTGCTGTTGAAAGATCGCAAGTTCACGTTCGTATGCCGCGACCCAACGGATCAGCCAACTCGCGAGATTGAAGAACACGCCGAGCGTCGCCGCCCACAGCCCCAACCGCTCGGCGAACCTGAACGGAGCGTAGAAGTTAGTGAGATAGAAAACCGCGGCGATCAGATACGAAGCGAGAGCAAGCATCATCAGCGCACCGTCAGTAATAAAAGACGTTCCCCCAAACTCTATACGGGCGATGGTCAGGGCCACTGCCCCGATCAACGCAAGAGCCGTCGGAAAATACGACGCTGCCCAACCTTGCTCGATCCGTTCGAGTTCTTGCTGACCGCCGATCTGCTCTAAAAGTATCTCTTGATTCATAATTCCTCCTTCGCCGATAACCTGACGGCAAGGTCCGATCGAAGCCTTGCAAGCCTTTCGACCAGAGCCGCTTCGTTCCTATTCGTATCGCCACCTGCGACGATCGAACTCTCGCCGCTTTCGTTGGTATCGATGACCACCCAAACACGCTGATGCGCAAAAAAGAAGACGGCGACCAGCGTCAGGCAAAGCAGTGCGAAGCCGACGTAGACAACGGTCGCTCCCGGATCCCGCTGCACCGAGAGAATGTGTCTGTCGCCTACTTTCTCGAAATCTGTGAGTGCGAATGTGTACCCGGCAACCGGCTTCTTCGCAACCGGAAGCGATGCCATCTGCGGCCCGAAGGCGTAGGCAGTTTGGGCGGTCCCGCCCGGCGGCTGTATCTGCAGGATCGCTCCGGGGTTCGGATACGAACTCGTGTCCTCGTTAGGATCTTCGGGGCCGATGCGAAAGTTCCCGCGAAACTCGTCAAAACGTATCACCGTTCCATCGGGAAGTGCTTGCGAGCCGTTCCTAGGGATCTCGATCTTTGTTGCGGCCGAACCGTCCTCGGGCTTTGCATCGACTGTGATCGATCTTGCCCGGCCGATCGGGATATAACTCGCCTGAAAGAAGCGGTAGCCTCGATAATCGAGCGGCTGATTCATCTGAACCTTCCCCTCGTGCACGCCGAACTCGTCCTTGATCGTGAATCGCGTGACCCAGTCGATCGTGTTCCCGGCCGCAAGCGAGCCGTCGTTGCGTATCAGACGTTGTTCGATATCCGTAAAGGTGACTTCGAAGGGAAGCCGTTTCGTTACTTCATTGACCCTGTCCAGATCGACGACGTTCTCAAATATCAGATCTGACGATTCGCCGGGCGCAAGCGGGAGATTTCCTGTAGTCCCCAGTTGGGCGGTCAGAAAACCGCCGAGAAATATCGTTAGCAATCCAACATGTACGGCATATGCGCCAAGGCGATTCCACGCTCCGGATTCCGCAAATACGAACTCTCTTCTCGCTTTCTGTTCCGTACGAACGTGCGACCAGCCGATCGAGAGAAGGGAAGCGGTGGCCCGTTTTACCAATTCGCCGCGGGATAGCTCAGATCGAAGCTCAAACGAATGTTTGGTCTCGTCAAGCCATCTCACCGGCACGGCAACTGGCGGCTTTGTGATAAACCGCCACGTGCGCGGGAACCGGTCGACCGACGCGAGCACGATATTCAGCGAGAGGATCGCGAGTAGAGCATTGAAGTACCACGAATGATAGATATTGAAGAGGCCGAGCTTTGAATAGACAACTTTCTGTGCGGGTGTGAGCGTCGCGAAGTAGTTCTCAAATCCATCGACGTTCTGCTGCATGATCACCATGCCCAGAAAGCAGGCGAGTGCCAGAAGACAAAGCAGCGTTACGCCAAATCTTACCGATGAAAGCAGTTTCAAAAGGTCAGCCACGGGCGACAGTCTCGGCTTTCGTGCCGAAGTGCTTAGCTCGGCTGCGGTGATGTTTTCCTCGAGCGTTGACATAGAGACAAAATTCCTTCGCCTTTCAGCTCGGCAATTGTCGTACCTGCCGATCGAAACACTCGATACGCCCTAAATACAAGGCTTACGACAAATTACGAATGTGAATTAAAGTGCATTCGACGTGCAGAATGCCATAGGCGGTGCGAACTATTTCACACGGCCGGCGGTATTAGCCTGTGATAGCTATCACAGCGCGGACGGCAGGTTGGGGGTATGATTCACGGGTCAAATGTTGTCAGCACCGGCTAGGGAAGCGGGGTCGTTCTTTGCTCGATCCGCCAGGCGCGGGGCGATCTCGTGCGCCACAGTTCTTGTATTATTCCTGCCGGTCTTTTACCTCTCAGGCGGTGGCGCTCAGGCACAGTCTCGTACGGCACGGTCCGCATCGAAATACACCGACTTTCGCCATTCGACCAAGGCCCATACCCGCGATTGCAGCTCATGTCATAAATTTCCGAGTTCGAACTGGAAGTCCGTTCGAAAGGCCGATTCCGCGATCCCGGACATCACGGAGTACCCGTCTCACGACTCCTGCGTCAACTGTCACAAGCAGCAGTTTTTCAGAGGAGCGAGGCCCGCGATCTGTTCGATATGCCATGTGGCCGCAACGCCGAGGAACGGTAGACGTCATCCGTTTCCAAATCCGGTCGAAGCCTTTGAGAACTCAGCGAAGAGCAAAACGCACTCGTCCGACTTCCAGATCCGCTTTCCGCACGCGTCCCACATCGAGATCGTCTCAGGACACGCTAGCCCCGTGACGTTTCGCCGGGCTTCTTTCTCTAAGCGCGTCGCCGAAGAAAGCTGTGCAGTCTGCCACAAGACCGTCGAACCGCAAGGCGAAGGGACCGAGGAATTCCTGAAAAAACCGCCCGCAAACCTTGGCGACGCCTTTTGGCTGAAGAAAGGAACCTTTAAGAGCGGACCGAACGGCCACACGACGTGTTCCACTTGCCACTCGACCGATACTGGAATTGCCCCGGCACAGAAGGATTGCGCCAGCTGCCACTCGCTGAAGGGAGCGACCCGATCCGGAGATCTAGTTCTCGCCCGAGCAGCATCGATGACAGACAGCAAGAGGATGCTCGACCGCTGGGCCAGGCGAAGCTCTTCCGGCACTTTTCGGCACGAGTTTTTCGCACACAACGATCTATCCTGCTCGACCTGTCATACCGTTTCCGAAATGAATACGCTCGATCCGGCAACTCGTCGGGTCCCGATCAGTTCCTGCGCCACGTGTCATGCGACAGCGACAACCGACGATGGCGGAGCCCTGAACTATGAGGTCGAGGCGCGAAAGAAAAGCGCGTCATTCGACTGTACGAAATGCCATCTTGCCTTCGGTAAACAGCCTATCCCCAAGTCACATCTGGACGCGATCGTCGCGGCGGGAGGCAAGCCGTGACGAACCTAAGAGACGGCAAAACTGAGAAGCGCTATCGGAGCATAACGTGGGGCGTGTTCTCGGCGGGAGTCTTATTGTTCGGCCTTTTCACGGCGTTTGGAAATTCCGATCAGTCGCTTTCGGAGGCGAATTTGGTGGTTGGGACACCGGAACAGGATTATTCGCGGTTTCGTCACGATACAGCTCAGCACACGAGGATGCCGTGCCTGGTGTGCCACGTACGCAGCGACAACAGCACGAAGATGAGCTATCCGGGGCATATTCCTTGTGCCTCGTGCCATCAGCAGCAGTTTGCGGACAATAAGAATAAGATCTGCTCGATCTGCCACACGCCCACGAGTGTAAAACCGTTCCCGGGGCTGAGGTCGTTCAACACGCGGTTCGATCATTCAAAACACTTAAGACAAACAGGCTGTGCAACATGCCACAAGCCGTCGGCCCGTGGAGCGGCCCTTTCGATGCCGTCGGGCGGCCGCGGACACGCAACCTGCTTTACGTGCCATGGGCCGAATTCTACCTCGAACGGAAAACAGATCAGTTCGTGTTCTACGTGCCATAGCCCCGGCCGGCCGTCGCGATTTTCGGAGGGCTCGCGGGCATATCGGGTGAATTTCAGCCATTCGGAACACCGCGTCGCGAAGATGGACTGTTCGCAATGTCACGTGATACGACGTGGCTCGGGCTCGAGACAGGTTTCGTCGCCCTTGGTTTCAATGCATTTCGCTCCGGCAAGAGCAGCGAGTTGCGCCGCGTGTCACAACGACAAGCGAGCTTTTGGCGCGGCGGATCCGGCCGAATGCAAACGGTGCCATACGGGTACGACGTTCAGGTTCTAGCCGCACACCGCGAGGATTTTCGCAGTGGATGTTCGAAATTTCAGGAGTTCGGGTAAGATGCCGGCTTCCCAAATTCGCTAAGTGGTTTATTTGCAATGCGATCGCGCTTAAAAGCAGATGGCACGTGCGTTGCGAAATACATTGCCGTAGGACATCGGCTCAAGACGCTGAACCTGCGGAGGAATCATGAAGAAGAATATCGCAAAGATCGCGGCAATAAATCTGATGCTGGCCGGTGTCGGCCTGATAGTAATGGGAGCCGGCGCACCTGAAGTGAACGGCGTAACGACCGTCGAGGAACCAGCGGCGGTCTATAAAGCGAAGTGTGCAATGTGTCACACGCCGAAAGCCGAGAAGTTTTACGATCCGGCAAAAACCGAGGAAGTACACGTTGAAGTTGTACTAAAAGGCAAGAAAGGCGAAAAGCCGCCCTTTATGCCCGGATATGCGGAAAAAGGCATGACCGCAGACGAAGCAAAAGGCCTCGTCCAATACATGCAGGCGCTCAGACAACCGAAGTAGATCCCGGAAAGCTCTAGGCGCCAGCTACAGCCGAAGGCGGTTCGCTATTAACGGTCATCACGATCAGATAGGCGAACCGCCCGACGGCGTATTTGCTTGCGATTCGGAGCTTTATGGATAACGAAGAACAGATTTCCACACCAAATGCCCAGGCTGACGATTCCCGATCATCCGCCGGGCTTTTCCGTAACTGGATAAGCTTTGTCGGAATGGCCATCGGCCTCGCCGCGATCATTAGCATCGGCCTGCTTGTGCTGATCGAGCTTACGTCAGAGGGTGACAACCCGTACACCGTACTCGTCACGTATATCCTGCTGCCAGGTGTTTTGGTCTTCGGACTTTTTATTGCGGGCGTGGGAGCGCTCCTTGAACGTCGACGGCGGCGGAAGGATCCGAGTGCAGGTGTCAAGCCGTTCCCGATCCTCGACCTTAATGACGCGTCCAGACGAAGAAGCTTCCTGATCTTCGCCTCGCTTACCTTCATTTTCCTATTCATCAGTGCCTTCGGCAGTTATCGGGCTTTTGAATACACCGAGTCAGTGGCATTTTGCGGTCAGCAGTGTCATGACGTGATGAAGCCCGAGTTCGTAGCGTATGGTTCGTCGCCACACGCTCGCGTACGCTGCGTTGAATGCCACGTCGGCGGCGGGGCAGAGTGGTACGTTCGTGCCAAGCTGAACGGCATGCATCAGCTATACGCCGTCACGTTCCGCACGTATAATCGGCCGATCGAAACGCCTGTCCACAATATGCGGCCCGCTAACGACACGTGTGCGAAATGCCATTGGTCGGAGAAGTACATCGGCGATCAGCTGCGTGTGTTCGACCACTATGGGTTCGACGAGAATAATACGCCCAATAGAACCCGCATGCTCCTAAAGGTTGGTGGCGGCGGCGAAAACGCAGAATTGGGCGGCATCCACTGGCACATGAATATCGCGAACGAGATCACGTACGCTTCGGCAGACGAAAAGCGTCAGGATATCCGTTGGGTCCGCCTGAAAGATCGTGATGGCAAGATCACGGAATTCACATCAAAAGAACGCCCTTCGACGGCTGCCGAGATCGCTTCGATGCCGAAACGGCAGATGGATTGTATCGACTGCCATAATCGCCCGGCACACATTTACCTCTCGCCAAACGAAGCCGTAGATCGAGCATTGTCGGCCGGGCGGCTTGATCCCGACCTGCCTTTTATCAAGGCAAAGGCTGTCGAGGCGCTTTCGGGCCAGTATGAGACCAATGATCAGGCCCTTGCCGCGATATCACAGTCGATCGAGGGCTTTTACAGAACCAATTACGGCGAGATCTATTCGACGCGTGGTGACTCTGTAAGTCGTGCCGTTGCAGAGATCAAGCTTATTTATCAATCGAATTTCTTCCCCGAGATGAAGACCAATTGGTCGTCACACATCAATAACATCGGTCACTACAATGCTCAGGGCTGTTTTCGCTGTCACGATGGACGCATGTCGAGTCCGGACGGTCGCGTGATCCGAAACGAATGCAGCATATGCCACACGACTATCGACCAGACATTTCGCGGCGTAACAACCACGCCTCCGAATAACATCTTCAAGCATCCGGTCGAACTCGGCGACAAGAACACGGCTCAGTGTGCGGCTTGCCACAAAGGCGACCGGCCCTTTACCCATCCCCTTAACCTTGGTGATATCTCACGCTTCCAATGTTCAGAATGTCATACCGGAACGTACGAAAAAGTGAGGTACTAAAACAGCCAGCCAGCGAAAAAGGCCCGCGAGCGGATCGACGCTCGCGGCCAATTTCATATTGGATGATAACCCTCTAGCGATCCTTGCTTCTTCCGAAATAGAACCGGAGGGAAGTGTAGGGCAAGTGAGCCCTATAGTTCTGGGCAATAAAGGGTAGTGTGATGAACGCTAACTGAACCGGGCGTTCCGTATAGCTGTAGTATTGGTAGCCCAGGTTCCAGTCAATGTTGTCGCTGAGCCGGAAAGCGATCCGGAACTCAGGCGTCTGGTACTTGATCGGGAACGACGTGATGACGTCCTGGGCCCGGGTCGTGATCCGGTCGCCTTGTCCTTTGTCGTCCGTGATCCGATAGCTCGCAAATAACGAAGCCCACCGGGCCGGCCTTGCCGTAACGTCAAAGTGAAAGTAGCTTTCTCTAACGTAGAATTCACTGATACCTTGAACGAAACGACTGGACGGAAACGCAGGTGTTCCAACAGGAACGATTATGTCCGTAATGCTGTTCAAGTAGTTGTAGTTATAACCAGCCGCAAGACTGACTTTTTCGTGGGCATCCCAGTCAATGCTCGCCGCAAAAGTCCGGATTCTCGTGTACGCGACCGAATCGAATGCTGGAACAGTTATGGTACTCGACCCCGAACCGGTCGAGACCGGGATCGTACGTCCCGGGCTGTCGTTGTTCTTGACGATGCCCGATAGATTCAGCGTCACCGTATTTAGCCTTGCTAAACTCCTCAAACGGAAATTAAGTACGTCGTTGTTCGCGAGCCGCGTGAAGACGTTATCCGATTCGCCTCGTTCCACATCTGCTACGATCGACCAATCCTTAGTTGGCTTTAGCTTGAAGCCGGCAATCAAAGAATGCGTCCGGTTCTCGAGCTCTTCCTCTGTGCGGGGCGTTGCCGCACCTGATACCTGATTCCGATCGAAACCGCGGACGTGCACCGTTCGATCCGTCCATCGATACCCTATATTGAAGGCCAGCCAATCGGCAGCCTGCACATCGCCCTCAAAGGTATTTGCGATGCGGCGATAGCCCGTGTAACGGGACGCGAGAGTGTTCGTTATGGAATCGGCTACGGAGCCACCTGATGCGGTCGTTTGTCGCAGGATCTCCCAATACGTATTGCCTCCGTCGATAGTAAACCTGTCAAATGCGAGGGTATTCGAGATCCTGAAGCGGTCTCCGATAAGGTACGTGAATCCGAGATCGGCTCGGGTCTGCGGGCGTTGAGTGGCTCCCAGGACCGCGATCTGATTGAGAGTGACGATATTGTTCGGGGTTCCGCTATTCAGGCCAGTCAGGGCATCGAGTTGTTCGAATTTCACCTTGTTCTCGGCATAGATGACCCGGCCGGTGACATCAAACCGGCCCGCAAACGTCCGGTGAAAAAAGAACTGTCCAAAATCGGTCTGTCCTTTCGCGGGGTACTGCCTGGAAAAGGTATTGATCGACGAACTATTCGTTGCAGGATTGTTTCCGGGATTGAACGAGTTGACGAAAAGTGTCGTCTGATCCCTAAAGCTTCGGTGGCCATAACTGAGCCCGCCGTCGAATCCGAACAAACGGCCCTCGATCGCCGCGCGGAAATCGTCCGAGTTCGTCTTGAATGCCGAACCGACCTCAAACTCGTCGCTGCGAAAACGGAGCGTACTCGTTCCGGGACCGTCCGTATCGTTGAACGAATATCCGAATTTTGCTCGAAAATTCTTGCTCTCCGGAAAGAGCGTTACGTCGAAGTCGCCAAAGTGATGACTCGTATTCGCGTTGTGCTGACCGGTGAAATTCGTCGGATGGATCGTAGCCTTGTTCAGGTAGTTAAAATACTTGACCTTTCTAAGCGTTGCGTCAAAACTGTACGCACCCGCGAGGCCGGTATTCAGCTTGAATGAACCGGACGGATCCGATCCCCAACCGCTGGCCGTAACCAGCATACTGTCAAAGAATTTGCGGTCCTCCCGGTTGTTCTCGATCAGAAAGGTCGAGTCAAACAGCCTGAAACCGGCCTTGTAGTTCAGATCACTCCGATATTTGTTCTCATCACCCTCAATACGGCGTCCGCGAACGCCGAGTTCGACGCTCGAATTGACCGAAATATCGGGGACCGGCGTCGGAGATGGCGTCGCCGGCTGAGCTGTTGCCGAGACGGCCGACATCATCAAGCCCAAGCCCGTTAGTACTGCCGTCGAAAAAGAATTTCTCATCCAGCTCATATTTCCTCCTTTATCGGAATAGTGCACTGCTCGAATTCGACCCGTGGATCGCCGAGTGGCAGACCGTACACTGCTGATACCGGACATTAGCCTGATTGTGGAAACTCGGAGCTCCGGGAGCGAGTTCCTCCGAAATTCCCGTATGACACTCGAGGCATAGCTGCCTGATCTGTGCCCGCTTCAACATCTTAGGATTGGACGAACCGTGCGGTGTATGGCAGACGGAACAGCCCTCGATCTTTAACGGGGCATGTTCGAAAACGAACGGCCCGGACTTGTTGGCGTGACATTTTACGCACGCGGAATCGGCCCCCGACGACAGCCGTGTCTGGCGCGACTCGAAGCCGCCGTGCGAATTGTGGCAGTCGCTGCAGGTCATCGTGCCCTCAAGGACCTTATGCCTAAACGGTTTTGTAAACTGCGACTTAGTCTCGTTGTGGCAACTTATGCACAGCTGCGGTTCGCTCGTCTTGAGCATCGCTCTTGATGCAAGGGTTGGCCGATTCTTCGTCGAACCTACTACGACCTCGGCTGAACCGAGTTTGGGCAGGCTGGTCTCAGGGCCGTGAGCGGAGTGACAGTCTGTGCAGCCAATATTGTTACGCCAGTGATCGCCACGGCGGAAATTATTGTGAGCTTCTTTCCCGGCGTGGCAACTAAGGCATGTCTCGGAAACTGCCTTAGCATTCATGTACTTGAAGGCGAGGATCGTTCCTTTCTCGCCGCCTTTTTCGACGTGTTCCTTACCGGGCCCATGACACGATTCGCAACTCTCAGGCTTTCCTTTCCATGAAGCCAGTTTGTGCAAGCCGCCGTGTTTGGTGGCCGCGACCCGCTTCGATTGTTCGTCATGGCATGCCGCACAGGTTTCGCTGCCGACATAGCGATCATCAGGCGTCGGCTCAGCGGCGGCCAAAGATTCTGTAGAGAGCCCGAGCGTGCTCCATATTGACGCGCTGGCAAGGCTCGTTGCCGCGAGAAACAGAAGTAAAATACCGAACATCAGCAACTTTACTCTTACGTGTTTCGGTTTCATTTCTAGTGCCTCCAAAGTGAGGTTTGCAGTTCAATTTCCAGGTTTTGATCTAATGCATCGGGTCAATGATATTGCGCACGATCTGAACGATTCAGTGATAGGTGTCACATTGCAGCGTTTGGCGAGACTCTACCCGGCCAGACTGCTCAAAAGCGTGGTCTTGGGGATGTGGAGCACGTTCTTCGGCTCAAGTTCGATCAGGCCCCTTTCACGGAAGTTTCCGATAACGCGGGTAACGGTCTCGCGGCTCGTGCCGATCATCTCGGCGATCTCTTCGTGCGTAAAGGGCATCCTGAAGCGCGCCGAGCCATTTTCGCGATGACCGTTTTCGCACATCTCGAGTAGAAGACGGGCTAGCCGGCCGCTCACAGAATTTGCTAGCCCGAGAGTACACACTCTCGCGTAAGCCTTGCGGTATACGCTGCTGAGTTCCTGCAAGGCCTTTTGAGCGACAGCCTGATCTGTATTGATCAGTTCGATCAGGTCGTGGCGATCCACATAGCTTACGGAGCTCGCTTCCATTGTGATCGCGGAGCCTTCGTACGCCTCGCCGGCTAAAGCGGCAGAAAGCCCGAGGACTTCGCCAGGCTGCACGATGCGAACTATTATTGACCGTCCATCGTGCGAGCCGGTAAGGATCTTCACTCGCCCCGAGCAAAGAACGTACACGCCCGACGCGGCCTGGCCCTCCATAAAGATATTTGCGCCGCGGGGCACGATGCGGGCCGTTCGGACGCGTGCAAGTCTCATCCACACGTCGTCCTGCACGCCGCAAAAATTCGCTTCGATGCGCTGGGCACAGCTGTTACAGCGGGCCGGACTCACACTTTCGTTAGTGTCTTTCATACCGTTCACCAGTCGAGAAAAGGTCAGTTCTCAAAGCGGAGGATCGTCGTCGAACCGCCTTCGCGGACGAGGTCGATGCCGTCTTCGCTCCCATCGGCCGAGAAGATCGGCCTGATACTGCGGACGTCACGGACGACGTGCGTAAATCCGTCCAGCATTATCTGTACAACGGGAAGGTCGTCGCCGAACTCGACATCGAGCCCGACTAGCGGAAGGCCGTCCTCGATCCAGTAATCGTTGACGACGCCTCCGGTCTTGTGAAAAAGCCCGAGCCGCGTCGGCCGCTTCGAGTTCGCCCGGCCATACGACGTTAAGAACTCAGACCATGTTTTGCGTGAAATTTCATTCGTTGCCATCATTTATCACCTCGCACTTGATAGTTTTTCCTTCCTTGAATTGCAGTCCAAGTAGCTTTTCCTCGAACAACTTTGCCGACACAGTTAGGTAGTCGTAGGTAGTTATCAGCCCGACTAACTTCTCCCCCCGAACCACAGGTAGACAGCCAATGTCGCGGTCTCGCAGCAGGCGAAGGGCATCGAGCGCCGAGGTGCACGGTTCGACCGTTATTAGATCGGTATGCATGATCTTTCGGACGGGCATGCGCTTGGAGTTGTGCGTGCCTTCCGCGATCAGATCGAGGAGATCGCGATGGGAAACGATACCGATCAGATTGCCGGAGTCATCCTCGACCGGTACATGACGAACGTGCTTCCACTTCATCAGACTGGCAGCCAGGTCGACCGCATCCTCCGGCCGTACCGTAAAGAGATCTGTCGACATGAATTGCTCGACGGTCTGATAGTTGTCGATCCATTCGGGCTCATGGGGAATTTCCGCAAGCGGCCACTCGTGAACTGGCTTAGCCAACTCTTGATTCGCTTTCATAGCGGCGGTC
This sequence comes from Acidobacteriota bacterium, assembly GCA_041940165.1. Taxonomy (GTDB): domain Bacteria; phylum Acidobacteriota; class Blastocatellia; order Pyrinomonadales; family Pyrinomonadaceae; genus OLB17. The sequence continues at coordinate 145,792 of JBGTSR010000012.1, forward strand.
AGCGTCCGCATCCTCACATTCAGCTTTGCCCGCCGATCCATGCGACCGATCGAGTCCAACATCCATTGCGAACCCGTCTGTCCTTTTCGTACGCGTTCTTCAAGAATGCCTAGATATCTATCCGCATCTTCGCGGCGTACACCGGCCTTCTCTAGTCCGTCAGCCGCTTCGGGCAACAGGATCTCTAGAATCAGCCGTGCCGTTCGCCAACTGGAGCCATCGATCCACGCGAGTTGCGAATTCAGCCCATACCTTGCCGCGTTGAAAAAGTTCGCCTTTGCCGCATCAAATTCCATCCTGTCCGAAACCTCGCCGAATCTCTCAGGCAGGGAATTCATAAGGCCGAGGAAGAACGCAGCATTCGCCATTTCATCGGGGATCGACGGGCCGGAGGGCAGGAAACGTGCTTCGATCCGAAGGCCGGGCTTCCCGTTCAATACGCCATAGCAAGCTCGGTTCCAACGCCATATCGTGCCGTTGTGCATTTGCCACGCCTTTAGGCCGGGAATGCCGCCTTTCTTGACCACCGCGAGGGAATTTTCTTTGCTTGCCTGAGTCAGCAGTACGCGAAAGCGGATAGCATCCTCGCGAAGAACCTCAAGAATGTTGTGCGATACCCACCGGTCGCCAAAATTCACCCGAGGCTGCTGATTTCTCTCCTTATGGACAGGGGAACGCGTATCGGTAGCGTGCTGAAACAGGGCGAGCCGTGTCTCGTGCCAGAGTCTGTGATTGAGAAGGATCGGAGAATTTACCGCAGCTGCGAGCACAGGCCCGGCGATCGCCTGGGCCCAGTTATAGTGGCGGGCAAACTCGCTCGCTCCGACCTGTAAATGAACCTGAAAGCTCGTATTGCAGAATTCGATGAATGTGTCCTGGAGCGTCAATTGAAGTTCATCGATGCCCTTTATGTGGATCTGGCGATCGTTGCCGTGAAGTTCGGTTACGACGCGATTTATCTCGAAATAGCGCGGATTCTGCGTAAGGTTCGCCTCGGTCAGGTCCGATGACTGTATCGTCGGAAGGATCCCGCAAAGGACCATAGATGCGTCGAGTTTTGCGGCGGCGGAACGAACGATCTGAGTTACTTCATTCAGTTCATTCTCCATGTCACTCAGGCAGGTTCCGCCGAATTCCCGAGGTGTTAGGTTCGCTTCGAGGTTGAATCGCCCGATCTCGGTTGTTAGCCGCCCATCGCCGGCGTACCTTATGACCTCGTCGACGATCGGCGCCGGATGCATCGACCGGTCGACAAGAAACATCTCCTGCTCTGCTCCGATCCGTCGAACATCCTCCTCAAAAAGGCCCCCAGCCAGCATAGCTTCGAGAGCGAAGAGGTCGTCGAGGACGCGCCGCGTAAACGACCGCATTTCAGTCTCGTTGTACTTCGAAGCGACTCTTTTATCTCCCACGACGCCGTCCTCCTCTGCCGAACGGGCTTTCGATATCGAAGGCCCGTCTTGTCACGAATAAGTAGTGCCGTTTCCACATAAGCCTTCGAAAGCCAAATAGATGAAAGAACTGGAGCGGGAAATATTTGGCGATCCTAGTATTGACCCGAAGCCGTTCGCGCCTCACGGGGAAGCGCTTGATACCGGGGAGTAGATGAACATAGTCGGGCAGGCCGAGGCGCCGGATGATCGCTGATAACCAAAGCCAGAAGGTCGCGACATGACGGACGATGAAAAACCCGTCGTCTCCAAGCTTCTGATAAAGCGGCATCATTATCATTCCGGCCTCGCGAACGTGAACGCCTCCCACGGCGTCGTTAGCAACGCGTTGTCCGATCTCGATCGGGTCGAAATTCTTGAATCCGGGCAGCATTTCAAACCCATCATCAGGTTTCACCGGATGGCGATACCTAACCTCGAAAAATCCGTGCTTCAACGTCGATCGTTTTAGGCGAGCTTCCAATTGAGCATAGTCCGCAAGGTCTTTCTTGCTGACGATCCCGCTGTGAACAAGAGCTAGTAGTACAAGGGCCTCGTGATTGTCGACCGAGACGGGATCATTATGCTGACCGCCCTCAAAGCCAAGTGTGATAGCGCCTTCGTTATTGAGAAACTCGAGCATTGTGCCGGTGAGCTGTTCTTCGATGCCGAGAATGATCGTTACCGGAAACTTACGTGCGAAGTTTCGGTTGCGAAGCGTGTCGCCGAGCGTCGCGAAGGCCGGGCCGCCCGCCGACGTCGTATGCAGATCGAGCACGAATACGTCATGCGAAGCGTTTGCGAGGATTTCGCGAAAAACGCTTAGAAGTTCCGCCTGCTCCGTGTCCTCGGCGCCCCTCACGTGCGTACGACGCGAATTTCGAATGATATTCTCTCTCGTCCAATGGCGGTTAAGATCTGCACTTACGAAGCGGGTACGGAGACTTAGTGCTTTCGTATTGCCGGTAAGAAGGTATACCGAACCGTTCATCGTGGGCTCGAGCTCTCGCAGCCGTTCGGCCAAACGCGTCAAAGCCTCATGTCCCGCGGGTTCATTTCCGTGGATACTGCCGACCGCGACCAGCGTCGGCCCTGGCTCGCGCCCTGAAAACTGGCCCACGATCCGTGTCTCAAGATCGGTCTCGGCAGAAGATCTGGCTTGATTGCGCTGGGTATCGGGCATCCTGCCTATGCTTTACGCAAGCAAAATGCCATCCGGAGTAACTCTTGTAAAGATTGACTTTAGGCCTCGATATCGGGCTTTTCGAATACGCGAGCGAGGTCCCTGACGTGAAATACTTCGCAATATCAGAACGACCTCGTGAATTTTCCCGCTCGTCCGAACTAGTTGCGAATAGTCCGTTTGGCATACCTGGGCTCATCACCGCGGAAAAAAGGCGCTAAGCCCGCTTTTTGGTAAGCCATCTAAGTATCCTGTCCAATCCATTACGCCGGAAGCCGCGACCGGTATATTGAACCAATCAGAAAACGTAGTTCGCTCGGACAATTGGAGAGATCCTTCACCGATTTTTAGCGAATCGGCCTTTCCGCGCGTTCTGCGAGGACACGAAAAGGATCTGCTTGAACATCTCCCGTCTTAGACAGATAATTCTCTGGAATGGTTGATCACGGCGGGGCTCCCGGAGATCGAGACCGAGATCAGACGATCTTTGGGCCGCTAAGCGCTTTTCGACAATGCTTCGGCGGCGGCTACTTCGCAGTAGACCTTGATCGCTCCTCTTTCGGTGGTCAGTTTTTCGAATAGTTCGCGATAATTGTCGAGGCCAGCCACAGGATGAGTGAGCAGCCGCGAAAGCCAGTCACCGTACTCTAGAACTGCCTGCGCCATGTCTTTCGCCCCGCTTTCGAAGTACTCGCGGTTAGCATTGACTGTTCCGACCATGACCTTATTCCCGAGGACGAAATCCAGATTGATCCTATCCGCCGGGACCTCGACCATCCGGTCGCCGCCGGTAACGCTGGAGAGGACCAGCACGCCGTTCTTGGCCATCGCCTGCATTGCGTCAAAGACTATAGGCGAGAATCCCGTTGCCTCAAAGATGATGTCAAAGCCTCCATTAGCCGCTGCATAGTCGGGAACCGAAATATCTTCAGTCGAGACATACGTCGCGTCGAGGGCCTCGATCAGATCAGAATTCAGGTAGGGTTTCGGAGTGCGTCCGAAGGTGACGACCTCAAGTCCTTTGAGGCGAAGTACAAGCGTCGCGAGCAGGCCGATCGTACCCGCGCCAAGCACGGCGGCGCGCTTAGGACGCCATACACGGAGCCGGCGCTGGATCTCATAGGCCTGAGTGAGCCCTTTTTGAACAACCGTCATGGGCTCGAGCAAAACGCCGACATCCTTAAGCCCGCGAGGCACTTTGACAATGAACTCGGCATCGTCGACATAGTACTCCGAAAGGTAGCCGTGGCGGAGGTTGATGCCCCGTTCAAAGTACGTGTCGTCGGTCGTCATGTCATTGGTGCCGATCACGTCGTAGATGCTGGAGCCGGGGCGACGAACTGTTGCGACAACGTAATCGCCTTTTTTCAGTTCGTGTACATTCGCCCCGACTTCCTCGACGACGCCGAAACCTTCGTGACCGATCACAAGGAAGTCGTCCCCAACCGGGGCCGCGCCGTATTCGGCGTTGTTGATCTCCTTATCGGTGCCATCGACGCCGACCCGCAGAACCTTTACCAATACTCCGCGTCCGCCCTCGATCTCGTCGACGGAAGGCTTGGGCATTTCAACCAGATGAACGGAATTCTGTATTCCGGGCTTTACTGCAATTGCTTTCATAACATCACTTAGGCGGCCATCGCCTGCATCCATTGCGGCTGAACTCCGAGCGTATTCAATGTCTCTATTACTCGTGCGGGCTCACCCCAGTCGCACCAGCCGACTTCGCCGACTCGCATTACGAGCAGTTCGCTCGTACATTTCTCCAGCACTTCGCTGGAAAAGTTCGTTTCATTCATCCAACCGTATATCGAGCAGATCACGCCCTCTTCCTGAGCTGTCCCTATGACCGGTGCAGCTGCCTTGAACATCCGATAGGTCTCGGGAAGATGTTCTCGAAACATATTGAGAAAGCTCTCAACGCGACCGACCATCACAAAGCTATTCCAAAGGCACCCGGACGCCAGAAGCTGGCTTGCTACTCCTGATGTAGGCTTTTCCCAGAACTTGCTGACGCGACTTACCGACCTTGGCACACTTCCAAATAGCGAGTCAGCGGGTTCGATCCAGCCGTAAGATGTCTCGGGTTTGTCGGGCTCAATTCCGAGCAGGACCACTGCACCACTAACGGTCTCGACAGCCGTGAACGCCAGACGGACATGCTCCATAAAAGCGTCATCGTCCGCAAAATAGTGGTCCGATGGAAAAAAGGCGACAATGGCGTCCGGAGACTTCTTAGCTAGGGCGATCAAGCTGTAGAGGATCGCCGGAGCCGTACCTCGGCTTTCTGGCTGGATGAAGAGACGCTCTTTCGAAACATCGCGCAGTGCGTTCGTAAAGTAACCGCGGTGCTTCTCCGTAAGACTAAAATGTGTGTTCTCGGGAGCGATAAGAGATGCGACGCGGGCCCGCGTCCGATCAAGTAAGGTATCGTTCCCAAACAAAGAGCAGAACTGCTTCGGCCGTTCATCACCCGCCGCCAGGCGTGTGATCGAGCGCAGCCTCGTTCCATCTCCTCCGGCCAGGATCACCGCATGCCTTTCCGGACGCAGATCGCGGAAAAATCGTGTTTGCTGATTGCCATTGATCATCATATTTTGCTGTTTTCGTCCGCAGGAGCGGCTTCATTGGATACAGCATTTCAGGGGGCCGATTTATTCCCCGAGGGTCAATTCTTTCTGGGGTTGGCGGCGAGCACGCGGAGAAGTTCCGCGACGCTCCATGCCTGCGCCGCACACCCACGAGGCCGGTGCGGATCGTCAGCGTCGAATATCTCCGATATTTGGCCAACAGACGCATCGCTCAGATGGTCCACGAGACCTGCCGTTATTTCTTCGATACGTCGGCGAGTCTTCGCATTATCCGGATGGGTTTTCCTGTAAGCGTCTACGAACGGTCCGATCAGCCAGCTCCAGACAGTTCCCTGATGGTAGACCGCGTCACGATCTCGTGGCGAACCGGCATAGAAAGGTGAATATTCTGGCTCGTGCCTTGCCAACGAGCGAAGCCCGACCGGTGTCAGCAACTCGGCCTCGACCTTCTTCACGACCTGTCGGGCACGTTCGGCGTCAAGCATTGTGTGCTGCAGGCTGACCGCAAAGATCTGGTTTGGCCTGATCGTGGCGTCCTTGCTATCACCATCGATCACGTCGAAAAGACAATGGGCATCTTCATTCCAGAACTTCTTCAGAAAGGTTTGCTTCGCCCGAGCTTCCAGTTTCTTGTATTTCTTAGATGCCACAGCGTCGCGGAATTCATCGGCAAATTGAACCATGATGCAAAGCGCGTTGTACCAAAGGGCTTGTATCTCCACCGGCTTTCCAGAGCGCGGCGTTACGACCCAATCACCGATCTTCGCATCCATCCACGTTAGTTGAACGCCGGGCTCGCCGGCATTGAGCAGCCCATCATCATCGACCTTTATCCCGTACCTCGTCCCGCTAAGATGTCGATCAACGATCTCGACCAGTTTGGGATACAGCGTCCGCTGCACAAATGCCTTGTCGCCCGTCGCTTCAACATATGCCCGGATCGCCTCAAAGTACCAGAGCGTCGCATCGACTGTGTTGTACTCGGGTTCTTCGCCGGCGTCGGGGAATCGATTCGGAAGCATGCCTTCGGATATGTGCTTTGAGAATTCCGTTATGATGCTCTTCGCGATGTCTGGCCGGTTAGTGGCCAGCGTCAGTCCGGGAAGGGCGATCATCGTGTCTCTGCCCCAATCAGAAAACCAATGGTAGCCGGCGATCACCGTTTTTCCCCGACCGCGCGAAACGATGAATTGATCCGCCGCAAGGACGAGCTGACGGCTTACGTCATCCTTCACCCCGGCGGCGGCAACGAGGCGCGCACGGCGTTTTATTTCTGCGTTTTCAATGGCGTCGACGTCGTATCCATTCTTTTCCTCGGTCGAGGCAATAACAAACGCACCGTGCGCCAGATCAAATGTGAGGCAGAGGGGCTGGTAGAGGTCTTCGGAGAAATCAAAGCCACGCTCTTGTTCGATGCCGTATTGAAAATTGCGATACCAGTGGCCCTCGTGCGACAACTCGCACGGATTGTGCTTTATATACATCGCGGGAAGGTCACTGATTGGCTTGAGTACGGCGATGCCGCCCTCGACGGAGTAGTCCTGACTGAGATGCGGGCGTTCGTGCTCGAGGTGATGATGATCGCGGAAAGCTATCAGGGGCCGAACCTCGAGTTTGATGTCCGCTGCGTTCGGTTCTACGCTCCAGCGGACAACGGTCGAGTTCTCGCCATAGATCATAAAGACCGATCTGCGTATCTCGATACCTTCGATCTCGTAGGTCCAGACAGGGAACGGATCTAGCTTAAAGGAACGTAAAAAGCTGAATCCTTCAGGATGTATCGTCCCAGGATACCGATTACTGGAGAGTTCGAACCGCCTTCCGCCGATCACGACCGATTCCTCAAACTTTGACAGCATCACTATCCTTCCCAGCGGCGGTCTTGTGGCCGCCACCAGAAGTCCGTGATAGCGGCGTGTATTCGCACCAGAGACAGTCGACGACGCGTAGCCGCCAATGCCATTGGTCTCGAGCCATTCTCGGCCGAAGGCCCCTTCCGCACTTCCTATCGCGTCTTGCGAAAGTTCGATCATTTTTCTACTCTCCGCTTTGCTGAAGCAGCTTCGCCACAAGTCCGGTCCAGCCGGTCTGATGGCTCGCCCCGAGACCCGATCCGTCATCGCCGTGGAAGTATTCGTGAAATAGTACGTAGTCACGGAATTGTGGATCATTCTGGAGCCGTTGATCATTGCCGAAAACCGGACGCTGACCCGCATCGTTACGAAGGAAGATGTGTGACAGTCGTCGCGACAACTCGGCCGCGACCTCCCAAAGATTCATCATGTTTCCCGAACCTGTCGGACACTCTACCTTGAGATCGTCGCCATAGTAATGGTGAAACTTTTGCAAGGATTCGATCAGCAAATAGTTGACGGGAAACCAGACGGGGCCGCGCCAGTTCGAGTTACCGCCAAAAAGTCCGCTGGTTGATTCGGCCGGTTCATAGTCGACGCGGTGTTCGATCCCGTCGACGTTGAGGACGTAAGGACAGTCCTTGTGGAAACGCGAAAGTGCCCGAATGCCATGCGGGGACAGGAACTCGGTTTCATCAAGCATGTACTTAATAACGCTCTCGAGCCTCGATCTGAATGCGACCGCGAGAAGCCTTCGTTCTCCCAGCCCCGGTACTCGTGCACAATTGATCTGGCTCGTCAGTTCCGGTCGGTTCTCGATAAACCAGTGCATTCGCCGCTTGAATCGCGGCAGCTTTTCGAGCAGATCCGGCTCGATCGTGGCAACGGCAAAGAGCGGTATCAGCCCGACCATCGAACGGACCTTGATCGGCATGCTGGACCCCGTCTCATGCATGTGCAAGACGTCGTAGTAGAAACCATCTTGCTCGTCCCAAAGCGAAATGTTCTCTTCGCCGAGATTGTTCATCGCATCGGCTATATAAACAAAATGCTCCCAAAATTTGCTGGCGACATCTTCATATGCGGGATCCTCGATCGATAGTTCGAGCGCGATAGCGAGCATGTTCAGGCAGTACATTGCCATCCAACTCGTTCCATCTGCCTGTGCTAGTACGCCGCCGGTTGGCAAAGGCTGGGAGCGATCGAAAACCCCGATGTTGTCCAAGCCGAGAAAGCCTCCCTCAAAGACATTCTTACCCTCGGCATCCTTGCGGTTAACCCACCAGGTAAAATTCAGCAAAAGCTTCTGAAAGACCCTCGCCAGGAAACGGCGATCGGGTTCGCCCGTCTGCTTTTTGTCGATCTGGTAGACGCGAAGCGCGGCCCATGCGTGTACCGGCGGATTGACGTCTCCGTAAGCCCATTCGTACGCGGGAATCTGACCGTTCGGATGCATGTACCACTCGCGGAGCATAAGAACGAGTTGTTCCTTAGCGAACTGCGAGTCGACAAGCGCAAGCGGGATACAATGAAACGCAAGATCCCATGCCGCATACCACGGATATTCCCACTTATCCGGCATCGAGATCACATCTGCGTTGAAGAGGTTCGGCCAGTCGTTGTTGCGGCCGTTCCGCCTTGACTGAGGCGGCTCCGGCATCGCAGGATCGCCATCCAGCCAGTTCTGAACGACATAGTGATAGAACTGTTTGGACCATAGCATCCCGGCAAATGCCTGACGCTGGACACTCCTCGCATCCTCAGAAAGATGATCCGGGGCTATCTCCCCATAGAACTCATCTGCCTCCGCCTGTCGCTGCTCAAAGATCTCGTCAAAATCATGAAATGGTGAGATCTCATCCTGCTTTCCCGTCTCGGGTGATGCAAAATCAATGTCCGTGAACCGCAGCCGTACACTTATCTCTCCGCCTGCAGGGACTGAGACACGATAGTTCGCTGCTGCTTTAGTACCGGTTTTCTCCGGATTCACCGCGTCCTCACGCCCGTTTACGATGCGATCATTGATACCGTCCTTGGGGTAATGGGTGCGGTTTTCAGATCCGTACAACCGATAGCTGTTCGTCTCATTTTCACAGAAGAGCAACTCAGCATCGCCGTCAACGTAAAGCCAACGGCGACCGTACTCACGGCTTTCGATCTCTATCACCGAGTCGCTCGCCAATTTCAGGCTGCTGCCGGGCTCCACGCCGTCCCATGTCCAAGTGTTGCGAAACCAAATAGTCGGGAGAATGTTTATATCGGCAGCTTCCGGGCCCCGATTGGCGACAGTGATCTTGATCAACATGTCTTCAACGTCGCCCTTTGAGTACTCAATGAAGACATCGAAATATCGATCCTCATCGAAAACCCCCGTATCGATCAATTCGAACTCTCGTGCGAGCTTTCCTCTTCTTTGGTTCTCGTCAATCAGTTGCCGATACGGGTACGGAGCCTGCGGATACTTGTACAGGTACTTCATGTACGAGTGCGTCGGCGTCGAGTCGAGGTAGTAATAGAGTTCTTTGACGTCCTCGCCGTGATTTCCTTCGGTGCCCGTAAGTCCGAAAAGACGTTCCTTCAATATCGGGTCGCTCCCATTCCACAGAGCGACAGCGAAACATATCTTCTGATGACGGTCGCTGATACCGGCGATACCGTCCTCATTCCATCGATAGGCCCGCGAGCGAGCGTGATCGTGCGGAAAATAGTCCCACGCGGCACCATCGTGGGAATAGTCTTCGCGGACCGTCCCCCAAGCTCGCTCGCTGAGGTAAGGCCCCCAGCGCTTCCAGTGCTTTGTACGTGCTGCAGATTCTTGCAGTCGTTTTTTCTCTGCGTTCATATAACAATTCCTGTCGTGCAAGAGAAGAAGATCCTTCTCACGAGGTTCATCGGCTCTTCACCGCCTCGTTAGGGGTGAGTCTCTCTGCGTTGTGTACGATGGATAGGGAAGCGACTCAATTGTGTCCGTTCTGGGTACGCTGGAACTCAGCCCAGTTGCTTTCGCCTTCGCGAATATGCCTCTGCTGCTCAGCCTCCCAGGCCGCTTTGGCTTTGGGGCTGTAGTTCAGATAGAGTTTGCCGTCGACGATCTCGAAAGTGCCCGGATCACCGTCCGCTGTGTAGCCCTGCGAGACCGCGTACGAACAAAAACCTCCGAATTGCGGAGCAAACGCCTCGGGATCGCTCTTGAACCTCTCAAGGTTTTCAGCATTTGCAAACGCCCACTTTGCTCCTCGCCATACATACTCAAAATTTGGATTGCCCTCGATAGCCGCGTTGGCGGCAAAAAATGCGACGGTATCGTAGCCGCGGACGGCAAACCCGTTGCCGTCAGTATTTACCTGCGCCACGCTACCTTGCCTTGAGCAGGCGGCCCCGACCGCAACCGCCCCGATGATTCCAATAAACAGAAGTTCTCTAAGTTTCATATGTCTTAAAATGTCGTCCCCCTAATATCTTCTACTCCACGAGTCGTATGGCATGACCATCTGGATCTCTGAACATCGCCGCCCGGCGAAAAGCGACCTTGAGGCTAGAAACGTCAACGATGCCGCTCGAAACAAATTCCGGACGGTATGAGACAAAGTGTCTCTTCAGATCGTCCGTCCGAAACGTCGTCTCCCAATGCCAAAGGTCTGAACTTCTCGTGTCGTCCGGGAAAGGCCTGCCGTTTGTGGGCGCAATGTACTCAAGGAATTCGATCGCGATCCCTTCGTCTCGCGTTCTAAGACCCGTGATGTGAAGCTTCGCACCAAAAACGTTGTTGAGATGCGCCTGTTCCGGACCAAAATTCTCGCTTGTACCCGCGACCTGCAAACCGAGCCTGTCTTGATAAAAGGCGAGACTTTTGTCGGTATCGCCGACCACGATCGCTGTGTGATCGATGCCTAGGAACAGTCGTCCGGTCTTGGAAAGCCCGTGCCATTTCGCCGCGCCTTTATCGGGCGGAAACGCTAGTATCTCGAGAACGTGATCGTCTGGATCTTTGAAGTAGAACGCCTGGATCCCGGCTGCGGCCGTGATGTACGAAGGTAGTGTCTGCGGTGCGGTCGACGCGTGCCGGACCTTATTGGCCCGAAGGCGCGAATAAGCTTTGTCCATGTCGGACACTATGATCGCGATATGCTGAAACCATCGGTCATTGCTCCGCGAGTCGACCGGGATCGGACGGCCGCGCGGCGTCAGATATTCGGTTAGCTGGAGCGTTTCACCGCCGAGCCTCAGGTCGACAATTCGCGCGCGGGCGCCGAAGACGCCGGAAAGATGTTCTAGCTCAGTTCCAAAGATCTCGCGGTCGGACACTTTCTCGAATAGGAGTATCCCAGTATAAAACTCGATCGACTTGTCCATGTCGGACACCGTGAAACCGACAGTCTCGACACGGCTTACCGACTGCCCGCTAACTGACGATATTGACGCTGCGAGCGCAACCAGGATCAAAAGGAGCCAGCCTAATGGCAGTCCGCCGCTTTTTTCGATTCTATGATTCGGGGTCATTTTCTTACCTCATTCTTTCAATCAGGTGATCGCCCACGCGAAGAGCATTCGCCATGATCGTGAGTGCTGGGTTGACTGCCGAACTCGACGGGAAAAAGCTCCCATCGACAACATAAAGATTGTCCAGATCGTGGGCTTTGCAGTTTCGATCAAGCACCGAAGTGGCGGGATCATCCCCGAACCTGGCTGTTCCGTTCTGATGTGCGACACCCGCAAGCGGGATCTGCTCCGCAAGATACAGATTTCTTGAGAACAGGCCTTGGTGGCACTCGCCTCCGTGCATGGCGCAGTTTCGCTGCGCAGCCATTAGCTGTTTGAGTTTCGCCTGAAGCCGTTTGTGCGGTTCGAGGTTGTTTGGCGTGTAACTCAGGACGATCGCCCCGTCTTTATTCAGCGTGACTCGGTTTTCAGGACGCGGCAGGTCTTCTGTCGTAAGCCAGAAATCGAGCGAGTGCTTCGCCATCTGATCGAGGGCAAAGCCCGGAGCGATAGCTGGTGCGCCTGCCGAGAGTGTCACACCATCGAGTTTGCCAACGAACGAAATGTGGCCCATCGGATACGGAAAGTCGTCACTGCCGAAATAGAAATCGTTTACCGCAAGTGTCTTTTGAAAGACGGTCGGGTTCGGGCACTTCGAGACAGCCAAGAGTACTGAGTTGACATGGCCCATATAGTTGCGGCCGACCTGATCCGAACGATTTGCGAGTCCGTTCGGGTGCCGGTCGCTTGCGGAACGGAGCAGTAGCGCCGCCGAATTGATCGCGCCGGCCGAGACTACGACTACGTCGGCCGAGTATCGTTCGGTTGTCCCATCTCGCTCAAGGGCCACACCTGTCACGGAGCGCCCGCTTGGATCCGTCTCGAGCCGCGTCACCTTTGCGTTCGTGAGCAGCGTCACGCTCGGAGCGTTCAATGCCGGCTCGATACCGCAGATATGTGCATCAGATTTTGCGTTCAACAGGCAGGGAAATCCGTCGCAGGTCGCACATCGCACGCAGGAGCTCGTCCGGTCATTCTCTTTGATCTGAATGCCCAGCGGCACATGAAACGGCCTTACGCCCGACGCCGCAAAATCCTCGGCGAGATGCTGGATCCGCGTTTCGTGGCTGACCGCGGGGTGCGGAAACTCAGCACTCCGCCAGGGCTCGGTAGGATCTTCGCCGCGTTTTCCATGCACATGATAGATCTGCTCGGCCTGAGTATAGTACGGCTCCATCTCGGCGTACGTTATTGGCCACGCGGGCGAGATCCCGTCGTAGTGCGTTAATTCGCCGAAATCGGCCTCTCGCATGCGAAACAGTGCGGCACCGTAGAATTTCGTGTTGCCGCCGACGTTGTAGTTGGTATGCGGATGGAGGGGCTTGCCGTCGCGGTCGTACCAAACCTCTTTCGTGTTGTATTTGCCGTCAACGTTGACAGCTCGGGAATTCCAGTTGTCGGGCTCTCGCTTAACGAAGTCGCCTCGCTCGAGGATCAGGATCTTTTTTCCGGAAGCAGCTAGTTTCCGGGCGAGCGTTCCGCCTCCCGCTCCCGTGCCGATAATGATCACGTCATAGTGTTCGTTGTTCATAAAAACTCCTTACTGAGGCCGCCCTAAACAGCGGTCGACCGGCAGACATAGTCGCTCTCCGCTCGCCGGCTTTGAGAGGCTTCCAGCTCATCAACCCGACAATCAAAAATGCATCTCGCCAAGCCGGTATGATCGAATTTGGCGCAGAGCACAGATCTCAACCCCCGCACTCGCACAAAGACCTCAGCCGCAGCAAGCATCGCTAGCGTTGGAGCGGTGAAATATATCCACCACGATGTCCATTTTCCGCCGATCGCTGCCGAGGCAAAGGTGCGGGCCGGATTCATGCTCATCCCCGACAACGGCGCCTCGAGTGCAATGAACGCCGCAACCAGAGCTCCGGCGAAGTACGGCGTCAGGCGTGACCACCTCGGGGCATTGCTCGTAAAGAGGACCATCGACATCATTCCGAATGAGATCACGGCCTCCGCGGCAAAGGCGACGGCGGGACCATCTTTGCCCGGCACGGTAGCCACAAAATTCACGGAACTGGCTGCGAGCATATCCCCAAGAATCGCCCACGCGATGAGAACGCCGGCGACTCCCCCGGCAAAGTGGCCCGCGACGTAACCCACCGTGTCCACGCCCGATATCTTGCCTAGCCTGTAAAATGTCAACGTCACGGCCGGATTGAAATGAGCCCCGGACCGCTGGCCCCACGGCGACCGAAAGATCGCGATCGCTGTCGAGCCCATTGCGACACCCATCGCAATATCGCGTGCGAAGCCAAACCCGGCGATTGGCGACGCCGGATGAAACAACAGAACGCCAAAGGCACAAGCCGACACCATGAATGTCGCGAGACACCAAGCTTCGATCAGGTATTCCGGCCAATGTTGTTTTGCTAGCTCAAGCATCGCGATTCTCGCTGAAGGAAATCGTTCCTTCGATAACTTTTATTCCAGAGATCGGCATTCCAGCCACGGTCTACCCGATCGTAAGGACCGAATTGAAGCCGCCGTGGCCGTCGTCCTCTTTGAAGCCGTGACTCGGATCTTCGGTCCAGCGTTCGCGATCGACAACGAATTTGTAGAGGTATCTGCCCGCAGGGAGGCACCTGATCGCGGCCTGCCACAATCCGAACTCGTTTAGGCGACAGGGCGTTGCATTCTCACTCCAGCCGTTGAAATCGCCGCATAACGAAACAGCTCCCGCGCCGTCATCGTGGAAAGTGAAGACGATCTCGCGGCCAACTACTCGGGGCGGAAAGTAACTGCATTTGGCGAGATCATGGGTCTCGTTCTTTGCGGCGCTAACCGCGGCGGCGGCGTTGACCACACCGAAGCCCTGGCGCATTGACGGACGTCCACCCAATCGTGTTGCGGTCGATATAAGGATGTTTTTGATAGCCGCGGGCGTTAGAGACGGATTTGTCTCGATCATCTGAGCCACTACCGATGCCGTGATCGGAGCCGCGAACGACGTGCCGTCTACGTGCTGGTAGTGCGTCGAAACGATCTTTCTTTGCCGCAGTGATACCTCGACTTTCTGACGCCAGCCGTGAGGATCACCTGATGGAGGATCGAGTTCGAGTCCCAAGGCCGACGGCAGATCTCGCAGCAGACCCGCGAGTTGGTAGTCAGGTGCAGAGTCTAACAGCGACAGTGTTTCCGCAAGGCGGTAATCTTCACTATTTGGAAGGATCGGCGCTGCCACCCACATTGCCGGAGCGATAATCTCCGGCTTAACGATCCCGTCAATGGTAATTCCGTGGCTGGAGTGGTAAAGGTCGAATTGCTCGATCGCAAACTGATTCTCGTCGCTGTAACCGCCAACGGTAATAGCGGATGGAGAATTTGCCGGCGGTATCGAGCGCGTTTCCGCCGAGTTTCCGGCGGCTACTATGACCACAACGCCATTCTCAATAAGCTCTTCGGTGAGGAGATTTATCCTGCTCGACCCCAACGGCAGATCCGAGTCGCCACCGAGCGACATATTCAGGACGCGAATGCCGTATCTCTCACGATGCCTTAGGATCCATTCGAGGCCCGCTTCGATGGAACGGTCAGTTATTCGTCCGTCGTCCGAGACCTTGACCAAGACAAGGTTCGACCGATGAGCCAATCCGCGATAGATGCCGTCGGACAGTGATCCGTCGCCGGCGCAAGCGACGACCGTCTGCGTTCCATGCCAGTGATGGCCCTGAGGCTGGGTGATCGAAGTGAAGGAAGTTTCTTTTCCGTGGATGTCGTGGAAAGCGGCCACGCGATCCTGAAAATCGGGATGCGGGAAAAAGCCCGAATCGAGAAATGCGATCGTGACATTTTCTCCCGATAAACCAGGATCCGAATTCAGCTTGTCGGCGGTAGGTATTACCGCGAATCGGTTTTGCGAATGATCGTGATCATGACCATCGCGTACGTATTCATCCAGACGCATAGCAGTTCCAAAGCCGATGATCGGCTCAAACTCCTAAATCAATTAAAGGTAGGAAAAAATTCCCGTTTGACGAGACCTAACTCGCTCGCGGATCGTTCGGATCGAGTTTACGATCCGGTGGTATGGAGAGCTTCTTTCATCCGAGCCTTCGCACGTTCATTCAAGCGAACCGTCGTGTCCTCTCCGACGTGATGATCGTCGCGAATACGCAACGCGGTGCGGATGAACTTGAGCTGCTTGATAAAATTAACGCACGGATCACAGGACAGCAGGTGGATCTTAAGCCTTAGCCAGTCACCCCACGATAGTTTTTCATCCATCGAAGCGGTAATTATCTTCACCATCTCCCGGCATTCGGGAAAGGTCCGCCAGACCCAGCGGTTAAATCGTGTATGCTTTACTCGCGCTTCCTTCATTCAGATCTAGATCGCTCGACGGAACCATTTTATTTCAATACATCTCCGGAGCTGCATTCGTGCTCGGTACATAATTACCCAGAAATTGCTCGCAGACAGGCCAAGCAGCTCGCAGATCTCTTCGCTCGTAAGGTCGTCCATTTCGCGAAGCGTAAAGACGTTCGCAACTCTCGATGGCAAAGCTCCCAGGCATCTATTCATCATCTGCCAGAATTCATCCCGCTCGAGGACGTCTTCCGGTGAGCTTTCCGGATCCACGGGCCGGAGCTTGATCGCCCAGTGCCCATTCCACGCATCGGGCCGCTCAAAGAAGTGTTCGGTCACCGATAGATCCGTGTCCTCGTCAGTGAACTGAACTTGATTTCTGTTTCGTCGGTAGTGGTCGATTATCTTGTGCCTGAGTATTCCGGTGAGCCAGGTGCGTTCTGCAGCTTTTCCCTGATAGGCGTGCATCGATTGGATCGCCGAGAGCAGTGTCTCCTGAACGATGTCCTCAGCCAGCGTCTCGTCGCGAAGTCGTACCAGGGCAAAGCGAAACAAACTGTCGCCGTGCTCATCGACCCATCGTTCGGGGTCGACCGCTCCGAGCCTCATTGAAGCGTCCGAAACCATCGCGGTTTCGATTGTACTCCTATCGAGTTCGCTCAATGTTATCGCGTCACCAGGCATCATCCTTTTCTGATCGCTCTTCTGATCGAATCGATGAGATGCTGGGGAGCAGCATCCTTGTGAACAGCTCGCCGTAAAGCCATCCGCAACCGCTCGTCATCCTTCGTCTCACGAATCCCCGACGTCCCGGATGGCCGCTCGAGCCGAAAGGTGGACGTCGATGACCGCTTTGTCGGCACTTGCAATGGCATGTCTGTGATCTTTGACACTCTTGTTCTCCTAAACCCCAAAACTCCGTTTCCAGTCCTTATAGCACGGTCACAACGGCTTTATTCCACAAATTTTTGCGAGGAATAATTTTCTTTTCAGAGGCGATTGCAATCCGACGCCCGCCGGGCGTTGGAGACGATAATATGAACAATAAAACCAGGATCTTGATACTAGGCGGCGGCTTTGGCGGCCTATACACCGCGCTGCACCTCGATAAGGCCCTAGCTCGCAACCCAGATGTCGAGATCACCCTCGTCAATCGTGAGAATTTCTTCCTTTTTACGCCAATGCTGCACGAAGTCGCGGCAAGCGATCTGGACATCACGCACATCGTTAGTCCGGTGCGCAAGCTGCTCAAACGAGTTCAGGTCTTCAACGGCAGTGTTGAAAGCGTCGATCTCGATTCGAAGGTCGTCACGGTGTCGCACGGTAAGGAACACCACCATCACGATCTCGAGTATGACCATCTCGTACTCGGGCTCGGTTCGATCACGAATTTCTACGGCAACCGCGGCCTCGAAGAGAATGCCTTGACGATGAAATCGCTCGGTGATGCGATCTATCTGCGAAATCACCTGATATCCAACCTGGAGGAAGCGGATTTCGAGTGCTGTCCGATCGTGCGAAAGCCACTGATCAACTTTGTCGTAGCGGGCGGCGGCTTTGCCGGCGTCGAGACGATCGCCGGCGTGAACGACTTCGTCCGTGAAGCTCTCAAGTACTATCCCAACCTTACCGAGGATATGCTGCGGGTCGTTCTGGTCCACGCCGGCACGACCATTCTGCCGGAACTGAGCGAGAAGCTCGGCAAGTACGCACAGCAGAAACTTCGCGATCGCGGCGTCGAGATACACCTCAATACAAAAGTCGACTGTGTCGACGGGAATGAAGTGACCCTGACCGACGGAACAAAGATCACGACGAATACGATGATCTGGACCGCGGGCACTGCACCAAACCCTATGCTTGACACACTTCCGTGCGAGAAAGAGCGTGGCAAGGTATGCGCTGATGAGTTTATGAGGGTATCCGGCTATCCGGGCGTGTGGGCTGTCGGCGATTGTGCTTACATCATCGATCCTAAGAACGGAAAGCCTTATCCGCCGACGGCTCAGCACGCGATCCGCCAAGGCAAGGTCCTCGCCGAGAACATAAGAGCATCGATCACGGGCGGACGACTCAAGCCATTTTCATTCGAGACGATCGGCCAACTCGCGGCCCTCGGACGTCGGACGGGCGTCGCTCAGATCTTCGGCCTGAACTTCTCAGGTTTTATCGCGTGGTGGTTGTGGAGGACGATCTATCTAATGAAACTGCCGCGATTTGAAAAGAAACTTCGCGTCGCTCTCGACTGGACACTCGATCTGGTGTTTCACAAGGATCCGGTGCAATTTCTGACTCTTCGTTCGCCCAGCGTCTCGACGGACGAGGCTGTTCCGGCCAAGCGTCACTACCTGGCGACGGCACGCTGAGATCAGCAAATAGAGCTATTTTGTGGCGAGTCCCTCACGGCTCGCCATTTTTTTTAGTTTGCTAAAAAAAATATGTAAGGAATCGTAACCTCGCGCGACCAATCATCGTGAACGCAATTTTTTCAGATATGGAAGGCAACGATATGAGCGAAATTACCCCTGAAGTTTTCGAGAGCGAAGCGATGCAGCACGTGGACGATCTCTATCGCACTGCAAAGCGTTTGACCCGCAGCGAGACCGATGCTGACGATCTGGTACAGGAAACCTACATGCAAGCCTGGAAGTCGTTTGCAAGCTATGAGGTCGGTACCAATTGCCGGGCGTGGCTGTACAAGATCCTCTTCAATAAGTATGACCACTATCGCCGCAAGCGGTATACACAGTCAAAGTATTTTCAAGAGGCCGACGAGCTCGTTTTCGAACTGTCCGCCGCGACACCGCCAGTGCCCGAACATCTCACTGACCGCGAGATCATCGGTGCCCTCGACAAGCTGCCGGACCATTACCGAAGCGTCGTGCTACTCGCGGATGTCCACGAATTCGATTACAAAGAGGTCGCTGCCATTCTCGAGATCCCGATGGGAACCGTCATGTCCCGGCTCAACAGAGCCCGCAACCAACTTAAAAAGTCTCTTGCAGGAGTCGCCCGTGAATACGGCATTGCCACACCTGAACTCACAGTAGCCATCTAACGACCCGCCATTTATCCTCCTCCTCTCCTCAAAGAGACTACGCGCCGAGATCTGATGATCCGGCGCTTTTTTATGTCGGGTGTGTTTAGTCGTTCGGTAGGATCAGATCAGCAACTTGCCTCGGCCGGTCCTGTGAAAGATGCAGTCGCTGGGCGGGAAAGTAGACTCTCTCGTACGCTCTGATGGCCTCATCGTGACCAAGGCCTTCGTGCGATCGGCGGATAGCCCGCTCGAGCGCGGTTTCAAAACCGCATTCGATCCATATCTTGAGGTCAAAGCGGCCCGCATACTGCGGCTTGAACAGGAATATGCCCTCGAGCAGGACGATGTCGATCCCATTGAACCGCACATTCGGCAGGTTGAACCAGCCATCGACATTGATGAGCACGCATCTGAGGCCTTGCTCTTCCAGAGCTCTCTGAACATGCCCCGCGATAAATCCTTTCCCGCTCGCATCAATGCCAGAAATGCCGGCGAGCATTACCTGCCCAGCCGGCATTTCATCTCTTAGCGACAAGATGCGGGATATCGCCTTGTCGATCGACATCATTTTACCGCGGGCCGAACGCCTGCGATATTCAGGCGCATGCGATAGAGTCCACTCCGCGCGGCCAGATACAACGTCTTGCCGTCGTCATCGCCCCACGCCATGTTATGCACGTGCTGCGGCGTGACGATCACACCGAGGTGCTTGCCAGCCGGCGAGACCACGTGAAGACCGCCGGGGGCCGACACATACACATTCCCCTCGACATCGACCTTGACGCCGTCGATCGCATCCTCACCTTTGTATGCGGTGAAGTCGTAAAACAGCTTGCCATTCTTCACGGTCCCGTCAGCCTGCAGCTCGTAGCGAAAGACGACCTTCCGGTTGTCATCCCAATTGCCGACATAGAGGTACTTCTCGTCCGGCGACAGAGCGATGCCGTTTGGGCCGGGGAACTCAGCCGTCAGTAGCTGCAGCTTGCCCTTATACAAGGAATAGACGCCTGTGTGCGGAACCTCCTTGCGCGGATCGTCGCCAAACTTTGGCAAGCCGAAGTTGGGGTCGGTGAAGAACAATGTGCCGTCAGAACGGTAAACGAGGTCGTTCGGGCTGTTCAGCCGCTTGCCTTCGTAGCGGTCGACGATCACCGTTTCGCTGCCATCCGCCGCAAGCCTAACGATCCGGCGGTTACCATGCTGGTTGACCGCGATATTGCCCTCCGGATCGAGCGCTATGCCGTTCGAGCCGGGCTGACGGTATTCGCCGATGTCCGAGCCTGAGTAGCCGCTCGGTGTTTTGAAGATGCTGAGTTTGCCGTCCTTTGAATACTTATAGATGGTATTGGCGTTCGGGTCGCTGAATAGCAGACCATCCGCTGTCCAGACCGGTCCTTCGGTAAACTGAAACCCTTCGGCAAGCTTGAACACTTTCGGGTTCGGCCCGACGATCTTGTTCATTGCTTCGTCGTGCCGGATGACATCGACATTTACCTCGCTGGGTGTGATGGCCACCGGGCCGCGAACCTCGGTCGGATAGAGTTCGAGCTTGGCTTCGCGGACCCAGATAAAATTGGTCGGGGGATTTGAGATCGGGCCGTTAATGCCAAAGATGGCGAGCTGGATCTTCTGTCCAGGCTTCACGTCGCGTCCGATCACGAGCCGGTTCGGCGCATTCCAGCCCGCAACGACCGAGCCGCCCTGCTGGCCGATATAGCGAGAGATCTCGCCGTCAACCCAGATCTCGGCATAATCATCGAGAGCCGTCTGAAAGACGAGCGTCGAGCCGCGGGTCGAGATGCCATTGACCGTTTCGGGAACCGTGATGGCGATCCGGTACCAGTTAAATGAGATCCTGCCGTTTCCGCGGCGAGCGTTCAGCTCCGAGGCGGCGATCCGCTGCCAGGCCGAATCGTCAAAATCTGCTCCGCCCGCATGCGGCTCATAATCGTAGGTCTTGACCGGTGGGCCGCTCGGCTGGTTGTCGGTGCCCGCGCCGTTGAACGTGGTCTCGACGATACGCGTATCGCTGTATCGCCACTGGCCTTTGATCATGGCAACGCCCTCGGCCGTCGCGAGATCAATCGTGGCAAGGGGCTTTCCGCTCGGCACCTCGTTCGCTAGAGCCGCAGTTGCCAGCAATGCCGTAAGAAGAAAGGTGATTAGTGCTTTCATTATGAGTTCTCCCTAGAATCGAATGGGCCCGCAAGTCGCCTTGCTTCGTGACTTGCAGGCGATCCATTACCTGACCTTGACGACGTAGTAAAGAAAAGTGCCGTCAACCTGCTTGAACCAATGGGCAGTTCCCTTGGGGACGATCACGACGTCACCTTTCTTGAGGCGCCGCGTCTCGCCACCCTCGATCGAGCTGCCGCGAAACTCGTTCACAGCCGTCATCTTCGACCCGACCGACTTTCCGCCGGTGACAAAGGTCGCCGTTCCCTCGAGCACGTAGATTATGTCCGTGTCGAGTTCGTGCACTTCGCTCTGGCCCGCCGTTTCACGATGGCTGGCGTGGACCATGTAGTTCTCGCCACGCTCGGCGCCCGCGAGCACCGCCCCCTTGGCGAATGCATCGGCAACCACACCGCTCTCAAAAAAGAGAACGGCCTGCTGTTTCTGACTGGTCAAAGCCTCGGCACCCGCGATCGCAAGTTCCTCATCCTGGACAGCCGAGGCCGCCCCCGAAACACCGACTCCGCCGACGAGCTGGCCGTCGACCATGATCGGGACGCCGCCCTGCAGCGGCGTAAAGTCAGGCAGAGCAACCATTGCGGTCCGGCCGTTCTTGATGATGTCTTCAAAGACCTTGGTCGGCCGTTTGAACATCACAGCCGTCTTCGCCTTGCCGACCGAGATATTAGCCCCGGCCGAGAATGTTCCATCCAGCCGCTCAAGTGCGACGAGATTGCCGCCGTCGTCAACGACCGCGATGACACCTCCAGGAGCATTGTTCTTGCGGGCAAATTCCTTTGCGCCGCTGATCACGGTTCGAGCCCCTTCGAGCGTGATCGAACGCTTGTCGACCGTTTGAGCGACCAAGGCTCCAGCCTGAACGAGCACAAGCGCCACCGTTGCGAGTAAAAGATTGTGTGTTTTCATACATTTACCTGATTGAGTGAGCCCGGATACTATCTATCCGGGCTGTGCGTGATCAGCAGTGGGCCGCGATCAGTTTCCTGCCTGAGATTTCGGCTGCCCCTTCGCGGGTTTTGTTACTCTACCGCTCATGTCGTTGAGCGAGATGGTTACTCGGATCACATCTTTGACGTTGGGGTAAGCAAATTCGTCCTTCACAAGTGCCACGACGCCCGCCTCGGCGGCTCCGGTGTTCTTCATCTTCTGACGGGGGCCCTGATCGGCGCCGATCCCCGGCGCTTCGTTTACCTCCGTCCCTGCATCCCACAGAAGAAACTCGGCGGTGATATCGCCGGTGATCGGATTGCCATTGCTGTCGAACAGAGAGATCGCTTTGGCCGGCGCATAAAAGAGGTCATTTGACTGGCCGAACATCGTGATGAGATTGAGCTTCATACCTTCTCGGGCATCGAAGCTAAACTCGTAGCTGCCGCCGGGGAGTATTGGACTTGGCATATCGCCGCCAACAGGCTTCTCGAAGACGCCGTACGTACCCGCGATCCGCTTCCCGACGATGAATTCGGCCAACATCGACGGATCACCGTCCTCGGCCTGAGCTTCGATCGCCCTGGTCGCTTTTTTTCCTACGGAGAAGAGCTCGAGAAGCTTTGCTTCACTTGCCGCAAACACGCCCGGCGACAGGGCAAAAGGATATCTAGAGCCATCCGCGGCTGTCAGGCCGTCCTTGTCCGAGACGTTTTCGATCCGAACAGTAAACCTGGCCTGCTTCTTCTTGCCGGCGAATGCGAAGGAATTTGCACTTAACGCGACCAACGCGATCAACGCGGCGGCCAATGAGTATTTCATTTTTAACATATATAAAGGTCACTCCAGTTTTATGACTTCTGAACAAGCGGAGCCTGACGCAGCCGCCGTTTCCAGGGTCGTAAATCCCAAGATCCCAGCTGGCTATTCCCGAAAAGAATGACGGAATAATCGAACAGCATCACGGAATTTGGTGCGTAGGAAGCCTGCTCTCAGGCAGACCAATATGGAGCTGCAAGCAAAAGGACACGTGACGTTCAGCGGAAACTCTGATCGGCCGGTAGACAAACTGATCGATCAACTTCGGCACAGTGTCGCGACGATCGCCGCGTTGGACGACCTTTCTTACCGGAAAATGGCCAACGCTACGTCAAGCGTTGGTGCTCAATTTCGTCACTGCCTCGATTTTGTGTCTGCGCTTGTGAAGGGAATTGAAACGGGCCGGATCGATTACAACGACCGCGAACGTGATCCGCGGATCGAGACCGACCGCCACTTGGCGATGGCCCTGTTTGAGCAAGGGATCAGGCGACTGTCAGCGATAAACGGCGCCAATACAGTCGAAACAATACTGGTGAGGTCCGAACTCGACTCTTCATCATGGCTTCCGTCAAGCCTTGCGCGCGAGATCGAGTTCGTCCATAGCCATACAGTTCATCACCACGCTCTTATCGGCGAAAAGCTTGCGGGCTTGGGCATTGAAGTTACTGAAAATTTTGGCGTCGCACCGTCAACACTCGAGAACTGGCGAGGAATGGCCGCGTGACGCACGGAGAGAATCAAATATGAACTCAAAACTTACTCTTATTAGCTGGGCCTGCCGCCTCGTCGTGGCGGTGATCTTGTTTCAAACGCTTTTCTTCAAGTTCTCGGGCGCCGAAGAATCGAAGTACATTTTTTCAACCTTGATGGGGCCGGAACTTGAAGCCTATGGCCGTATCGGTTCCGGGATCGTCGAGCTGATCGCCGTGGTCCTTATTCTCATCCCGGGCACGGCGTGGCTCGGGGCTCTACTCGCGCTCGGCACGATCTCCGGCGCGATCTTCAGCCATCTGACGATGCTTGGCATTGTGGTTCAGGATGATGGTGGGCTGCTGTTTGGCCTGGCGCTAACCGTGTTTGGCCTAAGCGCCATTACTTTACTAATCCATCGGCATCAGTTGCCGATAATTGGCCACGCCTCTTAATCGGTGCCCGAGTTCTTCCAAATAATATTCGGAACGGAGCCCGCGATCTCGGCTGCGGGCATCTTCTTCGCAGTGTTGCTCGGCACCTTCGTTAGTGAGGACGCCGCATGTCTCGCTGCCGGGACTGCCGCGGCGAGCGGGCACATCAACCTGACTGCGGCGATAGCGGCATGCTTTATCGGGATCTTCGCCGGCGACATGATGCTATATGCGGTCGGACGACTGCTCGGGACGCGTGTCTTCGAGAACCGGATCGTACGGCGATTCATCTCTCCGGAAACGGTAAATAAGGCTCAACGGTGGCTCTCGGGCAATGTCGCGTCCGCCATACTGCTATCACGATTCATTTCGGGACTTCGGTTGCCGACTTATCTTGCGGCGGGTTCATTGCGAACGGACATCAGGAAGTTCGCTCTCTTCCTGCTCGTAGCAGCCGCGATCTGGACTCCGTTGCTTGTAAGTGCGGCGGCCTATTCGCAGACTTGGCTTTTCAGCGGCTATGCGATCCTTGGCATGATCGTCTTGTTACTCACGTTCCGCCTCGGTCGTCGACTCGCAACATGGCGGGGTCGAAGACTCTTCGTCGGGCGGCTCAAACGGCTTATCAACTGGGAGTTCTGGCCTATTTGGCTATTCTATTCTCCTGTTGTTCTGTACGTACTTCTATTGTCGCTGCGACACCGGAGCCTGACCGCTTTCACGGCGGCAAATCCAGCATTTCCCGCCGGGGGATTCAAAGGCGAATCGAAGGAGCAGATCTATCGAGCCCTCGACCGAGCGGAAGCGGGTGATATGTTGCCACGTTTCGTTTTGATCGGTTCGGATGATCCGCAGCCTTCGAAACTGAAAACAGCCTGGCGATTCATGGACGAGAACGATCTTAACTTTCCGATCGTTCTCAAGCCCGACGTCGGCGAACGCGGCAAAGGCGTCATGATCCTGAATTCGCTCGACGAGTTGACCAACGCGCTCGAGAACACAACCGAGGATGTCATTCTGCAAGAATTCTTTGCGGGCGAAGAGGTAAGTGTCTTCTACTACCGCTTTCCAGATGCCGCAAGCGGCCGGATCTTTTCGATAACGCAGAAACGTTTTCCGAGCGTGATCGGTAATGGCTTGTCGACAGTAGAGGAACTCATACTTGCGGATAGCCGCGCCGTCGCGATGGCGAATAGCTATTTTGAGCGAAATCGCGAATGGCTCGATCGCGTTCCGGCTGCGGGAGCGGCCTATCGCCTCATCGACATCGGCACGCACTCTCGAGGAGCGGTTTTCCTCGACGGCGAACGTCTTCGAACACCAGCTCTCGAAGCTGCGATCGACGATATCTGCCGTCGCATCGAGGGGTTTCATTTCGGAAGGTTCGATATCCGGGTCGAAAGTTTCGAGAGGCTCAGAATGGGCCAAGGACTTCGAATAATTGAGCTAAACGGCGTCACGAGCGAGTCAACCAATATTTACGATCCCCGATTCTCTCTAGCGGACGCATATCGCGTCTTGTTTCGCCAATGGCGGTTGGCATTTGAGATCGGAGCGGCCAATATTATGCGTGGAGCGACTCCAGCGACTGTGAGGGAACTGCTCCTTCTCGCCGCTGGTCGACCGGCATATGATCGCCACGTTTCAGGCGGGCGGGCTGTTGCCGATGCGAGTACCGTCTAATGTGTGTAATTCTCTTTGCTTTCAATGCTCATCCGGATCGTCCTCTGATCCTCGCCGCCAACCGGGATGAATTTTACGAACGCCCTGCCCTCGCCGCAGACTACTGGCCGGAGGAGCCCAATATATTCGCCGGGCGTGATCTCATAGGCGGTGGAACTTGGCTGGGCGTGACCCGTGCGGGCAGATTCGCGGCTGTGAGTAACTATCGGGATCCTTCGGCTCCGACCGGTACTCGTTCACGCGGTAAGCTCGTCCTTGATTTTCTGAGATCTGATGAGCGTGCCGAAGATTACCTCGATGCAGTTGCGGCGAGATCGGACGATTATTCGGGATTCAATCTCCTGGTGGGCGAACTCTCGGATCGCTCTCGCATCATTTACTACTATTCGAATCGGAACGGCACCCCGAGAAAGCTCGATAGCGGCGTTTACGGGCTGAGCAATCACCTGCTGGATACGCCGTGGCCTAAGGTAGCGAAGGGGAAAAGCCGCCTGGAGCGTGCGATGAACGTCGGTCCAGGCGTCGATAAAGAAAGTCTCTTCGAGCTACTGGCCGATGATAAGATCGCGGACGATTCGCAATTACCGACGACCGGAGTACCGATCGAGGTCGAGAGGGCACTCTCGGCGACGTTCATTCGAACGCCGGGCTACGGCACCCGCTGCTCGACCGTGTTGCTGTTTGATTCGGATCTTGGTTGGGAGATGGAAGAGCGCGTGTTCGTCTAAGCAGAGAACATCCGGCGGTACTTTTCGCTTATTGCGAGTGCATCGAAAATGACAAAGAAATCGATCGTTCCGAATTCACGATCTAATATAGGCGGCCCACAAACCGCTGCCCCCAGCCGCAAATACATGTTGAAGAGAGCCGGAAGCTCGATCGAACGTCCTGAGATCGGTCCTTCGAGATCTACCGCGTTCGCCCGTGGCGTGACTTGGATCGTGCGGTGAATGCTGCCGCTCTTGGTAAGCTGAACGAATAGATCGCGACCGATCGTTTCGTCCCCTGAGAACACCGAGCAACACCCGAAAAAATACCGCTTCTGAGAATGGGACAAATAGCTATAAAGTCCCTTCCAAAGAAGCCAGAGAACCCTTGAATTCCGATGTTCCTTAGCGATACAGGCTCGTCCGATCTCGATCCCACGGCACAACACCTCGGCCGGAATATCCTCAATACTGAATTCGCTGTACGAATAGAAACCAGCGGGCGAACCCGCCGTCTCGATGGTATTGAGCCTGTATGTGCCCACAATTTTCCCGGCTGCTCGATCGATCACGATCAGATGGCGGCACTTGAGATCGTATTCGTCGTACTCAAGTCTTGACCCGGACGCACCCGATCTACCACCCAACTCCGAGCAGAAGACCTCGTAGCGTAGCTTGAAAGCCGAGCGGATCTCTTCTTTGGTTCTTGCGATCCTCGCCTCATAGCGGCCCTCTACGATCGGCGCGAAGCCGGTCGCAACCGCTGGCGTCTGAAGAACGATGCGTTGTGTTCCAGGGAGAACAGTTGAGCCTGTCGCTATAAAGTTTGTTCGCATTTTCCTGCCGTCAGAAGCCGTCGGAACTCATCGGTTCTCAGCAGGTATATTTGTTGTGCCGCCCTTTGTATTCCAAAACATGCGCCTAGTCCGCAGACACCGAACGCCTGTAAACCGAGCCCTGCTAGCCCCACGGACTCAGAACCAATTTAAATATAAACGGTTAGTAGAATGGGTTCTTGTCGATCGGTGCCTGTTCTTGTTGGCTTAGTGCACCCGCGACTTGTTTTGTCCTATAATCCTCCCACAACACAAACTTTCTTGATCAGGCAAATACATATGCAAAGGACCTTATCCGTTTCAATATTCGTCGTTCTGTGCCTCAGCGTCGTTTCCGGCCAAACTGAACATCCAGCGGCGGGCGGCCTTAACTCTTATTTCAAGCCTGTAAAATGGCGATCAATCGGACCCTTCCGCGGCGGTCGTTCGGTCTCCAGCACTGGGGTACCCGGAAACGACCGAATTTACTATATGGGTACCACGGGCGGTGGGGTCTGGAAGACGATCGACGCGGGCGGTTCTTGGCGCAATATCTCCGACGGGTTCATGAAGACGGGCTCCGTCGGAGCGATCGCCGTTGCTGAGAGCGATCCGAACGTCGTTTACGTCGGCATGGGCGAACACGCTCCGAGGGGCGTAAAGACCCATCATGGCGATGGCGTTTATCGTTCGACAGACGCGGGCAAGACCTGGAAAAAGGTCGGCCTCGACGAGTCGCAGCATATTTCCCGGATCATCGTCCACCCGAAGAACCCTGACATCGTATGGGTCGCGGCCCAAGGAGCGCTCTATAGCCCCTCGAAGCAGCGCGGTCTATTCAAATCCATTGACGGCGGCCAAACCTGGAAGAACGTACTGTTCGTTGACGAACGAACCGGAGCGGTCGAACTTTCGATGGACGCGACAAACTCGCGGATCATGTATGCCGCAATGTGGGAACACGGCCGACTTCCGTGGAAAGTGATCAGCGGCGGACCAGGCAGCGGGCTGTACAAGTCGGTCGACAGCGGCGAGACGTGGGAGAAGATGGCGGAAGGGCTCCCTAAAGAGATGGGCAAAATGTCGATCGCCGTCGCTCCGTCGAATCCGGAACGCGTTTGGGCCCTGATCGAAACCGATTCGACCAAGGACGAGCGCGGACTTTACGTTTCCAACAATGCCGGCAAAACGTGGAGTCAGGTGTCGAGCGATCCGCGGCTCGTGCAGCGGGCTTGGTACTACATCGAGCTGTTCGTCGATCCGAAGAACGAGAACGTGCTATACGTCCTCAGTGCTCCGGCTCTACGCTCTAACGACGGCGGGCGAACCTGGGAGACTCTCTCGGGAACCCACGGTGACTTTCATGATCTGTGGTTCAACCCGAACAACCCCAACAACTTTGTAATTTCGAATGATGGTGGAGCGGCGATCACGTTCGACCGCGGCAGGACCTGGAGCACCCAAAGCAACATGCCGACGGCCCAGTTCTATCGAATTAACGTCGACAACCAGTTCCCGTACCGCATCTACGGTGGACAACAAGACAACACGTCGGTCGCGATCGCCAGCCGCGAGTTTGGCAGCGGCGGTATAACACCCGCCAGCTGGACCGCTTCCGCTGGCGGCGAAAGCGCATTTCTTGCGTTCAACCCGGACGATCCGCGTTACGTTCTGGGCGGCAGCTATCAGGGAACCATCGAGATCATCGATACCAAGGCCAGCGCCGGTACGAACATCATGGCAGCGCCGTACCAGTATCTGAGCGTCGATGCGAAGGATATGAAGTACCGTTTCAATTGGAACGCTCCGATCATCTGGAGCCGGCACGAACCTAACGTTTACTATCATGGCGCTCAGTACCTGCTGAAAACATCGGACATGGGTAAAACCTGGAGCGAGGTCTCACCCGACCTTACCCGCAACGAGAAGGAGAAACAGGGCAAGGGCGGCGGGCCGTTAACAAATGAAGCGGTAGGCGCCGAGAACTACGGCACTCTCGCATACGTGGCTGAATCGCCGCACGAAAAAGGCGTCATTTGGACTGGCAGTGATGACGGGCTCGTCCACGTTACTCGCGACGGCGGTGCGACCTGGAAGAATGTGACCCCGCGGGACCTGCCCGAGACGCTCGTAAATGCGATCGAGATCTCGCCGTTTGACAAGGGAACCGCATATATCGCGACCACTCGGTACAAGTTCAACGATCATATGCCGGGACTTTATAAAACTACGGATTACGGAGTGAACTGGACACGGATCGATAGCGGCATACCACGCAACGCGTTTACACGGGTCGTTCGCGAAGACGATGTTCGTCGGGATCTGCTTTTCGCGGGGACGGAGCTTGGGGTCTTCGTTTCATTTAACGGCGGTCGCGAGTGGCAACCATTTCAGTTGAATCTGCCGATCACTCCGATCACTGATCTTCGGGTTCATCGGGGTAACCTCATCGCAGCGACCTCGGGACGGTCCTTCTGGATACTCGACGATCTCGCACTCATCCGCCAATTTAAGCCGGGAGTTGCCGACCTGGCGGTCTATCAACCGTCCACTGCATACCTGGCGAACGGCAGCAGCGAACTCAATGGTTCCGATCCTGAGTTTGACGGTACGAATTTGTATCAAGGTGTTAACCCTGCGAATGGAGTTGTGATCTATTACGACCTTCCCGAGCTGAAGAAAGAGGACGATGTATCGATAGAGATCGCTGACGCGTCAGGGAAGGTCATTCGCACCTTTTCCTCGAAACGGGAAGCTTCCGCCCGAAGGTGGGATGGCGGGCCCGGCTTGGAACCGCTTCTCTCTAAAAAGAAGGGGCTCAATCGCTTTGTATGGAATATGCGGCATGCGACCATGCCGGGGGTTCCGGATGTTTACATTGAAGCAAGCTATAACGGTCATAAGGCTATCCCCGGAAAGTATCGCGTGACGGTTCGGGCTCTCGGCAAGAGTGTTGTGACGGATGCTGAGATACTTGCCAACCCGCTCTATCCGACAGATGCAACCACATACCGAGAATACAGTACATTCATGGCGTCGATGGAAAGTGAACTGACTAGTATGCATCGAATGGTCAACGACCTGAACGAGAAACGCAAACAGCTCGATTCGCTTCTCTCTACCTTGCCGACCGGCGACAAATACGCGGCCGCAAAGCGGGATGGAGAAGCGCTTTCTAAGAAGCTGAAGGCGTGGGATGAGGATATGGTACAGCGTCGTTCGCGCGCATACGACGACGTCGAGAACTTTCTCAACAAATTCACCGCCAACTACATGTATCTGATCAATCAGACTGAAAGCGATATCCCGAGGGTAAATAAGCCTTCTCGAGATCTGCACGCGAAGATGTCCGCTGAGTGGGCGGTCTTGAGAACTCGTGCCGACGAAATACTCGCGAAGGATATCCCGGCCCTCAACCGAACTCTATGGGAGGCCGGCGTCGGAGCTCTCTGGGCTTCAAAGTGACGTTCACGAAACCTCGCGTGGCGGGAAGGCAGTAGGTCTACGATAGGGAACAGATGATATTCTCGAAATTCGTTGACGTGGAAATTCACGGAAGTCGGGGGACAGCCTAATATTTTGATAAGACGAGACTATGATGGAGGCGGCGATCGGAATCGAATCGATAAATAAAGGTTTTTGCAGTTCTGAAAGGACGTATAGAATACGCTATTGCCGAGTGCTACAGGGCGATACACGCAGTCCTAACTGTAGCGGAAAGCAACTCCTCATCACTCAGTAACAGCGCGTGTTACTACATTTTTCGCTAGATAGCCGCAACCCTTTTTCTTTTCGATCCTAGTACGACCTTTGACCCGCCGAAGCGTGACGCCGTCGTGGCGTTCAGGATCCCTGCATCATTGCCGACAGCTCCCTACGTCCAGATCCGGCTTCCAAAGGAAGCTTTGAGAATCGCCAATAATAGCGGATACTCGTCGTGTAACTGTTGTAATAATTCATCTTGTAGGATTCGTCCTACAACAGCTGGTTTTGGCAGCACGAAAGTGTTGCGGAAAGAGCGTTTCCTTACACACAAAAAAGGGTAACGCTGAAACCTGACACTACCGACGTACCTCTTTCCGGAAACGGCAGCTTATGCGGGGCGGCCCGTAACGCCAGATGCAGCTTTCATACACACTGCCCCAAAAGCTTGCAGGCCCCCAATTAATGGGCAGAGTACCCGTTTGAGCAAGATCTTGCACCTGGCGATCTGGTGACCCGACTGTCGCCTCACAGGGAGAACAACCAATGAATTTGAGTAACCTATGCGGCATCGTCTCGTCAGCCGGCTAGTGCTGGTATCAGTTATTGTTGCGGTTGTCATGGCTTTCGCCGCCAGCGATTCGAGCGCTGCGGGCTTTTCGTTTCTGGATTCGCTAAGAGGACTTCTTGGTAAAGGGCCTTTGTTTGGCAGAGCTTCGGCGCCATTTGCAACCGGAGCGACCTTTGCCGAGGCGGGTACGACATTGAATTTTGACTTGGCAGCCGGGGCGAGTGTGACGATCGTCGCAAACGCCGGCAGTTATACGCTGACGCTCGGAGGGGCTGACACCTGGGCCGGAACAGATAGTGCAAATGTAACGGGTAACGGAACAGGCACATTGACGGTCACTGCGGCCGGAACAGCCTTTTTCACCGATATCAATTTCACCGACTCCGGAAACGGGGCAACATTGATATTCGGGAATAGCGGGGGTAACGCGTTCTCGCAGAATATTACGGTCACTCTGGACAACACCGGAGCCGCGATCGGCCTCAACGGGGACGTGACCACGTTGGGAGCCATGTCATTCACCGGTGCGACGACACTTGGTGCAGACGTAATAGTCGCCAACACGACAAACTCCAACATTACCTTTAATTCCACTGTCGATGGAGCCCACACGTTAACCGTAAATACGATCGGAACCACAAGGCTCAATGGCCAGTTTCGGCAATTCGACCCCACTAACCGGCCTGACGACTGACGCATTGGGCACGACCATTCTGCAACCCAGCACCAACATGAAGACCAACGGCCCGATGACCTTTAACGATCCGGTGACCGGAGTTGGAGGTCTGATCATGACGGCTAGTGGCTCTTCGGGAAGTATTACGTTCGAGTCAACCATTGACGGCGGTGATTTCATTATTTCGGTTACAAATACTTTGACCTTTAACGGCCAGGTAGGGGGAACAACGCCGCTGTTCGGACTACAGGTCCCACCATCTGGGGTGACGGCAATAAACGGCGGGCTAATCCATACAGTCCTTGGCCTTGTAATCGCCAACAACAGCGTACTCGACTCGGCAACCGACGCGACAACTCTGGAGAGCTCCAGTAATACGGTAACAATTGGCCTTAACAGCACAAGGCATCTTCGCGGTGCCACCGACGGCGTGGAGTCGCTGATCGTCAATACGACATCGCCAAATCTGATCATGATCTTTGCAGCAGTTGGCGACAATGGCCAGCGCCTCAAAGACCTGACGCTCAACGGCCCGGTCGCCGGTAACCTATTCGGCAATCCTCGCGTTGGAAGCGGCGTCATAAAAGTGACGGGCACTCAGTCATATAGCGACACTGTCGCCTGCGACACGGTCGCCCTCGATCTATCAGGCGGTGAGATCAATCTGGCGGGTGCGGTCACCAGTTCGTCGACCGTGACTTTGGCGTCGTCCGCAGGCGTTCCGATCGATCTGGGAAGTGTCGTCGATAATCCCGGCGTTCTCGATCTGTCCGATGCCGAGATCGATCTTATTACCGCTACCATTCTGCGCGTGGGTTCGTCGACAAGCAGCAGCATCACCATCACATCATCGATCAGCCCCGCGAATACCTCCACATTGTCCCTGGTCACCGGAGACAGGATCATCGACGGCAACCCGGCCAACAATGCAGACGTGAAGGTCAGCGATCTAGCCATGCGTGCGGTCAACGGCATCGCGGACCATGGCAGTGCCTCTAACGTGATCTTGGAAACGGAGATCGATACACTGGCCGTCTACAACTCGACAAATGGGGGCATTTCGGTCGTCGAAAGAACTCCCGGCGGCGATCTGACGGTCGGTACGGTCGACGGTGTCGTAGGTGTAAAGAATGACGCCACGAGTACGCCGATGCCGAACTTAAGTATTCAGATCGAGACCAATGATGGGAGCCTGACGGTCAATAACGACATCATCGCGGCTAAGAACAAGATCTTTTCGGTTGGCCAGCATGTGACAAACGGCGACCGTTTGTATACCAACAATGCTGCGATCACCGCGAGCAATGGGGATGTCGAGATCCACGCAAACAACATGGACCTGAGCGGCGGCACTGTCACTGCGCCGGCGGCAAATAAAGTTATCCTCCGGGATGAACTTGGCGGCAGCAACATTAGCATAGACCTGGGCGGCGCGGATGCGTTGAACACCCTCGGTTTGACGGATGCTGAACTGGATACGATATCCGCAGGTAAACTCACGATCGGCGCCGGAGGCAGCGGCGACGTAACGATCAGCTCTGCTATTAGCCCTGCAAATGTGAGCACATTCGAGATCATAAGCGGCGGGGCGATAGGCGACACCAACACGAGCCCAACTGACATTACCGCACCGAGCGTGATTCTCAACGGAAACGTTTCACCGGGCTCGTCGCCGGGCATTCTCAATGTCACGGGCGACGAGAGCTTCGCGGACAATGACACCTTTACGGTTCAGATCGGCGGCCCGGCTCCGGGCAGTACCTCGTCGGACCATGATCAGCTCAACGCCACGGGCAGCGTAACCATCGGGAATAATGTCACGCTGTCGACCAGTTCCTTTAACAGCTATATACCGGTCGTCGGTGACCAATACGAGATAATAAAACGCACGGGAGGCACGGGCGTATTCAACGGACTTACTGAAGGCTCACTGGTCGCGGCCAATTTCCTCGGGAGCGGCAACCCGGCCTCAATAACTTATTTGGGTGGCGACGGCGACGATATAGTTATCATCGTTGGGACACAGCCCGCGCCGACGTTTGTCAAAAGCTTTGTCCCGGACACGATACCGACTGGTACCGTCAGCACGCTGACCTTTACTATCAACAATTCTGCGAGTCTGCTGCCCGCTTCGTCGCTCAATTTTACCGACAACTTTCCGGCCAATCTGGTTGTCGCGACTGCTTCAAATGCATCGACCACATGCACCGGCGGCACTCTTATCGCGACCAGTGGGACCGGAGTTGTTACGTATACCGGCGGGATTGTTCCTGCAGGCTCGACGTGTACGGTTCGGGTCGACGTTACGAGCGCGTTCTCGGGGCCAAATGAAAACCTTACTGGCGACTTGACCTCTAGCCTTGGTAATAGCGGCACGGCGACGGCTACGCTTAATGTCTGCGTGACTGACCCGGTCGTAATTAACAGCAATGACTCTGGACCGGGCAGCTTGCGTCAGGCCGTCATTGATGCGTGTCCGGGCTCGACGATCACATTCGGGATAGGGACGACCGACTTTACAGATGCAACGCCCGATACCATAACGCTGACGAGTGGGCAGATCGCTCTTAACAAAAACCTGACGATCGACGGCCCAACGGCGGCGGAGCTGACGGTGAGCGGTAACAACGCTGCTCGTGTCTTTTACGTTTCGCC
This sequence comes from Acidobacteriota bacterium, assembly GCA_041940165.1. Classification (GTDB taxonomy): domain Bacteria; phylum Acidobacteriota; class Blastocatellia; order Pyrinomonadales; family Pyrinomonadaceae; genus OLB17. The sequence continues at coordinate 180,617 of JBGTSR010000012.1, forward strand.
TGGTAGTACGGTCGTCCTAAATAGGCTGACCATCGCAAACGGATCTGTGAGTGCGCTCGGGGCCCTCGGGGGAGGGATATACAATGATCAAGGGACCCTCACGATCAACAACTCGATCGTGCGAAACAATAACGTGTCTGGAGATGGTTCAGCCGGCGGCGGTATCTCCAATTTCGGTGGAAGTACTACGGTCAATGGCACAACTGTACGCAATAATTCTGCCGCGCTCGGCGGCGGGATCGGTACTTTTCCTGCGTTTGGTGGGACGGCTCTGCTTAATATCAACAACAGCACGATCTCGAACAACACAAGCACCGGCTTTGGCGGCGGCATATTCCAAGAATCTGGTTCTGATGTGATAAATTCAACGACCAATATCACCAACAGCACCATCAGTGGCAATACGTCGTCCTCCGGCGGTGGCATCGGGAGTCTGAGTACAGGTGGTATCGCGACGTTAAATTTGACCAACAGTACGGTTTCCGGAAATACGGCTGATTCGGGGGGCGGAATTTGGGGTATAGCGACCAGTACTATCACAAGCAGTACTATCACCAACAACATTAACAGTGGGTCCGTCGGTGCCGGCGGAGTTTATTCACTGTTTGGAGGTTTCACCGTGCAAAACTCGATCATTGCTGCCAATCAGAACAACGCAACGGTGCCCGATGTCGGAGGGGCGTTCACATCATCCGGATTCAACCTGATCGGCAATGTCGGAACGGCGACGGGCTTTACAAACGGCGTGAATAACGATCAGGTCGGGACCGGAGCGGGTGTGCTAAACCCGATGCTCGGCGTACTTGCAAACAACGGCGGGCCGACACAGACGCATGCGTTGCTGCAGGGCAGCCCGGCGATCGACAAGGGCACCAATGTGGGAACGATGCTGCTAAACGATCAGCGGGGTATCGGATTCCCCCGTACTTTTGACACTTCCGTTGTAGCGAATGCCGCCGACGGCACCGATATTGGCGCCTTCGAAGTACAGGCCGATCCGCCGACGCTTGGGGTGTATCCGGCGACCGCTCTGGCACTTAGCGGGAATATGACGGTTACGCCGACCGCGGTGCCGACTGATACGACAAGCATGACGGTTTCGGCACCGACGAGCTTTATCGGCGAACTGACGGCCGATCCGGCGACGGGCGTCGTGCGTATCACCAACGCTCATCACGCGAAGATACCGGCCGGCGCGTACCCGGTGACGGTCAGGGCGTTCGGCCCGGGCGGGTCGACCACGGCCACTTTCGACCTGACGGTAACTGCTGCGGCGTGCGGCGGGATATCTGGATTTTTGCCCAAGGTTGATTTCGGTGTGATAGGTCCCCTCTCGGTCGCGGTCGGCGACTTCAACGGCGACGGCAAACAGGATCTCGTGGTGGCGAATAATAATTCCAACAATGTTTCGGTGCTGATCGGCGATGGCGCGGGCGGTTTTGCAGCAGCGGGGAGTTTCAGCGTCGGGACGAGTCCCTATTCGGTCGCGGTCGGCGACTTTAACGGCGACGGCAAACAAGACATTGTGGCGGCGAATCAATTTTCCGATAATGTCTCGGTGCTGATCGGTGATGGGGCGGGCGGCTTTTCGGCGACAGTGAATTTCAGCGTCGGATCCTTTCCCGCTTCGGTCGCGGTGGGCGACTTCAACGGGGATGGTAAGCAGGATATCGTGACAGCGAATCCAGGTTCCGACAATGTCTCGGTGCTGACCGGTAACGGTGCGGGCGGCTTTGCAGCAGCTGTACCTTTCGGCGTTGGAACGGAGCCCCTTTCGGTCGCGGTGGGCGACTTTAACGGGGATGGCAAACAAGACATTGCGTCGGCGAATGCTGGTTCCTCCAATGTCTCGGTGCTGATCGGCGACGGTGCCAGCGGCTTTGGTGCGCCGGCGAATTTCGGGGTCAACGGTCCAACATCTGTCGCGGTGGGCGACTTTAACGGCGACGGCAACCAGGACATCGCTACGGCGAGCCGTTCCGGCAGTATGTCGGTGCTGGCCGGTAACGGTGCGGGCGGCTTTGCAGCAGCTGTAAATTTCGGCGTTGGATCGAATCCCGTTTCGGTCGCGGTGGGCGATTTTAACGGCGACGGCAAGCAGGATCTCGCGACAGCGAATCTTGGTTCCGACCTATTCTTTTCCTCCAATGTCTCGGTGCTGACCGGTGACGGTTCGGGCGGTTTCGCGGCGGCAGTGAATTTTGACGTCGGGCGGTATTCTCAATCGGTCGCGGTAGGCGACTTTAACGGCGACGGCAAACAGGACTTGGCAGCGGCGAATTACTTTTCCGAGAATGTCTCGGTACTAACCGGCACGTGCAGCGTACCGCCGGGCTTTAGCAAGGCGTTTTCGCCGTCAACGATGATCTTTGGCCAGACGAGCACGCTGACCTTTACGATCGACAATACGGCGAATGCACTGCCGGCAACGGCCCTCGCGTTTACCGACAACCTGCCGGCAGGCGTGACGATCGCAAGCCCGCCTAATGCCTCGACAACCTGTACCGGAGGCACCCTTACCGCTGCCGCCGGAAGCGGCGTCATCACATATTCGGGTGGATCGGTTGCCGCCGGAGCGACCTGTACGGTGCAGGCCGATGTCGTCGGCAATGCCGGAGCGCACGTCAACACAAGCGGCAGCCTGACCTCAGCGTTCGGCAACAGCGGCACCGCCACGGCTACGCTGATCGTTAACAAGGCGAACACAACAACGACGATAATGAGTGACGACCCTGATCCGTCGGTCTTTGGTCAGAACTATACGGTCGTGGCGACGGTGGCAGCGGTGCCGCCTGGGGCGGGAGTGCCCACGGGGACGATCAGCGTGTCCGACGGCACGAACAACTGCCTTATCACTCTGCCGGCGACGAGTTGTCAACTGCCGAGCACTTCGCCCGGAGTCAAGACGCTGACAGCAACATACTCCGGCGACACGAACTTCAACGGAAGTTCGCAAACGACGACACACACGGTGAATGCGGCGGATACGATGACCGAGGTGATGAGTTCGCCGAACCCTTCGGTCTACGGGCAGTCGGTGACTCTTACTGCAACGGTGACGGCGGTTGCTCCGGGATCTGGAGTGCCGACGGGAACGGTCACGTTCCGCGATGGCGGGACGGATTGTGCGACGGGCGTTGTGATCGGCAGTTCGCCGGTCAACGGAGCGGGCCAGGCTACGGTGGCGACATCGACGCTTGCGGCCGGTGCTC